>NZ_JBATUX010000022.1:0-72671 GCF_049671445.1 Paenisporosarcina sp. | reverse complement strand
ATAAATGGTTATCTTTAAAAGCACTAAATAAAGAAAAGAATCCAGCAATTGCGGGATTCTTTTCTTTTCATTATTTTTATTAATGAACTGAAGCTAATTGTGGTGCTACATGTAAAGGAGGGGGAATAAGCCATGCTTTTTCTTTGTTAAGTTTAAGCAATTTCGCTCCAAATTGAGCTTTATTCATGTGGAAATGACCGAACATTAAGCCAATATCTTCTCGAATCGATTGACCTATCATTTGACTACAGGCAACCAAACCAGCCGCTCCATTTACTGACAGAATTGCACTTATTTCTGGATCCATAAATCTTGCGCCAACAGGAATTTCTTCCGCTGAAGCAACTGGTCGATCTGGTAGAGCTGGAGGAAGAGCAACTCCATTTGCCTTAAGTAATTCGGAAGCTTGTTTATTTTCATCTTTCATCATTCTTACCGCATCTTCAAGCATCATTTTCAGATCTTTATCTCCCACATGATTAATGAAGGCTTGATAAATACTTAAAAGTCCATTATTTGCAGTAATGAATGACCAAACTCCAAATACTTCACCATCATGCATTGGCTCGTCTTTCGGATTTCCACTTAAAATACCCAAATTATCTCTCCTCTACATGTTGTTTGCAATTCGTAAAAACGAATTACAAATTGTATTATGTGCTTACATTTCTTCTCTATGTACACATAGGACACTTTTCGTTAAAACGTATGATATTCACTATCTTGAACATAATAAGTCAGACTAATTAAGGAGGAATTAATATGGCGAAAAAAGTACTTGCACTAATATTTGCCCTAACATTTTCATTTACAGTAATCTCATCTGCTAATGCTGCTTATGCTGCTGATACCAATGACGGTAATGATAATAATAATAACGACGTAGCTGCTGACACAGCAACTGACGACGATGATGATGATATGGAATGGGGCTGGATTGGGTTATTAGGATTAGCTGGTCTTATGGGAATGAAGAGACGAGACGACCGAAAAGATTAATAAAACAATGCCTCTGCTCACTTGAGTGGAGGCATTATTTACGACAAAGTGTACTACGTTTATGAAAGACTAAAATTTCGTGCTGAAAAGCATAACAACATACAAAGGAGGCGAATTTAATGGAGAATAATCAACATATCCAGGACGGATTTACAGCATCAGGAACAAATATTGCAGATGTTAAGCGAAATAATGAAAACTCGGGATTAACTTATAATGAAGTGAAAGAAGTACTTGCTAAAAAAACAGGCAACTCAGATGCAGGGAGCTATAGTCAAACAGATATTAAAAACGTACAAAAGAATTCTTAAATTGAGAATACTAGATGAAGCGGGTACCTAATTAGGGTATCCGCTTTTATGTTTGGTAAAATCTAAGATAGTATAAAGGTAAGTGGGGTGGTTGTATGAATAAAATAATTGGTGTATTTGCGCATGTTGATGCAGGAAAAACAACATTCGCAGAGCAAATTCTCTTCCATACAAAAAGTATAAAGAATAGAGGAAGAGTGGATCATAAAGATGCTTTCCTCGACAGTCACGAAATTGAAAGGGAACGAGGCATCACTGTATTTGCTGACCAAGCAACCTTTTCTTATCAGGATACAACCTATTATTTAATTGATAATCCGGGTCACGTAGATTTCTCACCTGAGATGGAGCGTTCTGTTCAGGTCATGGATTATGCCATTGTTATTCTTAGTGCGGTTGAAGGCGTTGAAGGACACACGACGACGATTTGGCAGATGCTTAGAAAACACAATATCCCAACGTTTTTCTTTATAAATAAGACTGATCGGGAAGGTGCAAATGTTACAAATGTCCTTCAAGAAATTCATCAAGAATTTTCATCGGTTATCTTTGATATGACCGATGAATTTCAGCAAGATGAAATGACAGAAAACCTCATTGAATTTTTAGCTGAACGTCATGAAATTCTTTTAGAACAATACATGGATAGTGGTTATCAAAAAGATTTATGGCTATCTACAATGAAAGAATTGATTAAAGAAGGCAAGATTTTTCCGTGTTCGAATGGTTCTGCATTACAAGACATAGGAATTAGCGGTTTTTTGGAAAAATTTCATCTATTGACTGTTACAAATTATTTAAATGAAGACGCATTTTCAGGACGTGTTTATAAAATTCGTCATGATGAAAAAGGAACGAGAATTACTTTTGTAAAATCGTTGAGTGGGACTGTGAGTGTACGAGATGAAGTGTCGTATGGTAATGGAGAAAATAGAAATACGGAAAAAATTACGCAAATTAGAGTGTATAACGGAAATATTTACAAAACAGTTGAGCGTGTTAAAGCTGGTGAGTTATTCGCAGTCATTGGATTGTCAGGTGCATCTACGGGTGATGGATTAGGGACTATACATGAAAAAGCTGTTTATGAAATGGTACCAACCTTAAAGTCTAAAGTAGTTTTTGACTCATCGGTACATATAAAAGAGGCTTTACGATATTTTCAACTATTAGATATAGAAGATCCATCTTTGAATGTCACGTGGGAAGAGCGTTTACAGGAAATTCATATTCATGTAATGGGTACGATTCAATTAGAAATATTGAAACAGATTATAAAAGAGAGGTTTCATATAGAGGTTAGTTTTGAAGAACCGAAAATTTTATATAAAGAATCAATTGACTCAACTGTGAATGGATACGGTCATTTTGAACCGTTGAAACATTATGCTGAAGTGCATCTGAAAATTGAACCTGCTCCAAGAAATAGTGGGATTGCGTTTGAGAATGTGTGTCATGCGAATGACTTATCGATTGGAAACCAAAATTTAGTGCAACACCATCTTTTTGAAAAAACTCATAATGGTTTGTTGACTGGGTCGCCTTTAACGGATATGAAAATCACCTTACTAACAGGACGAGCTGACAATAAACATACATCTGGCGGTGACTTCCGAGAAGCAACATATCGAGCACTCAGACAAGGATTAGAAAAAGCACAAAATCTTGTATTGGAGCCATACTACCGTTTCAAAATAAAAGTTGATTTGGATCAAATGGGAAAGGTATTATCAGATATACAAATCGCTCATGGAACCTTTGATGCTCCAATAACAGAAGGAAATAAAGCACTGTTGACAGGCAAAGTGCCAGTAGCTACTTTCATGAATTATGCGTCTGAACTTGCGTCATTTACACAAGGAAAAGGTGTGCTAAATCTAGTTTTTGGTGGCTATGAAAGATGTCATAATGAACCTGAAGTTATCGAAAGAATTTCTTACAATAAGAATGCAGATTCCGACTATAGCTCTTCATCTGTTTTTTGTGCAAAAGGAAAAGGTTATACAGTTCCTTGGGATCTAGCAGAAGCTGAAATGCATTGCCTATAACATGAAATTATCCAATAATCGAACAGAGGTATTTTTATGAATGATACAGATTATGATCAATTGCTTTATATAAAAACTGTTGGGACGCTAGAAGTTATTAATCAATCCGTTCATTATAATCGTTATGAAGCAACTCCCTATAAGGGACTAGAAGAATTTTTTTCTGAGCACGAGCTTAAAAACACGGATAAAGTTATAGATTTCGGAAGCGGCAAGGGTCGCTTACCTTTTTACATTCATCATCGTTTTCAAACTACCGTTATCGGAATTGAAATGAGTAACAAGCTCTACCGAGAAGCACTCGAAAACTTAGAAGTTTATAAACAGAAAACGAAGCAGAAGAATGATTCAATTACATTTGAGAAGTGTTTTGCACAAGACTATGAAATTAAGTCAAATGACAATGTATTTTATTTTTTTAATCCATTCTCAGTTCAAATTTTTATGAAAGTGGTTGAAAATATTTTACAATCTGTGGATCAGCACGAGCGCAACGTGGATTTGATACTTTACTATCCGACTACCGATTACATCCAGTTTCTTAATGCGAGAACTCCCTTCAAATACTTTAAAGAAGTGAAAGTTTCGGGACTTTATGAACATAATGAAAATGAGAGATTTTTAATATTTCGGTTGTTAGTAAATAATTAAACAATGTGAATAGGCTCATGCGGAACGTGCTGCTAGCGCAAATGTACGATAAACTACAATATAATTTAGAAGAGACTGTTAGCCCGTTATTCCGCTAGAGTTGAGCCGATTCCCATATTAACTATACAATGAAGCTTAATTAAAGCATGCTCTTGATATTGAAGTAAAAATGAAAGAGTACATTTGCACCTAGCATGCGGCAAGAAAGAATATGGGCAAAGGTAGTTTGGTCGTATTCTTTGTGAATAGTAACCGCAGGAGCAACTCTTAGAAAGCGTAAGACCCACAAGTATGTGATTTTCAAACTTGTTGGCTCATTTACGAATAAACAACAATACACTATGCAAATAAATGAGATTAATTTGCACAGTGTATTGCTTAATGAAGATAATGGTAAGATAAAAGGAAGCCAATTTTAAAAAATGAAAAGAGGAAATAAATAATGACTGTAATAAATGAACTTGATGGTGCAAAAGTAATAAAACAAACGAAGAATGACGCTACTCAAAAATTAAGTGTCATGTTTTTCGAAGAAAAAAAAGGTGTAACAATTGAAGTAGCCATAACTGGACTAGCTATAGCAAAGTATGAAGATGAAGAAGAGACTGGGTTGTATTTATTTATGTGCGATAAAGATTGGGCAGTTCAAGATGACCATAAGGTTGAAACTGTTGAAGAAGCTATAGCTTGGGCTGAAAAGAATTTCGACATAACTGAAGAAGACTGGCTATAAAATTACAATTATTAAATATGAAAGAGTTGGTTCCTTCAGTGAACCAACTCTATTTTTTTTTTGCGAAATCAAAATTTTTACATAGTTACTAGTCAAATATGCTCTCTTTACAGGTTTATATTTATCGAATAAAGTGAATACATTCTTATAAACATATTATATGATGACAAACTTCGACAAAGATGACAGTAACTTTTCAATCATCCTTACTGAGTTTCGGTTATTAGTAGGTTAGTCACAAGAAAGAGGGAACAGTTTATGAACTTATCGATTAAAATTATTATCGCACTTGTCTTAGGTGCTATAACAGGAATTATCTTGAATGTATTTGCACCGGATTTGTTTCTGCCTGTAGATAAATACTTTTTCACACCAGTTGGGAAAATATTTATTAATTTAATTACCATGCTCGTTGTACCGATCGTTTTCATCTCCATCGCATTAGGTACTGCTGGTCTTGGAGATCCGAAAAAATTAGGTCGCATTGGTTTAAAAACCATTTCGTACTTTTTAGCGACAACGTCAGTTGCCATTGTTATTGGTTTAGGATTAGCTTACTTATTTGAACCTGGTAACGCAGGTACATTCAATACTACAGGATTAGAATACAGTAGTGAGAAAGCGCCTCCAATTTCAGAAACATTGTTAAACATTATACCAACTAATCCAATTCAATCGTTTGCTGAAGGTAATATGTTGCAAATAATTGTCTTCGCAATTTTTATTGGATTTGCTTTAACTATGCTTGGCACGAAAGTCGAAAAAGTGAAAGATCTTCTTGAACAAGGTAATGATATCATGATGTATCTAGTTAACCTTGTGATGAAATTTGCTCCATATGGTACGTTTGCTCTCCTTGCCTCTGCAATTGGTCAGCAAGGACTGGATGCCATTAAAGCCATGAGCTTGTATATGATTGTTGTCTTATTAGCATTGGTTGTTCATGCAATCGTGACCTATGGTTCCACAATCCTACTGATTGCAAAAAGAAATCCAATTCATTTCTTCAAAGGCTTTGCACCTGCAATGGGCGTTGCTTTTAGTACATCTAGTAGTAATGCGACATTGCCAGTCTCAATGAGTGTTGCACAAAAAAATCTAGGTGTTCCGAAGACAATCTCTAGCTTCGTTCAACCACTAGGAGCTACGATCAATATGGACGGTACAGCCATTATGCAAGGTGTAGCAACCATATTCATCGCTCAAGTGTATGATGTGAATTTATCATTAACCGCTTTAGTGATTGTTGTTTTAACTGCAGTACTTGCTAGTATTGGTACAGCTGGAGTTCCTGGGGTTGGTTTGATCATGCTAGCTATGGTATTAACCTCTGTTGACTTACCGGTTGAAGGTATCGCATTAATTATCGGTATTGATCGTTTACTTGATATGGCTAGAACGGCAGTCAATATAACAGGGGATGCAGCATGTGCAGTTATCGTTGCAGAAACTGAGGAACGTGCTGCTAATAAACTAACTTCTTAAATTTCATATGAACGTTTGATAGGAGTGGTACCAGAAATGGCACCACTCCTTTTTATGTTGAGCTTTTTGGGTGTTACAGCTAGTTAAGTGCAAAATAAATCAAGGTAATCTAAACATTGAGGAGAGGGCTAAGGGACGCAGACAGTAACCAGACCATCCACTTTGTTCTCTAGACCATGATGGAGCAGGTAAAGCGTCCGAAGCGAATGAAAACTAGCTGAATCACCGTAAAGCTCTATTTTTTTGTGGTTATAGTGTTTTTCAGACGTCAACGTCTATTTTTCAGACGTGAATGCCGTTTTTTCAGACGTCAACGCCATTTTTTCAGACGTCAACCTCGAAAAGTCAGACTGAGATTTTCAAGAAGTATGAAAAACCGGATGTTCTGAATCTGAGGTAGTTTATTTTTAGTCTTTTAATTCTCTAAACCATAGTGCAAGGCAGGATGAAAATTTTTTCCAGCGTGATAGTGTGAATGTGTCGCAAAACCCATTCGATTATTAAGAAAGTTCATAAGTTTGATAAACTGAACGTAAGTAAAAGCTAAAGCTACACCAGGTAAATTTCCGTCTAGACACTTTGCTTACTTGACAATATCAAGTTACAAAAATATAATTACTTACATAAAGTAACCTTTAAAAAAGAAACTTTGAAAGCTTTAGTTTTTTTAGATACAAAGTATAAGTTTTTTCAAGCTACACCTTTGAACTTGGCGTAGCTATGTCTAGCTCCAAGCGCCAGCTCTCACCTAAGCTTCAGACCCTTAGGCGAAAGCGGGCTTTCGCATCGGTTCTTCCAGCGCCGGTGTCGAGCTAGACGGCGCTTTGCGCTTTTCTTAATGAGAAATAAAAAAGGGGATATGAACATGAATAAAGTACAAACGGTTTCTAAAGAAGCACTTGCTGTATTAGATGATAAAATTCAATTAATTCAATCGAATCAAGGTTCTATATATCTAGTTGGGCCAATTAAACTACCCATTAATTTGTATGGAGAGACAGTCGTATTTCAATGGTACTGTTGGTTACAAACAAAAGAAGTGAAAGAAGACATCCACCAAATCATCGACAAACTCTCTTCTGCCAACTTAGCAGAACTTCAACAATCAAGTGTTCTCATTTATGGTGACTTTGAACACCAAGAAGATGCACTAATAAGAATGCATTCTATCTGTCATACAGGCGATATCTTTGGAAGTAAAAGATGTGACTGTGGCTTCCAATTAAAAGAATCAATGCAAATGATTGTAGATCATGGAGCAGGTGCTTTATTCTACTTAGCAAACCATGAAGGAAGGGGAATAGGCTTATTTAGTAAAGCAATGGCTTATATTCTTCAAGAAAATGGCTACGACACAGTAGAAGCTAACGAAAGTCTTGGTTTTGTAGATGACTCACGCAACTATGATGATGCCATCCAAGTGTTAAAAGCATTACGTTCTAAGCCAGTAACACTATTGACAAACAATCCTAAAAAACTAGCTGCACTAATTGACGCGGGCCTTCCGATTTCAGGACGGACACCTTTATGGGGAGATGTTTCGGAATTTAACGAGGCATACTTGCAAACAAAAATTAAGCGCTCTGGTCATCTAGAGGCAGAGGCTGAGGGGACTTGTCCAAATGCCTAATCACGAATTTTATATGGAACTGGCTTTGAAAAATGCACAAGCAATGAAAGGGCAAACCGATCCGAACCCTCTTGTGGGTTCTGTTATTGTCAACAATAACCGAATTGTCGGAGTAGGTGCCCATTTGAAGGCTGGAGAGCCACATGCAGAAATTCATGCGATTCGCATGGCAGGAGACAAAGCAAGAGGGGGCACAATCTATGTAACCCTTGAACCTTGTTCTCATCACGGAAGAACGGGACCGTGTGCAGTTGCCATTGTGGAAGCGGGAATAAAAACAGTAGTTATCGCAACGCTTGATCCTAACCCTATTGTTTCAGGGAATGGCGTAAAGATCCTTGAAGAAGCAGGGATTGAAGTTGTCCTCGGCATCCTTGAAGAGCCATCTCGAATAATGAATGAAGTTTTTAACAAGTATATTGTGACAAAGACACCTTTCGTTACATTAAAAGCAGGCATTACATTAGATGGTAAAATTGCATCTCATTCTTCAGATAGTAAGTGGATTACATCTGAGAAGGCTAGACATGATGTCCATCAGTTACGTAATGAAAACATGGCGATTCTTGTCGGTGTAAACACGGTGATTGCTGATAATCCAGAGTTAACTACTAGAATTCCGAATGGCCGTAATCCACTTCGCATTGTGTTGGATTCTACGCTAAAAATATCGTTAGACCGCAAAGTCATTACAGATAGATTGGCTGACACATGGATATTTACAAGTGCGAATTTTGATGCGGAGAAGAAAGCATTGTTAGAAAGTATGGGAATCTCCGTATTTCCTACGACTGGTTTAACGCATGTTAATCCAACAGAAGTCGTGCGCATCCTAGGTGAAAGAGGTATTTCTTCTTTATTAATCGAAGGTGGAGGCACAATTAATGCTGCCTTTTTAGAAAATAAATTAATCGACAAAACGGTTATTTATATTGCTCCAAAATTAATCGGGGGACAACAAGCGCCAACTTTCTTAGAAGGATCGGGTATCGATAAGATGGGCGATGCAGTCGAACTACTGGATGCTGATATTATTAAAATTGGGAAAGATTTTAAGTTTGTTGGTTATCCAAGGTACAAAAATTGATTAAGCAATTGAGGGATATATGATGAAATTTGGTTTTGATATCGATGATACACTTATTAGTCTAAGAGAACATGCTTTTCACATTTACAATAAAAACTTAAAGCAGTCTGTTCCAATGGATGTTTTCCATGAATTAGACAAGGTTGAAATTCATGAAGCATTCGGTCTTACAGCAGAGCAAGGAAAAAATATGTGGAATAACACTTTAGAAGAGATTTATTATACGTCTTGTCCTGCTTACCCAGATGCTGTCGAAACATTGGTAGAACTGAATAAGCAAGGTCATGAGATTTACTATATAACGGCTAGACCTAGTGAACACGGGGAACGCACGAAAAAGTGGATGATCGAACAAGGTTTTCCTGTAAAAGAAGAGAGATTTTTCTATGGAATGAAAGACCAAGATAAAGTGAATATTATTAAAGAGTTAGAGCTGGATTATTATTTTGATGATAAGCCGGATGTTTTGAATACACTTTCAGAGGATTCGCTAAAAGTATACGTCATGAATCAATCGTATAATCAACATTTGACGGTTCCAAGAATTACAAATTGGTCAGAGTTGAAAGAAATAATCAAAGAATAAATTGGATTAAATAGCGGATTCGTAGCTCATCAATTGGTTTGAATAATCTCATTTCATGAAACAACGTATGTGAAGGGTCAGAAAATGGTACAATACTTGGTAAAGGATATTCTGTTCCATGCATGAATGTTTTCTTATCCACATATGGATTTTTATATAAAAGGAGATTGAACTATGACTAACAATGTACAAAATGAGTTACCAGAAAATTACGAGGAACTAAAAAAGGCTGCAAATCGCACGTCAAGTTGGAGAGTGCGTTTTGATGCAGTTGAAGAATTAGGTCAACACAAACACAGCAAAGTAATTGATGTTCTTACAACAAGAATGACAAAAGACCCTGTGTTCAAAATCCAAGAAGCGGCATACAGACAACTTAAAGCTTTTGGTGAAGATGTGACGCCACCAAAGCAAACTAAATTCGATATTATTAAAGGAACTTCTAAAATCTTGTTGCGCATTAAAAAGAGTTTGCCAGCAGATCATACTTATGAAGAGTTTAAAGAGAAGTTCAAAAAAATGAGACTCGATGTATACGATGCGTATGAAGGCGAAAAAGGATCAGACTTTGATAAATGGCTTGAAACTGAGTGGGCTTCTTTATTGAAAAAATAAGCAAGTAAAATCAAAAAACCGAGTGCATACAACTGCAGTCGGTTTTTTTGTGATTTTAAGGACTTACCACTGCTTCGGTAACAGTTAACTTTCTTTCAGTTGTATTCATCCTCACACTTGCTCCAATTGGTATGGCTGCTTTGAATCGGCCGTGTGCTGTGGCTAAATTAGTCATTAATGGTTTACCTAAAGGAACTAGAAATTCATCAATGAGTTCATTGTAATTGACTCCGTAGGCAGGCTCGCAATTGGTGCATTCACCCATAAGTATTCCGATGCAATCTTCAAATTTTCCCGCTAGTTTTAAGTGGCTCAAGTAGCGATACACTGTATTTATTGGTTCATGCGTTTCTTCAAGGCACAAAATCTTTCCTTCTGTATTAATTTCAAAAGAAGTGCCTAATGTACCAACAAAAGAAGTTAAATTCCCACCAACAATTGGACCTGTTACATCTCCAGCAACTTTATTTACTAATGGAATCTCTGGAGGATTAACTATTTCCCAAGGTGCTGTTAAGGCAGAAGTAGCAGCAAAGAATTGATTGAAATTATAAGCGGGTGTTTGAGGGTTGAAGTCTAGTAATAAGAGACTTTGGAAAGTGATTAAATCAGAATACTCATATAGTGCATTTAATAATACGGTAATATCACTGTAGCCAGAAATGATTTTGGGGTTTTTGGAAATCACTGAGAAATCAAGGAATGGAAGAATCCCTGCGACTCCTACTCCTCCTCTAGTTGGTAAAATACAAGACACATCTTTATTCTCAAACATCTTCATTAAATCTGCTGCGCGTTGTTCTGGGGTTCCAGCAAGAAATCCAACAGAATCGTAAACATGATCAGCAACTAGTACACTGAAGCCCATATTTTCTAACGTTGTAATCCCTTGATTGATTACAGTAGCACTTAAAGGACTGCCTAACGTAACAATCCCGATTGTATCGCCAGCTTTAAGTTGCGGAGGCTTTATAGCCATGGCAATAAACTCCTTCCATAAAAACAGACATTCTTACATTGTATGGCTTTTACGCAGTAGAAATTACGGAGCAATAAATGAAATTAGGACTGATAATGTACATCCGTATGATTTTCAGTCAAAACAGGGGTAGAATAGAGAAAAAGAAATGAATGGGTGATTATATGAAAAAAAATATACAGCTTAAAGTGAAATCTAATTATGCTAAAAATATCAAGGCTGGTTATCCTCTAATTATGGAGGAAGCGATTATGAACATGAAGGACGTAAGCGTTGAGGGGACTATTATCGAATTAATTGATGATAAACATCAATTTTTGGGCAAGGGTTACTATGGCAAACAAAACAAAGGTCGAGGATGGGTGTTAAGTCAAAATCAACAAGAAACATTCGATGTCAACTTCTTTGAGAAGAAGCTGAATCTGGCTATAGAACATCGCTCGTCTCTTTTTGAAGATGCTACAACAACTGCTTTCCGTGTTTTTAATGGAGAAGGCGATGGCGTTGGAGGGTTAACGATTGATTATTATGAGGGCTACTATGTCATTAGTTGGTATAGTGAAGGAATTTATCAGTTTAAGAATGAAGTAATCCAAGCATTAACGAATACAGTCAATGTCAAAGGTCTTTATGAAAAGAAACGTTTTGCATCACAAGGCACATACATGGAAGATGATGACTTTATTTCAGGAGAGAAAGCACCTGAGCCTTTACTTGTTAAAGAAAATGATATGAATTTTGCTGTGTATTTAAATGATGGGGCAATGGTTGGTATTTTCTTAGATCAACGAGATGTTCGTAAGACAATACATGATTCGTATTCACAAGGAAAAAATGTGTTGAACACTTTTTCTTATACGGGAGCTTTTTCAGTAGCAGCTGCACTTGGTGGTGCAATCAAAACGACAAGTGTAGATTTAGCCAATCGCAGTAAAAGCAAAACCATAGAGCAGTTTAGCGTAAATGCCATAGATTATGAGGCCCAAGACATTATCGTAGAAGATGTTTTTCATTACTTTAAATATGCCGTTCGTAAAAAATTAACATTTGACTTGGTTATTTTAGATCCTCCAAGTTTTGCACGTTCAAAAAAACATACATTTAGCGCTGGAAAGGACTATCCTGAGTTATTAGTGCAAGCAATATCTATTACAGAGAAAAATGGCATTATCGTCGCGTCATCAAACTGTAGTACGTTTGGAATGGCTAAATTCAAAGGATTTATTGAAAAGGCATTTAAACAAACAGGCGGTAGTTTTGTCATCCGAGAAGAGTTCAGTCTTCCAAATGACTTTAAAACAATCAATGAATATAAAGAAGGTGACTATTTAAAAGTAGTCTTTATTGAAAAGTTATCTTAATCCGAAACCTCATATTAAGAAAATTATAATGTTGAAAATTGTGTTAATTTTTTATTCCTTGGGTATAGAAATATTGGCTTGCCTATTAAAAATTCACATTACTAAAATTTATGATAAATTTGTCTTATAAAAATAAATCTTCAAGATCTTTCCAAGGGGCATGTTAAGTATAGAAACAAGAAGGGGGCAGTAGACATGTTGTATATTAAGGAATATTTGGTTAACTTTTCAGTATTAATCACCATTATTTATTTATCAGGGTTTTTATATAAACAGTTTTTAGTGAATTCAAGTAAAAATTTCATTGAGTTTTCGCTTATTTTGATTGCAATATTAGGTGGTTGGTGCTCGATGTTCTTCGGAATTCATCTAAGTGACTCAGTAATATTTGATTTGCGATTTATTCCTATAATTATTGCAGCAATGTATACACGAAACCCTCTTTACATACTTATGATAGGCATTGGTATAGGCTTGGCTCGATTTACATTCGGAATCAGCGAAGCAGCAATTGCAGGATTTATTACAGTAATCATTCTTTCAATAATCGGAATGATGGTTTATTGGATTTCAAAAAAATGGCATGTATACACAAAAATGCTTGTGGTTGTGTTGGTTATGAATAGCGTTAATAGTTTATCCATTGGTTTTCTCGGCGTGATTCCAATTGCTGACTATTTAAGTGTTATTGTGCCATCCTCTTTACCAATTAATATTATTTTAAGTTTCTTTCTTTTGTGGATGGTCAAGGATTTAAGTGATGAGTATGTTTACAAAACGAACTTGTTAAATTCAGCAAGAAAAGACCCCTTAACACAACTATATAATAGACGTGCATTTAAGCATTATTATGAGTTGTATACATCTAAAAAAAAGGGTGTTCTTCCACTGTCACTTGCCTTTATTGATATTGATCACTTTAAAAAAGTGAATGATGAATATGGACATATTGTTGGTGATGTGGTTTTACAAAAAGTAAGTCAAATTATTTCTAATAACTTGAGAAGTGTTGATATTATTTCACGTTATGGTGGCGAAGAGTTTGTTGTAATTCTTCCTTTTTGTGACAAAGAAAATGTGCAGCGAGTAATAGAAAGAATCCGATATACAACAGAAACACATCCAATTGTGGTGGATGATTTAAATATATCTATCACTTTATCTGCCGGTGTTGCTACATCCCCAGATATTCATGTTAAACAACTACTTGTAAGGGCCGATGAAGCACTATATGCAGCAAAAGAAAATGGCAGAAACCAAGTTGTAGTGGCAAATAATGAGGGAATAATTCAAGGAGTACTTGCTTAAGTAACAGGGAATATAATATTTGTTATCTTAAACTGCCTAGAAAGATTTTATCTTTTTATGGCAGTTTTTAATTTTGATTCAAATTCAATATGTTAACAAGTATGGAGAAGTCTGAAAATGGTGAATAATCAACAAAAATATAAAATAATGATTGTGAAAATGTGATACTACAGTTAATATTTACCTATACATAGAGGGAAGAGGTATCTACGTGCAATCATTAACTGTGCATTTCTTATTTAATCTTGCATTATTAATCGTTTTACTGTTTTTTTGTTTAATGTGGGCAGAGACATCTGGTGGTAAGCGTTTAAACAAAGAAACGGCTAAATTTTATTTTGTTATTTCGTTGATACTCTGTTTTATATTCTCATATCGATTAAATGAAGAAATGCTTTTGGATTTGAGGATTGTTCCATTTATGATCGGTGGCCTATATATGGGGTTGAGTCCGATTTTAGCTCTAGTAATCATTATCATTCGGGGATTTCATGGAATTGATTTAGGTTTTTATTTAGGAGTCGGATTTTATGGAATATTTGGTTTTTTATTATGGTACATGTCTCCTTGGTTTTTAAAACTTACATCGAAGTATCGAATACTTTTTTCGGTTGGTGTCACATGGATGGTTAGTGTGTTAATGGTAGTTGGACTTGAAATTCTAGCCCCCCCCAATCATACTCTTGATGTGTGGTTTGCCTATATCTTGATACCTCCTCTGGGCGTTGCAATGATTTCTTATATCATGGAAGTAATTGAAAAAAATATACTTTTACGTCAACGATTGGTTAAGGCTGAGAAATTGGATGCCGTTGAACAAATGGGTGCAGCTATTTCTCATGAAATTAGAAATCCATTAACATCAGCAATGGGTTTTCTTCAACTTCTAGAAGACGATTTACTGAATGTTGAGAAGAGGAACCAATACCTATCAATTATGAAAGAAGAGTTACAATCAGCCGAGAAAGTGATTCAAGATTATTTAACATTTTCCAAGCCTACGCTGGAATCTATAGAAGTGTTTGAGATTCAAGAACAACTTAACAAAATCATTAAATTACTCCAACCGTCAGCGAACAAAAACTCGGTAAAAGTGATTAGTAATTATTCTTCTCAAAATTTAATAGAAGGGGACTGTCAAAAATTTCATCAATGTTTTGTAAATGTTCTTAAAAATGCGATTGAGTCGATGCCAAATGGTGGGCAATTATCGATATCGACGCTATCAAATTCTTCTCAAGTAATCATTAAGGTTCAAGATACCGGTGTTGGAATGACGAAAGAACAAATAGAACGATTAGGTGAACCCTATTATTCAACAAAAGGAGACAATGGAACGGGTCTCGGTGTAATGGTTGCGCATAGCATTGTAAGAGCGATGAACGGAACAGTTAACGTTAAAAGTAAGGTCGGAGTTGGTACGGAGTTTGCCTTTACTTTTCAATTGTTTTCCCAAAATGAATTAAATCTATCAAATCAAGTTTCTAACAATTCTACAGTCGATTAATAGAAAAAGGCAGTTCCATTTTTAAGGGAACTGCCTTTTTCTTATCGAACAACATTTATGGGGTGAAAAAATTCTCGGTATAATATGGTTGGTTTTCATCGTTAAAGGCGACACCTACACCCAAAAATGTAAAGTCTCGTTTCAATAAATTTTTCCGATGACCGATAGAATTCATTAATCCCTCATGTGCAAAAATGCTACTAGACTGACCGTAGGCTAAGTTTTCCCCAGCTACTGAATAGTTAATATCATCCATAGTCATGCGATCAAAAGGAGATTTTCCAGCTAAATTAGTGTGACTAAAATAATTTTTATCCGCCATATCTAGACTATGTTTGTAGGCTGTTCCTCGTATTGTTGATTCCCATGTTACAGGAGGAATTTTGTGATGGACACGCGCAGCATTCGTTAAGTCAAATAATTGGAACTCGAAGCCCTCTCTTAAATCCTCGCTTGTGTTGCCATATAAGGCAGGTTTTTGTTTTTCTAGGCCATCAGAAATGATTTGAATGGCAGTTACTGTATCATTTTCATGAACGTCATAAAATATAGTTACATATACATTTTCAATTAAGAATGTATCCATCTCACCATCATCATTCAAAATGTAATTGATATTTCCTTTTTGGATTTGTTTAATCGGTTTCCCTAATGCTTTTTGAACAACGGATTTTGGACTGTTTAACTGAACTCCAAAGGAAGAAGCGATTAAATCGTTATTGGTAAATAAACCATTAACTCGAGAAGAATCATCAAATGAAACCATCATAAAGTTTTGAAAGTCTTTATGAAATGTGTGCCACTGTGACCCATATTCATTTGTTGTAATTCTTTTTGCTTTCCCAAGTTCTTGTGTGACGCTATCCATTTTGTCCCCAATCTGGATATTATGCACCGAAAACAATCCGTCAGTTGGGGTCGCTAAAGTAGGTTTCTCAACTTGAGTAACAGGGGCATAACTAGTTTCATTTTCTTCCAAGGTCAGCTTTTCCGGTAAAGTTGTAATTGAACGGGAAAGATCTTCAATTGTATTGTCAATGTATGGTTGGTCTTTCAAGAATTCATAGCCTTTTATTACTTGAGCGTCAATCGTCTCCAAAAAAGAAACGTCAACATAATGACTAGCCGGCTTTTCCCAGAGTGGGCTTGTTAAATAAGCTAGAAAAAGTAAAGTAAGTATTGAACTAAGGTAACGCATGTGATGCCACTCCTTTCGGTCTCCAATATGCAGCGCATCTTTTTCTCAGCTTGTAGCAGTACCTTTATTATAGAATAGATAGCCTGAATTTCTTTATGGTAAGACTTGTCTAATATCAGAATATCCATTTTTTTGAACATGAATACGCAAAGATTGGGTTAGTTATAAAATAAGTTATAAATATAAATGAATAGGGAATAGAATAAGGATATTACATGAAAGTTAGGGTGTCTTATGGATTTGATTCTTCGATATATACAAGATATGGGACTATATATGGTATTAATTTTGCCTATTATAATAGTTGTTCGTATTGTTCATATAATTAAAGCTAAAAAGAAAACGAGAGTTCTTCGCGAATTAGCCATAATCATGTTTTTTATGTTTCTCACAGGATTGTTATCACAAACAGTATTGCCTGCTGTTAGTGTTCAACAAGGAGCAATAGAGCTTACGAATGGAGATCACCAGGCCATTAATCTTGAGCCATTTCGGGTATTAATTGAAACTTATAATGCCATTAGATTCTTGGATTTGTGGCAACCTTTTTTTATTAATTTCGTTGGTAATATTGTGATGTTTATTCCTATTGGCTTTCTAGTACCTTTGTTATGGAAAAAGTTTGATCGTGGTTGGCGAACTGTTGGAATAGGTTTTCTTTTATCACTCTGTATTGAACTCTTACAGTTACCGCAAATGCGCAGTAGTGATGTGGATGACTTGTGGCTTAACACACTAGGGACATATGTCGGGTATGTGCTATATAAAAAATTCCCAAAGAATTTTAAGAAAAGTTTTAACAAGAAACAAGCTGGGTAAACATTGTGTGAATGATAAATTTTAAGGAGTTAATCAACATGATCCCACTAGTAGAAACAAAAATGGATGGAAAAAAAATGAATGTGATTGATGAATTAGTAGAACAAGGTGTTTTTAAAGTTGAAGGAAAACAATTATATGAACTATCATTATATGAATTAATCAAAGAACATATGGAAAAAGCCAAGTAACGATGCGTCAGAATGGCAGGAGTAGTCCTGTTATTCTGGCTCTTTTTTTAAGTGTACCAATTGAGTAGATTCAAAACAGATTCAAAGTCCTCTTAAACTTTTGGTCCAAGAATGATATAATTTCACCTTAGGTCATTCAAATGACTCATTTAGTAATCCGTTCCTAAAGAAGTAAGCGGAAATATAAATAAAAGCTGTTTTAAATATATATTTCTACTATCAGTGTAAATATACGTAGAAGTTTGTTATTCTCATTAAAATAAAAATACACATTATGTTTTTGGAAAAGAGAGTTGATATCACAATGACAATTAATCATTCGTTTTTACCTATATTGCTTGGTTCTGATATGAATGCATACGGAATGGCAAGAGCTTTTCATGAAGCTTACGGATTAAAGCCGCTTGTTTTAGGGCGTATGAATTTATCAGCAACCCAAGATAGCAAAATTTTGGATTTTCAAGTTATCCCTCATTTAAACGAACAAGATGTCTTCGTTCCAGCGCTTATAAAAGTGGCGAGTGAACATGCAGATAAAAAGTTATTGCTTTTAGCCTGCGGAGACGATTACGCAAAATTAATTATCAAAAATAAAGACCAATTATCAAAACATTTTGCTGTACCATACATTGATGAAAAATTAATGGATCGCATTGTCCTAAAAGAGAATTTCTATAATATTTGTGAGCAATACGGTTTTGCATATCCAAAAACATCTCTCTGTACTTTTGAAACAAAAGACTCTTTTACGATAGATTTTATGTATCCAATCATCATAAAAGCATCAAATTCAGTAGCATACTGGAATTGTTCGTTCCCAGGGAAGAAAAAAGTATTTGTAGCGCATGATGAAGCAGAAAAAAATGCGATCATCGAAGCTATATATAAATCATCTTACAAAGACAACTTAACGATTCAAGAATTTATTCCAGGCGACGACTCTTATATGCGAGTGTTAAATGCGTATGTAGGGAAAGATGGGAAAGTTAAACTCATGTCATTAGGAAACCCGATTTTAGAAGAGCATTCTCCAGAAGGTATTGGTAGCTATGCAGCAATCATTAATACATTCGATGAAGCATTGCTTGATAAAGTACGTGTTTTCTTAGAAGATATCGGTTATAACGGTTTCGCGAATTTTGATATGAAATTGGATTTACGCGATGGTGAGTATAAATTATTTGAGATTAACTTAAGAAATGGACGTAGTAGTTACTACGTTACAGCAAGTGGTCATAACTTAATGAAATATGTGGCTGATGATCATATGCTTAATATTCCTCAAATGTTAACATATGCAAAAGATAAGCATCTTTGGATGATTATTCCTAAAGGCGTATTGTTTAAATATGCTCAAAATGAACAGTTAAAACAACAAGCAAAAGAGTTAATTGCTGAAGGGAAAGTAACTAATCACTTATTCTATAAAGAAGATTTCAATCCGAAACGTTGGGCGAAATTAACGTTGAATAACTTAAATTACTATCGCAAATATAAAAAATACTTTAATAATAAAGGTTTGTCATAAGTTATGGAAAAGAAAGTTTTAGGCATCATTGGTGGGGTAGGTCCGCTTGCAACGATGTTGCTTGGTGAAATGATTGTTAAACGCACGAAAGCTCAAACGGATCAACAACATGTCAATATGGTGATTACCAATAATACAAGCATTCCTGACCGCACAACCTATATATTAGATCGCTCAAAAGCCAACCCAGTTCCTGTAATGATTTCAGATGCAGTTAAGCTAAAATCGATAGGTGCAGAAGTACTAGCTATTCCGTGCAATACTGCTCACTCTTTTTATCAAGATATTCAGTTGGGAGCTGCGGACTTACAGGTTTTGCATATGATTAATGAAACAGCAAAAAGAGCTGCACAAATAGGTGCGAAAAAAGTCGGTATCATGGCAACAACAGGGACATTAACTACTTCTGTTTATCAGCTGGCCTGCCAAGATGCAGGGGTTAAACCCATTGTCCCAGACGAAGAAACACAGGAAATGGTCATGTCTGTAATTTATGATGATGTAAAAGCTGGACAGCCTGTTGACTTTTTAAAATGGCAACAAATCATTAATAAGTTTGACGAGCTTGGTTGCGACCGAATTATTTTAGGGTGCACGGAATTATCAATTGTAAAAAAAGAGTTGAACCTTGATGATATGTACATCGACTCATTGATGGTTTTAGCTGAAAGTGCGATTCTTTCATGCGGCTATGAATTAAAGGATTAACAGAACTCTGTCCCTATTGGGGGCAGAGTTTTTATTATGAAGATAACTACATTTCCTAGCAGAAAAAGGCTTAAAATAGCGATTTATGGTACAATAAGTGCATGTATATATAAAGGTGGAATATCAATGTCATTTATCGAAAACTTAAAACCCGAACTTCAAAATAAATGGAAATTCAGTTATGAAATGCCTGTACAAACTCAATTAATCCCACACATGCTTGATGGGAAAGACGTTGTGGCACAATCTCCTACTGGATCAGGAAAAACATTAGCCTACGTTTTACCAATCCTCAATCAAGTAGACGGCTCAATAACAAAAACGCAAGCGATTATCGTTGCTCCTTCACAAGAGCTATCGATGCAAATTGTGGAAGTGCTACGTGAATGGACAGCTGGCACCGATATAACAGTTGCTCAATTAATTGGAGGAGCCAATATGGCTCGTCAACTTGAGAAACTAAAGAAAAAACCAACAATTGTAGTAGGGACACCAGGCCGCTTGCATGAATTAATGAAAGCTAAGAAACTTAAGCTTCATGATTTACGACATATTGTATTAGATGAAGGCGATCAGTTATTAGCTAGAGAACATCGGAATGTGGCAAAAGCAATTATCGAAGGATCTAATCATGACCGACAAATTGTAGTCGTGTCTGCAACGATTACTGAAGAAATCGAGCTAGTAGCGAGTCGCTTGATGAAAGATCCTATTCGCATTCATGTGACTCATGAAGAGTTACCTGCACAAGGGAAGGTAGTTCATTCCTTTGTAAAAGTAGAAGAGCGCGACAAGACCGATTTATTACGACGTTTAGCGCATATGGATGGCTTACGAGGCTTAGCTTTTGTTAACAATTTAGATCAATTGCTAATGAAAGAATCGAAATTGAAATTCCGTGATGCAAAAATTGTCGCCTTACATTCAGATATGAAAAAAGAAGAACGTAAGCAAGCTTTAGCCTCTTTCCGTAAAGGTGAAGTAAGCATTTTAATTGCGACGGATATTGCTGCTCGTGGACTAGACATTGAAGGCTTGACGCATGTTATTCATGTCGATGTGCCACACATGATTGAACCATATTTGCATCGTTCAGGCCGAACAGGTCGCGCCGGTGCTGATGGGGAAGTCTTGTCATTATTAACATATACAGATGAAAAAAATTATAAAAAATGGACAAAAGAGTTACCTTCAAAGCCTGTTCAAAAAGTATGGGACCAAGGTACGTTAATTGAAGGGTCTTCTAAAACCTTGCTACAAAGGGGGAAAAAGAAATGACGTTTGAAGAAAAATTAGCAGAATACGCTGATTTAGCTGTACGTGTAGGAATAAACGTTCAACCTGGCCAATACGTGTTAATAAACACGACGACAGATACTCTTGATTTTACACGTTTAGTTGTAAAAAAAGCTTACGAAGCTGGAGCGAAACGTGTCCACGTTAATTTTGCAGATGGACCAACAAATCGCGCTTTTTATGACTTAGCACCTGATTCTGAAATGCATGAGTTTCCCGCATGGGTAGTCACTCAAAGAGATGAATTAATTGATCAACAAGGATCATTATTATGGATTGATGCTGAAGATCCTGATTTATTAGCGGGTGTTCCTGCCAAACGTATATCTGATCAACAAAAAGTAGCAGGACGTGCTTTAGAAAAATATCGCGCTTCTGTCATGTCAGACAAAATTTCTTGGTCAATTGTCGCAATTCCTTCAGAAATGTGGGCAAAAAAAGTATTTCCTGACCTACCGAAAGAAAAGCAAGTACCCGCTTTATGGAACGCTATTTTTAAAACAGTGCGAATTGGTGAAGGCGACGCTGTCGAACAGTGGAAGAAACATATTCGTGAATTAGAAAAGCGTGCTAGTGCCTTAAATGACAAGAGGTTCAAAAAAATTATTTATAAAGCACCTGGTACTGAGTTAACAATTGAATTACCAGAAAAACATTTATGGATGACTGGTGCTAGCAGAACACCTAATAGAACTGCGTTTATTGCCAACATGCCAACTGAAGAAGTGTACACTGCACCTCTGAAATTAGGTGTTAATGGGCATGTTCGAAACACAAAGCCATTTGTCTATCAAGGAAATATTATTGATGACTTTACCTTAACATTTGAAAACGGTAAAATCGTTAAGGCACTTGCAGAAAAAGGAAATGATTTACTACAACAATTGATTCAAAATGACGAGGGTTCAGCTTATCTCGGAGAGTTAGCTTTAGTCCCTCATGAATCACCTATTTCTTCTTCTGGAATTTTGTTCTACAATACTTTGTTTGATGAAAATGCATCGAACCATTTAGCCATTGGTGAAGCGTATCCTACATGTGTTGAAGGCGCACGTGATTTAGAAGAGTCACAACTTCAGGCGCTAGGATTAAACACATCCATGACACATGAAGATTTCATGATTGGTAGCGAAAAGATGGATATAGATGGTGAACGTCAAGATGGAACAATCGAAGCTATATTCCGTAAAGGGAATTGGGCATTTTAGAAGGTGACACTAATGAAAAAACAATTATCGATTCTTATTGTTGTCATGGGTTTATTTCTTGTTCCTCTTCAAACAAGTGCTCAAGTATTTGGACCAATTTCTTATGTAGCGCTCGGAGATTCTCTCGCCGCTGGCCAAACTCCGAAACGTGAAATTGATACGGGATATAGTGATTTAATTGCCCAAGAAATTGGACGTAATCAACCGCTTGCTTTTTATTCGAAAGATTTAGCATTTCCAGGCTTTACAACCAGCGATGTGTTGGAGCGGGTACAATCTAATGAAGCGAAACCATTACTTCAAAATGCAAACGTCATCACAATTTCAGCGGGAGCGAATGATCTTTTACGCTTAATTAAAGCAGACGCGAAATCAGGTTCATTAACCTTTCAACAAATCCCAGCCGATTATTCATTAAACGGTGTTCGCAAAAATATGGTGACGATTCTTAGTGAATTGAAAAAAATAGCACCCAAAGCACAAGTGTATGTAATGGGTTATTATTTTGCATATCCACATGCACGTGACTCACAGAAGACTGGTACAGCGCAACAATTGAATCGACTTAATGAAATTTTAGGAAAAGTGGCAAAAGAAGCAGATGTGCAATTTGTGTCAGTAGACGCTGCATTTGGGGATAGTGCGACTGGAAAAGTACCAAATCCAGCAGATGTGCATCCTAATGTAGAAGGATACAGAGCGATGGCAAACAGCTTTTTTAATGTTTATGCAAAAGATGCTATGCAGGTAACGAAAAATGAGATTCCTCCTGCAAATCCTCGTACGTTCGAGCAAATCATGCAACAACAAAGTATAGAAAAAGACACTGAGGAATCTGCAGTTTTACCTTCGTCTTTGCGAGAAAATGAATTCTTAGCGTTAGCTGAACTAAAGCCACTCATATAAAAAAAGTTGGAACTCATTAAAATGAGTTCCAACTTTTTTATTTACGTGGATATGTGGTGTTCGTAGTTTTCTTTTTATCCATTGCCTTTTTCACGATTGGAATAATGATTGGTGCAAATTTTATAGCAGTTTTAACTAAGTTACCTAGTCTCATTTATATCGCTCCTATCACTATTGTATAGTGATGTATTTCCCGGATTAAGTATTAATTAAACCTTTTGTATTACTTTAATTCCTTGGACTATGTTCCATATCAATACCGCAATTGATAAAACGCCATACAACAACATAAACAAGATAGGCACACCTGCCGCCATGAAATCAAAAGAAGAAGTGGCATTAGGCGCTATTGAATAATCCATCGTATTATACATCGTAAAGGAACTAAACATTAATACAATGAATCCAATAATACCTAGAGCAACAGGAATCAAGTGAGATATAAACGACCGTTTTGCATGGTACTTTACCTCCGTATCTGGAGAAATGAAGTAGACAATTAGTGGTAATAAAAATGGAGCAAACAGAACACTAAAATAGCTTAAAGCGGATAATACACGTCGATTATCCAATCTTACTCCTCCTCTAAAAGATAGTACTCATTAATACGGAGTATCATGCAAATGGTTTCAACTTAATGCATGCTTTGTTAAAATATCTGCATATTGTTCTACAGATGAAATTAACACGTACTCATCCGGGCCGTGCCAATCGTCACCACTAGGACCGAATTCAATAGCACCAGCACCAGTTTTCGCATAATAGCGAGTATCTGCTGCTCCGTGCTGACCGAATAATACAGCATCTTTTTGTGTTACTTCCGCTGTTACAACTGCTAGGGATTGAACGAATGGATTATCTTCAGTTGTTGTGATTGCTGGTGTTTTTCCTCCAGCTTTCACGATGTTTTTCGGATTGATTGATTGTGCAAGTTCCGTCATTTCTTGGATAATATCTTCCCAGTTTTGACCAGGAACAAAACGAATGTCATAATTCACATCACATTGATCAGGTACTACATTATAGCGATCACCTGCTTGAATTTTAGCCAAATTAATTGAAGGATATTCATAATACTCATTGCTTGCCTTCGTGAAAGGTAACGTTTTTAGCTTTTCGTGGAACAAGTAGGAAGCTTCAACAGCATTCGTGCCTTCCCATGGACGGGAACCATGTGCTGCTTTTCCGAAAAGTGTTACATTTGCATGCAAAATCCCTTTTGATTGAACGCTGAGTTTCAAGTGTGTAGGTTCTCCACATATGACGAAATCACCCGTTCGTCCAATCTCAACTAAATGACCAGATGTTTTTCGACCACCCGTTTCTTCATCTGTGACGATGTGTAAAACAATGCGTTGCTTTAATTCCTCTCGTGCTGAATAAATTCGACGGAAAGCTTCCATCATAGCAGCAACACCGGCCTTCATATCCGCAGAGCCACGACCATATAGACGATCACCGTCAATAACAGGATTAAATTGTTCGATTTTGGCAGGAACTACATCAACATGGCCATTCCATACTATAGTAGTTGGGCCTTGTCCTATCTCAGCATGAATCATTAATCGTCCTTCGTTCTCAATAATTTCATGTGTAATTTCATGACTGTCCAACCACTTGGAACAATACCGTAGTGCATCATTTGCACCTTCCTCGGTATCACTTTTGATTGCCACTAGATTTTTCAACATCTCGATCATGATCCTTCACATCCTTAGTTAATTATTTGTATGTTCAGTATATCGATAGACAATATAAAAGTCACAGAACGACTATACCCTCTTGCTTCTCTTTCCCTCTTTCTGTACAATTAATCCGTAATATCAAAATTAGATGTAATTACCACAAGGGGAGCCTGAAATGGCTGAGAGTGAACGAAAAAAGTTCTAACCCTTAGAACCTGTAAGTTAATGCTTGCGCAGGGATGTGGATAGAAACCGACTCCAACGACGTCAGGCTCTGTCCTTAGGTCGTTTTTTTGTGGTTTTTTTCACCCTGACATGCGAATTGCAGTACATCGCAAAAGGAGGAAGAAAGATGAGAAATAAAAAAGTTTTGTTGCTAGTCGAGATTGCAATCTTTGCCGCGTTAGGGTTTGTATTAGATTTTGTGGCGTTTAAAATGCCGCAAGGGGGATCAGTCAGTTTAGTAATGATTCCTATTGTATTAATGGCGTTCCGAAGAGGGGCATTAGCTGGTGTTATGACTGGGTTGCTAGTTGGCCTGTTACAAATTGTTTCAGGATTAATATCTGTCACCCCGTTGTCATTTAATTTTGTTGTTATGCAAGTCATTCTAGATTATTTAATTGCTTATGGTGTGGTTGGATTCGCAGGATTGTTGAGATCACAATACTTTAAATATGCACAACAGAATAACCGTGGGAAATTAATATTCACGATTGTATCAGCTGTATTAATAGGTTCATTATTGCGTTATATTACGCATGTAATAACTGGTATTTTCTTCTTCGGAATGTATGCTGAAGAGGGTGCTAATTTATTTATGTACTCAAGCATTTATAATGCAACTTATATGATTCCAGTATTTTTATTGAGTGCTTTCGTGTGTTCCTTATTATTCATAGCAGCCCCGCGATTGCTTGAACCAAATAGGGCGGTTTAACTCTTTGTTTAAAGACCATCATGTACATTTGGTCACACGTAGACATAAACTGATTGGAATGGTCTGAAACCGCCTCTAGATGGGCAGAAGCCGCCGTAGAAAGATCCGAAACATCTTCATGTGGTAGAAAATCCTTTCCACTATCTGCTGTAAGTAGAAGTCCATGTAGAATTCGGTAATTCAAATCAAGAATTTGGTTTCCTGAATGTTCAGAATGGTCCTGTCATATGGGAAAGCATCTTTCCTTATGGTATAGTATGGGATATATATTTTGAGAAAGAAGGATTTTAAGAATATGATTGCAAAAACAACTGAAGACTTCGAAGCGTTAAAAACTATAGGACGTATTGTTGCCGAGATTCGCGACGCGATGCGTGCAGCTACAAAACCAGGTGTTACAACAAAGGAAATTGATGATCTTGGTGGACGAATGTTTGAAAAAGCAGGCGCGATTTCAGGTCCTAAAGGGGAGTACGATTTCCCTGGTTTCACTTGTATTAGTGTAAACGAGGAAGTTGCGCACGGAATTCCAGGTTCACGTGTTATAAAAGATGGCGACCTAGTAAACATTGATGTTTCTGGATCACTAAATGGCTATTTTGCGGATACAGGTATTTCATTCGTGGTTGGTGCAGGCTATAAGAAAATAGAAAAACTTTGTGAAGTGGCTGAAAGTGCTTTTGATCGTGCAATGTTAAAAGTAAAAGCAGGTTCCCGTTTAAACCAAATAGGCAAAGCTGTAGAACGAGAAGCAAAACTTAATGGCTATACGGTCATCATGAACTTAACCGGTCATGGGATTGGGAAATCTCTTCATGAAGCGCCACAACATATTTTAAATTACTATGATGCATGGGAACCTACCATCTTGAAAGAAGGAATGGTTTTAGCTGTTGAGCCGTTTATTTCTGAAAAAGCGGAACATATCGTTGAATCTGGAGATGGTTGGACATTTTTAACGCCAGACAAATCGCTTGTTGCACAAATTGAACATACAGTCATTGTCACTAAAGGCGAACCAATCTTAATAACAAAAATCAACTAACAAAAACACCAACTGAGCGATTGCGCAGTTGGTGTTTTTTATTTTATGAATTTGTTTATATTAATCTACTACATTAATTATGTGGATTTAGAATGGGACTTTGATTTCTTCATGAAAATAATACCCGCAAGCATAACAGCACTTAAAAAAAGAGCAGCTGTAGAAACTAGCAATTCTTCAAAGCCATTGCGAACAGCTATACCTATGAAAGCCCAAATAAAGACGAACACATAAGCGATATCAAAATGGTGGTAACGAATATGTAAGGCAAGTGCTGTACCTATCGTCATCATGATGACTGCCCATAACGGATCGCTCAAGCCCCAGCCATTCCATTCAAAGTAGGTTAAAACATAACTAATATTAGCAATCGTAGCGACACTTATCCATCCTAAATATACGGAAATAGGGAGACGGCTCTTGATGCTATTATCTGAATCTGGAAAAGTTCTGTATAGCAAGACAAGTGTGATAAGAAGTCCAATCATTACGATGACTGTAAATAAAAATTTCTCATAATGCCATAAATAAATCCACGCTATATTTAGCACACAACTAATGATAAATAAGGTGGAGCGGTTTGTATAGTTAACATCACCTTGTTGCCTTTTTTTCCACATGCCCACAAGCCATACGATTAAGAGCACATAAATGACTGACCAAATCGAAAATACATAGCCAGCTGGTGTAAATAATACAGGAAGCCGATTTGATATCTCACCAGTTGTTTGATTATTTAAAGGCAAAATATTAGCTAATGCATTAACAGTAATTACACTAATCAGTGCGATAACCATAATTGCGAAACGACCCATAGCGTTCACCTCCTATACTTTAGTATAACGTCATGCTACAGTAACAACAAATTCCAATTTACCAAAACTTTTTGTAGATTAAATTTAAAATAATTTGGAGGGGGTTACGATGATTATTCAATTAAATGAATTACCTAAAGAAAAACCCTATGAAAATAAGAAACTATACCAAAAAGAATTAAAACAGCTCCAATACGACATGTTAAACGTTCAGCAACATTTATACAATCAAAAAGTAGGACTTGTCATCGTTTTTGAAGGCATGGATGCAGCAGGGAAAGGAGGAGCAATTAAAAGAATAACGGAGAGGTTGGATCCCCGTGGTCTTGTTGTTCACCCAATATCTGCGCCACAACCACATGAGTTAAGATACCATTACTTACAACGCTTTTGGCGAAAGCTTCCACAACACGGACAAATTGGAATCTTCGATCGATCTTGGTATGGACGAGTATTAGTAGAAAGAATCGAAGGATTTGCAGCGAAGCCACAGTGGAAACGGGCTTATAAAGAAATCAATGATTTTGAAAAAGTGTTAACGGATGAATCCTATATTGTGGTGAAATGCTGGTTACAAATTACAAAAGAGGAGCAATTAAATCGTTTTGAAGAGCGTCGTGAAGACCCCTACAAGCAATGGAAATTAACCGATGACGATTGGCGAAATCGGGAAAAATGGTCAAGCTATGTAAGTGCAGCAGAAGATATGTTTGATAAAACTCATACTGAACATGCACCTTGGATAATTATTGAAGCAACGGATAAGAAAAATGCACGTATTAATGTTTTAAAAAGCATTCTAGAACATATTATGCAAGTGTGCGTAGAAAAAGGCATACCGGTTACAAATCCTCATAACGATGTTTCGCAAGCCGAAGAAGCATGATATAATTATGTAGTATTTTCGGAAAATTTAGAAAGACATGGGGGAAATGAGTTTGACTACCAAAACATATGCAGAAGTATGGGATTTAGACGTATTTTTTAAAGGGGGAAGTTCGTCTCCTGAACTTCGCGAACACTTGAATGCTTTAACTGTAAAATTAGATTCATTTGAACAAACATTATCTACATTTGATGTACCAAAAAATGAATCAGACGCTGATAAAATTGCATCAATAATAGAAGAAACGAAACAAGTAGCAGAGAATTTATCACAAGCTGGAGCTGTCGTGGGTTGTTATTTAGCGCAAGATACGACAGATAAACAAGCAAACTTATTACAAGGTGAAATAGGCTCATTAGGAGCTCGTTTTTCTTCATCTATGCTAGTAGTTCAACAACAATTGTCTAGAACTGAAGACAGTGTTTGGGCTGCTTTGATGAAAGATAAACGTTTAAAGGAGTTTTCTTTTGTCTTAAATGAATGGCGCGATGAAGCAAAAGAATTGCTTTCAGAAAAAGAAGAAGACATGATTACTGCTCTTGGCGTTGATGGATATCATGGGTGGAGCCAACTGTATGATTTGTTAGTTGGAGACGTTAAAGTACGAGTTACAGTTGATGGAGAAGAAAAAGAGTTTTCTGTGGGTCAAGCGAGTAACTTAAGTTCTCATTCGGATGGATCAGTTCGAAAAGAATCGTTCGAAGCACTTGAACAAGCATGGACTGACAAAGAAGAGTTCTTTGCTAAAACATTAAATCATATGGCTGGGTTCCGATTAGCAGTTTATAAAAAACGCGGTTGGGACTCTGTATTAAAAGAACCGTTAGATATGAATCGAATGAAACAAGAAACATTAGATGCAATGTGGGGAGCCATTAGTGCTCATAAAGCACCATTTGTAAAATATTTAAAGCGCAAGTCAGAGTTAGTAGGTGCTGATGCTATGCATTGGTATGATTTAGATGCGCCGGTTACAGAATCGACTCAAAAAGTTTCGTATCAAGAAGGAGCCGAATTTATTTTAAAACAATTCGGTAAATTCGGTCCTGAACTAGAGAAATTCTCACGGAAAGCATTTGAAGATGAATGGATTGAAGCTGAAGATCGTCCGAATAAACGTCCTGGTGGATTCTGTACAGGTATGCCATTGTCTGAGCAGTCACGTATTTTCATGACGTATAGCGGAACGATGTCCAATGTTGCAACACTCGCTCATGAACTTGGTCACGCTTTCCATTCGTACGCATTAAGACCCGTTCACTGGATGAATCGTCAATATGCAATGGGTGTAGCCGAAACTGCGTCAACATTTGCAGAAATGATTGTTGCGGATGCTGCAGTTAAAGAAGCGACAACAGCTGATGAAAAATTAGCTTTATTAGAAGATAAAATTCAACGAAGTGTGGCATTCTTCATGAATATCCATGCACGTTTCTTGTTTGAAACACGTTTCTATGAAGAACGAAAAAAAGGAATTGTTTCAGCTAGTCGTTTAAATACGTTAATGGAAGAAGCGCAACGTGAGGCATTCGGCGATGGACTAGGGGATGTGCATCCTCATTTCTGGGCATCTAAACTACATTTCTATATCTCACGTGTACCATTCTATAATTTCCCATACACTTTTGGCTACTTATTCAGCCTAAGCATATACGCAAAAGCGATTGAAGAAGGAAGCAGTTTTGAAGAGAAGTACATCTCTTTACTTCGTGATACGGCTATCATGTCAGTTGAAGATTTAGCTATGAAACATTTAGGGGAAGATATCACGCAACACGCTTTCTGGGAAAAGGGAATTGCTCTTTGTGTTAAAGACGTGGAAGAGTTTCTTACATTAACTTCATCTAAAGGGTGACTTTATGATTCTACTTGAAGGCCAAACCTGCTTTTTACGAACATTACGTGAACATGATGCCACTGAATTAGCTCATCTTGTGACCAAAAACCGATTTTACTGGTCTGTTTTTGAGCCAAGACATCAAGATTCATATTTTACCGCAGCTGTTCAACGTGAAAAGATATTAGAATCATTACATCATATGAAAAACCAACGTGAATTTAGTTTTGGTATCTATGATATAAAAACAAATTACTTGGTTGGTCATATTTCAATGTATGGTATTAAACGACTTCCATTTTCTAGTTCGTTTATCGGTTATTCTATTGATGAAATGAATGTGGGTAAAGGGATGGCTACTGAAGCAGTTCAACTTGTTGTGAAATATGGAATGGAAGTTATTGGCTTACATCGAATAGAAGCTTATGTATCTCCACGCAATATTGGGTCGATTCGTGTCTTAGAAAAAGCGAATTTACAACAAGAGGGATTACTTCGACAACTACTGTTCATTAATGGACAGTGGGAAGATCACTATATGTATGCAATTCTCGAAGATGACTATTGAAAAGGCAAGGCCGCTTGGCGGAAATGGCGTATTATGATGAAAGGTTGGTTTCTCACATGAGAAGCCAACCTTTTTTGTCGATTTCCCGGGAAATATCACGACATATAGGCGTATATATTTACAACTAAATAAAATCATCATATACTATAGTTATAAATCCGATAAGAATAGTAGGTATTAATATGAAAACAATTCCGAAGCCTCTCGTATTAGCTAATCAATGGACCATTGTATTGTCAGTTGTCCTTTCACTTATAACTCAAACAGCTTGGGTTTTGCTGATTCCTTTATTGTCTTGCCTTTTGGGGTTATTAGCAGGATTCAATCCAGTGTTGGCTATTGTTAAGAAATTTTTAACTAAACCAGCTAATCAATATGAGCAAGAAGATTATGAGCAACTACAGTTTAACCAGTGGTTAGCGGTAGGATTTTTAGTTATTGCTTGTATAAGTTTTTTAATGAATTGGACCGTTTTATTTAACATCGCAACGATCATGGTGGGTATAGCAGCCCTAGTTGCCATATTAGGTTTTTGTATTGGTTGTTTCATTCGTTTCCAATATCAACAGTGGACATATAGACGAAAAAAATCAGCTGTATAATGAGAAAAGAGCCCTTTTATTGGGCTCTTTTCTTATTTACTTTTCTTTTACCATATCCAATCTGCCTGTAGCAGGATCAATTACTAAACCGTGGACAGGGAAATCTTTCACCATCAGTGGGTGATTTTTAACCATGTCAACACTATGTCTTACGCTTTCATGAACATCTTCAAATCCGCGCAACCACTCATCTAACTCTACACCTGAATAATTCAGCATATTAATGGTGTCTTGAGAAATCCCACGATTCACCATTTTTTGCAGCATCTTTTCTGGTTGGATGGCACTCATACCACAATCATAATGACCTATGATGTAAATTTCTTCAGCTTTTAATTCGTAAACAGCTACAAGTAAACTTCGCATAATCCCGCCAAAAGGGTGATTAATAACAGCGCCAGCACTTTTTACGATTTTCACATCACCATTTTTAAAATTCATGGCTTTTGGTAGGAGTTCAAATAAACGAGCGTCCATACATGTTAAAATAACAACTTTTTTGTCAGGAAATTTTGTTGTCTTAAATTCTTCATATTGTTTCTCGGATACAAATGTTTGATTGAAAGAAAGAATTTCATTTAATAACGACATGTGCAGTCCCTCCTATGTATATCACATTCTTATTGTAAATGATTATGATGAAATTTCGCCACTTTAATGTCACATTCCAAGAGAAACATTTAAGTCAAGGCAGTTTATTTATTGAGAGGAAAGGAAATGTTGATTAAAATCAAATTATGTAGAAACACAAAGGATGAATAAAATTGAACGACTCATTGCTTCTAAATCAAGCCCAATCCTTTCTTTGGCAATATGGAAAAGAAAACGGACTCTCTAAAGAAACTATATATACACGTCAATGCGCCATTAAAAAAGAAATAGAGTCAACGGGAACTTATACACACACCATTGAAGAGATTACGTTTGGAGCAAAGCTAGCTTGGCGTAATAGTGCAAAGTGTATTGGACGTTTATTTTGGGAAACACTCGATGTCTTTGATGCTAGGGATGTTAAATCACAAGAAGATGTAGCACGACATATTCATCATCATATCCAACATGCCACGAATGACGGAAAAATTCGATCGACCATTACTATTTTCCCTGCAATTAGTTCGCCTCAAAAAGTACAATTATGGAGTCATCAATTAATTCGCTACGCAGGTTACCAGGATCAGTCTGGTGAGATTTTAGGAGATCCAGCGAGTATAGAATTAACACGAGTTGCGAAAAGTTTAGGCTGGCAAGGTGAAGGGACTCCTTACGATATCTTGCCGGTTATTTTTCAATGGAATGAAGAGCCTCCATGTATGGTGGCAATTTCAAATGAAGAAGTTCTTGAAGTCCAAATCGATCATCCAGTTAATTTAGATTGGAAATCTCTGGATTTAAGATGGTATGCTGTACCAATAATTTCAGATAGATATCTTGAAATTGGAGGATTGTTGTATCCAGCACCTTTTAACGGTTGGTATATGGAGACAGAAATTGCGGCACGGAATTTAGTGGATTCTTATCGCTACAATCGTTTAAGGGACGTGGCGAACCAATTAAAGCTTGATACATCGAGCACGACAACCTTTTGGAGAGACCGAGCGTTAGTAGAATTGCAGTATGCGGTATATGCATCGTTTAAAAAAGCGGGTGTTCAAATGGTTGACCATTATACAGCTGCACAACAATTTCAGACATTTCGTGAGAAAGAAGAAAAACAACAAAGAGAAGTGAAAGGGGATTGGACATGGCTTATTCCGCCAGTCTCACCTGCTTTGACACCCATTTTTCATCAAGGCATCAGCAATGAGGAATTGTCGCCCAATTTCGTTAAGCAAAAACGTCCAAAACTTTTCAAAAAAATAAGCGAGATGACAGAGTCATCTCGCCCGACAGGTTGTCCGTTTCATTCGTGATTAACGGGCAATTTTTTGTATTTTATCCATCATAACAAGTGAACGTCCTGTACCAATTGCTACAGACTCAAGAGGTTGTGGAGCGATGTGAACAGGGACAGAAATCTCGTTAGATAACCATTCTTGCATGCCTTTTAATAAAGCACCGCCACCTGTTAGAACTACACCTTGGTCAACAATATCTCCAGAAAGTTCTGGAGGACAGCTTTCAAGCGTTACGCGGATTGCTTCTAAAATCGACAATAATGATTCTTTTAATGTTTCTTGTACTTCAACAGAGCTGATTGTTATGGTCTTCGGAAGACCTGTCATTACATCACGTCCACGTACTTCCATTGTTTCCAAAGTATGTGGAATTAGAGCATAACCAACTTCCATTTTGATTCTTTCCGCAGTTCGTTCACCGATTAACACGTTAAATTGTTTGCGAACAAAATGAATAATGTCTTCATCCATGCGATCTCCAGCTACTTTTACGGTATTTGAAGAAACAACGCCACCAAAAGAAATGATTCCTACTTCAGTTGTACCACCGCCAATATCGACTATGACACTAGCAATTGGCTCGCTGACAGGAAGATCTGCACCTATTGCAGCCGCTACAGGCTCTTCAATAAGATGAACTTCTTTAGCACCACTATTTTTGACTGCATCATGAATGGCACGTCGCTCTACTGATGTTGCACCAGATGGTGTACATACCATAACGTTAGGTTTGCGAATGGAACTTCCCATTTTTTTCCCAACTTTTTTCATGACCATACGTAACATGTCGGTTGTAACATCAAAATCAGCAATTACGCCATCTTTCAATGGGCGAATAACTGTAATAGACCCTGGTGTTTTACCAATCATACTCTTCGCTTCTTCACCAAATGCGATTACTTGTCTAGTTTTTGTATCCACCGCTACTACCGATGGTTCATTTAATATAATGCCTTTATTTTTTGTATATACAAGGATATTAGCTGTTCCTAAATCAATCCCTAAATCTATACCTGAAAACATGCAGATTCCTCCTTAAAACGGTTTGCTTCATTAGTATAGAGGAAATTAGTCTATATTCCATATGGTACTTAATGGTAGTTATCAATTGTTGCAAAGAATAATGGGTAATTAGATATGATGATGTAGTCAGAAATAAGTAATTTGAAGGACTCTGTCATTTCTTTGTTATCTCGCTGTTGTTAAAATGTAAACAAATTGTTAAGTCATAACAAAAAGCAATCGTCCGAAGACGACTGCTTTAATGGGGAAGTATATATTGTCTAATTAAAACGCCCAGTTTCCACCACGGAAGATTGCTTCTTTAGAACCGTCCTCTAAAATACCATCAATGTCCATTTTGTCTGAACCAATCATGAAGTCAACGTGTGTAATACTTTGGTTTAGACCGTGTTCTTGTAACTCTTCTTGAGACATTTTTTTGCCGCCTTCAAGACAGAATGCATAGGCACTACCAATCGCTAAATGATTTGACGCATTTTCATCATATAAAGTGTTATAGAAAAGTAATCCTGACTCTGAAATAGGAGATTGATGAGGAACTAGAGCAACTTCTCCTAAATATTTCGCGCCTTCATCTGTATCCACTAATTGTTGCAGTACTTCTTGTCCTTCAGCCGCTTCCACTTTTACGATGCGGCCTTTTTCGAATGTGATTTTGAAATCGTCAATAATGTTTCCACCATAGCTTAATGGTTTTGTACTAGAAACAACTCCATCTACACCCGTTTTCAAAGGAACTGTAAAGACTTCTTCAGTAGGCATGTTTGCCATGAATGTTTCGCCTTTTTCATTAACACTTCCAGCCCCACACCATAAGTGACCTTTAGGAAGCTCAATTGTTAGGTCCGTTCCTGGAGCAGTGTAATGTAATTTTTTATAGTTTTTGTCATTTAAGTAATCTACTTTTTTGTGAAGCGTGTCATCGTGTTTTAACCAAGCTTCGATAGGTGACTCGACATCTGCCCGCACTGCTTTAAAGATTGCATCCCATAACGCTGATACTTGTTGATCTTCAGCCAGCTCTGGGAAAACCTTAGCTGCCCAAGCCTTAGAAGGAGCTGCAACAACTGTCCAACTGATTTTATCAGATTGAACGTATTGACGATATTTCGATAATGCCGTTCCTGCCGCTTTTTGGAATGCCGCAATTCGAGATGAATCAATGCCTTTTAATAAATCAGGACTAGAAGACAGAACGCTCATAAATGCCGCTCCTTGTTCAGCTAGCTGTTCACGTTCTTGTATTTTCCAAGCAGGGTACTCAGTAAATGATTCACTCGGAGCTAACTCAAAACGTGTACGTGTGATGACGTCATCAGTCCAATCAACATATACTTGTTTTGCGCCAACTTCATATGCCGTTTTCGTTAATAAACGAACGAACTCTGGATTATCAATAGATGCCGTTATGTATAAACTTTGTCCCTCTTGAATATTTACGCCTACTTTAACAGCTAACTCCGCATATTTAGTTAAATTTTCATTAAAAGATGTCATTTGGTTATCTCCTTTTTAATACAAGCTACTTCTATAGTAGCAATATTCTAAGGAGTAAATCAATTACAAAGTTCGTGTAACGAAGGATTTTTAGAATTAATGAATATTAATAGTTGAGTTATTTAATGTGGTGTATATATTTTTTCAAATATTTTAAACGAAAGTTTTGCGGCACATAAAGCTTTATTCAAGTTTCATCCGATTGATGGAAAAGGAATTTCTGGCTGAACAAACTCTTTAGAAATAAATTTGGTAACACGATTACTTAGCCTGAATAGTATATATGGATACGAATAGGAGGGTAATTAATGTATTACGTCTGTCCATCAGGAATGTATTATACGCCTTGTATTAGTCGAGCTGAGCTTGATATTCGAAATATGAATAGGTTACTTTGGGAACAACATGTCCACTGGACCAGAGCAGCTATTAATGGAATAATAACTGATTCACCAGATTTAGATGCCGTGTTAGCTCGACTCTTAAGGAATGCCCCTGATATGGGGGATTCACTTAAACCATTTTATGGTGAGCAAGTAGGGGAACGATACAGCGTTTTAATCAATGAACATTTAACAATTGCTGCTGAACTTGTAACCGCTGCAAAAGAAGGAGATACTCAAAGTTTTGAGGCTATCGATAAAAGGTGGTATGCCAATGCAGATGAAATTGCTGCTTTTTTAAGTTCTATCAACCCTTATATCTCACAACAAGTCATGAGAGAAATGATGCATGAACATTTAGACTTATTTAAAGAAGAAACAGTTTTCATTCTTCAGAAAGATTATGCATCGGCAGTCAATAAGTTTGACGAAGTTGAAATGCAGGCTCTCCACATGGCTGACGAAATTTCAACAGCCATTGTCAAGCAGTTTCCACAGATTCAATACCAAATGTAAATAACAAACACCGTTGAGTTTTTTAAACGGTGTTTTTCTTATACATTCAAACGTTTTACAAATGACTTTAAGAGGAACTTATATAGAAGGAGGCGATTCGTATGAAGACAGATGTATTCATCACCGGAGGAGGAATCGGTGGATTAACGCTTGCTTTAAAACTAGTACGAGCTGGCATTGATGTTGTGATGGTTGAAAAGTTGCAAGGGAAACAACCAGTTTATAAAGGTGAATTATTGCAACCAAAGAGCATGCAAATATTTGATGGACTGCTAGTTTACGATGAAGTCACATCGAATGCCCAAATTATAGAGATTCTTGATTTGATTGAACTGTCCAAAACGTTGAATGTAAAAGATCAATCTTTTATGGATTACACCGTCATTCCAGGGAAATATAATGCTGCTTATATGATTCACCATGAAATATTAAAAAATATTATTCGTAAAGAAGCAGAACGCTATTCCAACTTTCATTATTTTAATGGTGCTTCGTGTAAGGAAATAGAAATTAATAAAGCCATCGTTCAAAAAGGGAAAGAACAGCTAATTGTTGAAGCGGACTTCTTTATTGGTGCAGAAGGAAGGGCTTCTGTTACGCGACAAGCTATGGGAATAAAAGTTGAACCGATTAAATATAATCACCACTTCCTGACTGTTACGTTTCCTCGTCCTTCAAACTTTGTAGGGGGACAAATTTTCTCCAGTTACAATCGGTTTTTAGGATTATTTCCCCTCCCTGATAACCAGGTACGTTCAGTCTATTTAATTCCTGCGGGGGAGTATAAAAAAATTAAAGAAAAGCCAATCGACCATTTCCATAAATTGTACACTGATCTTGCTCCTGCTATCGATGGGTATGTTCAGAAGTTAGAGGATTGGTCCAAAATCCAATTAATGATACCGATTATGTATCATGCAAATACCTATGTAAAAGGGAATAAAGCCATAATAGGAGATGCTGCACATGCCGTTCATCCGATGGCTGGAGAAGGGATGAATATGGCAATTCAAGACGCTGATATTTTGGGTGAATTATTGGTGGATATGTACAAGTTGTCTTGTTTAAATGTGGGGAATTTAAAGCAGTTTGAAAACGTGCGAAAAGAACGTGCTGATTACTTAATTCAATTAAGTCATTTATCTGCACTAGCCTACTCATTCCCATTTCAACCAGTCAGTTGGATTCGAAGCAAAACCTTTGAAAGAATGGAGGAAGATCCTGTGCTGCATTTCAAGCAAATGCTAAATGTATCGGGACTTGGAATGTGGAAAGAATCAGTGCGAGATCGATTTATTCAAGGTGGGATGATGCCAACGAGAAAGAAGGATTTGTCTCTTGAAAAGAAAGAAATGAAACTCTTCTCGGCCGAGGACGATTACCCTTGGAAATGGAAGGGACTTATGTAGCACATCGAAAGGTTTACAACTCAAATCTAACGTGTATGTAAATAAGAGAATATAAATGGGAGGGATAGGCAATGATTGATGTGATGAAAATGTTTAAAGCGCGTATGTGGATGAAACGAAATGTCCCCTTTTTATATTCCTGGCATGCATATGTAGGGTATGAACTCGATTTATTTAAAGCGTTTGAACGCGGTGTAACAGTTGCCGACGTAGCGGATGCTTACCAAATAGATGAAATTCTGCTTAATCAATGGACAAGTGTGGGTGTGTCAATCGGGCATTTAAAATCAATGAGTCGACAGCGATACAAAACTGGATCCATGTGGAAGTTACCACGACCTAAAGAAGAATCGTCTTCAGGCGTTATACTAAAAGAAATGATGGAATTACATATACCAAGTCTACTCGCATATCCTGACATGATGCGTAACAAGACACGTAATCATTTTGATTCGGAAAAACATGCAGATACTGTGGCTCAAACGAGTCGCTTATTAGAAGTCATAGCTTTACCAAAAATCGCAAAATTATTAAAAGGAAATGATAAGCAACTTGTGCTGGACATTGGGTGTGGAGAAGGCGGATATATCAAACGACTTGCCGAACGATTCCCTGAATCTCAATTCGAAGGGATTGAGGTTAGTGACTCAGTTGCAAAGACGGCTGACAAATTAACGGCATCACTCGAAAATGTGTCTATTGAACAAAGTGATTTATGGGATTATGAACCAAAACAATCATATGACTTAATATTGATGAATAATATCATTCACTATATTCCTCCAGAAAAAAGACAAGAATTATTTGATAGATTAAGTGAGTGGTTGAGTGAAGATGGGGTATTATCGGTTGTTACACCTATTTCTGGTGGTCAAGATAGTCCGCCATTTGTTGCGGCATTTAATAGTTTCTTTCATTCCTTTGAAAATTTGCATCCATTGCCTCAAAAAGAGCAATTGGAACAATGGGGAGATGCTGCAAGTTTAGAGTTTTTAGGCATCCATACCGTAATTCGAGAAGGTAGTTGGTACGTTGTACAATATAAAAAATCCTCTAGCAAGAGCTAGGTCCTCTGAAAAAAACAATTTGTTATTTATTGACAAGTACAGGGGATTTCCGTTATAGGCGGACGCTTTCCGCGGGCATGGCCTCAGCCTCCTCGACGAGCAAAAATAGTCTGCTCCTGCGGTTACTCGTCGCAAACAAGTTGCGCACAACTTGTTGTCTGCGGGGTCTTCAGATCATGCTTTTCCCGCTGGAGTCGCCGCCTTTCACTACAATCTCCTACTTAATTTAAAGAAAATTTAAGTTAGGTGATAGCTTGTGTCTAATAAATACACCTAATTTTTATCAAAGGAAAAAGGAGAGATTTTGTTCAAAAATTAAACGAAATCTCTCCTTTATAATCGGATTCACTTACGACACTCTTTAAAGCAAGTTTTTCAGTGACCACCAAGAGCTAGAAGATTTTTATATTTATTTACGTAATGATCCCAGTTCTGAAGCGATGGCTTGCATTTCGCTCGGGCTAAAAGTAGAACGTTTTTTAACCATCGAGTATAAATCATGTAATTCTTCATATTGAGAGTCATCAAAATTATCGGATTTCATAGCATCTACATTAACCATACGAAGTTTTTCCTTAATTTGGTCAATCATGTATTCAACATTTTCTTGAGATGGTTGAGTTAAGTTCATTTTAAGATTCCTACCTTTCAAACATTATGGTTAATCATTTCATGGTACAGAAAAATTGTCAAATCAAAGAGATGAATTGTTTTAATATGCAAATAGAAGGGTATATTAAAGCACATTGAATTTTAATCTTGGGAGGTTTTATTGATGAGTGAAAGTAAATTTATAAAAGGTATGTTTGTTGGGGCAATTGCAGGTGCAGGACTAAGTTTGTTGGATCGTGCAACACGTGAAGATGTTAAATATCGATTGAAAAACGTTTCTTATGATGTGAAATATTATTCGAAAAATCGTGAAGACTTTAAACTGAAATTACAAGAAAAAGCAGATAAGCTTCAAACTGTATATAATCAATTTTCACAAGATGCACAGTATATTACTGGCAAAGTTGAAGAAATAAAAGAGTTGTCTCCACAAGTCAAAACGCTTGTTTCCGAAACTAAGGATGCCTTTGTGCATTCTAAAGAAGAATATAAAACAATTGTAAAAAATGAAGAAGAAAATTTTGAGATGCCAGTACTACCAGAACATGTTTATGATGAGAAAAAATTCTCATAAGAAGGGAACTGATTAAATGGCAAACGAAAATACACCTATTCAACCTAAAGGTAGCCAAAAAACCCGTTCCTCAACTAATTTCTTAAGTAAATTGAAATTAATGCAATTTAAGAAAAAGAAAAGTAAAGGTCCAGATTATCCTTTTGATGTTACTACATCAAAAGGATTCTTTCAGGAATTATTAGCACGTATTCAATATGTAGATGTTACGGCTTTGGGAGCACAACTAGCATTCTTTTTCTTACTATCGCTTTTTCCCTTATTAATATTCATGGTGACACTTTTACCCTATTTGAATTTACAAGAAGATCAGCTATTTAATATTTTACGTACATATGCACCTGGAGAAGTTTATACACTTATCGATGGGACATTAGATGAAGTGCTTAACGATCGAAACGGTGGATTGTTATCTGTCGGAATTCTTGCAACTATTTGGTCAGCATCGAATGGGATGAATGCTCTAATTAAGTCATTAAATCGTTCTTATAGCCTTGAAGAAACTAGACCTTTTTTTATTGCTAGAGGCATTTCCGTTATTTTCACTTTGTTACTTATTACTTTATTTGTTGTAGCCTTAGTATTACCAGTATTTGGAGAACAGATAGGTACATTCTTATTCTCTTATTTAGGTTATGAACAAGGGTTCTTGACTGTTTGGAATAACGTTAGATGGACGATACCCCCGGTTATGATTTTTGTGGTCTTTATGTTGTTGTATTGGATTGCACCAAACCGTAAATTATATTTAAAAAGTGTGATTCCAGGGGCAATATTTGCTACATTAGGATGGATTCTAGTATCACTCGGATTTTCGTTATATGTTAGTAGTTTTGCTAATTACTCTGCAACTTATGGTAGTATCGGTGGAATTATCGTATTAATGATGTGGTTATACTTCTCGGGAACCATTTTAATGGTTGGAGGGCAAATTAATGCCGTCATGCAAGAACGTAAAGAAAAATTAGCGATGAAAAAAGCAGGAGCGTCTATATGACAGCTCCTGCTTTTTTATTTGATTTTCAGTAGGCGTAAGCCGTTTAAAATGACGAGAATCGTACTGCCTTCGTGCCCAATGACGCCAAGTGGCAAGTTAATAATTTGAAAGAAATTACTGAAGATCAATAGGACAATTATTGATATGGAGAAGTAGATATTTTGCTTTACAACCTGATTCATTTTTCGAGACAATTGAATCGCGTAGGTAATGCGTGACAAATCATCTTTCATTAGTACAACATCTGCGGTCTCAAGAGCAACGTCTGTTCCTTGACCCATTGCTATACCAAGAGTGGCGGTAGCTAGAGCTGGTGCATCATTTATACCATCTCCGACCATTCCAACGTTTCCGTATTTCGCTAGAAGCTCTTTCATATGAGTTACTTTTGTTTCTGCTAAACATTCCGCAATATAGTCATCCACGCCTGCTTCTTCAGCGATGACCTTAGCTGTCCGCTCATTATCACCAGTTAACATAATTGTATAAATACCAGCTTTTCGCAATAACGTAATAGCTTCTTTTGATTCTGGTCGCACCGTATCTTTAAGTGCTAAGACAGCGATAATACCGTCTTGATCAGCAGCGAAAATAACGGTTTTTCCTTGGTTCTCTAAACGAAGGGCTGCATTATTATTAAAAGACATTGCCTCGTCATACCCTACAAAGCGCGGCTTCCCAACTTTCCATTCCTGTGAATCAATATCCGCTTTAATGCCCCAGCCAGGAACATCTTCCATTTTTGTAATTGGGAAGGTAGTAACACCCTTCATGACAGCAAATGATGTTATGGCTTGAGCGAGAGGATGTGTGGATTGTGATTCAATACTCGCCAAACTCGTTAATACAGATTGCTCATTCAACCCATCCCGAACAATGAAATCCGTTACGATAGGCTTTCCTTTTGTCAGCGTCCCCGTCTTATCCAGAGCTATCGCTTTCATATTCCCGATATTCTCTAAGTGGACCCCGCCTTTAAATAACAAGCCGTTTTTTGCACTGTTTGAAATGGCAGCAAGCGTCGCAGGCATAATTGAGGCAACTAGTGCACAAGGCGATGCCACGACAAGTAAAACCATCGCTCGATAGAATGTTGTCGTCCAATCCCAATCAAATAGATAGTGGGGGAGAAACATCATCAATCCAACAGAAATTAGAACAATTTTTACATATTTCCCTTCAAATCGTTCAATAAATTGTTGTGTAGGGGATTTTTCACTTTGAGCAGCTTGAACAAGTTCAATGATTTTTTGAACTAGTGATTCACTACTTGATTTCGTCATTTCAATCGATAAAACACCGTTTAAATTTACAGTCCCCGCAAATAATTCATCTCCTGCGTGTTTTGAAACGGGAATAGATTCACCACTTATAGCAGCTTCATCGACTGAAGTACTTCCTGTAATAATGACACCATCAACTGGTATTCGATCGCCTGGTTTGACAAGTAAATGATTTCCAACCTCTAGGCTTTTTACCAGGACGCGACTTGATTGTCCATTTTCATCAAGTAGCCATGCCTCTTCGGGTTGTAAATTCATCAAACTGGATAATTCTTTTTTGCTTTTGTTCATTGTGTAAGTTTCAAGGGCGCCACTTAAAGAAAATATAAAAATAAGAATAGCGCCTTCAGCCCAATAACCAATTATTGATGAACCAATAGCTGCAATGATCATCAGTAACTCAACATTTAACTCTTTTCGGTGAATGGTATTCAAAATTCCTTCTTTAGCTTGCGCATATCCTCCAATTAGAAAAGCCAGTAAATATAAAGCGATGGATAAGAACGTTTCATCACTACTGCCTAAAAACCAAGCAAAAAGAATTAACACGCCAGAGAAGAGGGCTGCAATCAATTCAACATGTGGTTTTAATCGACTGAAAATTGATGGTGAATTTTGATTAATTGCTTCCATTTTCATTCCTCCTGATAATGATATTCAATATCACAACCCTATAAATGTGCGAAAAGCTGGCACTCCCATAGGGAATACCAGCATTTCAATAATTGTTATTAGTTTAGAATCATTATAACATAGGAGAATTATAGAATACAATCGAACGATTTACTTAAAGACACGGTCACTGTATTGCGCTAATTTTTCAAGAGAAGATTTGTCAACATCTGCATGCAAACTGTTGCCGTGAGAATCCATTGTAACGACCGCTGTGAAGTCTTCAACACGTAAATGCCACATTGCTTCAGGAATACCGAACTGCATCAAATCAACGCCTTCAACGCCTTTAATACAATCAGCATAGTACTGAGCAGCTCCACCGATTGCATTTAAGTAAACACCGCCATGTTCATTTAGCGCAGCGAGAGTTTTCGGTCCCATACCGCCTTTACCCATAACCGCACGAATTCCGAATTTTTTCATGATGTCACCTTGATAAGGTTCTTCACGAATCGAAGTAGTTGGTCCTGCAGCTTTAATGTGATAGTTGCCTTCATCATCTTTAGAAACAACTGGTCCACAGTGATAAATGATTTGACCATTTAAATCTAGTGGAGCATCGTGATCAGACAGATATTTATGAATGGCGTCACGGCCAGTGTACATCTTTCCGCTGATTTTAACGACATCGCCAACTTGTAATTTACGAATTTCTTCTTCACTAATTGGTGCACGAAGTTCAACGATTCGAGTTGCTGCTTCTTCAGCTGATTTGTCGGCCTCTTCTTTAAATTCTACTTTTTCGCCTTCTTGATATTGCCATTCGTTAATGCCGCCGGTTGTCGGATCAATATTAATTGCTAGACGACGGTAAGCCCAGCAGTTATAGGCAACTGATACAAAGAAACTCGCTGGAATTCGGTGCATAACACCAATCTTGCACCCTAGTAAAGTGGCTTCTCCACCAAAGCCCATTGTGCCAATGCCTAGTGTGTTTGCTTTCTCAACAATATATTCTTCTAGTTCAGCAAGTTGTGCATGTGGATTCACATCATCAACGGATCTGAATAATTGTTCTTTAGCTAAATCATAACCAGAGGCACGATCGCCACCAATTCCTACACCAATGAAACCAGCAGAACAGCCTTGTCCTTGTGCTTGATAAACAGAGTGAAGAATACATTTACGAATGCCATCTAAATCACGGCCAGCACGACCGATTCCTTCTAGTTCAGCAGGCAGACTATATTGAATGTTTTTGTTTTCACAACCGCCGCCTTTAAGAATGAGTTTCATTTCTATGTAATCTTTTTCCCATTGTTCAAACTTCACAACTGGAACACCTTCACCTAAATTGTCACCACTATTTTCACCCGTTAATGAATCAACAGCGTTTGGTCGTAATTTAGAATTTTTCGTAGCCGTTACAATAGCGCGTCGAATTGCCGCTTTGATTTCTAATTGATTAACGCCAATCGGAGTTTTGATTTTAAATGTTGGCATACCAGTATCTTGGCAAATGGGTGAAACGTTATCATCAGCCATTTGAATATTTGTCGCAATCGTATCTAAACTCATCGCTGCGCGAGTTCCCGCATTTTCAGCAGCTTTTGCTTTACTAACTGCTCGACGTACATCTTTTGGTAAGTTGGTAGATGTCTCAGTAATTAAATCATATATACTTTTTTCCAATGTCTCTAAATACATGTGAGTTAAACCCCTTTTCATACAATGCTTTAATCTTTCCACTCACTATTATACTCTTTTCAGGATGTGAAAAAAAGAAATGGTTATCATCGTGCGAAGCAGTTAAGTGGATACGACTTGTGTACGTCTTAAACTGAATTATGTACATCTGGAGGCGAATGGACAGTAATTGAGTTGAATGGACGGAAAAGGTCTGCGAGTGGACGATAATCACTTACGAGTGGACAACAATTGTCTGCGAATGGACAGAAATCACATGCGAGTGGACGAAATGACGAAGAAAGCATTTAGATTGAGGGGAATTATTGTGAGTTCATTCCACATTGAGGCGAATGGGCGGAAATGGATTGTAGTTGGTCGGAAGTCGTCTGAAGTTGGGCGGAAAACTGATTCGAATGGTCGGTAAACGTCTTCGGGTGGGCGGAAACCATGCGCGAATGGTCATAAAGCGTTATGCGAGCATGAATCATCGAAACTAAATTCACCACAAAGAAAAAGAGAGCACCAAGGAGGCACCCTCTAATTCAATTACTTATTTAGATTTTTTAAATTGTTCCATTTTAAGTTCTAAATCATCCATCATCGCGATTAAGCGATCAATATCTTCAAGTTCAGTCGTTTCTGGTTCAATTGAATCTAATACTTCTAAGAAAATGTGAAGACGTTCTTTTAAGTATGTAACTTGTTGGTCATTGTCCGATATAGACTTGCCCATGTGAGACACCTCGCTTTACCAATCCATCGTAGCTCATTTTTCGACATTTTTCAACTTTAAGTAGGACTTTAGAAATATTTTAAAATTAATTGTATTTTGAATATTTACAAAAGTCAGTTTACGTGATAAAGTAAACTTACTTCAACAAGAGAGGGGAGGCCGTAGTGAATAGTCGAAACCAATCAACCATTTAGAAGGAGGGGGTTCGAATATTTCACCGGCACAACAGCCGTGAAACGATTTATGGATACTCAATTAGATATAAGTGATATTTAGAAGGCTCAGCCAATTATCTGTTCGCAGATCATCGACTGAGCCTTTGACATTGTCTAAAGAATTTCAAATGTTTCAATGACTTCCATCGATTGGTCAACAGAACGAACCATAGAACAATTTTTCTTCGTAAGAGCCATTGCGCGGTCCATTTTCGTTGCATCGAGATTTGAGCCTTTAAGTTTAAAATGGATATGAACTTTTTCAAGGCGACTCGCTTCCTCATGATTTCGTACCACTTCTAACACATCGATTTCCATTTCCTCCACTGGCATACGCATTTTCTCTAGTACTTTTCGCAGGACTCCGCCGCTACAACCAACTAGAGATGAAACCAATAGTTGATATGGTCTAAACCCTTTTGTTTCGTCACCTGATATCGTTAACTTGCCAAATTCCAAGTTTGTTTCAAAACCGCTTTCAGTCATTACATATTTCAACGTAAATCCCTCCTTTATGATAGAATTGTACCGAAACTTGGTTGGAATGAACATGATTTCAACTTGTCTGTAGGAGGACCACCATGAATCAATTTACAGCTATAGAGAAAAAAAGATTTTGGATTTTAGTTGCGATCGTTTCCATCTCAGGTTTTTCACAAGGGATGTTATTGCCACTTATCTCTGTTATTTTCGAAAAAGATGGACTCTCTTCATCATTAAATGGTTTGAATGCAACAGGATTATACATTGGCACGCTTCTCATATCGCCATTTATGGAACAACCTCTCCGTAGGTTTGGTTATAAACCAATCATCATTGTCGGAGGAATGTTGGTTTTTATTTCGTTATTATTATTCCCATTATGGAAAAGCGTAGTTTTTTGGTTTATTTTGCGATTGTTTATTGGAATAGGGGACCATGCACTTCATTTTTCCACACAAACTTGGATTACAAGTTTTTCACCACAAGAGAGGTTAGGGCGAAATATTGCCTTGTACGGCTTATCCTTTGGGATTGGCTTTGCAGCAGGACCGTTGTTTTTACCGCTCGTAACTGTGTATGAAGGTCTGCCTTTTATCGTATCGGGTCTTTTATGTTTAGCTGCCTGGTCTCTGGTATTTTTCATTGATAATGATTTTCCTGGACATATGCATGAGACATCGACGATGCGAGGGACGTGGGCGCGTTTTGGTGCAACAATTGGGTTTGCGTGGGTCGCATTCATTCCACCGTTTAGTTACGGTTTTTTGGAGTCCAGTTTACATGCCATTTTTCCGGTTTATGCACTGCGTAATGATTTCAATCTGTCGATGGTATCAATTGTATTAGCGGCATTTTCAACCGGTGGAATTTTGTCACAATTACCGTTAGGTGCTTTAAGTGATCGAATTGGAAGAAGAAAAGTTGTGCTGTTTGCTCTATTCGGTGGAGCGTTTTCTTTTGGTATTGCAGCATTGCTTGAAAACAATATATGGACACTTGTTTTTGCATTTCTTCTCGCGGGATTGTTTATCGGTTCTACGTTTTCTCTTGGGATTTCGTATATGACTGATCTGACCCCAAAAGCATTATTACCAACAGGCAATTTATTATGTGGAATTTTCTTCAGTATTGGCAGCTTAACAGGGCCGTTTATGGGCGGAGTCTTTTTACAATTTGCTGAGGGCTTTAGTTTTCTATGGCTCGTGTCATTATTTTTATTGACATTAAGTTTATTGAGTTTAATAAAGCCGAAAAAACAGCAAGTACAATCGATGTGAAAATCGTTTGTACTTGCTGTTTTATTTTTAGGAATTATTGCAACCAAATCATAAATCTTTAGCTTTAAAGGTGTCGCCACCTTCAATGGTTCCAGACTCATAGCCTTTTTTGAACCAACGCATACGTTGTTCAGAAGTACCATGAGTAAAACTGTCTGGAACGACATGGCCTTGTGTTTTCTTTTGGATATTGTCATCGCCAACAGCACTAGCAGCAGTAATGGCTTCTTCCACATCGCCTACTTCTAAATAACCTTGACCTTCTGCATAATGAGCAAAGACACCCGCATAGTAATCAGCTTGAAGTTCCAATCGGACTAAGTACTTATTGAATTCTTCCTCACTCATTTGATTGCGGAGTGCCATTACTTCTTTGTTAGTGCCCAGTAACGTTTGAACATGGTGTCCAACTTCATGTGCTACTACATATGCCATGGCGAAGTCACCAGGTGCTTCAAATTTTTTAGTAAGTTCATCATAGAAACTTAGGTCAATGTAAAGCTTGTAATCTCCAGGACAGTAGAACGGGCCAACCGCAGAACCAGCTGTTCCACAAGCAGATTGAACTTGATCTGTGTATAACACCATTGTCGGTTCTTGATATTCAGATCCTTTTTCTTTAAATAACTCAGTCCATACTTCTTCCGTATCCGCAAGGACAACCGAGACGAATTGAGACAGCTCTTTTTCATCTTTTGATTCTTCATATGGAGCAGAATTATTGGTATCGGTACCTTGAATATTGTTCAGTATATCGCCAGTATTTCCACCGCCTAATAAGGTCATGATGATGACGATTACTAACCCAATACCACCACCAGCAATCCCGATTCCCCCAGCGCCAATTCCTTTACCTCGACGATCTTCTACGTTAGTACTTTGCCCTCGACCCTTCCACTTCATGACTATTCCTCCATCTATCAAAATATCCTTTGTTAAAAATTAATACTTATTGACGTTATTCCCTAGAAATAAAAATAATAATCCTAAATTTGAAACAAAAAGAAAAAGCATGCTCAAATGAACATGCTCGGAAATTATTTGTTTGGGGGATTACATTTATAATTTTTTTCGAACTAAAAGGGTCACGCTTTCAATTTGTGCTGTTTGAGGGAACATATCCACTGGTTGAATGTATTCAATGTCATACACTTTACGCAATTCGCTCAAATCTTTTGCTAGTGTCGACGGATTACACGATGTGTAGACAAAGCGTTTTGGACGGACATTTAAAATGGTTTTTAATAAACTGTCAGCTAAGCCAGTTCGGGGTGGATCGACTGTTAATACATCAGGCACAAAACCTTCTCGGCTCCATGTTGCAAGCCATTCTTCAGCCGTTCCTGTTTCATAAGTTGTATGTGTAAATCCATGATTCGCTGCATTTTTCTTGGCATCATAAATACTATCACCAACGATATCCATTCCGCGAATTTCTTTAGCATCCTTAGCTAGCCAAAGACCAATCGTACCAACGCCACAATATGCATCTACAACTGTTTCTTGACCTGTTAAAGCAGCTGCAGATTTGATTTCGTTATATAAACGAACAGTTTGTGCAGGGTTTAACTGGAAAAAGGCACGTGCTGATAAATCAAATGAAAGTTCGCCTAATTCTTCATGTAACGTTTTTTTGCCATGGAGCACTATTGTACGTTCTCCGAAAATTAATGAAGTTTGCTTCGGATTAACATTTTGAACAATTGATACAACGGCTGGATCAATGGAAATTAATTTATCAATGAGTAGCTGGCGTTTTGGCATTTCAGCAAGAGTGGTAACGAGTACTAACTGGATTTCACCAGTTTGAATACCAGTTCGAACAACGATTGTCTTTACTAAACCATTGCGCGTTTCTTCATCATAAATTGGGATTTTCAACTTTTCTAATATACGTTTTACAGCATTTGTAATGAGTGTAGTGTTTGGATGTTGGACAATGCATTCATCAATGTTTAGCAGCTGGTGTGTACCTTCCGCAAAAAGTCCTGCATGAACTTTGTCTCCAACTTTACGAACTTGGAATTGGCTTTTATTGCGATACTGCCATGGGTTTTCCATACCTATAGTAGGGCGAACGTCAATGTTAGGTGCGATATCTTTAACGTAACGCTCAAGAGATTGTACGATCATATCGCGCTTTTCAATTAACTGTTGTTGATATGTCATATGTTGCAATTGGCAACCGCCGCAAGCTTCGTATACCGGACAAGGTGCTTCTTGACGGTGAGGTGATGCTTTTCGTATTTGAAGGATGCTAGCTTCTGCAAAATTACTTTTGACGACTTGTACTTGAGCAGTTACTTCTTCTCCAGGTAATGCGCCTTTAACGAAGACCACATGGCGTTTAAAATACCCAATGCCTTCTCCGTTAATTCCAAGGCGTTTAATTGTTAATGGGAATTTTTGACCGACTTCTATCATTGTTTGTTGTGACAAATGTATCCACGTCCTTTACTACTGTTGATTATAGTATATAGGACAGACGAGTTAATGGAAAGACAACGGGAGATCACTTGACCCATTAACTAAAGAGTCTAGGGATGAGAATGTATATCCTTTTGCTTTGGCATCTCGAATAAAGTCTGGCAAAGCAGCGGCATTATCAGGTGAAACTGTGTGCATCATGATGATAGCTCCTGGATGAATTTGTCTCATTAAATGGTTATAAGCATATGCTTTTCCAAGTGTACGATCTCTATGCCAATCAACAAACGCAACTGACCAAAACATGTGACGATAGCCGAGTTCATTCCCGTAAGCAAGTAACTTCTCACTGAAAACACCTTCAGGAGGTCGCACAAAACGTGTTCTCTCTATGTCAGTCTTTTCAGCCAATAGCTGATCAAACTTTTGCCATTCATCTTTCATTCGTGCCTCAGATAAATTGGCCATATTCGGATGTCCATACGAATGATTTCCAATTTCGTGCCCTTCCTTAATCATGCGGTTTACGATATCTGTAGCACTTTCAACATAATGACCCGTGAGAAAAAAAGTGCCAGATACATTTTCTTTCTTTAAAGTATCTAGGATGGACTCAGTGTAGCCATTCTCATAGCCATTATCGAACGTCAAGTATAGGGTTTTTTCTTCAGGAGAACCTTTATAAAAGGCACCGTATTTTTTTAAGAGTTCGTCAAATGCACTACCAGCTTGGGCTTGTTTTTCCTGGGCACCTTTCTTAAATCCCCAGTTCAGTGATTCAGCTTCCACTTGAAAAGGATTTAATACAATGCCTATGGTTAAAATTACACATGAAACCACAATGCCTACTAAATGTTTTACCCACATAAAAACGCAACCTTTCTTTTACGATAGGTTGCGTTTTCTAGAACATCTTATGCATAAATATTTTTGAGAGCTTGTTGTAAATCTGAATAAGTAAATTTAAATCCATGTGTTAATAACTTGTCAGGCATTACTCGCTGACCTTCTAAAACTAATTGGCTCTTGTCGCCGAGTGCCAGTTTTAATGCGAAGGAAGGAACTGGAATCCAGTGTGGACGATTTAATATTTGTCCTAGAATTTTACCGAATTCATTCATTTGTTTCGGATCTGGAGAGGTAACATTAAAAGGACCTTTAAAATCATCGTTATCTATTGCAAAAAGTATGGCTTTCGCAACGTCTGATACATGAACCCAAGATACCCATTGATTTCCTGAACCTACTTTGCCGCCAATCCCCATTTTATAGGGCAAAGCCATTAAGGGAAGTGCACCTTCGTTTTTCCCTAGAATGATGCCAAAGCGACCACAAGTCACTCGCGTCCCGTATTGCTCAGCCTGATATGCTCTTTTTTCCCATTCTTCAACTGTTTCGGCAAGAAAATCCGATCCACGGGAAGAAGATTGTTCTGTATATAATGCTTCTTCAGATGGTGGATATATCCCAATTGCACTTGCATTTACAAGAACAGTTGGTTTCTCTGAAACTGCCTTTAAAATACGAAGAACCTCATCCGTAGCTTGCATCCTGCTATCATGAATTTTTTGTTTTTGTTCTTCCGTCCACCGACCCTCATTAATCGAGGCTCCGGCTAAATTAATCCAAGCATCAACGCCATTCAGTTGTTCCTCAGGTTTATCTTTCTCACCAAGCCATTTCACCATATGTACTGAGTCATTCGAAGGCTTAGAAGAACGTGTCAAAATATATACTTCATGTCCGTTGTTGGTTAATTGCTTGGTAATTTCTTTCCCTACAAAACCGCTACCTCCAGTAATCGCCACTTTCATCTTTAGTCCTCCTTCATGTATATGTTATTTGTATAATACCCGTTCTTATGTAAGTGTACTCAAATGAATGTGCCAACAATTATGTGTATACTTATTATTAGAGAATATGAGGTGAGTTAAGTGGCAATTATCACGAAAATAACACGTCAAAAAAATAATCCTGAACGTTACAATATATATATAGAGGAAAAATATGCGTTTGCGGTAGATGAATCACTACTTGTAAAATACCAATTATCGAAGGATAAGGATTTAGAAGACTTTGAACGCGATGAAATTGTTTTCGACGATGAAGTCCGCAAAGCGTTTAATAAAGCTCTTGATTATTTAAGCTTTCGCATGAGAAGCGAACATGAAGTGAAAAAGAAATTGCTCGATGCAGAATACGGAGAAGCAGTGGTTTTAGAAGCAATTCAAAAGTTGTACCATTTAGGATTTCTAAATGATGAATCTTTTTCTAAGGCTTTGCTCGAGACACAAAAGAAAACGAGTAAAAAGGGACCACGAGCTATCCAACAAGAATTAAAGAAAAAAGGTATCGACAAATCGCTCCAAGAGGAAGTGCTCAAAACGTATACTGAAGATGACCAAACTGAAGTTGCACAAGGGTTGGCTGAAAAAATTGCCAATCAGCAATCATCTAAAACCCCAAGACAAGTAAAACAAAAAATCCAAGATACCTTGTTGCGCAAAGGGTACTCATATGCAATTATAAGCAAAGTAATTGAAGGAATTGAATTTAAAACGGATGAAGATGAATGGGAAGAAATGATTGCCGATCAAGGAGACAAGATTTGGCGAAAAGTTTCTGTGAAATTCACAGGTTATGATCGTAAAAATAGAGTGAAACAGGCCCTTTATCTAAAAGGGTTTCCATCTGAACAAATCGAAATGTTTATTGAAAAAAAGGAGTTAGAAGAAGATGGCGATTGAAAAAAAATACAGCCAAATGGATGAACCAGAGTTGCGTCAAGAAATTGCTAATTTGCTTGAAAAAGCAAGAAAAGCTAGTCAACTTGGCTATGTAAATGAATATGCCGTGTTAGAGCGAAAAGCGATAATGGCTCAAGCCTATTTAGTGGATCCTTCACAGTTTGTGCCTGGTGAAGTCTATCGCATAGAAGGAGACCCTGGGGTGTTCTTTCAAGTCGATTACTTAAAAGGTCGATTTGCTTGGGGCTATCGCATGGGTGGAGATAAATTTGCTGAGGCACTACCCATCTCCATGTTGAAATCTTTAAAGGAGGGGAAATAAAATGACCGAACAAATAGAAGAAAGAATTGAACTTTTAATTCAAGAGCTTGCAGCGAAGAACGAAGCGTTGTCAGCCGCTAAAGCACGTGTTTGGATTGAGTTATTATGGTCTGACTTTGAATCATCGTATGCAAAAGCGGGGTATGATTACAAAGGTGCTGAAGTAGCTGAAAAGGTAATACGTCAATGGATTAATAGCTATGGCGATTGTATTCATGAGTTTGCTGGAAATAATCCGAAATATGCTCATTTACTAAAAATGGATGATGATTTAATTCAATAGCAGTGGATTCGCCAAGGCATAAAAAAGTACAAGACCAATATTGCGTAGTCTACTTTAGAGTGTAGAAAAAATGTTGATTTTCATTGCGGCGGACGCTTTCCGCGGGCACGACTTCAGCCGCTTCCCTCGCGATGCTCAGTCCAGGGTCTTCAGTTCGTGCTGATTCCGCTGGAGTCGCCGCCTCCATTGCAATCAACAGCAATCCTAGTAACGGAAATCAGTATCTCTGTTTTTAGAATCTTCGTTTTTAAACAGAATTGTGAAATCTAAGCACTAGTAAAAAAAGGGAACTGCCCTTAGTCATATTTTATGACTTTTAGGACAGCTCCTTTTTAGTTTGGTATAAAGTCTAATTTCTTATGAAGCTTGTCCTCACTGAAGATCCAACCAGTATAAGAATTAAGAATTTCCAAGTCTTCATTTAAATGAACAACTGCTACAAATGGATAGTAATCGTTACTACGGTAGCGTAAATCAATTAAACGTACTTCGAATACATGTTCATGTTCCGTAATTTCCCATCTATAAATAGGTGAGAACGAGATAAACGCTTGCAAGTTTTTATCTTTTAATGCAGCTTTTACAAGTGGTGAATCAGGAATTTCTTTACGCTCAAATCGATCGTAAATATTGATTGAGCGTCCGTATGCTCGACCTACATAATGATGAGTTTGTGAAATAGCGGCAATCCGCCACTGGAAAAATTTAATCGTTGGTGCAATAATGATTTCTTCAGCACTTGGAATGGTATTCCTAACTGCGTGTCTAACTGCATGCTGGACCGCGAACCTGAGTAAATAATAAATAAAAATGATTCCATACATTAAGAGTATGGTGTAGACCGGATTTGATCCAAAAGCCCAGAAAAGCAAAGCTACAATGTGTAGTCCGAAAATAATCGGGTCAAATGTATTGATTACACCAAGTGCAACCCACTTAGAAGAAAATGGTCGCAAAGCTTGAGTGCCATATGAATTAAAAATATCGACAAAAACGTGTAAAAATACTGCTAAGAATGTCCATAACCACAAATGCAGTAAATCTGCTGCTGGTACGAATAAATGAATGGCACCTGCAATCGCTAATGGCCATAATAGTACAGCAGGAATGGAATGAGTAATGCCACGATGGTGGCGAATATAGACTGCATTATTTCGTAATTTTAAAACGGTGTCCACGTCTGGAGCTTGTGAACCAATTATGGTTCCTGCTATAACGGCTGTTGCTGTCACGGAATGATTTGCAACGACTGGATCAATCATAGCAAGTCCACCTAAAGCAATTCCCATCACAATATGAGTACCTGTATCCAACTGTATCAACTCCTTCTAACGGAGAATGCCCGAATAATTTTGTTCATCATAAGATATTTTTGTTAAAATAACAACGGGTTAGACTTCCTAGTTTGATTACTCTCTTCAATTTGGTATACCCGAAATGTATGGCAAGTAATCAACAGAATGTAGGTGTAAAATGAGTGAATTTAATAAAATCACATTTCGAAAATCATTAATTGAATGGTACAAGGAAGAAAAGCGTAATCTACCTTGGCGGGAAACATCCGATCCCTATAAAATCTGGGTATCTGAAATCATGCTCCAACAAACGAGAGTAGATACAGTTATCCCTTATTATAATCGCTTTATAGAAGCTTTCCCCACGATGGAAGAGTTAGCAAATGCTGATGAAGAAAAACTTTTGAAGCAGTGGGAAGGCTTGGGCTACTATTCACGTGCACGAAATTTACAAGCGGGTGTACGTGAAGTAGTTGAAACCTACAATTGTGTTGTACCTGAGACAAGAGATAAAATCTCTACATTAAAAGGTGTAGGACCGTACACAGCTGGGGCTATTTTAAGTATTGCTTACGGTAGACCTGAGCATGCAGTTGATGGCAATGTCATGCGTGTGTTATCGCGAGTTCTTCTTATAAAAGAAGATATTGCAAAACCTAAAACGAGAAAAATTTTCGAACAAGCAGTTACTGAAATCATTGATGCACAGGACCCTTCGTCTTTCAATCAAGGATTAATGGAGTTAGGCGCTGTTATTTGTACACCAACATCTCCTAAATGTTTATTATGTCCCATGCGAGAAAATTGTTCTGCTTTTTATGCAGGCGAACAAAATGATTTACCAATAAAAACAAAAAATAAAAAAACAAAAGCATTGCATTATGATGTCTATGTTACCCAAAATGATAAAAAACAATTTCTTATGGAAAAAAGACCTGAAACAGGCCTATTAGCGAATATGTATCAATTCCCTATGATTGAACATGCATTAAAAGAAACTGATACTATTCCTTTATTGCAAGACCGTTATGGTATATATTTTTCAAAAGAAATTGATTTAGGTCCTTTCAAACATGTCTTTTCTCATTTAACATGGGAAATGAATTGTTTTGTTGGACATGCAGTCGAAGAAAATCTATTAGATACATGTAAATGGTTAACTATAGAAGAAATAAAAGAAGTACCAATGCCCGTGTCGATGTTGAAAATATGGCAGGCATATATTGAGAGGGGAAATTAAGATGACAGCAAACAAAGTGGCATTAGTTACAGGAAGCAGCCGTGGACTTGGGAAAGCAATTGCAATCGAACTAGCGAAAAATGGTTACGATATTGTCGTAAACTATGCTCGCAGCAAAAGTGCAGCACTTGAAACTGTAAAAGAAATAGAAGCACTTGGTCAAAAAGCGCTTCTTATTCGTGCAAATGTAGGAGACATGGAAAAATTAAAAGCGATGTTTGAAACGATTCGCGAAGAATTTGGTCGTTTAGACGTTTTTGTAAGCAATGCGGCATCGGGAGTTCTTCGCCCTGTAATGGAGCTTGAAGAATCTCATTGGGACTGGACGATGAATATTAATGCCAAAGCCATGTTATTTGGAGCGCAAGAAGCAGCTAAATTAATGGATCAAGGCGGAAAAATTGTTGGTGTCAGTTCTTTAGGTTCAATTCGTTATCTAGAAAACTACACGACGGTAGGTGTATCTAAAGCAGCTATTGAGTCAATTACTCGCTATTTAGCTGTAGAACTTGCTGCTAAAGGCATTGCAGTCAATACTGTGTCGGGCGGAGCGCTTGATACAGAGGCATTAAAACATTTCCCGAATCGTGAAGAATTATTAGATGACGCGAGAAAAAATACACCAGCTGGTCGAATGGTTGAAATAGACGATATGGTGAAAACAGCAATGTTCTTAATTTCTGATAGCTCAGATATGATTCGTGGTCAAACAATTATTGTTGATGGTGGACGTTCAATCGTCATGTAAAAAAAATAAGCATAAAATTTCATTTCCTGCACACATTAATGAGCATGGAGGTGAAATACACATGGCTAATAAAAATAACAGCAACCAACCAACTAACGCAGCTGAAGTAAGAAAACAAAATCAACAATCTACACAAAAAACTGCAGCACCACAAGCTAACGCTTATAATACTGAATTCGCTTCAGAATTCGCACCTAAAACTAATGCAACTGAAGTAAGAAACCAAAATCAACAATCTGCACAAAAAGCTGCACAACCACAAGGCGGTACAAATAACCGTACTGAATTTGGTGCAGAATTTGCTTCTCAAACAAATCCAACTGAAGTGAAAAAACAAAATCAACAATCTGCACAAAAAGCTTCATACCGTAACAACAATTCAACTAAATAATAAGTATTTCACTTCCAATCAGCGAGGGCTTTACGCCTTCGCTGATTTTTTTGCTATAGTTTTTACATAGAGGTTGTTATAATGAATACACAATACAATATATAAATATTTTGTGCTTCGACGAAAAGGTGGCTTATTCATGACAATACCAGCAGAAGGAGAAACGATTCAGATTCACAGCTACAAACATAACGGCAAAATCCACCGCGTCTGGCAAGAAACAATGGTTCTCAAAGGAACAAGGAATATTGTTATCGGTGCGAATGAACGAACAGTCGTTACCGAGTCTGACGGACGCACATGGTTAACTCGCGAACCATCAATTTGTTATTTTCATGCAGAACATTGGTTCAATATCATTTGTATGTTGCGTGAAGATGGTGTGTACTATTACTGTAATATCAGTTCACCATTTATTTACGATAATCAATCTTTAAAATACATTGATTATGACTTGGATGTAAAAGTCTTTCCGGATATGACGTATACGATTTTAGACGAAGACGAATTTGAAGATCATAAAAAACAAATGGATTATCCTGAAGCAATCGATTTAATTTTACATCGCAACGTGGAAAAACTTATTAGTTGGATTAAACAACGTAAAGGACCATTTGCACCAGACTTTATCGAGGTGTGGACAAGTCGTTATCTTTTTCACAAACAACTAAAAATAAGTGAGTAAATGATGCCTGTTGAATTCCAACAGGTTTTTCATTTTGATAGGAAGGTGAATGCATGAGCAGTACAAAAAGATATATGAAGTTTGTTAAACCCTATACTTGGCAAATTGTTTTCACGGTTGTCATTGGTATTGTGAAATTTGCCATCCCTTTATTTATTCCTTTACTAATAAAAATCGTCATAGACGATATCATAAGTGTTGACACATTGACTGATGCTGAAAAAACACGGCACCTATTTTACTGGTTAGGTGGAACCGCACTCGTCTTCTTTATTGTGAGACCACCAATTGAATATTATCGACAATACTATGCGCAACTCGTCAGTAACAAAATATTGTATGATATCCGACAAGAATTATATGGTCATTTGCAACGTCTGAGCCTACGTTTTTATTCCAATACACGAGTTGGAGAAGTAATTTCTCGTGTGATTAACGATGTAGAGCAAACTAAGAACTTTGTAATGATTGGTTTAATGAATTTATGGCTAGACCTAGCCACAATTATTATTGCTGTAGCAATTATGCTGACAATGGATGTACCTTTAACACTTGTAACACTGCTGGCATTCCCCTTCTATGCAGTAAGTGTTAAATATTTCTTTGGACGATTAAGAGACTTAACACGTGACCGATCACAAGCTCTTGCAGGTGTTCAAAGTTATTTACATGAACGTGTTCAAGGTATGAGTATTATTAAAAGCTTCACATTAGAAAAACACGAACAACGAATTTTTGATAAAGCAAATGATGAATTTTTAGAAAAGGCAATTGATCATACAAAATGGAATGCAAAAGCCTTTGCAGTTGTTAACACAATTACGGATGTTGCACCGCTCCTAGTTATTGCTTATGCGGGGTATCAAGTCATTAATGGAAACTTATCTGTTGGAACGATGGTTGCATTCATCGCCTATATCGAAAGACTTTATAATCCGTTAAGACGACTCGTCAATTCTTCGACTACTTTAACTCAAGCATATGCTTCTATGGATCGCGTGTTTGAACTAATGGATGAAAAATATGATGTTAAAGATGAAGCATATGCGAAAGATATACCTTCTGTTAAAGGGAAGCTTCAATTCGACGGAGTTTCTTTTAGGTACGAAGAAGAAAACAATTTAGTCTTGGATAATATGAATTTCACGGTTGAACCGGGACAAACTGCAGCCTTTGTCGGAATGAGTGGTGGGGGTAAGTCCACCATTATTAGTATGATTCCGCGTTTTTATGATGCAACGAGTGGCTCAGTTAAAATTGATGACATTGACATTAAAGATGTAAAAATCAAATCATTACGTGAGAATATCGGAATAGTATTGCAAGATAACATACTATTTAGTGACTCAGTCAAAGAAAACATTTTAATGGGTAGACCTGATGCTACGGAAAACGAAGTAATCGAAGCGGCAAAAGCTGCAAATGCACACGACTTTATTATTTCTCTTCCAGAAGGTTACGATACCAAAGTTGGAGAACGAGGAGTTAAACTTTCAGGTGGACAAAAACAACGAGTAGCTATTGCTAGAGTATTCTTGAAAAATCCTCCTATTTTAGTTCTGGATGAAGCAACTTCTGCTCTTGATTTAGAGAGTGAGTCCTTGATTCAAGACTCTTTAGAACGTTTAGCACATAACAGAACCACGATTATTGTGGCGCATCGTTTATCGACAATTACGCATGCCGATCAAATTTTCGTTATCAATCATGGTGAACTAAAAGAGCAAGGAACGCATAATGAATTGATGGAATCGAAGGGTATTTACTACAGTTTATTTCAAGTTCAACAATTAGATGTGGATTAATATGGGTTCTCCTTAAAAGGAGAGCCTTTTTTTAATGGGAAAAATAAGTAGTACTTATAAAAAAACTATTGCAATTATAATTAATCTTTGTATAATAAGGAACATATCGAATGTTCTGAAATAATATTTAGTTTCGTAAAAGGAGGGACATCATGAGTGCACGTAAAGCGATTCTTCAAGTAAAAGGTCTGCAAACTTCCTTCTTTACAGATGACGGTGTAATCCCCGCAGTAGATAATATTGATTTTTCTGTTCACGAAGGAGAAGTGCTTGGGATCGTAGGTGAATCCGGTTGTGGGAAAAGTGTTACATCCTTATCCATAATGGGTCTAGTACCAAGCCCTCCAGGGAAAATTACGGGTGGAGAAATTCTATTTGGAGATAAAGATTTAACGAAGTTAAGTGATAAAGAGATGCGTAAAGTAAGAGGTAATGATGTGGCAATGATTTTCCAAGAGCCAATGACTTCCTTAAACCCTTTATTCACAATAGGCAACCAGTTAATGGAAGCTATTCTTATTCATAAAAAAGATTGGTCGAAAAAACAAGCAAAAGAACGTGCAATTGAAATGTTGCAATTAGTTGGCCTACCACGAAGTGAAGAATTGATGAAAGATTATCCTCATCAACTCTCTGGTGGGATGAGACAACGTGTCATGATTGCGATGGCATTGGTATGTGATCCGAAAGTTTTAATTGCGGACGAACCTACTACAGCACTGGATGTAACGATCCAAGCCCAAATTTTAGCATTAATGAAAGACTTAAATGATCGATTGAACACAGCTGTGCTCTTGATAACTCATGATCTCGGTGTAGTTGCTGAAACATGTGAACGAGTAGTCGTTATGTATGCTGGTCAAATTGTAGAAGAAGGTCCAGTACCAGTGATTTTTAAAGATCCTCAACACCCTTATACAAAAGGATTATTGCAATCTGTTCCAGATATACGATTCAAAAAGCAAAGACTATATTCTATTCCAGGTAATGTTCCAAAACCAGGTTCAATTAGCCAGGGATGTAGATTTGCAGCGCGTTGCGAATTTGCCTTTGATAAGTGTTTAACAGAGAATCCAGACTTATATCAAACTTCGTCTGCGCATAAGACAAGATGCTTCTTGTATCAAGATCAGGAGGTATTGACTCATGACAGAACCCTTATTGAGAGTTGAAGGACTTAAAAAATATTTTCCTATTCGCAAAGGATTACTTAGTCGAGTATCTGGACATGTGAAAGCAGTTGATGATGTTTCCTTTTACGTTAATAAAGGCGAAACGTTAGGAATTGTTGGTGAATCTGGATGTGGAAAATCTACTACTGGCCGCATGCTTATGAGATTACTAGAACCTTCTGAAGGTAAAGTGTTTTTTGATGGAAAAGAATTAACGAGCATCTCAAATGACGATATGCGTAAAGCACGTCGCGAAATTCAAATGGTGTTTCAAGATCCATATGCATCTTTAAATCCAAGACATACAATTGAAAAGATTTTAGAAGAGCCTTTAATTGTTCACGGAATTGGTGATTCAAAAGAGCGCAAAAAGAAAGTCCGTGATTTTTTAGAAATTGTAGGGCTAAGTAGTTATCATGCAAAACGTTATCCTCACCAATTCAGTGGAGGACAACGCCAACGTATTGGGATTGCTAGAGCTTTAATGACTAACCCAAAACTTATCATTGCAGACGAACCTGTGTCTGCACTTGATGTCTCGATTCAGGCACAAGTTTTGAACTTAATGCAAGATTTGCAAAAAGAATTAAACCTAACTTACATATTTATTGCGCATGACTTAGGTGTTGTGCGACATATAAGTGACCGAGTAGGGGTTATGTACCTTGGCAAAATGGTTGAGGTTGCAGTAAGTGAGAAGCTTTATGATAAGCCTCTTCACCCCTATACACAGGCTCTATTGTCTGCTGTACCGGTTCCAGATCCGAATTTTGTGCGGGAGCAAATCCTAATTAAAGGAGATATTCCTAGTCCATCAAATCCGCCTTCTGGATGTACATTCCACACGCGCTGTCCGTTTAAAATGGATGTGTGTACAAAAATCGTACCAAAGTTAGAAGAACTTGAATCAGGTCATTCTGTTGCCTGTCACCTATATGGTGAACACGCGCAACAATGATAAATAGAAATTTTGGAGGGGTCAATTTGAAGAAAAAGAAACTGTGGTCGCTTGCTGTGTTACTAATGCTAGTCCTCTCAACGATTTTAGCAGCATGTTCGTCTGATTCATCAGATGGCGATAAAGGGGAAGACAAAGGCGGAGAAAGTTCAGAGCCTAAAATCCTAGTATTTGGTCGTGGTGGAGATTCTGTATCTCTAGACCCAGCAAGAGCAACTGATGGTGAATCATTTAAAGTAACACAAAACGTTTTTGAAACATTATTAAACTTTGGTGAACAAGATACAACTATTAATGAAGGTTTAGCAACTAAATGGGAGCCTTCAGAAGATGGACTTACTTATACATTTACACTTCGTGAAGGTGTGAAATTCCACGATGGAACTGACTTTAATGCAGAAGCCGTAGTGAAAAACTTCGAGCGTTGGGCGAATGGAACAGAAGATCAGTTCCCATACTACGCTTCAATGTTTGGTGGTTTTAAAGGTGACGAAGGTCATGTAATCGATTCTGTAACTGCAGAAGGGGATACTACAGTCGTTTTCAAATTGAAACGTGCACAATCTCCTTTCTTGAAAAACATTGCAATGAGCCCGTTCGCAATTGCAAGCCCAACAGCATTTGAGAAGTTTGGCGATAAATTTGGAGATAATCCAGTAGGTACAGGTCCATTTACATTTGTTGAATGGAAGAAAAATGATTCAATAACTATTGATAAAAACGCTGATTATTGGGATAAAGAATTACCAAAATTAGATAAAGTTATTTTCCGTGCAATTCCTGATAACTCAGCTCGTTTGAATGCTTTAGCTACAAATGAAATTGACTTAGCTGACGGGATTAACCCAACTGATACTAAAACAGTAACAGATAATGCTGACTTACAATTATTTGAACGTCCATCAATGAATGTTGGGTACTTAGGTTTAACTAATACTCGACCTCCATTTGATAACGTAAAAGTTCGTCAAGCGATGAATCATGCAATCGACAAACAATCTATCATTGATGCATTCTTTAATGGTGGAGCAGAAATTGCTAAAAATCCTATGCCACCATCAATCAGTGGTTACAATGACGATGTTGTAGGTTATGAATTTGATCCTGAAAAAGCAAAAGCACTTCTTAAAGAAGCTGGCTTTGAAGATGGATTTGAAATGGAATTATGGGCAATGCCTGTTCCACGTCCTTATATGCCTGATGGTACAAAAGTAGCTGAGGTTATTCAAAAGAACCTTGCTGACATTGGTATCAAAGCTAAAATCGTTTCTTATGAATGGGCAACATATCTTGAGAAAACTAAAAATGGTGAAGCAGATGCCTTCATGTTAGGTTGGACTGGCGATAATGGTGATGCTGATAACTTCCTTTACACTTTGCTTGATAAAGACAATATCGGAAGCAATAACTACGCTTACTACAGCAGTGATAAAGTACACGATATCTTAATTAATGCGCAATCTGAAGTTGATGAAGACAAGCGAAATGAACTTTACGCTGAAGCTCAAGAATTAATTTCTGCAGACGCACCGTGGGTACCGCTTGCACATTCTACACCACTTCTTGCAGGTAACGCAGATTTAGTAAACTTTACACCACATCCAACAGGGTCTGATAGATTAAATAAAGTAGACTTCAAGTAAAAGACAGATTGATGGGGAGAAGTCTTCGTGATTTCTTCCCATTTTTTAATGAATAAACAATTTGTGACTAGCTTTGCGGGAGTCACCATAAGGTGTCCCGCTTCGCTTTTCATAGTAATACATACTGCATTAGATGGAGAGGTGAAGACAATGCTTCACTATATCGGACGAAGACTCTTACAATTAATCCCCGTACTATTAGGCATGACGTTTGTTGTTTTTATGATTATTCGGGCAATACCGGGTGATCCAGCGCAAGTAATTTTGGGGCAACAAGCATCAGAATCAGCTATTCTTGCACTTCGCACAAAACTTGGATTAGATAATCCTTGGTATATACAATACTTTGATTACTTAAAGGGCCTTTTAACAGGCGATCTTGGGGAATCTATGCGTACGATGAATCCTGTTTCAAATGAAATTTGGACATACTTAGCAGCTACTTTTGAATTATCATTATTTGCTATAGTAATAGCTGTTATTGTCGGAGTGAATGCAGGTATTATTTCTGCGTGGTTCCAAAATTCATGGTTTGACTATACGGCTATGATTTTAGCATTAGTAGGTGTATCAATGCCGATTTTCTGGTTAGGGTTAATGCTTCAATACATTTTTGGTATTGAACTAGGTATCCTGCCAACTACTGGTCGTGAAGAAGTTCGAAATCCTGTAGAATCAATGACCAACATATACGTGCTAGACACCATTATGCAAGGTAGGTTTGATCAGTTAGGCACAGTTTTAAAACACTTAGTGTTACCTGGTCTAGCACTTGCGACTATTCCGATGGCGATTATCGCACGTATGACACGTTCAAGCATGCTTGAAGTAATGCGTTCTGATTACGTTCGAACTGCTAGAGCTAAAGGCCAAAAAATGTTCTGGGTTGTCTACAAACATGCTTTGAAAAATGCGATTATTCCTGTGTTAACCATTATTGGTCTTCAAATGGGGATGCTTCTAGGAGGCGCGATATTAACGGAGACGATCTTTGGATGGCCAGGTGTCGGTCGTTATATTTATGAAGCAATTAATTTCCGTGATTACCCTGTAATCCAGTCTGGTATTTTAGTTGTAGCATTTATTTTCGTCATGATTAACTTAGTCATTGATATACTATACAGCTTAATTGATCCACGAATTAAATATGATTAAGAAGGAGGAATCTCAACATGGCCAAAATGGAGCCTAAATCAACTAATGTAGCACCTCAATCAGATAAAGTAGCTGGCCCTTGGTACGAAGCGTGGCGAAGCTTTAAGAAAAGTAAAGTTGCCGTCGTAGGCGCTGGGATTGTCCTATTCTTTATCATCGTGGCTTTGATTGGCCCTTTTATAGCACCTCAAGGCATTAATGATCAAGCGTTAGCCAATCGTCTGCTAAAACCCTCTAGTCAATTTTGGCTAGGTACAGATGACTTTGGTCGAGATATTTTATCTCGTATTATTCACGGAGCACGTATTTCATTATGGGTTGGTTTCTTCTCAGTTATCGGTTCTGTAGTAGTTGGTAGTATTTTGGGGATTGTAGCCGGATATTACGGCAAATGGATTGACACGATCATTTCTCGTATTTTTGATATTATGCTAGCCTTCCCAAGTATTTTATTAGCAATCGCAGTCGTTTCTGTATTAGGACCATCTTTGCAAAATGCATTAATTGCTATCGCGATAATTAATGTCCCTAACTTTGGACGTTTGATTCGATCGAAAGTATTGAGTATAAAAGAAGAAGAATATATTACATCAGCAAAAGCTATCGGTATGCAAGATATAAGAATCTTATTCTCGCATATTTTGCCAAATTCAATGGCTCCCGTAATTGTTCAAGGTACTCTAGCCATTGCTACTGCTATTATTGAAGCAGCTGCACTAGGGTTCCTTGGTCTAGGAGCTCAAGCACCAACACCAGAATGGGGCAAAATGTTGGCAGATGCACGCGTGAATTTCATCAATGCCCCATGGACGATGTTTTTCCCTGGTCTAGCTATTATGTTAACTGTATTAGGGTTTAACTTAATGGGTGACGGTATGCGTGATGCATTGGATCCAAGAATGAAGAGTTAATAAGAAGAAGTTATCCGTTTTAATGGATAGCTTCTTTTTATAGACGGTTTTGTTAACTATACCGTTGTTACATTGGTGAGCATTGGCTCAGTTGGAAAATATGGCCGCCAAGTTGGAAAATTAGCGACCCAAGTTGGAAAAAATAGAGTCCAAGTTGGAAAAATAGTCATCTAAGTTGGAAAAGGTAAAAGATGGTAAATAACCGAACGCAAAAAAGCAGTCATCCCAATAAAGAGATGACTGCTTTTTGTTTAGAATCCGTCTTCTAGTTCAACATTAATTTCTTCACCGTGATAATTTTGATGAGAAATAATGAGCGTATCTAAATGCTCCAAATGTTCTTCATAATCTAGAACGGCGGATAATACATGTAGTAAATGGTAAGAAGAGAATATTTCTTCTTCCTTTGAAAGTGCGATTTCTCTCGCGAAAATCTCCATAACTTCATGTCGTTTAAGTATTGCTTCATTTTCCGTCCATAGGGAATGCTCGGGCTTTAACTTCCCAGTATATTTCAAATGAAGTTGTTCATGATACGTCAATAAAAAGTCTAGTCTTTCTTGAATCATCAAACGGAAATGATCTGGTAAATTTGCTAATTCATTTTCATATAAATGAAGGCGTTTTAAAACTTCCCAACTCTTATTTGCTACGGAAATCATTTGGCGATAGACGACAAGTTTACGGGCTTTTGCACGTTTTTCGTTACGGAAGTAGCTACGGTCTTCTTTATAGAACAAATAAAACTGATCGATTTTAATTAATCGTTCTCGTATTTTTTCAAGCGCTTGTTTTGTTGCAGTATGTTCAGAAGCTTGACGTTTAGCTAATCTCGTCCAGCGAATTAATTCATCCGTTGTCATATGAATGGAATGAAATAACTTCGTTTCATATTTAGGTGGCATAAATACTAGATTAACGATAAATGCCGCGAGGACACCGACCACAATGGTAGTAAACCGTATGAGTGCAAACGTAATAAAATCATCACTTTGCACTTCCATAATGGCAATGATGGTAACTAGGGCCAGTGAAATCGATTTTTCTAATTTCAATTTCAACATAATGGCAATTGTGATCACAGCTGCTAAGCCAACTGCAACAAAATGATGACCAAATATAAGGGCGAAAAGAATGGCAATTCCAGCGCCAATTAGATTTGATTGAATTTGCTCAATTACCGATAGATAAGAGCGGTAAATAGAAGGTTGAAGAGCAAATATAGCCGCAATTCCTGCAAAGACAGGAGACGGTAAATGCAGTAAATCAGCCAAGAACAGCGCAAATACGATTGCGACACCCGTTTTAACGATTCGTGCACCAAGTTTCATAAAAGTTGTATTTCCTTTCTCGTTACCAAGCTTTTTACTAACTTACAGTAGCAATGCTAGTCGGTCAACCTGAAATTACTTAAGTTTGGAAAAGGCGTGGTCAACAGCGACCAGCGATTGCATAACATCTTCTTCAGTGTGAGCAGTTGTTAAGAACCAAGCTTCGTACTTGGAAGGAGCTAAATTGATACCTTGTTCTAGCATGAGTTTAAAGAATCGACCAAAAATCTCGCCATCCGTTGCTTCAGCTTGATTGTAATTTTCAACCTTCACATCTGTAAAGTAAATCGTTAAAGCACCCATTAGACGATTTATTGTAATGGTCACGTTATGTTTAGCTGCTGCTTTTAAAATACCTTCTTCTAAAATAGCACCTAAGCGATCCAACTCCTCATAAATACCCGGTTGTTTTAATACTTCTAAACAAGCAATTCCAGATAATATAGACGCAGGATTTCCTGCCATTGTTCCAGCTTGATAGGCAGGGCCAAGTGGAGCTACTTGTTCCATTATTTCCTTACGTCCACCATATGCTCCGATTGGTAATCCGCCACCAATGATTTTCCCAAGTGCTGTTAAGTCAGGAGTTAACCCTAGCATATCTTGAGCACCACCATAGTGGAAACGGAATGCTGTAATGACTTCGTCATAGACAATAAGAGCTCCTTTTTGTTTCGCGATATCATGAACAAGAGGCAAGAAGCCTTCATTCGGCTCAACAATTCCGAAGTTCCCAACAATTGGTTCAACTAAAATACATGCAATCTCTTCTCCCCATTGCTCCATTGCTTCTTGGAAAGCCTGTGGATCATTGAATGGAATTGTAATCACTTCTTTAGCGATTGATTTAGGAACACCTGCTGAATCAGGAATACCCAGAGTTGCAGGACCAGAACCAGCAGCAACGAGTACTAAATCAGAGTGGCCATGATAACATCCTGCGAATTTCATGATTTTCGTGCGACCTGTGTAAGCACGGGATACACGAATCGTCGTCATGACAGCCTCAGTTCCTGAATTTACAAAACGTACTTTATCCATTCCTGGCATTGCTTCTTTCAACATTTTTGCGAATTTAACTTCATGTGGAGTAGGAGTTCCGTATAATAAACCATTTTCAGCAGCTTTTGTTATAGCCTTTGTGATATGTGGATGTGCGTGACCAGTAATAATCGGCCCATAAGCTGCCAGGAAATCAATATATTTGTTACCATCTACATCCCAAAAGTATGCGCCTTGTGCTCTTTCCATGACAGTTGGTGAACCGCCACCTACTGCTTTGTATGAACGTGATGGGCTATTAACCCCACCAACGATATGTTTTAAAGCTTCTTGATGTAAAGCTTCAGAATTTGTTCTTTTCATATATAAATCCTCCGTTCGTTTTCTACCATTCTTAATAATAGACAAAAAGGATGGAGAACGCCAAGAAAATTGAAACTGTGACCATTATTCGGTACGATTAAACAAATAGTAAAGTGGAGGGATAAAACATGACAACACTTGAAGGTTTGCAAGCACCTAATTTCACTTTGAAAAACGAAAAAGGTGAGGATGTATCGCTACATAGTTTCGCAGGAAAACAATATGTACTGCTTTATTTTTATCCGAAAGATGCAACACCAGGATGTACAACGGAGGCTTGCGACTTTAGAGACGCTCATGAATCCTTCAGTGATTTAAATGCTGTTATATTAGGCGTTAGCCCAGATGGAGAAAAAGCGCATACGAAGTTCATAGAAAAACATGGACTACCATTTTCATTATTAATAGATGAAGACCATGCAGTTTCCGAAGCTTATGGAGTTTGGTTGCTCAAGAAAATGTATGGTAAAGAATATATGGGGATTGAACGGTCAACATTTTTAATTGATCCGACCGGAACAGTGGTAAAAGAGTGGAGAAAAGTAAAAGTAAAAGGACACGTTGAAGAGGCACTTGGGTTATTACGTGAGTTGATGGCCAAATGACAAATGTTTTAATTACTTTCACTGTTAAAGAAGAATTAATGCAACGACTACGAAGTGAATTTCCTCAAGTGGATTTCACTATTTCTACAATTAAAGACCAAAATGCACTAGAAACAGCAGAAGTTATTTTGACTTATGGAGAAGATGTCAATAAAGAAACACTAGGCCAAGCCCTAGCATTGAAATGGCTAATGGTTGCTTCAGCAGGTTTAGAAAAAATGCCATTACGTGAAATTGGTGAACGAAATATTTTAATTACAAATGTCAAAGGAATTCATAAAACACCCATGACAGAGTCGGTCATGGCGCATTTATTAGCAATAAAGCGGGCAGTGCCATGGATTTATTCTCAACAACGTAAGAATGAATGGAGTAAACGCTCTGGATCAAGTGAGCTTTTTGGAAGTACAGCTCTAATCATAGGTCCTGGTGCAATTGGCAGTGAAATTGGACGTTTACTGCAAGCTTTTGGTGTCAAAACAATTGGTTGCAATCGTTCGGGAAAACAAGCTCCACACATGGATGATATGATTGCTTTTGAACAATTAAATGACACGTTACCCCAAGTGAATATCGTTATATCTGTATTACCGAGTACACCAGAAACACGTGGACTTCTTACATATGAGCATTTCGTCTTAATGAAAGAGGATGCTATTTTCATGAATTTTGGACGTGGGGATTTAATAAAAGAAGAGCAGTTAATAAAAGCAATGGCCGAGCATCAAATTGCATTTTGCGTATTGGATGTATTTGAAAATGAACCACTAGAAGAAAATCATCCTTTTTGGGACATGAATGGAGTTATCGTTTCACCCCATGTATCAAGTCATTCTTCTGAGTATGTACCACGAGCTATAGAAATTTTCATACAGAACCTTCAGGAATGGATGAAAGAAGGAACAGATTTTCAAAATGTTATAGATGTGGAAAAGGGGTATTAATATGAAGATATATACAAAGACCGGCGACAAAGGAACAACTTCATTAATTTATGGCTCACGTGTAGCTAAAAATGATGCACTTGTTGAAGCTTATGGGACGTGTGACGAAGCAAACTCGATGATCGGACTTGCTATGAGTTATATTCAAACTGAATTTTTCGAAGAAAAAGAAGAAGTTCAACAAGCATTTCATCAAATACAAACTACACTTTTCCATGTTGGAGCAGAACTTGCAACACCAGCAGGTAAGGAAGTGAAGTGGAAGTTAGAAGAAAGTGAAATCACGAAGTTGGAATCGTGGATTGATCAATGGGATGCACAGTTACCTCAATTGACTAACTTCATACTACCGAGTGGTCATCCTGCTGGTGCAGCTCTTCATGTTGCACGTACAATTGTTCGACGTGGCGAACGTTCAGCTGTAAGTATTGGTGAAGGTGTTTCTCCACTCGTGTTAGCCTATTTGAATCGTTTATCGGATTTCTTATTTGTTGCTGCTCGATTTATTAATTTACGACTAGGACAAAAAGAAAAAGGGTTGCATGCTTAATAATCCTTGCTACAAAGGGTTATTGTTGACTTTCACCTTACTTCATCCTTATACTAATTATAACGATTACAAAATAAGAATATTTATGAAGTGAGGTGAATGGCGATGACTGAAATGCATTTACGCGACGCATTGGAAACTCTGAAATCTACTGGAGTTCGAATTACACCACAGCGTCATGCGATTTTAGAATTTCTCATTCAATCCATGATCCATCCAACAGCAGACGATATATATAAAGCGCTTGAAGCTAAATTTCCTAATATGAGTGTTGCGACTGTCTATAACAATCTTCGAGTCTTTAGAGAATCGGGATTAGTTAAAGAATTGACATACGGTGATTCTTCAAGTCGTTTTGATTTTGTGACAAATGATCATTACCATATTATTTGTGATTCATGCGGCAAGATAGTTGATTTTCATTATCCAGGACTTGACGAAGTTGAACATTTGGCTTCTCATGTAACTGGTTTTCAAGTTAACTCGCATCGTATGGAAATTTACGGTACCTGCCCAACATGTATTTCACAAGCTAGCAAAGTTCAATAATATAAAAGAGCATAAACATGCTCTTTTTTTTTTGCAAAAAAATAGCTAACATTCTATATTGAATGTTAGCCTTAACCATTATGAATTTTTTCTATTTAATTTTTCATCAAATTCTTGACCTTCTAAAGTAGGATCAAGTGTAAGCGGTTCTCGGCAATACATACACATATCAACGCGACCTAATACTTTCGTATGCTTACCACAGTTTGGGCAAACGACTTGAACAGCCTTAGTAGACAACATCCCAATCCATGCATACACACCTGTGCTACCTAAAATTGCAAGTAGCCCTAAGAACATAAATAATGTCATAATGATTTCATGGTCTCGGAAGAATATACCGATATACATAATGACAAATCCGATGAAAATTAATGATAAAGCAAACGAACGAATTCGATTTATTTTATTTTTATAAGGTTTCATATTGTGTTCCTCCTTAATCATGTTTACTATACCATAATTGGTAGTGTAAATCGTTTGAAGGAATCTAACAATCTTTGTCGAAAAAAGTACATATACCATTTTGATTATTTTAGAGGGGGAACTTTCGTTGGAACAAATTCTACGTCCTATTTATCAGGAGAGAGCGAGCCAACCAAACACACTCGGTGTAATTTTAATCGAGAAGAGAGAAAAAGTTAGTCAAATCACAGATACATTCGATACCATATTATTAATATTAGCAAAAGACGCTGATCAACCTGTTTTCACAAAACATTATACGTTTAACGATAAAAAGGCAGCGATGCATATTGTTACGGAGAAACAATTGCGAAAATGGTTACTTCTAGGGACAAATCGAAAAATCGTTGATTGGATTTTTTATGGACGTGTCATGTTCGATCGAAACGAATTTGTTCACGAATTAAAAACAGAACTGAAAGATTTTCCATTTTACGGTCGTAAAATAAAAATGGGGATAGAGTTCGCAAAACTCATTCGACGTTATTTAGAAGGAAAAGTATTCTTTGAACAAAAAAATTATATGGATGCTTACAATCATATAGTGGATTCACTACATCACCTTGCGCGTTTAGCTGTTTTTGAAAATGGATTACATCCAGAAGTAACGGTTTGGTCGCAAGTGAAAATTATGGAACCTGCTATCTACAAACTTTACGAAGAACTTCTTTCGAGTGATGAATCCATTGATAAAAGATTAGAACTTCTGTTTTTAGCAAGTGAATTTATGATCCATTCAAGAACGAAGGATGGTTCCCGTCATATACTAGAAGTAATGAGTAAAAAAGAACATTGGACGATTCAGGAATTACATGAACAAGAAGAGCTTCGTAACTACTCGGTTGACTTAGAAGTCTTTATCGAATTCCTTGTTGATAAAGGATATATTCATATAGAACGAGTAGAAACAAAGAGCAATAATATCTTCCATCGATATTATAAAGTTGAACCAATGGATCAAGAGGGGCGCAGCGAATAAGACACTTTACAAAGTGTCTTATTTTTTTCTTGACGAAATGAGGATATACTGTTTATAATAGTAAACGTCGCTAAGCAAGTGAGTTTGAAAAAAGATTTAAAAATAGATTAAAAAAGTGCTTGACTCTCACACTTCACGATGCTAAATTAGATAAGTCGCCAAAACACGCGACACCAAATGAACCTTGAAAACTGAACAGCAAAACGTCAACTAACAAGCGGAACGCACTTCGGTGCCGGAAGCATAAACGTTTTCTTCCGCCGACACCTGTCGGTATCGAAAACAAACTTGAACTTAATTG
>NZ_JBATUX010000021.1:0-95565 GCF_049671445.1 Paenisporosarcina sp. | reverse complement strand
GTGCCAGCTCCTGAAAAAGCTAAGTCATGAAGCGAATTAATCGTTTCGAAAGATGGTAGTTCTTTATCTAAGTCATCCCATGCTTGCTGGATTTCTTGTTTAAATAAAGGGCTCTTCACTGCATCTGGATGATGGCTTGCTACAGCACCATAGAACACAAATGAAGTCTTTCCAGTTAGCTTCATTTTTTTACTTTGTAGTGCAGTAAAAGCAAATTCATATTGATACGTTTCATTCGCTAAAGAAGACTTCGTTAACGCTTCAGGGATGTCAGTTTCTTTGTAACTTAAACCGAAAAATTGGAAGCCGTCAGTAGAGTAGCCGACATTTTTCTCAAAAGATCCTTGTTGAAGGTAAGGGAAGTCGTCTCCTTGTTGCTGGTTTTGTCTGGTGCACACGGTAAAACCAGTCGAATCATTTTCAAATACTGCGTGATCTAGGTACTGAGCGTTATATGCTTCATTTGAACGGATAGCATTTAGATGAGCGATTCCTACATCTTGTCCATACACCAAGTCCACATCAAGCCCGTCCCCGTCTAGGTTAACCTCCCAGAACCACATTTGTTCATTCGCCATATGGAAGATGACTTCATATTGTATTCCTTGAACCGTTCCAGACCATTTTGCTTTATTGGCAGAAGTTGAAAACGTACTCGTCGACTTCACACCTAGTAGGGGGTAGAAGTCGATTTTGTCGTTATTAAAAACGCGCAAGAAAATGTTATTTAGTGAGCCATCTATGGCGTTGCCAATTAGCTGATTAACCATCAAGTTTTTGTGAGAGAAATTAGATACGTCGCCTGATGGAAGGAATTGTACTTGTGTCTCACCATTATGAAGGATGTATTTCTTCGTTGTATTTACCGTCATTGTTAGTTCCTCCCTTGTGAAGTCAATTGGAATGATTGTGAAAGAACGTCTTTGCTATTTGTTCCTACATATAAAACGAATGATCCGTTATCACTTTTAAATGAAAGGTCCGCATGGGTATAACGAAGTTGATCTTCAGTAATCGTAAAGGTCACTTGTTTTGTCTCGCCAGGCTCGAGTGTAATGCTCTGGAAGCTCTTTAGTTCTTTTAATGGGCGAACGACTTCGCCAACGACATCTTGTACATAAAACTGAACAATTTCTTCACCTGTAAAGGAGCCAACATTCGAAACGGACACAGTTGCCGTGATGTCAGTGTCTTTCGTTAGTTGAGTCGAAGTAAGTTCAAGGTTTGAATAGCTAAACTTCGTATAACTTAATCCGTAGCCAAAAGGATACAACGGTTCGTTTGGTGCATCTAAATATTGAGATACATAGCGTTCCTGTGCATCAGGTGCGCCTTGTGGTCGACCTGTATTAAAGTGGTTATAATACACAGGTACTTGTCCGACGTTATCAGGGAACGACATCGTCAGTTTTCCTGAAGGAATGGTTACGCCATAAAGAAGGTCTACAAGTGCACTTCCGCCTTCGCTGCCTGGGTACCACGCTTCAAAGATCGCGTCACTGTATTCAATAACACCATGAAGGTCGAGTGGACGTCCGTTAAATAAAATCGTAACGATTGGTTTTCCGCAAGTAGCCAATGCTTTTAGCAATTCCAGTTGAGGAGCGGGCAATTGAATATTCGTGCGGCATCCTGCTTCGCCACTCATGTCACTGTCTTCACCAACTGCAACAACGATTACATCAGCCTTCGACGCAGCTTGAACTGCTTCGTCTAGTTGTTGTGGTGTGATCGTTTCCACATGACAACCCGTGACAACAGTCAACTGATTAGTAGGAAGGTGTTTTTCAAATGCTTTTTTTAATGTTACGGCTTCTTCACGAACTCCAAGCGCTGACCAAGGTCCTAAAATATCGCCGCTATTTGCAAAGGGTCCGATTAAGGCGATGTTTTTGTTCTTATTAAGAGGAAGTAAGTCATGATCGTTCTTCAATAAAACACAAGATTTGGTTGCAAGTTCACGAGATAGTTGTAAATGATCTTGATGACCAACTAGTTGTTTTTCAAGCTCAACATCTGCGCCTCTATACGGCTTTTCAAATAAACCGAGTTTCTCTTTTAATGTAAGAATGCGAAGAACTGCTTCGTCAATGATGCTTTCTTCAATCGCTCCTTCAGACACAAGTTCTGCTAAATGCTGTACGTAACACGCGGTCATCATTTCAATATCGACACCCGCTTTTATCGCTTTTAAGGCTGCTTCTTTATCGTCTTCAGCAACTCCATGAGGAATGAGTTCCTTTACAGCTCCCCAATCTGAAATCAAAATGCCATCGAAGCCCCATTCATCACGTAGTAAGTTGCGCATTAACTTTTCATTACCTGTTGCTGGAACGCCATCTACTGTATTGAAAGCAGTCATGACCATTTCACAGCCTTCATCAAGAGCGGCTTTATATGCAGGAAGATATGATTCTCTTAGCTGTCTTTCTGAAAGGTCGACGGTATTGTAATCGCGACCTGCCTCTGCAGCACCATAAGCTGCGAAATGTTTCACACAAGCTGCTACAGATTGAAGGTCATTTGATACGTCTTGTCCTTGAAATCCTTTCACAAAGGCTCTTGCAAAGACTTGATTTAAGTACGAATCTTCACCAGTCGATTCCATCACACGTCCCCATCGTGGGTCACGAACCAAATCAACCATTGGAGCAAACGTTACATGGACACCAGAAACTGATGCTTCTTTTGCTGCAATTTCTGCGCTTTTTTGAGCAAGCTCAGGGTCCCAGCTACACGCAATGGCTAAAGGCACAGGGAAAATCGTTTTGTAGCCATGAATAATATCCGCCATGAACAACAGAGGAATCCCAAGTCGATTATTTTCTAAATGTTTCTGTTGAATTGAAATAACTTCAGCAGCACCTGTGACACCGAGCACAGAGCCAGCGTGTTCAATATGTTCGTCACTGATCGGCATTGCCGCCATTGGTCCTGTAATATGTCCTTGCTCAGTGGAGCCTTTGAAAAAAGGACTTGCAAGCTGAAGTAACTGAGCGATTTTTTCATTTAAGGTCATTTGGTCCATCAAGTTTTGGATTGTTGAAGTTGTCATTAATTAACCTCCATCTACTTTAGTTTGTGAAACGTTTCACTTAACGTGATGTATATGATTCTTCCTTAATACCACTATGGATTGATTACTGTCGTGTAGCTTAATAGTAGAACTATCTTCTATATAAAGATAGGAGAACAAGCGATTTAGGTTCCTAGCTGAAAGGAAATGAGAAATGAAACCTAATTGATTCGTAATTTCCCGTTATATAAAAGAAAAAATTTAATTATTTTGAAAAACAGTTGTAAGCGTATTCATTTTTCATTATAATAGAATTATCGAAACGTTTCAACAGCGTGACGATATATTTATTAAATGAAAACAAATGATTATATGTCACAAAGACTGTTTACTCACACAAGACCAAAATAGAAGAGGAGATGGAAATCAAATGAAGAAAAAAGGATTAGTGTACTCGGCAGTTCTTGCAATTGGGTTATCAGGTATTTTAGCTGGCTGTGGTAACGGAGAAAAAGGTAGTGGAGATGGAGACAAAACATTATCAGTCTGGGCAATGGGTGGAGAAGGTAAGCTACTCAGTGAAATGACAGAGAAATTTGAAAAAGACAATCCAGGCTTAGATGTAAAAGTACAAGCTATCCCTTGGGAATCTGCTCATGACAAATTACTAACAGCTGTTGCATCAGGTAATGGTCCTGACGTATTACAACTAGGTACAACTTGGGTTGCAGAATTTGCAGATGCAGGTGCTTTACTTGACCTAACTGAACATATGGAAGATTATCCTGATTTTGCTCCAGAAAATTACTTCGAAGGTGCTCAGTCTTCTATGAAGTACGACGATAAAGTAATTGGTATTCCATGGTATGTAGAAACACGTACGATGTACTACCGTACAGATTTATTAGAAGAAGTAGGATATCCAGAAGCACCAAAAACATGGGATGAGCTAAAAGATGCTGCTTCTAAACTATCTAAATCTGGTGAAGATGTTTATGGACTTGACATTGACTTAAATGATCAAGTAACACCATTTATCTTCGCTTGGCAAAATGGTTTTGAATTTGATGCTAAAAACCCTAACTTCTCTTCTCCTGAATTTAAAGGGGCAATGGATTATTATACAAGCTACTTTAAAGAAGGTATTAGTTCACCATCACCAGGTGTTGATATCGTACAAGCCTTTAAAGATGGCAAGAAACCAATTTTCTTCAGTGGTCCTTGGATGATTAATGTGTTAAACGATCAAGCACCTGATTTAGAAGGTAAGTGGGCAGTTGCAACTATGCCAGCTAAAGAAAACAACTTATCAAGTATTGGTGGAGCGAACTTCTCTGTATTCCACAATTCTAAAATGGTAGACGAGTCACTAGACTTTATTTCTTATATGAACGTAGTAGATACTCAGCTAGAATGGATGGAAACTTCAAACACACTTCCTTCTCGTTTAGAAGCTTGGGAAGATCCAAAACTAGCAGACAATGAAATGTATGCTGCATTTGGAGAGCAACTTGAAAGTTCACAAGGCGCACCTCAAATTAAAGAGTGGGAAAAAATCGCTCAAGAATTACTTGCTTCTATCGAACGCATCATCAGTGGTGGAGCGGATGTAGAAACAGAACTTAAAGGCTTGGATGAAAAAGCAAAAGGCATGATTAAATAAAGTCGGATTGATTGAAAAATAGATCGACAATCTCCTAAATGACATCAGGTTCATCCTGCACAAATGATAGGTAAGTGATGAACGAATAATCACTTACCTATTTTTTCTGAATTGTGGTGTTTATAGGTGAAAGATTGTAAAAGGTAGGTGGGATAAAATGTTAAACCAAATGCTAAAGACTACAATGAAAAATCGACATCCTTACATTTTTATTGCACCAGCGTTACTCATTCTTATTCTATTCAGCCTCATTCCGATAACAATTGCGTTTGTTATTAGTTTTACCGACTTGAATCTGAAGGGGTTAGCTGACTGGTCCAGTATTAACTTTATTGGCTTAGAAAATTACACCACATTATTAACAGATACCGTGTTTCATAAAGCCGTTTTTAACACGTTATTTTATGTAGTCATTGGCGTTCCACTCGTAATCATCAGTTCACTCGGAATTGCTTTATTGATTAATTACGGGAAAAACTTGATCTTCACGGTTTTCAGAGCCGTGTATTTTATGCCAGCTATTACAAACATCATCGCTGTAGCGGTGGTTTGGGGCTTCCTTTATAACACCGAATACGGGCTATTTAATTACGTCCTTTCATTGGTCAATGTAGATAAAGTTCCTTGGTTAGAGCAACCGGTACTGGCGAAACTGTCACTGATTGTACTTGCCGTATGGAAAGGGATCGGGATCAACATGATCATTTTCTTAGCAGCACTTCAAGGCATTCCGAATTCGTATTATGAAGCGGCTCGAATTGATGGCGCTAAAAGATGGCAAGTGCTTGTTTACATTACCATTCCGCTTTTACGTTACTCGATATTCTTCGTAACAGTTACAACATTGATCGGATGGCTTCAGTTCTTCGAAGAACCATTTATCATGACGAAGGGTGGTCCTCTTGACGGAACTGTCTCAATGGCATTGTTTATTTATCAAAGAGGATTCCAGTTCAGTGAATTTGGATACGCAGCGGCAGGATCATTCGTGCTGTTTATTGTCATCATCATCGTGACATTACTGCAATTCAAACTGAAAAAAGCCGATGTCGACTACTAAAAGGAGTAATTTATTAGAGTTGATTTGATGAGTGGCGTTTCAGGTTGACGAAGAGGCGTTACAGGTTGACGAAGTGGCGTTCCAGGTTGACGAAGAGGCGCTCCAGGTTGACGAAGTAGCGCTTCAGGTTGACGAAGTGATGTTCCAGGTTGTACAAAATGTCTAGCAAGCCTCCTTCATGGTGCCCGGCTAGATTGCGCTTTCCGTTTTTCTTACTAAATCTATCAGTATCGGAGTGAGATCCAATGCCTTCAGAAAAATCAAAACATACCTTTGAACGATGGGTCGTAACGATCCTGCTGATTGTTGGTGGCTTAATCGTATCGTTGCCTTTCATTTGGATGATTTCGAGTTCATTCAAACCAGAGAGTGAAATTTTACAAATGCCACCAACGTTATTTGCAGAAAACCCGACGTTTGATAACTATATTAGTCTCTTTACCAATATGAATTTCGGTGTTTATTTGAAAAACACGTTAATCATTGTCGCACTTTCGTTCGTTGGATTATTTTTTAACGCAATGGCCGGTTATGGCTTTGCTAAATTCAATTTCAAAGGAAAAGATAAAGTATTCTACTTAGTACTAGCGACGATGATGATCCCAGGACAAGTTACGATGATTCCTGTGTATCTTCTATTAAATGAAATGGGTCTTATCAACACGATGCTAGGTATTGTGTTGCCAGGATTAGCTGCGGCTTTCAGTATCTTTTTGTTTAGAATGTTTATGGCGACAATACCGACCGATCTTATTGAAGCGGCTAGGCTGGATGGAGCAGGAGAGTTTTATATTTTCTTCCGACTCATTATGCCAATATCCAAACCAATCTTTGCGGTACAAGGAATTCTTACTTTCATTGCTGCATGGAACAGTTTCTTATGGCCATTAATCATCGCAAATGATGAGTCTCTTTATACGTTATCGGTCGGTTTATCTTTACTAAAAGGTCAATATGCGAATAACTTTGCTCTTCAAATGGCAGGAGCTGCCTTTATGGTTATTCCAATTATTATCGTATTTTCGTTATTCCAAAAGTATATCGTCGAAGGGTTTACAACTTCTGGTCTAAAGTAGTTAATGACTTGCATTTAAACGTGTATACTCTAGGGAGAAACATTAATTAAAAGTTGTGAAGATTGAATGGAGGAGTAGCTATGGCAACAATCAAAGATGTCGCCAAGCTCGCAGGAGTTGCAATTTCAACCGTATCCTATGCATTAAATGATAGTACGAGAATTAGCCAAGCGACCAAAGATAAAGTATTGGAGGCAGCTCAACAATTAAACTATCGAAAAAACGGTTTTGCTTCTGACTTAAAGCGAACAAAAACAAATACAATTGCTTTAATTCTTAGCGATTTAGCAGGACCCTTTTACTCAGAGCTCACTAAAGGTGTGCAAGAAGTGTCGATGACGAATGGCTATGACCTAATTGCTTGTAGTTCTCAAGGTGGGGCTGATTCCACAGCGGTTAAGTTTCTTAAAGAGAAGCGCGTCGATGCGGCGATTATTTTAGCTCATAACATTTCAAACGACATTATTCTTCAATCTGCACGCAAAGGATTTCCAATTATTTTATTAGACCGTCAGTTGACGAATGAGCATGTCGTCCAAGTGGAAGTGGATAACTTTCAAGGTGGCTATGATGCGACCGAACACTTAATCCAACATGGTCATAAAGAAATAGCGTTTATTAGCGGACCACAAAACGCGCATGATAGTGAAATGAGATTCAATGGGTTTAAAGCCGCTCTACGTGACCATGATTTGATTCATCATACAAAATGGATGATGCAAGGTGAATTCACTAGAGAAGGTGGCTACCGTGCTACTAAAATTTTGATTGCCCAAGGGAACTTACCAAGTGGCGTGTTTTATGCGAATGATGAGATGGCTGTAGGTGGCTTACAAGCATTTAGAGAAAATAAAATAAATGTGCCGAGTGACGTTTCTATCATTGGATTCGATGATATTCAGCTTGCTGAATTCACCACACCACCATTAACTACCATCAAGCAACCAAAATACGAAGCGGGCGCCTTAGCCATGCATCTAATCTTGCAACAACTATCAGGCCAACATGTTAATCCTTATTACAAGCTATCAACCGAACTGATTGTTAGAAAATCAGTGAAATAGTATACCAGCGGGAGCTGTCCTAAAAGTCATTATATGTGACTAAGGGCAGTTCCCTTTTTATAGTTAGTAGAGGTTGATTTCCATTTCAATGCCCTTTCATGTTTCGAAGCTAGCGTAGCGATGCAGAAACAGACGGTCGCTTTCCGGCGGGCATGGCCTCAGCCTCCTCGACGAGCAAGCTCGCCTGCGGGGTCTTCAGCTCATGCACCTGTCGCTTCGCTTTCGGTGCAGAAAAACACCTGCTATTCCCGCTGGAGTCGCCGTCTTCCACTCCAATCAACTTGTAAGTTCAACATGTGCAAAATAGACAATGATAGGTGGTTACAATGATTAAATTCGGCTTATTTTCTCCACTTAATTTATATTAGGGACGTATTAGACAGCCTATTTTTGATTAAAGATGAAATGATAGCAGTATTCAAGATTTTGAACACCTGTATCGCGTGATTGTGAAGAGAAAAGTGCTTGAATGGTCCCATCCGCTGTCGCTTGATGGGTATTTCTGATGAGATTTATGGTGAGCGATCGCTCAGTTGGAAAATATGAGTGCCAAGTTGGAAAAAAGGGAAGCCAAGTTGGAAAAATCGTAGCCCAAGTTGGAAAAATCACGGTCCAAGTTGGAATCGAGATCTTTTTTAGCCTAGTTCTCCTATTCAAAATAGGTGTCACCAACAGAAAAGGCTTTTGGCGGAGCCAGAAGCAGTATTCAAGATTTTGAACACTTGTATAACGTTATTGTGAAAAGAAGAGTGCTTGAATGGCCCCATCCGCTGTCGCTTGATGGGTATTTCTGTTGGGAATTTTGGTGAGCGATTGCTCAGTTGGAAAATATGAGTCCCAAGTTGGAAAAAAGGGAAGCCAAGTTGGAAAAATTGTAGTCCAAGTTGGAAAATTCACGCTCCAAGTTGGAATCGAGATCTTTTTTAGCCTAAACGGAATAGAAATCATTCTTCATACGACTTCTCCTATTCAAAATAGGTGTCACCAACAGAAAAGGCTTTTGGCACAGCCCAAAGCAGTAATTAAAATCTTTCCTAAGTATTGAAGTAACTAATATCTGGAACTTTTCGAATACAAGTACGTATTATTAATATGGTCACTCAACTATTTAAAATGTAATCTATTTTGGGTTAAGGTAAGGGGTGTTTTTTCTGTTTAAAAGAGGTGATTTAGCTGTACTAATATTAAGTTTGGTAACATTCACTTCTTACATTATTTTGTGGTTTGCGTATTATCATGATTTGATTACAAGTTTTTTCTTCGTAGGGACGCTCTTGGTGGAGTTAATACTCATGGTAGTAGTTATGGTCATTTATCGAAATGATAAATCTAAGATAGGGAAAATCAGTATGATCGCCTTAATACTTGGTTTCCTCGTCTGTTTTGAAGTACAACTTTTAGAATTTGAAGCTAATACATATAATGCTACCTTTCACGCTGATCCAATTGAACTTTTTGATGGGACAGGTGTTCACATGATGGTCGTAACAACACGTTCCATTGGATATTTGAAGGATAGAGAACAAATCATTAAGGGTTATGAACATGAAGACATTGAGCTAATTGATCTTTACCAACTAGACAATAAAGATCGTTATCAAAGTAAAAATACTGAACTACTTAATATGATGGGAATTAAGAAAGATGATTTCGCAGTGATGGGGGAAAATGTGAAGAGTTATTTAGGAGAAGAAACAAAAATAATGAAGACTTTCTTAAGTAGAACCGATTTATCGGGTGATAGTGCAGGGTTAGGATTAGCTTTATCGGGGCTCATTGAAAAAGGAGAACTGAAAAACCACGTTACATTTGGTGTAACAGGAGCTATAAGTGCAAGAGGTGAAGTTTTGCCAATAGGCATGATAAAAGAAAAATTATTGATTGCTGAAGAAAAAGGATATCCATTTATGATTATTCCTAGTGGAAATTGGACTGAAGCTAAGAAAGTTATCGTAGAGGAAAACCTGGAAATTGAAGTTTTCGACGTTAACCATATTGACGAATCGATTGAGTTAATTAATGAGTGGAATGCTGGGAATGGAGAGTAACAAAGTTTATAGAGATTTTTTGGAGCTGCCGAAATTGTATCTTCGGCAGCATCTTTTTTTATTAAACAATAAAACCATGTTGTATAACTTTTGAATACCATTCCCAATACAGATTGCCTTCAGCACAAACCATTCTGTCTAGCCAATTATTTAAATCACAACAAAAATCAATTGTTTCAATATTATCCAAAAGGAGGATATTCTCTTTTCCGGTCTGATTTACTTTTGAATGGTCAACTAAAATGGGGCCAATATCGATCACAGAACCAATTGGATAGCAATTCTGCTTAAAATAGTTGCTGAAATTGTGAGTAAGCATCTCATTATATTCGCGAATCGCTTCTTCTATTGAATATAGACGAAAGGAGTATCCATATTCATAGGTGAAAAATTCTGCACCATTATGAAGTAATAAAAATTCCTTGTGATTACTTGAAAGAATCAACTTGTTATCAAAAATAATTCTCTCTAATTCTTCAATCTCAATAGGGTTATTGAACACAAAACCCTTCTTCGGATAAATTCCAAATCTAGCTTGTACATGTAATAAACTATTTTCGTCTAATCGTGATTTCAATGTTTCCAAAGTATTTGAAATTGAGATTTCTTTCAATAATATACACCTCTTTATTGGTTTGAATATTGATTATAAATTGAATATTCGTCGTTTATTATAAAATCTCCTGCTTGATGCTAGTTTAGCGATTAATCGACCTTTTTCCTTTTAAAGAAATAAACTCATACCCGAATAAGTTATTGTAATATTCCTTCTAATCTGACATTATTGGAAGTAGGAATAAAAATGAATTTCTATTCATTAATGGTACAGGGGGCTGGGGCAATGTATGCGACGTTAGGAAGTATTTTTGATCAGACTGTAAGTAAGTTTCCGAACAAAGAAGCACTTGTGGATTTGAAAAGAGGTCAACGATGGACGTATGGAGAGTGGCGAGATGACGTGCATCGCTGTGCGAATGCGTTGACCGCTGCAGGTGTTGGAAAAGGTGACCGCGTTTCAACTTTCCTATTTAATACGAGTGAACTCGCAACTACGTTATTTGCATGTGCTAAAATCGGTGCCATTTTCAATCCTATTAACTTCCGGTTAAAGTCAGAAGAAGTCGCTTATATTTTAAATGATGCGATGCCGAAAGTTGTGATGTTTGAAGAAGTGTTGAAAGATCAAGTGGCTTCCATTCAATCGCAATTCCCGGACACGCAATTTTGGTTTATTAATGAAGAAACACCGTCTTACGCAAAAAATTATCATGAAGAAGTGGGTAAAGCTCAGACGACGAGTCCGACAGTTGAAGTAAGTGAATCAGATACGTATGCCATTATGTATACGAGTGGAACGACTGGGCGACCTAAAGGTGTTATTCATCGTCACCGTGATATGGCGGAGCAAAGTCTCATTTGCACAGCCGTTTTACATTACACGAAAAACGATGTGGGTCTGGTTATTGCTCCGATGTTCCATTGTGCTGAATTGCATTGTTGTGTTATTCCGCGTGTCCAAGCGGGAGCTTCGAGTATTATTATGCATCAATTTAATCCAGCAGCTGCGGTCGATACCGTTGAACAAGAAAAAGTAACTGTGATGTTTGCGGTTCCGACCATGTGGAGTATGATGTCTGAATTAGAAGGGGCTGCATCTAAAGTTACAACCTTACAGCGTGGATTGTATGGAGCCGCTCCGATGGCACCTGTCCTTGTAAAACATGTAAAAGATATTTTAGGAATCGATTTAATTCAAGCCTACGGTCAGACAGAGATGGGACCCGCGATCACGTTCCTTGCTGAAGATGAACAGTTAACGAAAGTGGGATCTGCTGGTAAACCAGCGTATAATCATGAAATTCGTATTGTACAGCCAAATGAGGATGGACCCTCTGATCCGGATAATATTTTAAAGCCAGGTCAAGTCGGTGAAATCATCGTCAAAGGACCATGCATGATGGCCGGTTATTTCAATCGCGAAGAAGCGACTGAAAAAGCGCTGTACAAAGGGTGGTACCACTCCAGTGATTTGGGCTATATGGACGAGGACGGCTATTTGTATGTGGCGGACCGAGTGGACGATATGATCATCAGTGGTGGTGAAAACATTTATCCTAGGGAAGTAGAGGATGTACTTCATGAACACGACTCTGTGCAAGATGTGGCTGTTCTTGGGATTCCCGATGAAAAATGGGGGGAATCAGTGCTTGCTTTTGTTGTAAGGAAAGACCCTTCGTTAACCGCAGAGGAACTTGAGAAGTTTTGTAAAAACAATGACAATTTAGCAGGATATAAACGCCCGAGACACTATCAGTTTGTCGATGAACTTCCTCGTAATGCAAGCGGGAAGATTCAAAAGTTCCTGTTACGTGAACACCGAGTGGAAAGCACGACTCACTAAAATGAACGGATTCTCCTAGCCTGAAGAAATAGCTAGGAGAATTCGTGTTTATTATTCATGCAAAAGAGAGGGTTTTTAAAATGGAAATGAAACCGATGGCAGAAACAATTATAGGTCTACTTGGAATAGAATTTGGAGAAATGACCAAGGATCGAGTTACAGCTACGATGCCAGTTAATTCATCCACACACCAACCGTATGGACAGCTTCACGGAGGCGCATCTGTCGTGTTAGCGGAATCTGTTGCGAGTTTTGGAACGTTGAATTTACTTGATCAAGAAAACGAGACTGCTGTTGGACTTGAGATTAATGCGAATCATATCCGTGGAAAAAAGGATGGAATCGTCACGGCAATCGGAACCCCCCTACATCGAGGGCGCAAAACGATGGTGTGGGATATAAAAATCGTCGATGAAGAAGAAAAACTGATTTGTGTTTCTAGATGTACCATGGCAATCGTTCCTTTGAAATAATTTAAATAAGGTAAGTGATAATCGCTTGAGTATAGACATTTATGAAAAGGGGATAAAATGAGTAAAACGGTAGTAACAATAATTGTCGGTGTTGTACTTAGTCTAGGGTTATTGATAGGTGGATTTATAATATTGGGATTTTTTTCGTATAATCAAGTGAAACAAGAGGGCACTGAAATGGTTGAAACTTTCGCTGAAGAAGAAGTGACTGAAGTTACTGAGACTATTGAACCGGCGGAACCTGAAGTTGAAGAGACGTTAGACAGTTTACCGAATGCAGAAGGAAGCGGCGAAATGGAACGAGACGGAGCCAACATTTATTGAAACGTATACTGATTTTAAAATGGATGCAAGTGCTATTAAAAAGGATGAGGCAAATTCTACTGATGACGTATCAACGTTTATCCATGAATTTCAAAATTCCGTGAAATTAAGTATAGTGTATACGGTAAGTAACGAGACAAAAAAAATAACTGAAATGAAACTGATCGGTTATGAAATGCCTGGAGCGGATAGAGCCTCTATATTCCATGCGATGAGTATATTTATTAGTTACGTAGACAGTGAAGTTACAATGGAGGAAGGTGGCGAGTATTTAGGTGAAATCCCATTCGCCACAAACGAAGCGGGTGTCTATGAAAAGGAATTTAACGGGAAAAAATATGGCTATATTTTGGATGTAGATGAAGGGACAAATACTTTAGTTTATCGAGTTGGAGAATAACGTGAAAAATAGTAAGAAAGCCGAACGCCGTGATTTTATCACTGCGTTAGGCTTTTTTTTATTGAAGTGGAGAGCATGATATTGATTTAGTTGTAATAGTAAATTTATGGAAGCATTAACGCGAGGTTTCTCCAACAGAAAAGGCTTGTGGCGGCAGCCAAAAGCCAGTAATCAAGGTTTAAAAGGAAGGGCGGCTGAAATTGTATCTTCAGCCGCCTCTTTTCATGTAAAGTGAGTGTCGATTCTTTGATTGACCCTAAAAATGGTTTATTGATTTTTAATGAATGGCAGGATGACTTCATTGAAGGTCGTGTCATTGAGTAGAATTCTATTGAGATGATAGTTGTCATCGTTTGGGCTTATGGTTTGAGGTGCTAAGATAAATCCTGCCTCAAGTCCTTGTTCCTTAATAACTTCAGCTGTAGAGTCGTCAGTATTTCCATAGGGGTAGGCGAAGCTGCGAACTGTTATGCCTAGTTCCTTTTCAATCGTTTGGATACTTTTCTGTAAGTCTTGCGAGAAGATTTCTCTATTCTCAGCGAGAAGAAAGACGGGTGTTTCGTCTTCAAATCGATGCATTTCGTATGTATGGGAGCCAAAGCTAGCCAGTTCACTTTTTTGCATCTCACGTAGGTCATCCCAAGTGGTCATTTTTAGGTTGTTAAAATCCTTGTCACCTACATGTCCAGCAATAATGAACAGCGTAAACGGAATACCTGCCTCTTTCAATATTGGGAATGCATGTTCATAGACGGAATAGTCTACGTCATCAAATGAAATCAGAACACATTTGTCAGGGAAAACTCCAGACTTCTTGGCATCTAAAAATTCATCCTGCGATAGAAACACGGCACCTGCATCTGTTAATGCGCTCAATTGTTGTTTCAGTTCTGTAGTCATCACGCTGTATTTCACTAGTTCATCAGAGTTGAGAAACCATCTTGTTGATTGGGTAACTACATTCTCCTTTAGAACGCGATGATAATTTAATCCGAGACAGCCATCTGTTGCTAGTTCTTTTGAGAAAGACATCGATGGTTCGTTTTGAGCAAACACCACATTAATAATTTCTTTATTAAACAGAATTAACATTCCGATCATGCTAAGAATCATGAGGAAAATCAGAGTTTTTTTCATGATTCCTTTTCCTCCTCTAAAGAGACAATCGGATTTTTCTCAAAGACGATATAATCTGCAGTTTGTAGTTTTTCTATATGTTCGGCATTCATTAATTGTAGGTTGCTTAAGTCTTTGTTTGTCACGTTTGTTGGATAGGTCCTGCGAGCGAGCGAGCCAAAGCGCTTTTTGTTGTAGATTCGATTTATACTTAGCAACATATAAAAACTGATGAATAGAATTAAACCAAATAGGAACAGTAAACGAACTTGGCCATTGGTTGTCTTAAATGCAGAATTCAGGACTCGTGTAATGGAATTACTATATCCAAAGCTCGCGGATAAAATAAATATCATCACCATGAAGGTGTAGCACCAAAAAAATAGAGTCATGATTATATCTAACACGAATCTGAGGTTTGAACGGTTACCTTCAATAATTACATTTTCTTTAAGCCTCGGTCGGGACTGCTCCATACCGCGTAACCTCCTTTTTTTCGGGACTTAATGGCTCTAGGAACAGCTGCCATGACAACTGCTGTATTGACCATCCAATAAATGGATGGATACCAAGCTGCCCAAAAATAGTATTTCATCACGCGGTTGTATCTTGAATCGATTATTAACGCAATAAAGAGTTGAATCATGCTGATGAAAACAAGTGCAAATGATGTCAACGTGAACCAAATAAACAAATCTTGAACTTGGTCGGCTGAAAATACGAGCATGACGGTGACGAATAGCCAACAGAAAGCCCAAATTGTGCTGATACACTGTTCGAGAAAAATGGGCCATAGACGTCTTTGTTTCCAGCTGAATATTATACGCCAATGACGGAGGACAACTTCTTGGCCACCTTGTGCCCAGCGTATTCGTTGTTTCCAAATGCCAGACAAAGTTTCGGGTACTAGCATCCAGCAGATAGCCCGCGGTTCGTACCGAACATCCCAAAAGCGTTTTTGTAACTTCCAGCTAACCGCAATATCCTCTGTTATCATATCGCGATCCCATAAGCCGACGTCAACAAGTGCTTTTTTTCGAAAAGTCACGACTACTCCAGACACGGTCATTACTTTGCCAATTAGTCGTTGCATACGTTTAATTGCACCAATAATGGACGCATATTCAACTAGCTGCATTCGACTTAACAGTGTATTTCGATTGCGAATACTTGGACTACCCGTTACAGCTCCAACACGTTCTCCTTTAATGAAGAACTGACGAATCATATAATAAGGGGCAGTATCTGAAAGTAGTGCATCCGCATCCACACAAACCAGATACTCTGCCCGAGATGCAAATAAGCCTACTTGTAAGGCATTTGCCTTGCCACAGTTTTGTTCCAGTTGTATGACTCTTACGTTTGTATATTGTTTCGATAATCTCTCCATAATTACGGATGTTTGATCAGTAGATCCATCATTAATTAATAGAATTTCTTTTTTTGGGTAAGAGAGACCAGAAAGATTTTGAACGGTTTCTTCAATGGTTTCTTCTTCATTGTAGCAAGGGACGAGGATACTAATCATCGGCCAATCAAATCCATCTATATCTAATGTATCGTTTTTAGGTTCTTTTGTTCTCAGGAAGAGAAGAGAGCCTGCCATCCAAAATAGAGCCATCATGAATGGATACCAAAAAACAAAACTAGTAACCAAACCATATGGACCTGTGAAAAATCCCATATATCAACCAACTTTCTAGAATTCACAATACGTCATATATTACTATAATATCGGATTGATAATTAATTTGAATATGGTATTTTTCAATTTAAAGTATACTTATTAAAAACAATGACACAATTTAGCGATTTCTCACATTGGAAAGCATCTTAAATTTCCATCCACCTCCACCAAAAGTTATTTTACTTATTTTGTAAAGACGATAAATTCTAATAAAATGAAACGAAAAGTCGAATGAGGAAAAAATTTGTTGAAAATACTATTTTTTCAGTAAATTCGGACTATACAAGTACTTGTAGGGTTGGTAGAATCTAACTATAGGAGACATAAAGGGGATTTTCTATTGAACTGTGATTCTAATTGGATTGACAATCAAGCTTTGTCGCTTGAATCAGTTTTTACTGGGGATTATAAATCGAAGATTACGACGACCCATGGCATTTATTATTCATCTTTGACTGTACACGATTTACTAAATAGAGCATGCATCAGGTATGCTTCTACAATGGAAGGGCGTTTGCAGGCAACAAGAATATTTATGAATTATCCTAAAAAAACACCAATTCTCATTGAACCTTCTGAGATCGGTGCTTTTCCAACTATGTCTTATCAACATGCAGAATGTGTGTGGTTGTTTAACCACCATTTTCACGTTGAGGAACTAGATAAAGGGAAGTCTCGGGTGACATTTAGGAATGGTACGTCGCTTATTGTACATGTTTCAAAACACGTCCTGTTAAAACAACAACATAGACTACACTTCACCCTAGACACCTATCGCATTATTCAGCGTGATAAGAAACGATACATAGCAAACGATGATTCAAAACCCGAATCCGAATAATTGATTAAGTTTTAAAAGCTAGTTTAATTTTAGGAAATAGGTTTGCTAATTGCTGAAAATAAAAGTTGTCGCCTATACCTTTTATTTTGCAAAATCAAAACTAAGGGAACTATCTTTAAAAGAGGCTCTACTAAAAAATTCACCATCCGGTAAAACGCTGGCTGATTATTAATAGAACCTCAAAAGACTTTGTTAGGTGGTCATGATGTGTTTTAGTTTTTGTAAAGTACGTTGTCTTTTTTTCTTGACGCCTGCTTTAGTGATGCCAAAATGCAGAGCCACTTCGTCCAAAGAACTGCGATCAACAAACAGTAATTGAATGAGTTGTTGCTCGGCTAGATTTAATTGTGATAACGCGTTTATTAGTTCTTCCGAATCTACAGAGGCCTCAGATGGTTTGTTTAACAGGATTTCGAGTAATTGATCTTCTGCAGGCAGGATATTCTCTTCGTTTGCCGCTTTTTTTAATTCATCTAATAAACTGCCATAAATGCTGCGATACGCAAATGGCGCAAAATCCCCTTTTGATGAGTCATATCTTTGCCAAGCTTTCCACAATCCGACTCTCCCAACTTGTATAAATGAGTCATGGTTTTTATAGATGCGTAGCTTGCGTATACACGCATGAATCATTGGTTCGAACTGGTTTAATACGTCTTCATAAGTCTCCATTTTTATGCTGCCTTGCCAATGTGCACATCAGGGTTATTCCTAGGTAGCATCAGTGTAAGACATCTAAATTATCAGTTCCAATGAGGATTTGTGACGTTTGAGACCTAGAAATAGAAAGTATTCGACTAAGAATGAAAGTTTAATTTACATAGAGGGATTTTTAGAAAGGGGAGTATTGTAAGAGAATTCAATTTATCTCTTGCTAGCAGGAATCACTCGGATTTTATACAAAGTGAAAAGAAATTTCTAGAAATACATCATCCAATCAGAAGAAGATATAAGCATAAAAGTTTAATAGTAAAAGAGCTTACTAATCGAAATCAATGATTTCTCTTGGCAAGCCCTTCTTATTTCAACAACATAAGTTAATGGGAATTATAAGGAATTTTATAATAATGGTCTTAATTTTTAAGTTAAAGCATTATAAAATTGCTTTAAGAATTAAATTTTCATTACCAAATCGTCCTTGTCATAAATCTTTGAAATTAATGTTTTAGTAGATTCACCCTGAGAGAAGGTATTCCAATGATTTTTAAAATAATTAATTTTATTGAAATCAATTGTCGGATTAAGGACTTCATCGACTAATTCTTTGGTATTTTTTACAATAGGTCCAGGAAAATAAAGACTTGATTCGGACCACAATCCTTGTTCCTTATCATAAGACTCTAGATCATATGTATAAAAAATCATTTTTTTAGACAGCAGAGAAAACTCGAAGGGGATAGAAGAGTAATCTGTTATTAAAATATCACTTGCCACCATCAATTCGTTAACATTTGGATAATCACTGACCACAAGAACTCGAGGATGCGCAAGGATATTCGTCACGTTTTTAACTGCGGGATGTAATCTAATTAGTAAAACATGATTTTCATCGACCCGTTTGAGATATTCGTTTATATCAATTTGCAGTGTCATTATCTCAAGTTCGTCTTTTCTAAAAGTAGGTGCATACAAAACTACTATTTTTCCTTTAATAATGGGATATGTGCGTTGTACCCGTTTCAAACTATTCGCTATTGCTATTGAATCATAATAAAAATCTGTTTGTGGGACACCCGTAAACAAAAATCGATGGGGTTCTACATGAAATGAATCCGTAAAAATTTGAGCCATTTGCTGTGATCCAACGGGAATATAATGAAAGCTATCATATACTTGTTGAAATCTAATTTTGGCTTTCTCGCTACGTTCATTGGTTGTGGGTTCGCTCCATCCAAATCGTTTTATAGCACCAGCTGCATGCCATAATTGAATACATTTGACGTCCTTTCGGAATTGTACGATGGATAAAATACCTACATAATTATCGACAAATATATATTTTGAAGTGGCTAAATGATAGATGGACTTAAATGTTTCAATAAAGTTCTTGGTTTCAAAAGATAATATCTTTTTATTGTTGGTCGGAATTGAAGAAAAATCTATTTTGCAGCGTGATTGATTAATAAAAACTAATGGATGATCTTCATACTGTGACAACTCTTTAGCTACAAAAAATGCATTATCACCAAATGAAGATAAAAAAACAGTTTTGTTCTTTAACGGAAGTAGATTAAAAAGGCTGAAAATCATTTTAATGACAAATAAATAACACGTAATGATGCCTTCTTTTAACATGGTTTGTTATATAAATCAGTTTTGATCTTCGTTGTTGAAATACCTTCTGTTCTTGGCAAGTAAATGACATCGCAAAACTCATTTAAATCATCAAACTTACCTTCCCAATCCGAACCCATCACAAATAAATCGATTTGATTAGTTTGAATATCTTCGGATTTTTGATTCCAGTTATGTTCTGGAATTACTTCATCAACATATTTAATTGCTTCCAAAATTAGTTTGCGTTCTTCATAAGAATAATAGGCTTCTTTTCCTTTAAGGATATTAAATTCATCTGAAGACAATCCTACGACTAAATAATCTCCATACTCCTTCGCTTTTCTTAAAATGTTGATATGTCCATGATGGATTAAATCGAATGTTCCATAGGTAATCACTTTCTTCATCTTGCTCACTCCACAAATAATTATTTTCTAAATCCTGTTAAAATGCTATGATAATATATTGTATGTATAAATTGTTAAATACAATGAAAAAATAGTGAAAAGAAGGATAGATTATGAAAGTATATAATAAAAATGTTCAAATACTAGAAGATTCATTAGAGAAAATCGATTTTATTTTATTAGAAAGTGAAATGGTTTATCGGATCGATTTACATCATTATTTATAGGACAATACCCATCTAGTGATCAAATATTTTTATGTAAAGAATATGATATACTATTGTAATCGTCTTTAAAGTGAAACAACATTTTCTATGTAGAATCAAAATGGAAACTATTTATTTAGTATTCACGATATTGTAACACAGGATGGGTCGGTTATTGTATACCTAGTTAATCTTGAACTCACAACTATTGACTACCGCTATTTGACTGTAGGTAAAATAAATTATTTGAACTTCTATATATTTGTTATTTAAGATCTATTTAGAAAAGAAATCACTACAAAAAAAGTTGTTTTTACTGTTCAATCTACTCTTGCAGAACTTAACTTCAATCTTACTTCCTCAAATACATTGGATTGAACAGTATAGAGCAATTCCTCCGGTTAATGATGAAAATGCACCTGGTGCTATCGCTTATACTATCTCTGAACTGATGGATACCGTTAAGAAAGCTATTAAGCAAAATTACCGAATAGAAGATGAAATTTTATCTAAATATAAGCAAATCAATTCGTTTGATGATAGACAAAACACTGGTCGTATTATCGAGTTTTTAAAACAGGATCAAATCTTGTAACCAATAAAAAATATTGATCAATTACTTTAACATTTGAAAATGCAGAATAGAGGTCTTAATCTTGCTAAACGGGTTAAAAAAAAGTAAATTTCTATTAAAAGTATTCCGTTTAATTTTTGTGATTATGGGATTGTTACCTAAAAAAAGCAAATTAGTTATATTTGAAAGCTTTCATGCGAAGCAATATAGTGATAATCCACGGTCGATTTATGAGTATATGAAAGAACATCATCAAGACTACCTTTTGCTGTGGAGCGTTGATAAACAGGCTGTAAAATTATTTGAAGAGTTCCAAGTTCCATATATTAGACGTTTTTCAATACGATGGTTTCTGACCTTTCCACGCGCTAAGTACTGGGTTAATAACGTACGTTTACCCGGCTGGATGCCTAACCCTCATGGAACGGTCTATGTTCAGACTTGGCATGGGACACCTCTCAAAAAGCTCGGATTAGATATTGAAGAGATTCACATGCCGGGAACCAAAACGGATAATTACAAAAAGAATTTTATAAATGAGTCTAGGAATTGGGATTACCTGGTTTCGCCAAATGCATATTCAACAGAAATTTTTAAAAGAGCGTTTCACTATAATGGCCATGTAATTGAATCTGGGTATCCTCGAAATGATGTGCTTTCTAATCATTCGGATGGTGCTATAGGTGAATTGAAGCAAAAACTTGGGATTCCTACTGATAAGAAAATCATGCTGTATGCTCCAACATGGCGTGATAACGAATTCTACTCAAAAGGAAAATATAAATTTAAATTTCAATTCGATTTAGACAATTGGAAAAGGGAGTTCGGAGCCGAATGGGTGTTATTAACTAGAATGCACTATTTGGTAGCCGAAAACTTTGATTTCTCAACTCATGAAGGCAGCGTGTATGATGTGTCTTCCTATCCAGATATACGTGACCTCTATGTGGGGGCGGACCTTTTGATTACAGATTATTCTTCTGTGTTCTTTGATTTCGCTATCCTGAATAGGCCGATTGTGTTCTTTATGTACGATTTAGCAACATACAGAGATCAACTTAGAGGATTCTATATTGATATAGAAGGAGATGCACCAGGACCAATTGTTCAAACTGAGGAAGAACTGTTTGATGTGATCCATGAACTTGTTCGTTCAAATGTTGATGCAAATCCTAAGTTTATATCCTTTAAAGATAAGTTTTCTTCATTAGAAGATGGTCATGCTACGAGACGAGTAGTACAAGCTTTTTTGGAGTAGTATGATAAATTTTGAGTAGGTGAGGATATAGAATGAAATCAGCAATTAAAATTCTGAAAGAACAATATCAATTTTTCTATTTAGTTTGGAGACTTTCTATATATGAATTAAGGAGTTTGACAAGTGGTAATTACCTTGGAGCAGCTTGGGAAATTATTAATCCAGCTATCCAGATATTAATTTATTGGTTCGTGTTTGGATATGGGATTCGACAGCGAGAGGCCATTGGAGATATTCCGTATTTTCAATGGATGTTTGCTGGGATTTTGGTATGGTTTTTCATTAATCAAAGTGTAATGAAAGCTTCCAAATCAATTTATAGTAAGATTCGAATGTTGTCTAAAATGAACTTTCCAATGAGTGTTATTCCGAATTATGTTATTTTTTCTCAATTTTATCCCCATCTGATTCTCTTAGCGGTGGGAATGTTATTACTGCAATTTGTAGGTTTTCCAATTTCCATCTACTATTTGCAATTGCCTTTATATATCGTTGCATTACTGATGTTTTTATTTAGTCTTTCACTCATTACATCAACATTGACGACGATAGCTCGCGATGTACAAATGTTATTGCAATCCGTTATGCGAATGTTATTATATTTGTCACCTATACTATGGCCACCAACTTTGTTACCTGATTCCTTTCAATTTTGGGTGAAGTTGAATCCATTCTATTATATCGTTGAAGGGTATCGCTATTCATTATTAGGACAAGGCTGGTATTTCCTTGAAAATCCCCTTTATACTTTATACTTTATCGCGATAACGAGTTTAACTTTTATTGTGGGTTCTTATTTGCACGTGAAATTCAGAAGTCAATTTATTGATTTCCTTTAAAACTGGAAGTGATACGCATGGTCAACACTGTCGAAGTTAAGAATGTCTATAAGAGATATAAACTTTATAAGAAAAAATCGGAACGTATTCTTGATTTAATTCTTCCTCATAAAGAATATGGTGAAGACTTTTTTGCACTCCAAAATGTTTCGTTTAATGTCGAACAAGGGTCAATTATAGGACTAGTCGGTATTAACGGTTCAGGAAAGTCGACACTTGCAAATATTATTGCGGGTGTTATCCCTACTACAACTGGAGAAGTTAACATTCAAGGAAACGTGGCACTAATCGCGGTTAATGCTGGTTTGGATAATTCGTTGTCAGGAAGAGAAAACATCGAACTTAAGCTTCTAATGCTAGGGTTTTCTAAAAAAGAAATCGCAGCAATGGAAGAAGAAATTATTGAATTTGCTGAGCTAGAGAAGTTCATTGATCAACCGGTGAAAACGTATTCCAGCGGTATGAAATCCCGATTAGGTTTCTCCATATCCGTTCGTGTAAATCCTGATATTTTAATCATTGATGAAGCTTTGTCTGTTGGGGATAAAGCATTTGCTGAGAAAAGTCTAGAGAAAATGATGGAGTTTAAAGCAAAAGGGAAAACTATGTTTTTTGTAAGTCATTCCATTTCTCAGATGAAAAAGTTTTGTGAACAAATACTGTGGTTAGAATTTGGCGTTGTTAAAGAGTATGGAAAAGCGAGCGAAGTATTAAAAAACTACGAGTTATTTTTGGAAGAGTATAAGTCAATGACTAAAGCTCAAAAGAAGAAATATCGAAATGCGGCACTTAATAGACAGTCGCTGAAAACAGAAAAAATCCAGTAAACGTCTTATGACGCTTACTGGATTTTTTTATATATGTCTTTCACGTTTTACATAAACTTTGCGATGAGACCATTTTTGCTTGTACACTTCTGCTACAAAAAGAGGCAATTGAAGCATTCGCTTGCCTCGGACAGGTTGCGTAATTAAACGATACATCCATTCTAAATTGTGATTAATCCAAAATTGTGGAGCACGTTTCGTATTACCTGATAAAACATCAAAGCTTCCGCCAACACCCATCAGGATTGAGTTAGGAAATAAGTGTTTATAATCGGCTGCCCATTTTTCTTGTAACGGTGCACCAAGCCCTATAAATATAAAATCAGGTTGTGTTGCCGCAATTTCTTCAGCGATATCTAATCCAAGACCTGAATAACCATCTTTCGTTCCAGCTATTCGAACATTCGGATAGAGTTTACTAGACTTAATAGCGGCATCTACAGCTACCCCTTCTTTTGAGCCAAAGAAGTAAACTGATTTGCTTTTGTCATTTGCATAAGAAAGAAAACTGTGAACAAGATCATACCCAGTGATTTTTTCTTGTAAAGGATCGAGCAATATGTCAGAAGCCATCATCACTCCTGAACCATCAGGTACAATAAAATCAGCTTGTAAAACTGATTTTTTATATGAAGGTGATTTCTTTGCACTCATGATGATTTCAGGATTAGCTGTAACAATAAACAAATTCTTTTGTTGTAATTCTAGTTCTTTGTCCACAATATCTATTAATTTATGTTTTGACATATTATCAATTGGCATATCCAAAATCATTACTTTATCTTGAGTCATAAGATATCACCTCCATTTCTAGTGAAACTAAGTATTGTTTTTCTACACATAACATTACTCAATTATACTCTTTTGTTAAGAGTTTATCAAGATTTCGTAAATATAAAAGAAGACAAAATATGTGAAAATCAATAATAGATTGTAGAGTCAAGTATTACTATATTGCTCTTTTTTAAGCTGTATTTGTTAGACAAAGTCAGGTATATCAACTTGTAAAAAAAGAATAAGTGAAAAAAGAAAACTTTAAGTTTTTAAAATAGCTGGTTTTTTTGGTCAAAACAATGTTTCAGCTTTGTTACATTATGTCTAATAATTGTCACAAAAGGTAATTTAATTGTTACATAACTGTAAAGTTAAAAAGGTTTAGTAAGTGATAAGATAAGAATATTAAGTTATCAGAAAAATTATAGCCATTGGCGTAATCGGAGGATTCTATTTTATGACAGTTCAGTCTCAGTTGTTTAAAGTCATTTCTATGTTAACGATTGCTTTATTTTTAGTTCTTGCACCTTTAGGTAACCAAGCGGATGCAGCAAGTGGAATTAAATCTTCACAAGTGGTATCAGCTGCTAATAAAGTAATGGGTACAAAATATGTTTATGGCGGAACTACAACAAAAGGCTTTGATTGTTCTGGATTTATTGGTTATGTTTATAAAAAAGTTGGCGTCAAATTGCCTAGAACATCTGGTGCTATGTACAAAACGGGTAAAAAAGTTTCAAAGAAAAATCTTAAAACAGGCGATTTAGTTTTCTTTAATACATCTGGTAAAGGTGTTTCTCATGCAGGGATTTATATCGGTAAAGGAAAGTTCGTTCATTCCTCTTCAAGTAAAGGTGTTTCAGTTGCCAAAATTAATGATCCTTATTACTGGGGTTCAAAATATATAGGTGCGAAACGAGTTGCGAAAGTAATTAAGTAACTACTAAATATTTAATCAACATTTAAACTATATAAGAGAAGTCTTATTGTATTTTATAAAATGCAATAAGACTTTTTTCTATGGTGAAATTCCTAGGCTTGTAACAAAAATTCAATTAAGCTTTTTAACTATTAAAAAAATAATACTTGAGATAGAGAGAAAATATTGGTAAAATAATACTGTGTGGGAACGCTTTCATTTTGAATTTACATAAAATTTACATAGTCTTATCATGTAAACTATTATTTTTTGCTATAGTAAATTTGAATCAGAAAATGATTCCTAATAAAAATAGGATGGTGGACAATGAACAAAAAATTCGTAACTGCCTTAACTGCAGCCACGCTAACAGCTAGTTTATTCAATGTTAGTGCTCCAGTTACGGTAAAAGCAGCAGAAGATTTTTCATTAACCGTAATACATTCAAATGATACTCATGCCAATTTAGACAATATTGCTAAAAAGGTAACATTAGTCAACAAGTTACGCGAAGAAAACCCTAATAATCTATTAGTAGATGCTGGCGACGTATTCTCTGGAACTTTATACTTTAACACTTTCAAAGGACAAGCAGATTTAGAGTTTATGAATATGATGAACTACGATGCTATGACTTTTGGAAATCACGAGTTTGATTTAGGTGATTCTGCAGATGGACATAAAGCACTAGCAGACTTTGTAAAAAATGCAGAGTTTCCGTTAATTAGTGCTAATACTAATTTTGCTGCTGATCCGTTATTTGCAGGATTACAAAACGTTGGCTTTGGTGGAAATGATGAAGCAGGAGAAATTTTTGATGGAATCATTAAAGAAATTGACGGCGAAAAAGTCGGAATATTCGGTTTGACAACAGCAGAAACAGAATTTATTTCAAGTCCTAAAGCTGTAAAATTTACTAATTATATTGCAGAGGCTAAAGCTGCAGTTACTTACTTAAAAGGACAAAATGTTAATAAAATCGTTGCTTTAACTCATTTAGGGTTCGATGATGCATATGATAACGATTTAGCATTAGCAGAAGCAGTACCTGAAATTGATATCATTGTTGGAGGTCATACTCACTCGAAACTTGAGGGTGGTAAATTAATTGATCGTTCAGGTTCTGCGGATACAATTATTGTTCAAGCTAATGAATACAATAAATTCTTAGGTGAATTAGATGTTACGTTTAACGATGCCGGTGAAATTACTAGCCAAACATCACTTTTACACACTGTAGCAGATGCATCTGCAGATGAAGCTGCTGCTGCGATTTTAAAACCTTATGCAGACGAAGTTGCTGAAGTGAAAAACGAATCAACAGGTGTTTCTACATCAGTAGTATTAGATGGTGAACGTGGAAGCGTTCGTACTGGAGAGACAAATCTTGGTAACTTAATAACTGACGGCATGTTGGATGCTGCGAAAAAGATTGACGCAGAAACCGTGATTGCTGTTCAAAATGGTGGCGGAATTCGTGCATCAATTGATACAGGTGATATTACTGTTGGTGAAGTTCTAACAGTTATGCCTTTCGGAAATACACTAGCTATTATGGAATTAACAGGTGAAGATATTTATGCGGCACTTGAGCATAGTGTTAGCCAAGCTCCTAAAGAATCTGGTGCATTTCTACATGTCGCAGGTTTAGTTGTGAATTATGATAATACACAAGAAGCTGGTAGTCGTGTTCTTCCTGCTTTCATTCAAGATGAAGAAGGTGGCTTAACATTCTTAGATCCAGAAAAAACATATAAAGTAGCTACAAACTCTTTCACTGCTAAAGGTGGAGATGGTTACTCAATGTTTAAATCCGCTTATGACAAGGGATTAGTTAGTGAGCCAGGTAATGTTGACTGGGAAACATTCATTAACTATATTCAAGGTCTAGAATCAATCGATACTGAGCGTGAAGGTCGTATTAATCAAGTTCGTTTGTCTGGTATGTCACGTTATGAAACGGCAGTAGAAATTTCAAAAGCTGGATTTAAGTCAGCTGAAACTGTTGTTATCGCTCGTGGTGATGAGTTTGCTGATTCCATGACTGCTGGTCCATTAGCATACTCTTTCAACTCTCCAATTCTATTAACAAAAACGAATTCACTTCCAGCAAGCGTTATGGAAGAATTAACACGTTTAGGTACGAAAAAAGTTGTCGTGATGGGTGGAGCTAAAGCGATTTCTAAAGAAGTCATGGACAGTTTATATGATATGGGTATTTCAGTTCGCCGTATTGCAGGTGCAGATCGCTATGAAACAGCTGCTAAAGTAGCTCGCGAGCTTGGTAACCCTGAAGAAGCGATTGTTGTTTCTGGCTTAAACTATCCAGATGCTTTATCAATCGGATCTTATGCAGCACAATCGGCAACACCAATTCTTTTAACTCGTACTAATAGTATTCCTGCAGCAACGGCTACTGCTTTAGCTAATGTGGATAAAACATTTGTTATTGGTGGAGAAGGTGCAGTTAGTGAAGCTGTTGAAAAAGCACTACCATTACCGACGCGTATCTTCGGTAACACTCGTTATGAAACTTCGGTTGCTGTTGCTGAAGCATTCCATGCTGATGCTTGGGCTACACTAGTAGCAAGTGGTACTGGCTTTGCTGATGCTTTAACTGGAGGCGTTTTAGCAGCAAAATATAATGCACCTGTATTGTTAGTTAGCCCTAAAGGACTTCCTACAGTAGTTAAAGAATATGTTGATGAAAACCCTTCAGCGACATATATCGTAACAGGTGGTAAATCTGTCATTTCTGATGACACATATTACGCAATTTATGAATAAGAATTAACAAGGAAAGCCCGATGACAGTTTCCTGTCATCGGGCTTTTTGTGTATTTAAAGGCTCAATCAAACGTTATTGTTGATTTTCGTTCCAACGCACTTTCATGTTTCAAAGCTAGCGCAAAGCGTAACTGTTTTGCGGAATATCAACAGCAATATTTAACATAGCCTATTTAAAAAGAATCAACATCGCCTTGTAGAATTCGCCAATTGTTAAATTCTTGTCCATAATCATGAGCAGTTAAAGTTTTCACCACAAATGGCATAGGACTTGAATGGACCTTAAATCCCGTTTTGACAAGTGCTGCTTCAAGTGGGGTATTCGGTATGCCCCAAGTTGAAACAATGCCAGTCCCTAAAGATTTTTTAAAGCTTTTTACAATTGAAAGTTCATCATCAGCTAAAATATCCACAATTGTATAAACAGGAATGACTGATTTCAAGTAATCGAGTCGGTAAATAATATAGGCTGAATCTGATTGATATACATAGTAATCGATTGTTGGATGTTTCATATAGCGACTTGTTAAAAATGCCAGGGAACGGTTTACATGAATAGCAGATGTACCTTTAACATTAGACATTTTTATTAAATCTGTTTCGGACAATGTTTTCATCAATTGGTGAGTGCGTTTTTTACGTAAACTTGGTAAATTCATAGAAACATAGCGGTTAATGTTTCCTAAGTCAGTTGCATGTGCCATTTTAATAAAGATATTTTTGGCTTTTTCTGCTGGAAAGCCGTATAAATAAGCTACGTTTTGGCGTTCACTATCTTCAATAAGCGCTTTGACAATTTTTTGATAGATGCCTCGGCCTTGATAATCAGGATGAACCATAATGTCAACACGTTCCCCAATTAGAATAGGGGAACCGTCCACATTACTTCCTTCAAATAACAAGCATGCAGCGTGACCAACTATTTGATCATCTTCCTCTGCCACAATAATAATCGGTAAGTGAGAACCGAGTGTTTCGAATTTCCATTGCCACTCTGTTAATGAACGTTTTTTTGAGAAAACGGCTCCAAACAAAGCATTAATACCTGCCTCATCACCTGCTAAGTAAGTACGAATCAATTCTCTCAACTCCTTGTAAGGTCTTCGTGAATTGATTGGAATTTAGACTGACCATTTAAAGTGACAGCTAGGAAAGCAAAGAATAGTAAGGTAAAAACATCTGCTTCCCATAAGTTATACACAAGCCCCATAAAGAAAGCTCCGAAAACAATACCAATCATGAGTTTTGTAAGTTTTGAGCGCTTAATTTTTACTAATGCAACTAACATGCCAAGCAAGAATACTGCAAAGCTTATTACACCAAGTATTCCAGTTTGAACGATGATTTGAATGTACTGATTGTCTGAATAGAACGTTCTATCAATCTCGTATTTTGCTGAGATAGGTGAAATACGTGAAAGAGACGCTGAATCGCCAAAAGTTGAGAAGCCTGTACCCATAATCGGGTAATCTTTAAAGACTTCGAAGCCTTTTTTTACAATAAAGAGACGTCCTGAACTTTGACTACCTGTGATGGTATCGTCACTAAATGTGCTACCAACTCGATCAACAAAGCCTGAGCTGCCACCAACATCAAATTTCTGTATATTTTGTACTTTTTCTTGACCAATGGAAGTGTCTTCAATGAAATTCGTTAGAAGGTTAATTGGTAAGACAATAACAACAAGCGCAATGGCTACTTGCATGACAATGGTTTTAAATAAGACGAAATTGCGCGAAGCAATAACATAAACCAATGCAATGATGAAGAATCCAATCCACGTTCCACGAGAATACGTTAACACAAAAATCCCGATTGTTACGTATTGTAAAATTTGCATCCATACTTTGTTGTATTGCAAAATGTATTTTTTCGCATAATAGAATAAGAAGTAAGCAAATCCAAGATAAATGCCTAAAACATTTGGATTTCCAACCATTCCATAAATTCGAACTCGATTCTTAGATGATAGGGGCAGTTGTTTCCATGCTTCTGGCATGAAAAGCCCTCTGATTGATAATTTTTCTATTAACGCTTGGATGATAATTAAAAGAGTTGTCCAAATGAAAACATGCAAAACTTGTATAATATCTTCTTTTTTAATATCAAGTCTCTTAACGATGTAATAAATTAAATAAAATATAATAAACGCTCGTAATTGAAGTACTATAGGTCCTATTTCGATTCTATTAACAATTGCCGAAAATGAACCAATGATTAAAAAGGCGAAATATCCGTACTCAAACACATGGAATGATAAAAGGGAGCGAAGGTTATGACGAGATTGCCATACCACGTTAAGGAACGCACCAGCAATCATCAAATCTCCAGCTAACCGTAGTGACGGATTAAACTCTATGAGAAACGGTCGAATCGGTACATACAATAGAAGTAATAATATTGCTTTTTTCGGACTTGCTAAAGCTACAATGAAAAGCACGAATGAAACTAAGTAACCTAGTATGGAGTTCATACTATAAGCAGCTAATAGGAAAATAACCAGAACACCTGGCCATATATAAGGTAAATACTTGTTATAATTTTGTCGCATAGGGACCTCCGTTTTAGGAAAGATTCTTAAGTTGTTTATAAATCTCTCGTTTTTTGTCTAAATTTTTGAATATAGCGAGTAATAATGTCGAACTACGATTTGCTTGTTTAAAGACTTGTGAAAAATCGACTAGGTTTTTAGATTTTAGAAAATCGGACTGAGTAATAAACTCTTCAACAGTTGATTCAATAAAAGTTTCAACATTCGATAGGTTTTTCGAAACCATCGATGATTTGAGTTTTGATAATAAGATAAAGCCATCAAATGCGATTACTTGGGATTTAAAGTAAGTGATCGCTTGGAGCTTCGTATTATTTTCATTCGTAATATCAATCACACAGTTAATAAATTCTGGGGGAACAGGACAATTGATTTCATATTGTCTAATCAATTTTGGTTGGTGTTTTGAATTCTTTAAAGCATCTGCAAGTAAATGAGCTGTTGCAGTATGATCCGTATGTGCGTCAATAAAACTGGTTGTATAGACGATTTCGGGTTTTAACTCTTCTAAGACTTTCACAAAGTCTTCAGAAGACTGGATAGTATTCACTTGACCATCTGGATAATCTAGAAATGAAAGTGATGTAATCCCAAGAATAGGTTGAATCAATTTCAATTCTTGTTTACGAATGTCAGATAAGTTACTGACATGACGATTACTTTTCCCACCATCTGTTACATTGACAATATGAACCTTCGTTTGTTGATCCGTGTACTTTTTAATCGTACCACCAAGCCCGATTGTTTCATCGTCAACATGGGGGGCAAAAACGACAACATTTTGTATTGGTTCAAGTTGAGTAACAGGCAGATTCCCTGAATAAAAACGTTTTAAAATAGTTTTGGTTAACGGAATTGCCAGCGGATTTATTGCTTTCATGAGTAGTTGTTTCACTTCGCTTGCACACTCCTCTTTGTAAATCGCTTCACTACATCAGAAAACACATCGATTTTAAGTAGGTAGCTAGATGTTAGGTAAACGATTGCTCCAATTATACTTGTAATCAAGATGTTAACGATCGGATGCAGGTCCTTCAAAAAAGTTCCAGCTAAAAGAATAACGGCAATCATAATTCCTAAAGAAAGTATGATTTTCCCTGTGCTTTTCATTAAATAAGGCCAGTTCAAACGAGTTTCCGTTTTTTGATAGACAATAATATTTAAAACGAAATAAACGACAGCCATAACGGAAGAAGCTAATGGTATCCCTATATATGATTTTAACAAGTATATAAATAAGAAGTTGAGTCCAATATTTAGAAATACTGAAAAGATACTAATACGCAAAATTATATGCCCATTTTGCTTTGCATAAAAAGCTTTATTAATCGTGTTTTGTAAACTAAAAAATAACACTGAACCAACATAATAATAAGCGACAGTTGCCGTTGCCGTTGTGGCCGTTTTAGTGAATGCTCCACGTTGATAGATAACTTCAATTAACTCTTGCATTAAAATCATCATGCCGGCAATTGCAGGAAGTAATAAAAACAGCGTAAGAATTAATCCCTTTTCTACACTGCGGTTAAATTGTTGTTCATCTTTATTAGCAACTGCCTTCGAAAGGACAGGGAAAATAATTGTCCCAATCGTGACACCGATTATAGCTTGAGGGAAATGCACAATATTTTTAGCGTAATTTAAATAAGAAACGGCTTGTTCTGCAAATTGTCCTGCAAAAATAGTATCAATAATGAGATTCACTTGACCAACCATCACGGTAATGGCTACTGGAATAAACACCATGACAAATGGCTGAATCTCTTTTTTGTCGAGTTTGCCAAAAATAGTATGAGAATTTTTAGGGATAAAGAATAATTTTTTTATGACGAATGAGAGAATTGCTCCAACTAAATAGCCATACGCAAAAGCATAAACGCCAAGTTGTTCTGAAAATAATATGGCTGATAAGATAGACGATGTTATCACAATGGTTTGTGAGAAAACTGAAATAGAATATCGACTTTCAGCATCTAAATAAGCTTCATAAACAGAATTCATCGCAGCAAAAGTTATTGATACAAAGAAGATCGTTGCAACGGTAATCGTAAGTTGTATCGTATCTGCATTAAAGTCGGGATACATGCGAGGCAGGATGATTGGTGAGAGTGCAATGCCAATGGCTGTAACCGCGATGCCAAACAGTGTAGTAACGCGCAATACTTGTGAAAAATGATGTTGGGCATTATTATTTTTAGCTGCCAAAATATAGCTAGGTACAAAACTATTTTTCATGCCTGTTGCAAAAAATAAAATAAAAATATTTGGTAATATAAATGCTACTAAATATGCACTAGCTTCATTTGAATCTCCAAAATAATAGGCTAGAACCATATCTCGTAATAGCCCTGAAAATTTTAATATAAGGGTCGCGATTATAAGTAATAAACCAGAAATGGTCAAATTTTTCTTCATTAAATTCACTCCGAACGAAATACTTTAATCCTTCAAGTCACCATTGTTGATTTTAACAGACTCCGCCGTTTAACACTATAATATTAACGTTACACATTGATTACAGCCAAATTTTGAATATAGTAAATTATCAAAAATCTATTGACCTTCATATGGTCCATTTGGTATGATTTGTCATGGAGAGAGATTTAAACTGAATAAATAGTCTTTTAGTTTCTCTACTGTTAATAGGTAATTAAAGGGAGGAAATAAGTTTGGCAACTGGTTCAAAAGCATGGAAAAAGTATCTATCGACATTCTTAGCAACAGGCCTAGTACTTAGTAACGCTTCTTTTATCTCGGCACAGACTAATTCAAAAGATTCTAGTACTGATCTTGAAAAAGATGCGAAAGTACTAAACGTATTATCGAATGAAAAGGCGAAGCTTGTGAAACAACTTGCCGACAAGAAATTCGAAAAAAACAAAGATTTGAAAGCTAATCTGAATGAAAATGATCAAGTTCGAGTTATTGTCGAAGTAGAGGGATCTTCTGCAGTTGAAGTTGCAACTGGAAAAGGTTTACTTTACAAAGAATTATCTTCTACTGAAAAAGCAAACATTGATTCAAGTCTTAAAAAGACTCATAAGACATTAAAAAACACAATTTCTTCTCGAGGTATCGATTTCGATGCACAATTTGACTATACAACTACTTTCAACGGATTCAGTGGACAAGTACGCTTTGCTGACGTTAAGAAAATTGAAAGTTTACCAAATGTTAAAAAAGTTTATTTAGCGAATGAGTACGAAAAACCACAAGTTACGCCAGATATGACGACAAGTCATGACTTTATTCAGTCTTATCAAACTTGGGCTGATGCTAAGTATAAAGGTGAAGGAATGATTGTAGCCGTAATCGATTCGGGTATTGATCCAGACCACAAAGATTTTGTTTTAACTAATTCAGATTCAGGAGAACTTACTTCTGCTGAAGTAACAGCTTCAGGTTTGACTGGTAAATTCTATACGCCTAAAGTTCCTTTTGCATATAACTACTATGATCAAAATGATACGATCAAGGATCTTGGTCCTGATGCATCTATGCATGGTATGCACGTAGCAGGAACTGTTGGAGCAAACGGAGATACGACTAACGGTGGTATCAAAGGGGTTGCACCAGAATCTCAACTACTAGGCATGAAAGTTTTCAGTAATGACCCGAACTTCCCATCGACATTCTCTGATATTTACTTAGCGGCTATTGATGATGCAGTTAAATTAGGTGCAGATGTATTGAACATGAGTTTAGGTTCAACATCTTCTTTCTATGAAGAAAACAGTGCAGAAGATTTAGCGATTTCTAAAGCAGTTGCAAATGGAATTGTGGCATCTGTTTCAGCGGGTAACTCAGGTACTATCGGTTATGGCTTTGACAATCCACATTATCAAAATCCTGACTATGGTTTAGTAGGCTCTCCTGGATTAAACAAAGATACAGTTCAAGTTGCAGCAACAGGAAACTTAGTTTATGAGTTTACTCATAAATTAACAGGTGAAGGACAATCAATCACTGGTTACGGTGTAGATGATTGGACAAAACTTGGTGAAGTAGAAGTTGTAAGTTTGAAAGGGTTAACAGGAAATCAATCTGCATTAGGAGCTAAATCAGATTACGATGGAATCGATGTTAAAGGCAAAGTTGTACTTGTAGAACGTGGAGTACACACATTTGTCGATAAAACAATTAATGCTGCAGCAGCTGGTGCGGCAGGAATCGTTGTATATAACTCAACATCTACAGTGTTCTACAAAGACCAAGGTGGCTGGGATATTCCATTTATGAAATCAACACGTGCTGAAGGTTTAGCACTTGAAGAAGTTCTTAAAGATGGTGGTTCTGTTACTTTAGGTGTAGATCAAACTGATAAAAAAGAAAATCCAGAAGTAGGCCGTTCAACTGACTTTACTTCATGGGGAGTAACACCAGACTTAGAGTTCAAACCAGAACTTTCAGCTCCAGGTGGAAATATTTACTCAACAGTAAATGACGATAAATATACGGTTATGAGCGGTACGTCAATGGCGGCGCCACACGTTGCAGGTGGAGCAGCGTTAATTCAACAATACCTTAAAGGTGATGCGCGTTTTGACGGTTATACAGCTGATCAACGTACACGTTTGGCTAAAAAGTTATTAATGAACACTGCTGATATTACAACAGGTTTAGACGGCAAAGAAGTTTCTCCTCGACGTCAAGGTGCAGGTATGATGCAATTGTTTGCTGCTGTTAATACACCAGTTGTCGTAACGGATAAAACTACTGGAGAAGCAAAAGTAAACGTTAAAGATTTCCAAAGCAAAACATTCTCTATGACAGTTACAGCTGAAAACTTAACAGATAAAGCTGTTGAGTATGATGTAGACACTTCAGTACTTGCTGATAGATTCGAAGAGTATGGCGAAACTGTCTATAACCAATTACAGTCTGGTGACTTAAAAGACGTGAAAGTATCTGCACCAGAAACAGTTACAGTTCCTGCAAATGGGAAAGTGGATGTTACGGTTACAATCGATTTAACAGACGCTAAAGTTCCAGGACTTAACAATGATGGTGAAGACATTTTCAAAGCAATCGAACAAGACGTATTTGTTGAAGGTTTCTTGAAATTCAACAGTAAAGATGTAACAAACCCTGATTTAGTTGTTCCATATATCGGCTTCTATGGTGAGTGGGACCGTCCTGCGATCGTAGACGATTTTGAAGGTGACGATAAGTTCTATCAATACCTATTCGATTTAAATAAATTCTCTAATATGTTAACTGATAAAGGTAACTATTTCCAAGATACAATTGAAGTGGATGGGAAACAAGTATATGTAATGTCTCCAAATAACGATGGAATTTTGGAAGATGTTCTTGCATTGCCATCTTTACTACGTAACGCAAAAGAATTTGAAACAAATGTATTAGATAGCACTGGTACGAATCAATTACGTTCAGTTAATAAAGAACAAGATGTTCGTAAAAACTACTACAATGCCGGAAATGGTAGCTGGTACTCTTACAAAGAGTCTCGTATTTGGGATGGTAAAGTTAAAAATGAAACAGTTGCAGATGGTTTATACCATTATGAGCTTAAAGCTAAAGTGGACTATGAAAATGCTGAATGGCAGTCAACTAAACTACCAGTTTATGTAGATACAGTTGCTCCAACTGCAGAAATTTCATATAACGCTGGAACAAACCTAGCTAATTTCAAATTTGCTGATGAAGGTGTCGGTACTGCATTCTATGCACTTTACATCAATGGTGTAGATGTAACTGGCAAAACGTATCTAGATGCATCTAAAACAGAAGTTAACTTAGGTGACTATGGTTATGAAGCAAAAGATGTAAAATCTATTGATGTAGTACCTGTCGATCACGCATACAATGTTGGTTATGAAGGAAACGTAATTGGCGATGATAACTTGCCTATTATTTTCCTAGGCGATGCGACACCTTCTGCATTAGGTCTTTACAATACAAAAAATGTATTAGTAAAAGGTACTGTGCAGGATGAAGCTCTTGCTTCTCTAACTGTTGAAGGAAAAGATGTTGCGTTTACTTATGACGCAGTGAAAAAAGTTTACAATTTCGAAACAACTGTAGCCTTTACTACTGATGGATACAAAAACATTAAGATCAAAGCAGTAGATGTAAATGGCAACGCATTTGAAATAGCTCGTCCTATCTATGTTGACTCTACAGCACCAACTGTTGGTCATGACGCTCCATCGGTAGTAAATAATGATGTTACGAAATTAGATTTCAATGTATTTGTTAAAGATAACTTTAACGCTGCTAAAGTAACTGTGGATGGAGATGTTGTCTTTAATCGTGAATTCATTGATGAAACGAAATTCCTTACACCTACGGATGAAAAAGTAGCAGTATCTGTTGATTTAGCTAAAGGTGTAAATACATTCAATGTAGTTGTTGAAGATGCTGCAGGAAATAAAGTTACGAAAGAAGTTAAAGTTGAACGCTCTGCATCAGAGTTACGTGCTGAACGTATTTCAGGAGCAGATCGATATGAAACAGCGGTGAAAGTAAGTAAAGAAGGATGGGATTCTGCAGAAACAGTAGTTCTTGCTCGTGGCGATCAATACGCTGACGCATTAGCTGGTGTTCCATTAGCTCATCACTTAGGTGGACCATTGTTGTTATCTAAATCAACTTCACTACCTGCATTTACTTATGATGAAATCAAGCGCTTAGGTGCTTCTAAAGTGGTTGTTCTTGGTGGAGAAGGTGCAATTTCTAAAGAAGTTGTAGCTAAACTAACTCAATCTGGAATTAAAGTTGAGCGTATTTCAGGAAAAGACCGTTATGAAACTGCAGCGAAAATTGCTAGCAAATTCGGTAAATTCGATACTGCTGTAATAGCAAGTGGCTTAAACTTCCCGGATGCATTGTCAGTTTCAAGCTATGCGGCTGAGCAAGGAATGCCAATCCTATTAACTCGTGATAAAGCTTTACCAGCTGCTACAAAAGATGCTTTAGCTAAAGCTAGCGTAGAGATGTCTTACGTTATCGGTGGTATTGGAGCTATAAATGATAGTGTATTCAAAGCGTTACCTAAAGCTCACCGTATCTCAGGAAAAGACCGTTATGCAACTTCAGTTGCTGTTTCTAAGTTCTTTGCAGATGACACGAAGAGCGTTTATGTTTCAACTGGTACGAACTTCGCAGATGCTTTAGCTGGTGGAGTATTAGCAGCTAAAGATGGCAGCGGTGTTTATATCGTTGGTAAAAAAGTTTCACCAGAACTTGGTGAACATTTACAAGACTTGGGTGTTGAATACGTTGATGTATTAGGTGGAGAGAAAGCAGTACCTAATAGCATCTTGGCTGAACTTGATAAATATCTAGGGAATTAATCTAACTTCTAAACTCCACATTCAGTGATGAATGTGGAGTTTTTTTGTACAAAAAAACCAGCCGATTAAGGCTGGTTACTTGTGTCATTTTGATCATATTCCTCATTATGACTATGACTTCCATCTGATTCTGAAGAATTAATAGAGGCATCTTCTCCTGAGGTGAACTCAGATGCATTATGTTGATAATCTAAATGGCTTTGCATTTTCGCTTTAATTTCTAAAAGGTTTGGTTCATCTAATTGATAGTAATAAACACCCGTACTTTGATCGTCATAACCTAACAAATTCAGTTTTTCTATGGAAGGCATTCCGTCTTTACCATATTCGAACATCGATTTCATTTCTGTAAAGGTCATGTTGGTTTTCATATTATCTCCAACCGCATCGATTAAATCTCCGTACTTAGTAAAGGAAGAGGCTGAAACTGTTTTTTCCATGATTGCTTCCAATATTTGTTGTTGACGTTTACCTCGTTCGATATCATTATCTTGTTTTCGAGTTCGAGCAAGGGCTAAAGCTTCAGCACCGTTTAATGTTTGATAACCGGGTTGAAGATTAATCGTTCTGTTATCTTCCGAATCAAGTTCCATTAAAGTGTAAGGAACATCGGCTTCAATTCCTCCAAGAGAATCGACGATATCAATGAAAGCATCAAAGTTCATTTTCACATAATAATCAATCGGTATATCAAGAAGAGTTTCCACTGTATCCAGTGTGGCTTCTGTTTCACCATAAGCATATGCATGATTAATTTTATCCTTGTATCCAACTTCAGGAATATACACATAAGAATCTCTAGGAATACTTAACATTTTTATAGTTTTACTTTCATTATTTAATGTAGCAACAATTAAAGCATCCGATCGAGTATTCGCTCCTTGGTCACGTTCTGAACTGTCATCAACACCCATGAATAGAATGGAAATATTATCTTCTAAAGGTTCAACTTTTTCATCACGAAGACTGGATTTCTCTCGCTCTGTGATTTCTAAAGAGCGATCAGCTGCACTTTCTGCTTTTTTCATTAAGAATATGCCATAAGCAGTTACAGATATAAGAATTGATGCTATGAATAAAAGTGAGATTTTTAAAATTAATGATTTGTTTTTTGATTTTTTCGGTGGATTATTTGTTGAATAATCTCGAGTTGTTCTAAACTGTCTACGATTCATTTGGATTCTCCTTTAAGCAGGAATGACCCTACACATTCAATACTGAGCTATGAAAATAGATTTTCAAAGAACTACAGCACTCCTCATTATACAATGCTTTCCCCAAATCGTAAAAGGAAAAGATTATTACATTCATGTGTCAAATTCGATGAAATCTTGTGTTTGAGGTACCACAATCGCTTGGCCATTCGTCATTTCTGCAATCCAGTCATTAAAAGTTTCTTCCATATTAATAGGCACATATAGAAATAATTCGACAGCTTCTGCATAATCAATGCGATCAAGCGGATACGCTGAAGTCCTTATTTCGTTTTCGACTTTTCCTAACCACGTATAATCGACAGATACTTTCATTAAGTGGTGAAGACGTCTCTCTACAATCTGTGCGGCCATTAAGCCTTCTGTGGTTGCTTTCCCGTAAGCTCGGATTAAGCCACCACCACCTAATTTAATACCGCCAAAATATCTGGTTACGACGACAACAGTGTCTTTTAAACCTTGCTTTTTTAATACTTCAAGCATTGGAAAACCAGCAGTTCCACTCGGTTCACCATCATCATTCGCTTTTTGTATGGAATCATGTTCTCCAATTAAATAGGCTGAACAATTATGGTTGGCTGATTTATGTTTTGCTTTTATTTCTTCGATAAAGGCTTGAGCTTGTTGTTCTGACTCTACACGGTTTATATAGGTAAGGAAGCGCGATTTTTGAATAATTATTTCTGATTCGCCGAATCCTTTAACTGTTAGGTAATCTTTTCTCAAAATTTAACACTCCTTTTGAAATCTAGTTGTCACGCAATTTTAATATTAAATTGTGTATATAGTGATATAATAAATGCAGTCATTGCAGGATAATTGGCATATATGACGTATAAGTAATAGAGAGTGAAATGAATGCAACGTCATTCATCAGAATGTTGCTCGAAAAGGAGAATACCTGATGTCTGGTAAAAAGGTAGATATCAATTCACTTGATTATATATTTAGTCAAATGGTTGAAACAATGAACCGTTCTAAAAATGATATCTTCATTATAAGTGAACAAAATCGACATAGCTTAATTCAAATGCAAAAAGAATTGGAAATTGTTCACTCGAAGTTAGCAGATGTTTTTATTGAAGGTGATTTGCTTATTGAAGAGACTCGGTTATCCCGAAAACGTTTAGGAGATGTCTCTAAGCATTTTAACACGTTCACAGAAGAGCAGGTGCGGGAAGCTTATGAACACGCTAACGATTTGCAAATTAAACTTTCGATTAATCGAACTGAAGATCGCCAATTGCAGGAACGTCGAGATGATTTAGTACGTCGTTTAAATGATTTGAACGATGCAATTTTGCATGCGGACCAACTCGTTACGCAAGCGAATGTAGTAACTAACTATCTAACATCCGATTTGAAAAATGTGGGACAAGCTCTAGAAACAGCGAAGTTAAAGCAAGATTTCAGCATGAAAATTATTGAAGCACAAGAAGAAGAACGCAAACGTTTATCTCGAGAAATACACGATGGCCCAGCTCAAATGATGGCTAATGTGTTAGTGCGTTCAGATTTAATTGAACGAACATATCGGGAAAAGGGTGTAGATAAGGCATTACTTGAAATATCTAGTTTAAAACTAATGGTTCGTAATGCACTATCAGAAGTGCGCCGAATTATTTACGATTTAAGACCCATGGCATTAGACGACTTAGGATTAGTGCCTACCCTCAAAAAATACTTAATGACTATCGAAGAATATAATACGGGTTGCCAAATATATTTCCGTTCACATGGAGCTCAACGAAGACTCTTAACCAATTTTGAAGTTGCTATTTTCCGTTTAATTCAAGAATCTGTAACGAATGCGACGAAACATGGTAAATCTCAAAACATATGGGTGGATGTTGAATGGACTCCTGAATTGGTAACTGTCACTGTAAAAGATAATGGGACAGGATTTGATAAACGTTTAGTTCGAGATAAATCTTTCGGTATGATTGGGATGCAAGAACGGGTCGATTTATTGAAGGGTGAAATGATTGTTAAATCCTCTATCGGTAAAGGAACGACTATGAAGTTTCAAATTCCCTTAATTGAGGAACAACAGAAATAAGCTTGTCTTATATACTAGGAGGAAAATGACGATGACGAAAATTGTAATCATTGACGACCACCAATTATTCCGTGAAGGTGTTAAAAGAATATTAGATTTCGAAGATTCATTTGATGTAATAGCTGAAGGCGATGACGGAAGCGATGCATTAAGTTTATATGAACAATACGTACCTGAAGTAATCTTGATGGATATCAATATGCCACGTAAAAATGGTGTTGAAGCAACTGGTGAACTGATGGCGAAATATCCAGAAGCCAAAGTTATCATGTTGTCTATTCATGACGATGAATCGTATGTCATGCACGCTTTGAAAACAGGAGCACTTGGCTATATGTTAAAAGAAATGGATGCAGACGCAATCATCCAAGCTATTAAAGTTGTTGCTGCTGGTGGATCTTATTTACATCCAAAAGTGACACGTAATTTAGTGTCGGAATTCCGTCGTTTAAGTGAGCGCGAAAACAAAGGAACTTTCCATCAATCAGAAATTCGTCGTCCTTTCCACTTATTAACAAAACGCGAATGTGAAGTTTTACAGTTATTAACTGATGGACAAAGTAACCGCATGATTGGTGAAACGTTGTTTATCTCTGAAAAAACAGTAAAAAACCACGTATCTAGCATTCTTCAAAAAATGAATGTAAATGACCGTACACAAGCCGTAGTTACAGCTATTAAAAATGGTTGGGTTGAAGTACGTTAATACAAATATTACGATTAACCCTCACAAGCTTTTGCTTGTGAGGGTATTTTTGTGAGTATGAGTTGCTCCAGGTTGACGAAGTAGCTCACCAGGTTGTACAAAATGCCGCCAACTCACTCAAGTCGGAGGAGTCTCATCATCTACTGACTCTTCAAATTGCTCCAGGTTGACGAAGTGGCGTTCCAGGTTGACGAAGTAGCGCTCCAGGTTGACGAAGTGGCGCTCCAGGTTGTACAAAATACGTCAACTAACTCAATTCGGAGTAGTTTCATCATCTACTGAACTCTTCAAATTGTTCCAGGTTAACGGAGAAGCTCCGTAGGTTGACGAAATGCCGCCAATTTACTCAAGTCGAAGGAGTCTCATCATCAGTTAATTGATAGTACCTATAACGTCCGTTGTTTTTTGGAAACAGTTTTGACCTGCTTAAAATGTGTGCTGCAGATGTCTTATCTTTTAACCCGAGAAAATTTATACATTCATTATTCGTTATTGTATTCTTCATCAAATAAAACCAATCTTCAATAGCATTAGCAATTATCACTCTTCTAGATATTTTACAAGTTGGGCATTTGTACAGATTCCCAATATTTCGCGAGCATTTGGGACATATAAGACCTTTTTTTATAATGGAATCTTCAATTGGGATTATATTTACTAGTGGGATGGGGGAAAAGCTTGTTTGAGCTTGTCTCACTTTTTTAACCAGTTGGGTAAATGGGGTTTGAGATATAATATTCGGTAATTCAAATAAATCCTCGATATAGGAGCTTATATCACAGCCCATTATAATTTTTGAGTATTTTGGGGGCAAGCTTACAAGTGTTTTTGAAAATGCAAGTACAATGAAACTTCTAATAGGTAAATCAATATTATTTGATTTCATCCAAAACGCGAGCTTTCTTTCATGCCGTTTCAACTGTTCTTCAGGACACTTAAGAGGAGTATGAATTCCATCTACTTCACGTATTAGCTGAGCTGGGTTTTGCTGAAATGCTATTTTACCTTTAATCGCTTTTATTTCTAAGATGCATATAAATTTAGAGGTGATAATTAAAGTATCTATTTGAGTCTTTGACCTTGGGGAAGTCTTTAAATTTATATCTTTAAAAATGATATAATCGCATGGAAATTCTATATTCTTTAAAAAATGATCTACATAAGTTTCTCCGTTAAATCCTGCTCGAATTCTATTAATTCTAGTCTCTATTTCTAAGTAAAGCGGATGACCAATCGGTACACGTTGAAGTAGCCTTTGGTAAACAATAAGTGAATGAGGTATTTCCCGAGTTTCGTCTATAAAAATCACTCCTTTTAATTTTTGGGGTTATTATCAAAATATCATTTTTATATATATTTAAGCAAATTCAAAAGAACATTTTTAGATTGAAATACAATATGAGAAATTGATGATCTTGGTTGATGGAGTCATGTCCCAGGTTGACGAAGTGACGCTCCAGGTTGTACAAAATGCGTCAACTAACTCAATTCGTAGTAGTCTCATCATCTACTAACTCTTTAAATTGCTCCAGGTTGACGAAGTAGCTCTCCAGGTTGACGAAGTGACTCTCCAGGTTGTACAAAATGCGTCAGCTAACTAAATATGGAGTAGTCTCATCATCTACTAACTCTTTAAATTGCTCCAGGTTGACGAAGTGACGTTCCAGGTTGCACAAAATGCCGCCAACCCCACCTAATCAATGACACAATTTCTAAAGTTGTTTCGCCAAACTAATAACCTCATTCCTCAAATGGCAGATCATTTCGTTCCTTTGACAGATCATTTCTTTTACACGAAACTTTCACAAGTGGTCTAACGTCTTTAGTATTGAAGGCTATAATTATTGTCAGGAATTAAGTTTTATGTCAAAATAGCCGAAGTAGGAGGGACGAACTTAATGAAATTTAAATATATAGTATTACTTGTTATCCTTTCGATTTTTCTTTCGGCTTGTTCGAGCGAAGAAAATCGCGAAGGTGCAGGTTCAGTATCTGATGGTGAATCGTCTGGGGAAAATAGTCCTTTAGAGCACAGCGTAAAAGATCAAGCTGATGATGAAGTTGGTTTTGAAATGGTTGGTTCAAATATTGAAGAAGCTCAAAACATACCAGCTGCTGAGAAAAAGGAATTGCTTGAAACTTTTGATACCTATATTACTTCTTTCAATGAAGAAGATAGTGAGAAGTATATGTCTGTAATCGCTACTGAGCCTGAAGGGTTTGATTACCAGGAAGAAGAAGTGACTGTTAAAGAAACCTTTGAGCAATATGAAGTTAATCGAACTGCTAAAGATGTAACCGTAATTAAATACAATAAAAATCAAGCACAAGTTTTCGCCTCACTTGCTATATCGCTAAAACAAGAGTCAACAGGAGCAGAACTTGATCGAACAGGTCGACAAGTGACGGTGTTTGCTAAGGAAGATGGAGAATGGCGTGTCACAAGCGTTTATTTCATTGGAGACGTAGCTGAATAGATAGTTAAAAAACTTCTAGCGAAGGACGGCACTGAAGAACTCGTGGAGTAAATTGAGAGTTAGTTTAGATAAAGAAAAGGCGAAATTTCGTTCGATTTTGAACGAAATTTCGCCTTTTTTTGTTTCCTTCATTAGGCTTTTTATTCTGGATGTGGCTCCTTGTATAATGTCACATAATAATTAAGTACTTTTATTATAAAAAAGCATAGACCTAAATACTGTTCATTTTAAATTGAGTAGATGATTGGAGTGAAAGGCGGCGAAAAAAATCTGCTCCTGCGGTTACTCGTCGCAAAGATATTGGACGAATGACAGTTCGTCCAATATCTTTCCAGCGGGAAAAGTGTGTCCAAGTGTGACCCCGCAGAGAGCAAAGCGAACGAGGAGGCACACGGACCACCCGCGGAAAGCGTCCGCCTGGAACGAAAATCGACTAAATCGTATTAAAAGATCCATTATTAAGGAAAAGCTACCCTATCTCGATATTTCGAGATAGGGTGACTTTGATAAACTAAGTATACTTTTCAGAGGCCACTTGCAAAGCGAGGTTTTTTAAAAGGTAATCTAGCGCTTTCCGTTTTTCTTCGGTACTATTAATTAAATAGGAATGAGTACAATCCCGAAACGGAGGAATGCTCATGGAAGAAGTACAAGCTTTTTTAACTGGTCGAATTTGGTTGAAGGAACAAACCCCATTTCCTTTAGCCGTAATTGAAGAATTTATTCAAAAAGGATTTATAACCCCCCACTCAGGCATTCAGTCTAATCAAAATTCCAATAGTAAAAAAACGAAAAGTGCAACTTGTCGTCGTTGCGGAAATCAGCAACTGACCGTATTTCAATGTGCAAAATGTAACGGTTCTTGTTTGTATTGCAGACAATGTATTCAGATGGGCAGAATAAGTAGTTGTAGCGAGTTAATTACATGGACTGGTCCATCCGTAGTCAAACAGGCGAATCACTGTTTTAGATGGTCTGGAACCTTAACCTCACTACAAGCAAAAGCTTCAAAAGAATTACTTTTAAGTGTTCAACGAAATCAGCGGCATTTAATTTACGCTGTATGCGGAGCTGGTAAAACAGAATTATTATTTCCTTCGATATTTGATGCTTTGCAGAGAGGACTCCGTGTGTGTGTAACGACTCCCAGAACAGACGTTGTGTTGGAACTTGCTCCAAGGTTTCAACAAGTTTTCCCGAAAACTATTATGCATGCTTTGTATGGTGGGTCTCCTGAACAATCGAACTTTGGTCAATTGATTCTTGCAACTACGCACCAATTATTGCGTTTTGAAGAAGCATTTGATGTCGTATTCGTGGATGAAGCAGATGCTTTTCCTTATACAGTGGACAAGTCCCTACAATTTGCTGTTCAAAAAGCAAAATACAAACATGCGGTTGTTCATACCATTACCGCAACTCCTTCTGAAGAGCTATTGCAGCAAACAGATAATATTTCTCTCATTTCACAGCGTTTTCATGGGTTTCCTTTGCCTGTACCACGCTTCGTTGGTTTATGGAACTACAAGAAGCATATGTATAAAGATAAACTTCCCCAAAAGTTAGCTAATTGGACACTGCAACGTTTACAAAGTGACCAACCATTTTTAATTTTTTTCCCAACGATTGACTTAATGGAACGGGCATTACCATTATTTCAGCACATTCATGTAGACATCTTAGCGGTTCATGCGGAGGATTCTGAAAGGAAAGAAAAGGTCCTAAAATTACGCCGAAATCAAGTATGTGGTTTACTTACTACGACCATACTTGAACGAGGGATTACTATTCCTAATGTCCAAGTAGCAGTTGTGGGAGCAGATGAACAGATTTTTACAAGCAGCGCATTAATCCAAATAAGTGGGCGTGTTGGTCGATCTGTAGATTTTCCGAGTGGAGATTTAGTGTTTTTTCATCATGGAATTTCTCTAGAAATGGATAAGGCAAAAACAACGATTGAAGAACATAATACCAATCGAGAACTTTTATGAAGTGCTTGATTTGTTCTGTCTCATTTCTAGAAATTGCTTCATGGCGGAAACTACTCTTAATTAAATCACCGCAGTTAGTTTGCGAAAAATGTTTAAATAAATTCGAAAAAGCTGAAGAAAGAAATTGGAGAAATGAATGGATAGGAACTGTTTACGAGGGTACACTCGATTCCGTTACTTCAATTTACAGCTACAACGACTGGATGAAACAGGTTTATCAGCAATATAAATTTCAATTAGATGTGGAACTGGCAAACATATTTAGAGCGGATTTTCTGCCGTTACTTAAAGTTAAAGAGAAAATTGTTCCCATTCCTCTGCATCCAGACATGTTAGTCGCTCGGACTTTTTCACAAGTTGATGAATTACTAATTGCTGCAAATGTTTCTTATCATCATGTTTTGTCCAAAACATTAAATCATTCACAAGTCGGAAAATCGAAAAAAGAACGAGTTTCTTCAGAATTACTTTTCACGGTTACGCAGGATGTTCAAAAACAACATATTTTATTAATCGATGATTTGTATACAACTGGCACTACACTGCACCATGCAGCCTACGTTTTGAAAAAAGCAGGAGCAAGTTCTGTCAATGCATTGACGCTAATTCGTGCATAAAAACTTAAGGGAAATGACTACATTCGACAAATTTCTAATTTATTTTTGGTTTGTTGCAGGAGTTATTAGGGGATAAGTAGAATAAGGTTAACATAGCCTTAATTAAAGGAGGAGTTTACATGTTAAATTATAATATCCGCGGTGAAAACGTTGAGGTAACTCCTGCGATTCGCGAACACGTTGAAAGCAAAATCAATAAAGTTGAACGCTATTTCAACGAAGAAATCCAAGCGAACGCAAATGTCAATTTAAAGGTATATAACGACAGTCAAACGAAAGTCGAAGTTACGATTCCGATGAAGAATTTAACGCTTCGTGCTGAAGAAAGACATAATGATATGTATGCAGCAGTCGATTTAATCGTCGATAAATTAGAGCGTCAAATTCGTAAATATAAAACGAAAGTAAATCGTAAGTTCCGTGAACGTGAAGGCGTAGGCGCATATTTTGCTAACGTGCAAACACCAGAACAAACAACACAACACGATGATAATGAAGAAGAAATTCATATTGTTCGTACTAAACAATTTGAATTGAAGCCAATGGATCAAGAAGAAGCCGTTTTACAAATGGATATGCTTGGACATAATTTCTTCGTATTCACTGATGCTGAATCTGATGGAACACATATCGTTTACAAACGTAAAGATGGCAAGTACGGATTAATTGAAACAAACTAAATAAACGTAAAAAGAAAGCCCATTTTTGTGGGCTTTCTTTTTTTTTTTTTTAATGAAAAATTCACCTTTGTATTTGTCGATAAAGCAGGAATTCACTCGATTAAAGCGAATAATTAAATAGAGTTAATTTGATAAATGCCTTTTGATGAATGATACACGATTATGTGAAATGTATTCCTTTGAATTTGTTAAGAGTTTCGGTAATTTGATTGAAGTGAAGGACGGCGACTAAGACGGGAAAAGTGTGTCCAGGTGTGACCCCGCAGAGAGCGGAGTGAACGAATTGGGCACAATTCGTTTGCGACGAGTAACCGCAGGAGCATAGGTTTTTCATTCATCGAGGAGGCACACGGACCATCCGCGGAAAGCGTCCGCCCGTAACGTAAATCGACATAATCTCCATTTTAAGAATGTTCGTGTTTACATCCGGTTTTATGAATTATGAAATTAACTCAGTAGATAAAAAGAATACATAATTCCGTTTCAAAAGGGGAGGGAATTGGATGTCGAAACTACGGCTTTGGGGCAAACTTGGTTTTCGAGGCAAGGTTTTATTAGCAATGAGTGCCGTCGTCATTTCAATTCTTTTTGTAATCGCAGGTATTTCATATACTTATCAAAAGAATTTATTTGAAAAACAAATGGAAGAGGAATTAGGGCTAGAAAATGAAGTAGTTGCACAGGAAATTTATACATTGTTAAACAGTAAAAGAGGAATTGCTGAGCAACTTGGTGAACTAGAAGATGTCAGAGAATTTTTAGAATCACCAGTCGAGCGAAAATCTGTTAAGTCTTCTGCTAGCTATGACAAAGTCAATCAACTTATGACTCGAGTTCAAGAAAGCACGGAAGGTTTAGGTCTTGTGTGGATTGCTCTACTGGAACCCAATTTTTTAATTGCTGATCATGGATATGTAACGGATGAAGCGTATGACATTCAAAAACGACCTTGGACAGCTAAAGCAGGAGCAGCAAAAGACTTATCTTTTTCAGATTTGTATATTGATTACTCAACTAAAAAGTATACAGTCAGTGTGATCAAGCCCATTGAAAAAGATGGCAAACGACTCGGGTATTTTGGTTTAGATATGCATTTAGATACAATCCCTGAATTAATTGCACCCTATGAAATTAACAATCACAAACATGTTTTATTAACTGAACAAGGACAGATTTTGTATGATGTAGATAATATTTGGTCTGAAATAAAAGATCTCAATCTTTCGGATGATGTTACCACTTTAGTTAGTACTTCTAAAGGGAACTTCTATGCTGAAGTCCGTGAAATTAAAGGGACAGGTTGGCAACTTGTGAGTTATGTGCCTGACTATATGGTTACCGATTCTCTTCACGATTTTGTTTATACGATTGGTTTGTCCTGGATTCTTGCTGCTTTATTATTATTAATCATTTTGTCTATACTTTTGCGTTATATGTTGAAAGATTTACCAACTATTGTGAAACATGTTCGACAAATGGAACAAGGTAACTTAGTGTCTGAAATGAATATTGATAGTAAAGATGAGATTGGAGAAATCGCACAATCAATTGAGCAAATGGGTAAATTGTTAAACATACAAGTAGAAGAAATGGATTTTCAAGCTAAATTCGACCCGCTAACAAGCTTGCCAAATCGCTCTTCCGTTCAATTTCAACTCGTAAAATGGATTGAGGAAATGAATCAAGACCATATAATTGCTGTTGCTTTCTTAGATTTAGATCATTTCAAACAAATTAATGATTCGAAAGGTTATTCATATGGAGATGCCCTCTTAATTCAAGTGGCAGAACGAATTCAACATTTATTACCAGAGGATAGTTATTTCGGCCGATTTGGCGGGGACGAGTTTATTGTGCTTTTGCATTCTAAAAAGGAAAACTTTCCTTTACTAAGAACGACTCTTACGAATGTGCACCATGCATTTTCAAAAGCATTTTACTTAAATAAACAAGCTGTATTCGTTACCCCTTCTATGGGCGTTTCCCTTTTTCCAACTGATGCTGACTCAAGTGAGCAATTATTAGTAAACGCTGATACGGCTTTATATAAAGCGAAAGAAGCGGGCAGAAATAGAATACTTTATTTTAATTATGAAATGAAAGAAGAGTTTGAAAAACAACATATGTTTGAACAAGGATTGCGTGAAGCAATAAAATTCAATCACTTTACACTCGTGTATCAGCCCCAATTCAACCTGAAAACAAATAGGACAGAAAGTTTGGAAGCGTTATTGCGTTGGCGCCATCCTGAATGGGGGATGATATCTCCGGTTGAATTTATTCCTATTGCAGAGAAATCAGGTCTTATTCAAGTAATTGGAGACTGGGTAATTGAAACGGCAGTTCGTGAAATTAAAGAAATTCAACATCAGTTTCCACACGTATCATCTGTCGCCATCAATGTTAGTGCATTACAGCTTAGAGAAATTGACTTTATTCATCGTCTGAAAACACTGTTGAAGAAATATCAAGTAAATCCCAGTCTTATTGAAATTGAAATAACCGAGTCATTATTTATTGACGGAGGAGATGATGTTCTCCAAACTCTCCATAATATAAAGAAAATGGGCATTTCCATCGCTCTAGACGATTTTGGTACAGGGTATTCTTCATTAAATTATTTGCGAATACTCCCGATTAATCGTGTGAAAATCGATCAAACTTTTGTACAGCAAATGGAAAATGATAAAAGAGTTCAAGCAATTGTTAAATCGGTGATAGACTTATCACATAATTTAGGATTTAATATTGTTGCAGAAGGGGTTGAGACAGTGAAACAACTGGAACTCCTCACAGCAATGGAAACAGATATTATTCAAGGTTTTTATTACAGTAAACCACTTAATAAAGGGCAATTGCATCAGTTTTTAAATAACGACACAACCTTGTAAGTACAAGTCCGTTATTTGCACCCCTTTAGTAGCAGTGTTAAAATAAACCTTAGACTAAATGGGAAGTGAATTTAAATGCTTGGAGTATTAAATAAAGTATTTGACTTAAATAAGAGAGATTTAAAAAGATTAGAAAAAATTACAGATCAAGTTGAAGCGTTAGCAAACGAAACAGAAGCTTTAACTGACGATCAATTACGTGCGAAAACAGATGAATTTAAAGAACGTTTTGCAAGTGGGACTGTATTGGAAGACCTACAAGTAGAAGCATTTGCTGTTGTACGAGAAGCTTCAAGACGTGTTTTTGGAATGTACCCTTTCCGTGTTCAAATTACGGGTGCGGCAGCACTTCATGAAGGTAATATTGCTGAAATGAAAACTGGTGAAGGTAAAACTTTAACATCTACATTGCCGGTTTATTTGAACGCAATTACTGGTAAAGGCGTCCATGTAGTGACGGTCAATGAATATTTAGCAAGTCGTGATGCTGAAGAAATGGGCAAATTGTATAATTTCTTAGGCTTAACAGTAGGTTTAAATTTAAACAGTTTAAATAAAGATGAAAAACGTGAAGCTTATGCAGCGGATATTACGTATTCGACGAACAACGAACTAGGATTCGATTATTTACGCGATAACATGGTGTTATATAAAGAGGAACACGTACAACGTCCGCTTTACTATGCTGTAATCGATGAAGTTGACTCGATTTTAATTGATGAAGCACGTACACCATTAATCATTTCTGGACAAGCAGCTAAATCTGCTCAACTTTACAAGCAATCAAATGCACTTGTGAAAGCTCTTCGAAAAGAAGATGACTATTCGTACGATGAATCTACAAAAGGTGTAGTTCTGACTGAAGCAGGAATTGAAAGAGTTGAAAAAGCGTTTGGTATTGATAACTTATTCGATTTAACACATGTCCGTTTAAATCATGCGATTAACCAATCATTAAAAGCGCATGCAAGTATGCATAATGATGTGGATTATGTGGTTCAAGAAGGGGATGTGGTCATTGTTGACTCATTCACTGGTCGTTTAATGAAAGGTCGTCGCTATTCAGATGGACTTCATCAAGCTATTGAAGCAAAAGAGGGTCTAGAGATTCAAAATGAATCTATGACGATGGCTACTATTACGTTCCAAAACTATTTCAGAATGTACGATAAACTTTCTGGGATGACGGGTACTGCAAAAACGGAAGAAGAAGAATTCCGTAATATTTACAATATGAATGTAATTGTCATTCCAACCAATCGCGAAATTGGGCGTGAAGACCGTGCAGACTTAATTTATGCTTCTATGGAAGGTAAATATAAAGCAGTAGCGGCTGAAATTGCGGAGAGAAATAAAGTTGGGCAACCAGTTCTTGTAGGTACTGTTGCTATTGAAACTTCTGAAATCATCTCAACATTATTAACAAAACACGGAATTCAACATAATGTGTTAAATGCGAAAAATCATGAGCGCGAGGCTGAAATTATCTCGACTGCAGGTCACAAAGGTTCGGTAACCATTGCAACGAACATGGCCGGGCGTGGTACTGACATTAAACTCGGCGAAGGTGTTATTGAAGTAGGCGGTTTAGCCGTTATCGGTACTGAACGTCATGAATCACGCCGTATTGATAATCAGCTTCGAGGTCGTTCTGGACGTCAAGGGGATCCTGGTATCACACAATTCTACCTATCAATGGAAGACGATTTAATGCGCCGTTTTGGATCTGATAATATGCGTGCTATGATGACTCGTTTAGGAATGGACGATACACAACCAATTCAATCTAAAATGGTTACAAAAGCAGTAGAATCGGCTCAAAAACGTGTCGAAGGTAATAACTTCGATGCACGTAAACGTTTGTTACAATACGATGATGTTTTACGTCAACAACGTGAAATTATTTATAAAGAACGTTTAGAAGTATTAGATACAGACAATATGCGTGGACTTGTAGAAACGATGATCGATGAAGTAATCGAACGTACTGTTGCTGCACACACATCGTCTGATAAACAAGCCGAGTGGAACTATAAAGGACTTGAAGATACAATTCATGCGAATTTATTATCTGAAGGTGCGATTTCACGGGCTGAATTAGAAGGTAAAACGTCTGAAGAAATTACTGAGTATGTGAAAACATTAGTGTACAAACGCTATGATGAAAAAGAAGCAGAAATGACTCCTGAACGTATGCGTGAATTTGAAAAAGTTGTATTACTACGCTCTATTGACTCGAAATGGATTGATCATATCGATGCAATGGATCAACTTCGACAAGGAATTCATTTACGTGCATATGGACAAATTGATCCACTTCGTGAATACCAAAACGAAGGGTTTGCTATGTTTGAAGCAATGGTCGAATCTGTCCAAGAAGATGTAGCGAAATATGCAATGAAGGCAGAAATACGCAACAACCTTCAACGTGAGGAAGTAGCAAAAGGTCAAGCTGTGAACCCGAAAGAAGAGGGTGGACCTGTTAAGAAAAAACCAGTACGCGCACAAGCTACAGTTGGAAGAAATGAAGCCTGTCCTTGTGGCAGTGGCAAGAAATTCAAAAATTGTCACGGTGCTGTTGAATGATAACGGAGGAATTTAGTAATGATGGAATTATCAGATGTACGCAATGAATTAGACAGAACCGCTTCAAAATTATTCGACTTTAGGGGGTCTCTTTGACTTAGAGAACAAAGAGGCACGAATTGCAGAATTAGATGAAAATATGTCGTACCCCGACTTTTGGAATGATCAGGATGCTGCTCAAGTTGTCATAAGCGAAGCGAATGGCTTAAAAGAAATTGTGAATGAATATCAAGAGTTGGTTGATACACAAGAAAATTTAGAAATGACATTGGAATTGTTGCGTGAAGAACCAGACGAAGAATTGCATGAAGAGCTCAGCAAAGAAATGAAGGAATTCACTTTAAAACTTGGTGACTTCGAATTGCAATTATTACTGAGTGAACCTTATGACAAAAACAATGCCATTTTAGAATTACACCCTGGTGCTGGTGGAACGGAGTCTCAAGACTGGGGCTCTATGCTACTTCGTATGTATACTCGTTGGGGTGAGAAACGTGGCTTTAAAGTCGAAACAATCGATTATTTAGCTGGAGACGAAGCGGGCATTAAATCCGTAACGTTAAGTTTTAAAGGTCATAATGCATATGGCTACTTAAAAGCTGAAAAAGGTGTGCATCGGTTAGTACGTATTTCACCTTTCGATTCTTCTGGTCGTCGCCATACATCGTTCGTATCTTGTGAAGTAATTCCTGAATTCAATAATGAGATTGAGATTGAAATTCGAACTGAAGATTTAAAAGTTGATACGTATCGTGCAAGCGGTGCAGGTGGTCAGCATATTAATACAACTGACTCAGCTGTGCGTATCACTCATCTACCAACTGGCGCAGTTGTTACGTGTCAGCAAGAACGTTCTCAAATTAAAAACCGTGAAAAAGCAATGACGTATTTGAAAGCTAAGCTTTATGCGTTAAAACTTCAAGAACAAGAAGCTGAAATGCTTGAAATTCGTGGCGATCAAAAAGAAATCGGATGGGGAAGTCAAATTCGCTCTTACGTTTTCCACCCTTATTCAATGGTAAAAGATCACCGCACAAGTACTGAAAGCGGTAATGTTCAAGGAGTAATGGACGGCGATATTGATTTATTTATTAATTCGTATTTACGTTCAAGAATGAACTAATAGTAGAAGCGGGTATCCTTAAAGGATGCCCGCTTTTTGGTGTCCAGAAAAATGATCGAACATATTATCTTGTAATGTGGTCACGTTTCAACAGATAGATAACTTGGCTTATGAGACGATTATGTATAGCCAATTTCGATTGTGAAAAATTTATCGATCAAAATGTCGGGTTTATCGCTCAATCTGGAGACTTGTCGCTCATTTTGAGAATTTATCACTCATTTCTGAAGGTTTATCGCTCAAACACGTCTCATGTCCTAGTTAACTTATTGAAACAATCTCAACCATAGAAAGCGCAATGACTCATAACTAAGTGCTTTTATATAGTTTTGTTTTCGCTGCGCTGCTGTGAAAACCTAATGGTGACAAAATACCACTTAGATGCACTGAATTACTAAGTTGCTTTGGAACACAACAAAGGCGACCTGAACGTCTATTTACTCAAGAGTATAATTGTCTGCTCCTGTTTCATTCTATAATGTGTGCGTCACTTTTAGTGAGGACGACTATAGAAATAAATGAAGCATCCATGCCTACGCTAAAGCAGTAATGCTTCACCATGATGAAGTTCACACAATACAAAGCGTCTGCTATACTTCATAAGGAATTTTAGATATCTAGAAGGTAGGAATGATCATGAATAATCGTAAAGTACGGAATGAGCCACATCCAATATTATCTTCCGTCTTAGAATATATATATATCATCATCGGAGCTGCAATTATTGCAGTAGGTTTTAACGTATTTTTATTACCTAATGAAGTAGCATCGGGTGGAGTTAGTGGAATAAGTACAATACTAAAAGGTGTATTCGACTGGAATCCAGGTATTGTGCAATATGCATTTAACATTCCTTTGTTTATTACGGGTGTTATTTTTCTAGGTAAACAATTTGGCGCACGCTCGCTTGTCGGTACACTTACGTTGCCATTATTTGTTTTGTTAACAGCAAGTTGGGAACCAGCGACATTAAATCCTTTGCTAGGGGCATTATTTGGTGGTATTTCAGTTGGTGTAGGACTCGGGATAGTGTTTAGAGGCCGTGCATCAACAGGTGGTACCGATTTAGCAGCTCAAATAATTACAAAATACTCAGGTCTTACACTTGGTACAAGCGTTATGTTAATTGATGGATTGATTGTACTTTCAGCAGCCTTAGTTTTTGATATTGAAAAAGGTTTATACGCGCTAATTGGATTATTTGTAACTACGAAAACGATTGATATCATCCAACTTGGCTTCAGCCAATCGAAAATGGTTTACATTATTACGAATAAACAAGAAGAAATAAGGGATGCTATTTATACCGAAGTAAATCGGGGTGTTACAAAACTTTCAGCAGTTGGTGGTTATACAGAACAAGAACGACCAATATTACTTGTAGTTGTTTATCAAACCGAGTTTTCAAAGCTAAAACAAGTAATAAAAATTGTTGATCCATCTGCATTTGTCATTGTAACTGATTCCTATGAGGTATTGGGTGAAGGTTTCAAACGTCCTTGATATTGGTATACTTTAGTAGAAAGTAAAACTTTTTCCGGGAGGGAAAATAATGAACAAGAAGTTACTCGCAGCTATTTTTGGTTCTGCATTAATGCTTGCCGCATGTGGCGGTGGAGATGATGAAGCTACCGAAACAAATGAAGAAAATGGTGGAGAAGTCGTTGAAACGCAAGATGCTGAGAAAATTGTGCAAGGGAATTGTACAAGTTGTCACGGTGGGAATTTAGAGGGTCAAGGTAACTTCCCTAATATTTCGGATGTTGGGTCTCGACTATCACAAGAAGAAATCTTAAAAGTTATACAAGAAGGTAAAGGTGCAATGCCTGCTAATATTGTTGAAGGTGCTGAGGCAGAAGTAGTAGCAGAATGGTTATCAAATAAGAAATAATAAGAGACCAACGCATAATCTTGCGTTGGTCTTTTTATTTTGTGAAATACTGTCGAAGATAAAGAAGGAAATTTCGACTAGAATGTTGAATTATATGTCAGTGCAGGAGTATTTACTTGTGTAAATAGTAATGGGTATAAGGTTTTATAAGCTTTCTTAAGACATATTGTAATATTAATGTAATAAAATTTTGTCGTTAACCTTGTTATAATGAGTTTGTTGGAAAAATTTTTAAGATAGTTTTCAATAAGTTTAGTAAGTATAGGTGGTTACAAAAAATATGATTTCAATGAAAAATGTCTATAAAAAATATCCAAACGGTATAGTTGCCGCTAATGGATTTAACGTAGAAATAAAACAAGGTGAATTTGTTTATGTGGTAGGTCCCAGTGGGGCTGGTAAATCGACATTCATCAAGATGATGTATAGAGAAGAACGACCAACGAGCGGAGATATAGTAGTTAATGGTATCAATTTGGCGACACTGAAGTCGAAACGTGTTCCCTATTTAAGAAGACAAATCGGCGTAGTCTTTCAAGACTTCAAATTATTGCCTCGGTTAACTGTTTATGAAAACGTTGCTTTTGCATTAGAAGTAATTGAAGAATCACCAAAAGTAATTCGTAAACGTGTAATGGAAGTTTTGGATTTAGTAGGCCTAAAACATAAAGCACGCATGTTTCCAACTGAACTTTCAGGAGGAGAACAACAACGTATCTCAATTGCCCGTTCTATTGTCAATGTTCCGAAAGTGATGATTGCGGACGAACCAACAGGTAACTTAGATCCTGAAACTTCATGGGATATTATGAATTTATTTGAAGAAATTAATCGTCGAGGAACAACAATTATTATGGCAACTCATAATAAAGAAATTGTAAATACAAATAAACACCGTGTTATAGCCGTTGAAGGCGGATTAGTAGTACGTGATGAAGTTGGAGGTGCCTACGGTTATGAAAGCTAGAACAGTAGGTCGTCATTTCCGAGAAAGTTTTAAAAGTTTAGGTCGTAATAGTTGGATGACATTTGCTTCTGCAAGTGCTGTAACCGTTACATTACTATTAGTAGGCGTATTCGTCATGATCATGATGAATTTAAATAAAGTCGCAGACGATTTAGAAAAAGATGTTGAAATCAAAGTATTAGTCGAACTAACATCTGATGAAAAAGCTGCTGAAAAGTTAGAAGAACAAATTAAAAATCTTGATGGCGTAGCATCTCTTACATACTCTACGAAAGAAGCCGAACTTGAAGATTTAATTAAAGATTTCGGTGGAACCATGGGATTATCTGATCAAAACAATCCCCTTCGAGCTGCTTTTTACGTAAAAGCAACTAACCCTCAAGAAACTGAAAAAGTTGCAGAGAATATTGACCGACTTAAAAATACATATTCAGTAGAATATGGCGAAGGTAAAATTGAGAAGTTGTTCGAATTCTTAAATGTTGCTCGAAATGTAGGACTAGGCTTGATTTTAGCCTTACTATTTACCGCAATGTTCTTAATTTCAAATACGATTCGAATTACGATTGTTGCACGTCGTCGTGAAATAGAGATTATGAAACTAGTAGGAGCGACAAATAGTTTTGTCCGAATTCCTTTCGTGTTAGAAGGAATGTGGATAGGAATCCTTGGTTCCATCCTACCTATTACTCTTGTAAGTGTTCTTTATTACAATCTATATCAAATACTTCAACCATATTTAGAAGGCGAATTGTTTAATTTATTACCACTTACACCATTTTTATTCCAAGTAAACATCTTAATTATCGTGATGGGTATTTTTATTGGCGTATGGGGAAGCTTCATGTCGGTGAGAAAGTTTTTACGCGTTTAATAATAAGCGCGATTTTGAAAGGGGCATAACATGGGAAAGAAACAATCTAAATGGATGATGGTTACCTTAGCAACAGTATTAGGAAGTTCTGTATTTATGACTCAACCTGATGCTTCGGCAAACTCATTAAATGACTTAAAAAGTGAACAAAAACAATTGGAGCAGAAAGAGAACCAATTGAATTCAACAATTAATAAGAAAAAAGGCGACATTTCTAAAAACCAAAATACTCAAGAGGATTTGCTTGCTCAAATCCAATCTCTTGATAATAAAATAAATGAAACAGATAAAGAGATTGATAGTATTCTTGCTGATATTAAGCGTACCAATAATGAAATTGACAAATTACACGGAACAATTAAAGTGTTAGAAAAGAAAATTGCAGATCGTGACGAATTAATTAAAGAACGTTTACGCGCGGTTCAAGAAAGCGGTGGATCTGTAAATTATTTGGATGTTTTACTTGGTGCTAGTAGCTTCGCAGACTTTATTGACCGATTCTCTGCTGTTAATACATTAATGGATGCGGATCGTAAAATATTAGAAGAACAAGCGGCTGATAAAAAATCGCTTGAAGAACAAAAGGCAGAAGTTGAAGAGAAATTAGCTGAACAAAAACAAAGCCGTAACAAGCTAATGAATCTTAAAGCAACTCTTGATTCACAAAAGGTTTCTAAAGGTAAATTAGTAGATAAACTAGAAGCACAACAAGCCTTATTAATAGAAGAAAAAGGTCATCTTGAAGAAGAACATGAAGAAGTACTTAAAGTAAGTAAAGCCGTTGAAAATAAAATTGTGGCTGAACAAGCTCGTTTAATAGAAGTTGCTCGTCAAGCTGAAATCGCTCGTAAGAAAAAAGAGGCGGCTGAACGTGAAAGACAAGCAGCTGCAGAACGCGAAAGACAAGCAGCCGCAGAACGTGAACGACAAAATGCTGCAAATCAAAGCGCTTCAAGACAAAAATCAACAACAGTATCACGACCAGTTGCACCTGCACCGGTTGTATCAGTATCGTCAGGAACATGGACACGCCCTGCTTCAGGTCGATTCTCTTCAACATTCGGAGGACGGAACATAGGGTCTGGAAATGAATTCCACTATGGTAGTGACATTGCTAATAGCATCGGAACACCGATTGTTTCTGCTGCGGATGGAATTGTTTCTCACGCTGGACCAATGGGAACTTACGGTAACGTGATCATGGTTACTCACTCAATTAATGGTCAAATTTTCACAACTGTTTATGCACATTTAAGCGCTATTAATTCTAGCGTAGGCCAATCTGTCTCAAAAGGACAACTTATCGGTAAAATGGGTAGTACGGGTCGCTCTACAGGGTCACATTTACATTTTGAAGTTCATGTAGGTCCTTGGAATAGTTCACGTTCAAATGCTGTGAATCCAATTCGTTACGTATCATTTTAATTAAATCTAGAAAAAACTCACTCTCATTTTAATGAGAGTGAGTTTTTTCTATGTATTGATTTCCCAATGAACCCCTTATAATAGGAGATGAAGGACTCATATACAAATCAATTTGTCGCGGATTAATGAAAAATAGTATACGATATAGGGTATATAAAAAGTTGTTTGGAGATGAGAGATTATGCCTGTCACTGAATGGTTTATCATAAAATCATTAACTATCCCGTCATCATGGCTAGCTGTACTTTTGGCCATACTAATTACAGGAATTATTGTATGGCGCAAATTTGGAAAAGAAACAGAAGACTGGTTTTCAGATGCAGCCATTCTTTTTTTACTTGTTTGGAAATTTAGTGTAGTCCTCACCGATTTTAAGTTGATCATTGATTCTCCGCTGTCCATACTTTATTTTAATGGAGGTAGGTTAGGGTTATTTCTTGGTTTGAGTGCTGCTTTGTTAAAATTATTATGGAGGTTTAGACAGAAAAATTGGCCTGTATCAGAGCTAGTTGCCCTGTTGTTTTCAATAGTCATGTTACAATCTGTATATCAAATAATTATGGTTCTAGTAAACGAAGCCTTGCTTTGGCAAAAAATCATCACAGTGGTTTTATTTGTTGCATTAGTAACACTGACTTGGTTGAAAATCTCCATATCAAGCACTTGGCAAATTCAATTAACTTTCTTGTTTTTATTCACGCACATTTTCGTTGCGCTTATTCAACCCCAAGGTATACTTCAAAGTCCTCTCTTTGTCACGGGTATATTCGTGATTTGCGGATCACTAGCTTACGTACTAACCAATAAACAACTTGAATTTACGGAGGAAAAATTATGACGAAAAAAATATTCGGTTTGGTAGTTGTCGCAAGTCTAATTGCCATAATGATTGCAGGTTTTGTGAAGAAGAATATCGATACAGAGGAGTCGTTTGCCAGCGAACAACGTGGCGTTGATTTAGTAAATGTGTCAGCTGAAGAAGGATTAGTCAAAGGGGATATGGCCCCTGATTTCACATTAACCACACTCGATGGTAAAAAGGTTCAACTATCTGATCTAAAAGGAAAAAAAATAATTGTGAATTTCTGGGCGACCTGGTGTCCTCCATGTAAAGCTGAAATGCCTCATATGCAAAATTACTATGAGGATTTTGCAAAAGATGAAAATGTCGAAATTTTAGCTGTCAACTTAACAAATGGAGATAAAGTAGAAAGTGTACAGAATTTTGTTGAAGATTATGGGTTAACTTTTCCAATCCCAATGGACGTGGAAGGAAAGGTTGGAGAGACTTATCAAGCCATTACGATTCCAACCTCTTATATGATTGATACAAAAGGTCGAATTCAAAATAAAATTGTTGGACCAATGGATGAAAACATGATGAAAGATTTTGTTTCAAATTTAGATTAATAATAAATCTGGCTTCTTCTTGTCGTATTGCCCTGTCCTCGTTCATACAATGAAACGAAGAAAGTAGGGGGCGATATTAATTGAAAAGAAGCCGGGTTTTTTTGTTTGCTTTTTTAGTTATTTTGATTCTTTGTTTGCTCATTTTTTGGACACCGTTAAAAAAAGATAAGACAAGTAATGCGACAAGTCCTATGTCACCTATTGATGAAGCCTATGAACGGATTTTAGCCAGCTCAGTCCATCCGGTAGAAGGGAAACTTTTGATTGAAGGTGCTCTTCGAGGAATGGCTGAAACACTTGGTGATCCTTACAGTAAATACATGACAAAAGAAGAAGCGAAATCGCATCGCGAATCACTATCGGACGAGCGCGTGGGTATTGGTTTAGAAATTGTTGAAAATAAAGGACGTTTTATTGTCGTAACGCCTTTAAAAGAATCTCCAGCTGAAAAAGCTGGCGTTAAACCGTATGACGAAATTGTACAAGTAGATGGGGAACGTGTAGATGGTAAAAGTTTATCTGATTTGCTTAAAGCCATTAAAGGTAAGAAAGGAACCAATGTATCTTTAACTGTCTTTAGACCAACTGAAGATCGACATATGGAATTAAGTATGATGAGATCAGCACTACAAATACACACAGTTACAAGTGAGCGCATCAAGCAAGATGATTCTTCTATTGGCTATGTCAGCATTTCACTTTTTGGTGATAAAACTGCTGAAGAATGGGAACAACAAACACGCACTTTAGTTAAACAAGGAATCGATGGTTTATTGATTGATGTTCGTGGTAACCCAGGAGGGTATTTACATAGTGTAGAACAAATTATCGGTACCATGTTGAAGAACGGCCAAATTTACGCTTATATGCAAGATGCGAAAGGTGTACTTGAACCATTACCTGTAAAAGCAACGAATGATGATGACTACGCAAAAGAAATGAAAAAGATTCCAATTGTATTGTTACAAAACGAAGGTAGTGCTTCGGCAAGTGAAGTTTTAAGTGGGGCATTAAAGTCAAATCAACGTGCACTCATTGCTGGCTCTAAGAGCTTTGGCAAGGGGACTGTCCAGGAAACATGGGAACTGACTAATGGAGGAGAAATGAAGCTTTCCTCACATAAATGGTTAACTCCTAAACAACAGTGGATACATGGTAAAGGAATAGAAGCTGATTTTGAAGTTGAAGCAAATGAGCTTTACCAACTAGAGCCGTTGCCTATAAGTGGTACTTATCAAGTAGGAGATTTTCATGAAGATATCATTTATGGACAAAAAGCGTTAAAGGCATTAGGGTATCCTATTACTAAAGTAAACGGATATTTCGATGAAGATACGGCAAAAGCTGTGTTAGCTTTCAAAAAAGAAAAGAAACTTCAAAACGATTCCATCATGAATACAGAGTTTTATCAAGCAGCTAGAGAGTCGATATTAAAGTATAAAACAAGCAAGAAAAACGACGATCAACTGCAAAAGTCATTAGGTTATTTGTTCCACTCTATTCAAAAGTAGAAAAAACCTATACGCATTCCATCAACGGTTTGTTACAATGGAAAGAAATGCACGAACCGTTGAATGGGTGGTGTTAGGTTTTATGTGGCAAGAGATAGGATTAGAGTTGTTAAAAGGAATTAGTAAATTGTTTATCAATCCATTATTTTACGTTGCGATTCTTTTCGCAGTACTCCTCGGATATGTCCGTGTGAAAAGAGAAAGACGTTCTTTTCGAACGCGCATTTTATGGGGTTGGACTGAAATGAAGCGAATGTTTGCGGACATCTGGATGTATGCAGTTATATTATCGATACTTAGTGTAGGTATTGGTTTAACCGTAACGACAGATTGGATTGCAACGTATAGTATCATTAGTGCCATACTAGTAGTGCTTTTCATGTATCAATTGGGTTCACCCATTGTAGCAGGTGCACTAGCTGTCGCAGCATTGTGGATTGGCTATGTAATGAACCGCACATTTTCATTTATGAATTTTGATTGGTCGGGAGAAATGAATTGGATTCAATTATCATTGCCTGTTGCCTTCATTATCGGTGCAACGGTCATTGTAGAAGGTCTACTCATCAGTAAAACGGGTGCAGAATCAGCTTCACCAATTTTAGAGAAATCTTCTCGTGGGCTAACGGCAGCAAGCTATTTAGCCAAGCGACTATGGATGATTCCATTACTCGTAATTGTACCAGGAGATGCTATTCAAGAGTTTTCACCATACTGGCCTCAATTAACATTTGGAAGTGAATCATTTGGTTTGGTATTATTCCCAATTGTCATTGGATTCCAACAAAAAGCTCGCCGTTCACTACCAGTAAATTTATTCCCAAAACTAGGAATGTCTGTTGTAGCTGTTGGTTTCCTGACTGTGATTTTATCAATCAGTGCATTTTGGTTCCCAGTGATGGCGGCTATTAGTTTAGCTATCGGTGCAATTGCACGAGTTGGGGTATGGATGTACTTTGCGATCAAAGAACGACAAGGCAACCACGCTGTTGCACCTAAAGATTTAGGTGTCATGATTGCAGGAGTCTTGCCAGATTCACCAGCTGAAAAGATGGGTCTTGTCATTGGCGAATGTATTCGCAAAGTAAATGGACAATCTGTTTCAAACGAAAGAGAATTATATGAGGCGATTCAGATAAACGCCGCACATTGTCGACTTGAAGTTCTCGATCATCAAGGAGAAGTACGTTTACGCCAACATGTTATTTATCGTCACGACCACCATCGTCTCGGTTTATTGGTCGTAAGATAGGAGAACATATATGGAATCTATGGTTACGAAAATTATATTAGCTTTGTTTTTACCGGGCTTGCTCGTTGTCTTATTTACACGCATTACGTTCTCACATATTGTAGCGTTGATTTTAACTGTCGCTCTTATTACAGCTTCCGTATATGCCGGATACACGCATACTTGGTTGTTATACATCGTCGATGCCTTGTCCTTAACTATTGGATTTTGGTACGCTACTCTTATGATGAAACGCGGCAAAAAACAAGAAGATTAAACGAAACGTCTTTACACATATGTGTAGAGGCGTTTTTTTGTTTTTCTGAGTCCATAAACTTAGGATTACAATTTAAATATTCGTGTATCATCCATCAAAAGGCAATTTTGAAATTGACTCACTTAGAACCAATTTTGCGTTAAAAAAATGATTTAGGGAAATAATAAGTTATATGTAAAACAAATTACTTGAACAAATATACCCCTAGTGGTATATTATAAATATAGAAAAACGATTTTAAAAACTGGAGGGAACTTATATGTATTTTCGCTCATTCTTTGATGAAAAATTAGCACAATATTCGTATTTAATAGGTTGTCAACGAACTGGTGAAGCTATTGTTATTGACCCAGCACGTGATACTTCTGACGTTATCCAAGTTGCAAAAAAGGAAGGCTTGCACATTTCGGCAGCAACAGAAACTCATATTCATGCTGACTTCGTTTCAGGCTCTCGTCAACTAGCTCATGATTTGGGTGTAACATTGTATTTGTCTGACGAAGGCGATGATGATTGGAAATATCAATATACAAATGGTCTAAATGTTGAAATGGTTAAAGACGGTTCAACTTTTTCAATAGGAAACATCGACTTTAAAGTGTTGCATACACCTGGGCATACGCCTGAAAGTATTTCATTCGTATTAACGGACCGTGGCAGCGGCGCAACAACACCAATGGGGATATTTACGGGAGACTTCGTTTTTGTTGGCGATGTTGGCCGACCTGATTTATTGGAAAAAGCAGCTGGCGTTGCAGATACTGCCGAAAAGGGTGCACGTGCAATGTTCAATTCCATTCAAACATTCAAAGAACTACCTGATTATATGATGGTGTGGCCTGGACATGGTGCAGGTTCAGCGTGTGGGAAATCTTTAGGAGCTGTTCCTTCTTCAACTGTTGGTTATGAAAAACAATTTAACTGGGCAATGAAAGAAGATAATGAACAAGCATTTGTTGATGAATTATTGAAAGATCAACCTGAAGCACCTGTGTACTTTGCGGAAATGAAAAAAGTGAATAAAATGGGACCAGCTTTATTAGAAGACAAAGTAATTCCAACAATTCAAAACAAAGAGGAGTTAGAAACTGAAATGCAGACTGAGCAAGTTTTCATTTTGGATACTCGTCCTGCGAATTTAGTGGAGAACAGTCTTCTGCCTGGTGCCATTAACATTCCATTTAACAAAGCATTCACTAACTGGGCTGGTTGGTTGGTGAGCTATGATGAACAAATGGGTATTATAGCGGAAGAAGCACAACGAGAAGAAATCGTTCGCTCACTTCAATCGATCCATTTAGATAACATTAAATCGTTTGTTGATCCATCTGTATTGAATGAAATGAACTTAACGTCATACGAAACATTGTCAGTTGATGAATTTAAAGACGAAATTTCAACTTCATATGTGATGGATGTACGAAATGATACTGAATGGAAAGAAGGTCACATTGAAGGAGCCCATCATCACTTTTTAGGGAAACTTCGTGACCTTGATTTGCCAAAAGAAACGCCAGTATTAATGCATTGTCAAGGTGGCGCTCGATCTGCAATTGGTGCGAGTGTATTAAAATCTCTTGGATACAAAAATGTAAAGCATCTTGCTGGCGGTTACGCTGCATACAAAAAAGCATAAAAATGGAGGAATTGAAAATGAAACCACAAATTACTGTTTACTCAACTAACACGTGTCCGTATTGCGACATGATGAAATCTTTCTTGCAACAAAATGAACTTGCTTACACAGAAGTGAATGTGCAGGCTGATGCTATAGCTGCACAAAAACTAGTGGAAACAACTGGTCAAATGGGTGTTCCACAAACAAACATTAATGGTCAATGGGTTTTAGGATTTGATCCAGATCGCGTATTAGAGTTAGTAAAAGCATAAATATGAGGGCAATGACCCTCTTTACATGTTGGTTATGTTTGGCTTCAAGCGCCAGCTCTCGTTCCTCTTTAAGGTGAGAAAGGCGACTGACATTGCGTTCTTTCAAGCATCATATGTTCAGTTGCACAAGCCAATCCGCGCCTAAGTTTGGTCCTACAGGATGTAAGTCATGAAGGCATTGCGACATGATGTCGCGAACTTAGCTATTCTTCTCATTCGAAAAATAAGTTTCGATATAGTCGAGCTAGCACTGGAGTCGGATTAAAGTGGCCTGTTTCACATTTCAAGGAGTCGAGCTAGAGTGGCGCTTTACGCTTTTCTAAAGAGGAGAGAAGACCGATGGATTATTCAAAACAAATTACAAATCGATTAAATCGAGTGGATGGTCAGCTTCAAGGTGTGATTCGAATGATCGAAGGAGCTCGCGAGTGCAACGATGTTGTAACTCAGTTAAGTGCAATTAAAGGTGCACTTGATCGCACGATTGGTTTAATTGTTAGTGAAAACTTAGAGCAATGTGTGAGGACAAGCATGGCTGAGGGGAACGCTTCAGATGAACATGTTAAACAAGCTGTAAAATTACTGATGAAAAGTAGATAGGGGAGATTTAAATGGAATGGATATTAATCGCTGTGGTAGTAGGATTTATCGTATGGCGCATGAAACCAGCAAAAGGTGTTAAGACAGTTTCTACAACGGATTTAAAAGGACTGCTAAATGATAAATCAAAACAATTTGTAGATGTAAGAACGCCTGGAGAATATAGAGGCAGAAATATTTCACAATTCCAAAACATTCCACTTGATCAGCTTCCTTCTAAATTAGATAAACTTGATAAAACAAAAGAAACATATGTTATTTGTCAAAGTGGCATGCGTAGTTCTCGTGCAGCTGGAATATTAACGAAAGCTGGCTTCACGAATGTCGTGAATGTACGTGGCGGAATGAGTCAGTGGCAATAAAGCGATGGATTATACAATCGCTTTTATTGTACTAATTTTTGCTATTGGATTTGTAGGTTCATTTATTTCGGGGATGGTCGGCATTGGAGGAGCTATTATTAATTATCCGATGCTGCTTTTTATTCCCTCGTTATTTGGATTTGCTGCTTTTAGTGCACATGAAGTATCTGGAATCAGTGCAGTTCAAGTTTTGGTTGCTACAATGAGTGGCGTTTATGTATATCGTAATAGTGGTTTTTTAAATAAGCGACTTATTGTTTACATGGGAAGTGCCATATTGATAGGGAGTTTGATTGGCGGATTTGGATCAGGCGATTTGTCAGAGCAAACCGTTAATTTGATTTATGGAATCGTCGCTTTGATAGCTGCGCTTCTGATGTTTCTTCCAAGCAAAATGAACGAGGATATACAAATGAAGGACTTGCAGTATTCGCTTATATGGGCAACATTTTTAGCATTTATCGTTGGAGTATTATCAGGCGTCGTTGGGGCTGGGGGCGCATTTTTATTGGTGCCAATCATGTTAGTCTTTTTAAAGATACCTACTCGCATTACCATTGCCACATCACTCGCGATTACATTCATTTCATCAATAGGTACAACGATTGCTAAAGTTGCTACTGATCAAGTATTACCAATTCCAGCTATTGTTCTTGTTGTCGCGAGTTTACTAGCCGCTCCATTAGGTGCTAAATATGGACAAAAAGTAAATCAAAAAGTCTTGCAATGGATATTAGCAGTTTTAATTACAGCCACTGCTATAAAAATTTGGTGGGATTTATTCGTACAATGGACGATATAAAAGTGAATGGCTCAATGGCCATTCACTTTTTGTTAAACCGCTCATAGACGACAGAGAACCGCCGATAGACGACAAAGATTCGCCGATAGCCATGTCTTTTGCGCCGATAGTCGACAGGAATGCGCTCATAGTCGACACAAAACCGCTCATAGCATACAACAGTCTCTCTAAAAATCTCCAAAACAAAAGACATCCATCAAATCTTAAGCCGTTCAGTTTTGAGTCACTTTTCCCTAAATAAACGGTCAAATCAAGCCTGTTTTATTAACAAAATAAACAGCCAAATATAACCCGAATTAGCACCTCTTTTCGAGGTGCTTTTATAAATAATAGAAAATTTTAAATTTTTAGAGGTAAAAATGGATATTCTTGGTATAATAAAATAAATATAAGAGATTTCCTTATTCAACTAACGAGGCAGTTTAGTTGAACAAGCAATAATATAATAACCCCAATAAAAGCATCGTAAAGGTGGCTATTCAAATGGAAAATTGGATTGAATTATCCGCATTAGAATATAAAGAGGTATGGGATAGGATATATGATGAATTTAATTTTGAACCAAGCATATCAAATTTCCCATCTTTTGAAGTTCCAAATCCATTTATCACATATGATATATCCTCATATATAAGTTGGTCCGGAGATTCAGGTACTTATAATGAGATTTATAATGACCTAGAGGATAAGTCATTGCTTGTTTTTCAAGAACTCACACAGAAGAATGAATGTATGTATGCGGTAGATTGGCAGCATCCAGGTTATTGGATAAACCCCCGTTTGGAGTTTCAGAAAAGTGAGTTTGATGAATGGATTGTACCTGTTTTTCCTAACGGTGATTATTACTTTTTTATTCAAAAGAATTTTGAATGGGGATTTTTAGGACACCCTTGGGAAGAGACCATCACTATTTTTGGAAAAGAATTGATAAAAGGTTTTGAAAAACATCAACCGAGAATGTTTCAAAAGATATTACGTCAGGGATAATTTAAACCTTGTTCTACTAACGGGGCAGGTTAGTTGAACAAAAAACATTTTAAAGGAGAATTTACATGCTGGAATATATACAGTTAGATGTTTCACCTATTTTAAGCCAAATATCGAATCACTTTAAATCAGCAGCTTTTCTGCTTCATCCATTTGTCCAAATGCCTAATGGGTGGCAAAAAAGGAAACGGGAAAGACCTTTTCAACACATCTACCCAAGCGACGAAGAAATATTAAACATTGGTAAACCAGTTTCGTGGAATCAAATCAGTCAGCAAAGCGACTTAACCTTGCAAGAGGTCGGAATAGCAGTACACGATCATCGAGATAAGAGACCTGACTTAACGAATCAACTTCGCACATGCTTTAATTCCGATTTTTATTATCCGAGGGAAGACAAAATTTCGGTTTTTTTACTGAATGATATCGTGAATGTACTTGGATCCAAAGGAGCTGATTTTGTATTATACTCTGCACCGCTTGAAGGCGAAAAAGGAAGGTTAAAAATAGAGGAAATAAAATTAGAAGAGATGTCTGATTTAACACCAGCGGAATTTATGCTCATGGATGATAAACTCGAGTTTGCCTTTATAAGTGAATATGATGCCTATACCACGTTATTCTTAACAAAAGATGATAATATCGCTGGAATTATAAGAAGGATGAATTGGGAAGCGACCATTTGCGATAATAAAACAACTCTAAACTGGTTTTCACAAAAAAGTTAATTGTCTTATAACTTAAGCAATTTGCGTTTTTGAGACTAGGTATGCGTATTTAAAAGAACAATGTTATAGTTCTAACAATTTCCTTATTAAACTAACGGGTGCGTTGATCCAAGAAGGGTTAACGCATTTTTTGTTGAACTTATTGCTAACGGGGCAGGTTAGTGAAAAAAGATTATTATATGGTATGAGGTGATAATGTTGGATAGAATTTTATTTGTTTTTGGCATACTTGTTTTTTTCATTAGTTTCATATTTTTTGTAATGAATTTTATTGGTGAATATGATGGTACAACTATGATTATTTCTATATTCGCAATGCTTAATGCAAGTATAGCAATAGGAGTTTCAGAAATATTGAGCAGGACTAAAAACTTAAAATAATATACCTATAAAATTTCTTCTTCAACTCCCATGAAAGAACGTAATATTCTTTCATGATCTGTGGTGTAGCTATTATTTTAGCTACATGGATGGCTAACGGGTGCTTTAGTCAAATGGAGCAACGTCTTATAAGATGTTGCTCCTTCTACGTTTAAAAGTACTTCTGATAATACTCTTTCCTTAACCTTCCGCTTAATTGAGCATATATCCTTGTGGTTTCACTTTTTTCATGCCCCATAAGACTTTGTATGACCTCAATAGGAGCTCCATTATTCAACAAATGAGTTGCATAGCTGTGCCTAAGTTGGTGTGGATGAATCTCTTTATTGATTTCAGCACGATTTGAGATTCGCATGATGATGTATCGCATTTGAGCGACACTCATTTTATGTGGTTGCCTTGCTGTCACAAAGATGGCAGGATTATTGTCATCACGGCTTTCGATATAGCGTTTAAGCCATATCTCGCATCGTATATTAAAATAAACTTCCCTCTCCTTATCACCTTTCCCTCTTACGATCGCGGATTGATTGGACCAATTAATATGGTTCTTTTCTAACGCAACTATTTCTCCAATTCGACAACCTGTAGAAAACATGAATTCGAAAATCGCTTTTTCCATTGGGGAATGACAGGATTCACGCAGATGTTCAATCTCTCGTTCTGTTAAATACTTTGGTATCCTCTTCCCAGCCTTGGGCTCTTTAATTTTGGAAGTTGGATTCTTTTTCAGGTAACCTTCTTCATGAGACCAACGAAAAAACGATTTCATAAAGCGGATACGATGTGCAAGACTGGCTGGTTTTAAATGCTTGCCCGATATAGCAAGATATTCTTTCAGTTGATTTGTATCCAGTAATTCCATCTCTACATCCTTAAAATAACCAATTAATAGCAAAGTCTGTAACTGGTAAGCCTTCAATGTTTGCGATGAAAAACCCTCTATTCGTTTATCAGCTTCAAACGAAGCCCAAGCTTTTGACAGTAACAATTCCATACCTCCTAAAAATGTAAGATTAAAGGAATTATTGCCAACTTAATAGAATTAAAGACATAATGAGTAGTTTTACTAACGCGGCAGGTTAGTTAAAGATCGTGGCGTTGAATTGGCACTCTTTTTCTTCTTCAAATAAAAAGGAAGGTTAGTCATAGTACAAAAAGGGAGTTATAAAATGAAGTTTAATAAAAAGATGTTTGAAATAGTAGATTATGAAGAAAAATTAGGTAATGAATATGAAGATATATTGGAATTATCTTCGAGTTGTAAGTTTTCTGACTGCACTCATACAAATGAGACTAACTGTGCAGTTAAAAAAGCAATATCTGTTGGTATTCTTCTAGAAGAAAGATTAAATAGCTATTATAGAGATATAAATGAAGCAATATATGTTTCTAAACAAAAGAATAAAACTAAGGCTATTGATTATATGAAACAAAGGAAACTTTTTAAAAGGTTTTAGATAGGGTGAATTTAATGATTTATTAACACGATTGTTTAATCTAGACTTAAATAAAGTAGATAGTTGATGTTTTATTTTCTTATTCAACTAACGAGTGCATTACTTGAAGAAGGATATAGGTATGTGTTTGTGGAATTCTTTTTGAATATAGACAGGGGGGATTTTAAATGTCAGACATAATAAACAATCAAAAATGTAGTATTCGAACAGTAGAATTAGAAGATGCTGAAGCACTTATAGAAATTTCAGCTTCCGTTATTTCTGAAGGAGATTATTTTATCGTAGTATCTGAGGAATTAGAAAAAATGTCAATTGAACAAGAAAAGGAACAAATTCAAAAGATAATAAATAATGATAAAGAAACTTTAATTGTTGCTGAAATTAATGATGTCGTTGTAGGATCAATAGTATTTCGATCTAATAACAAAAAAAGATTATCTCATACTGGTTCAATTTCAATGTCTTTAAGTAGAGACTATAGAGGTGCTGGAATCGGGAAAATTCTTCTGCAAACATTACTGGATTGGGCTGAAAAACAACCTCTTATTGAAAAGGTAAGTTTAGGGGTATTCGCCACTAATCATAGAGCGATATCATTATACAAAAGCGTGGGTTTTATTGAGGAAGGACGTTTAATAAAAGAATATAAGATAGATGAAGATAAATATGTAGATGATATTCTTATGTATAAGTGCGTTAAATAATGTTTTGTTTATACTCATTTGGTATTTAATTATTGGGATTAAATTTCACTAACGGGTGCGTTGATCCAAGAAGGATTAACGCATTTTTTGTTGAACTTATTGTACTAACGGGGCAGGTTAGTTCAATAAGAAACTGGCAGAACATTATAAAACCGCTAGAGAAGAATTACATTCTCTAGCGGTTCTCTGTTTCTAAGTTAATTCAATTATAGCATATTATTCCATAAATTATCAGTCTGTTTTTTATTTGTTTTTCTAGGTAATATGAGTGGTGAAAAGGGAATAAAAGGATACTAAGGAAGTCGTCCTTTTAAGAATTAACCTTTTATGAGGAGGAAATTTGATGGATTACGTTTATCATATGGTGTCTAAAAAAATGACGGGAGAGGCTCTTATTTCTCTTAATGAGATAAAATTGATGCATCCCGAACTTTATAAAACCTACTCAAAAAAGTATTTTGACCATCCAGAAAGGGAGAGCTTATTATTGAAAAGCATCCCCAAATTAAATTGTCTATGGAATGATGTAATTTTTTTACTACCCCTTCACCCTTACTATGTTTACGAAGCTTTACATTCTCATGGTGTAAGTATTAAAAAAGAATGAAAAATAAAAATGCTGTGTATTTCTATAATAAAGAAAATTATAAAGGTCCAGCTACGGATATTCCTGATGAAGAAATTCAAATCATTGATATAATTTCATATCAAGAATGTTCAGCTTTGCCATCAGACACATTAGCATACTTCACAGAAGAACATAGAAAGGGTGTTAAATTTGGGATGTTCGCACATATTCCCCATATTTTGAGTTTAGGCAACATTAATGTTAAAGGTGTAAATAAGATTAATTGGAGTGTTGCTCCAGTTCAAACATAATTGATTTAATCGATTGGTTAGATAAATTAGACGACAAATGAACAGAGTTTTTATGAATAGGGGGATTTGTATGGATTTCAAAGAGTTGAGAGAAGAACTTTCTTCAATTACTGATATAATTTATTTTGATTCAAATCAGTATCTTCGCGAGAAATCATCAAATCTTTCGAAGTTAAAACAATTTATTATTAAAGCTGAAGTATTTCTAGATCAAATAAAAGAAGATACTTTAATTAATAAAGAGGAAAAGTATTTTCTTTATGGAACACTAGGAAATCTTTATAGGATATATGGGAAGCCCAAAACAGCAATTAACTATTTAGAAATAAACCTAAAGTATGCAATCGAGGGAAAGCACTACAAAAGAGAAATCATCTCTTTAATTCGTCTTGGAGAGGCTTTGAAATATGATAATAAACTTGAAGAAGCATTGGAGAAATTTAATCTGGCATTGATTAAATGTGAGGAAACGGATGAAAATTTATACTTAGATTTTGCATTTCAGCACAAAGGTAAGTGCCTCTTAGAATTAAATAGAGTAGAAGATGCAATAAAATGCTTTCAGGCAGCGTTAGAGCTTAGAAAATCAAAAGGTAATTCATCTTTAATTTATTCCACTGAACAAGCAATAGAGTTCGCACAAAACATACAGAATTAAATGAGTACCATTTTTAACTAACGAGTGCTTTAGTTGAATAAGCGTAGATGAAAATTAAGCTTACTAAAAATTACAACCAGAAAACACTGAGAAATTAATCAGTGTTTTTTTATATTTTCTGAACACAAGTATTCATTTTACTGTTTACAGGTTACTTGTTTAGTTCATTTGGTTGTTTTTCAACAATTCAATTCCACACCCCTTTATCACGCCAATTAGACACCGAAATAATCAATTTACAATCACAGTTGTAATAGCAATAATTGACCTGTCAATGGGATGGTTATATTAAGAGTAAAATCTATACAAACCTTGATATATCAATAAAAAATAGACATCCAATTGACTAGCTAATTGGGTGTCTATTTAGGGTTATAATTCAAGAAAAGTGATTCAAAACTGAACGGCTTAATCAAATCTGGATGTCTCTTTTTTTGTACGATAATGATTGAGTAGTTATTCTTTATTCTTAGATTCAAGCGCTGCTTCATGCGCTTTTCGTACTTGATGTAGTAATTCTGGTTCGCTCAATAAGCGATAACCTGCTCCAGCAAGTGCTTTTGCGCCAGTGACTAAAGCGTTGTAACCAATGTCGGAATTTGCTGCTTCACGAAATTCATTCGTGTGGGCAATTAATTCGTCGGGTCCTATTTTTATATAAGGATGTGCAGTCGGCACGGCATAGCTAATGTTGCCAGCGTCCGTTGAGCCTAATCCTCGACTTCGTTTTGAGAATACAACTTCACCCTGTGACTCCAATTCTTCATGCAACACACTGTCGAGTACATGATTTAACACGAAGTCCTGAACCTCGTTTTGGAATCGTTCTACTTTTACGGTTGCACCTGTTGATAAAGCAGCACCTTCTGCAATCGCACGAATACGTGTACTTACAGCTTCTGTTTTAGCCCAAGTGTCTGCACGGATGTAAAATCGAGCAGAAGCATAGTCCGGCACAATGTTCGGCGCATCCCCACCATGGGTGATGATGCCATGAATACGTACATCACTTGTGAGATGTTGTCGAAGAGCATTGATGCCATTGAATAAATGAATGACGGAATCCAACGCGTTAATTCCTTTTTCAGGAGAACCAGAAGCATGTGCTGCTGTGCCATAAAAATGAAAATCAAGTGGATCCACAGCTAATGTGGGACTAGTTAAACTAGTACGTCCCGATGGATGAATCATTAAAGCAACATCAACATCTTCTAAAAAGCCATGTCGTACAAAGCTTCCTTTAGCACTACCATTCGGACCACCTTCTTCTGCAGGAGTACCTAGGACAATAACCTTTCCACCCGTTTCTAACAATGCTTCGGATAGTGCAATGCCGGCAGCAACACTTGTCGTTCCGATAATGTTATGGCCGCATGCATGACCTAAACCTGGAAGGGCATCATATTCGGCTAAAAATGCGATGGTTGGACCTTCGATACCTGAATCTTTAACAGCATAAAAGGCAGTATCATGACCAGCCACACCAAGATCCACATCAAAACCAAATTCACGTAAATAGTCGCTTAATGAGCTGCTAGCAAATACTTCTTCATTGCCAATTTCAGGTTTCGCATGAATTTCTTTTGCTAATGAGATTATTCGCTCTGAATGGCTATCGATGCTTTCATAAATCCGAGATTTCAAATCAATTACCAATGTCATTTTATATTCCTCCAATTTTTAATTAGTAAAAGCTTGTTTGTTGAAGTGGGTGCGATGAATTAAGCGGAACCTCCTTACTGAAGAATGGTCAACCATTGTCTCAAGGGATTAAGTTAGAAACCCTGTAAGAGAAATAATTGATTCCGCAAGCAATTTTAGCTAATCAACTTTCTATCTCTGAACGAAAAAGGAGAGCCTTCTTTTTCTTATACTCAAGAAAAAGAAGGCTCTCCATATTTATGGAAAACCATCTCGTTCTCATCTTCCAAGCGAATAGATTTGTCCGCTTGCAGGAGTTGGCACAGTTTTCAACAATTAAGTTGAATCCGCTGCCGAGACGTCAAAGGGCCTGTCCCTCGGTCTCTCTAGATAAGAAAGTGATGTGTTGCTATTAAATTGTTGCAAGAATTGATTATGACTTTACGCTTTTCGAAGTAAATCGTCAAGATATTTTTGAAAATAAATCATTCAGTTATTTATTATGGGTTGAAAATGGGTGTAGAGACCATTTTGTACAACCTGGAGCGCCACTTCGTCAACCCGTAGCCCCACTTCGTCAACCTAGAGATCACTTCGTCAACCTAGAGATCACTAAGTCAACCTGAAGCTCCAGCTCGCGGCCTCTTTATGGGGTAGAGACCATTTTGTACAACCTGTAGCGCTATTTCGTTAACCTGTAGAGCCACTTCGTCAACCTGAAGAACAACTTCGTCAACCTGGAGAGCCCCTTCGTCAACCTGGAGAGTCACTTCGTCAACCTGAACCACTATACTCCTACTCATTTAGCCTATCAAACTATAGATCGCTAATACTGCAATGGAGCCCATCACTACGATGATTACGTTTGCTCCAGCAAATGCGAAAGCAAAGGCCGCGACAGCACCAATGAAGCCGAACAATAGATTGCCTTCTTGAACGAATAAGATGGCAGGAAATATCAGAGCACCTAATACAGCAAACGGAATATTTCTCAAAACACCACTAACTAGTGGTGGTAATTCACGTCCTTCTAAAAATGTTAAAGGAAAGGCACGGGGTATATAGGTCACAATTGCCATTCCGAGAATCATCCACCAATACCACTTTTCCATTAAGCTTCACGTCCTTTCTTGGAATACAGAATTTCAACCAACATAGCGGAACCCAGGGTGGCAACGAGAATTGCCCAGCCAGTTGATAGTAAGCCGCTCCAATACAAAGCACTGTGAATGGCTGCACCGAATAAGGCGAGCAATACTACTTTTCGATTGCCTTTCATTGAAGGCACGAGCAAGCCTACGAACATTGCATATAATGCTATAGACATAGCTGCTTGAAGGAACTCAGGTAAGTTAGCACCAATCACGTGTCCGAGTGCTGTAAAGACGACCCAGCTACCGTAGGAGATTAATATGACGCCTGCAGCAAAGGATGTCCGAATATTATCGCGTGTTTGTGTGGCTAAAACTGAAAATGTTTCATCTGTAACGCCAAATGCATATATGGCTTTTTTCCAACGTGCGTCAGGTTGCATCTTTTCATTCAATGATGCCGTCATTAAGAAGTGACGAATGTTGACGACAAACGTGTTTAAAACAATTAATATAGGATCAACGCCTGTTGAAATTAAGGTTAATGATATGTACTGTGCAGCCCCTGCAAAAACAAATATACTCATAGCCGTTGCTTCCCACATAGATAAGCCGGTTGTTTTAGCGAGTAAACCAAACGTTAGGGCAATTGGAAAGTATCCGATTGCGATGCTTAATCCTGCCCGAATTCCATTCATAAATGTCATATGTATTATGCTCCTATCGCTGAATGTTTAATAGATTATACAACTGTATGTTAAAATAAACAATAAGAGGTGAAACTATGGAACAGATGAGACGTAATTTAGGTGTTCAATTAAAAAAAATCCGTCATCAACGTGGAATGAGTTTAGATGATATTGCGAAACTGACAGATGTCAGTAAAGCACAACTTGCACAAATGGAAAAAGGTGAGTCAAATCCGACTGTATCGACCATGTGGAAAATTGCCGATGGATTGAAAATTAGTTTCTCTACTCTTTTACAACCACCAAAATCTACTGTGAAAAAAATTTCATCTTCAGAAATCCCATTCTTAACAGAAGACGAAGGACGCTATCGGGTATTTTCTATCATTCCGTATAGTCCAGACCGTGGTTGGGAGCTTTACAGGATTGAGTTAGATCCACACTGTTCGTATGAAAGTGCTGCACATATGGATGGAGTCGAGGAGTCATTAACGGTTGTCAATGGACAATTGAAAATCATATTAGAAGCTGAAGACGTTAATCTCGAATCAGGGGACACCTTAGTTTTTTCGGGAAGTCAAACACACCGTTATATAAATGCCGGTGAAACGATGTCTGTAACTCATCTAATCATTACCTATCAATAATGTTTGATGCTAGCCTGACTCGGGAAAACTGAAATATAACTATATTATTTTTGAGGATGAGGATCATGTTCGATTGGCTAACAGCAGAAAATTTATTAGAACTAACAAGAGATTACAAATCACTTGGACCTCTCATCGGATTCTTATTACCATTTTTAGAATCTTTTTTACCCTTTTTACCCCTATTTGCATTCGTTTTTGCCAATGCTAGCGCATATGGTTTATGGATAGGGTTTTTAATTTCTTGGGCTGGGACAGCTATTGGTTCATATATTGTGTTTTTAATCATTCGCAAGTATGGACGGGCGCGCTTTCTTCGCATTATGACTAAACATGAACGCGTTCAAAAATTAATACATTGGGTTGAAACTCATGGGTTTGGACCGTTATTTCTTTTATTATGTTTCCCATTTACTCCATCTGCACTGGTAAATGTTGTAGCAGGTCTTTCTGATATTAAAAAGAATACGTATTTATGGACGCTTCTTGCAGGTAAGTTTGTTATGATTTTAACCATTAGTTTTATTGGCTATGATATTCGAGCACTTATTACACAACCAATACGGACAGCTATCGTAGTCGCAGTGATTGTATTGTTATGGCTTTTAGGTAAGCAGATTGAACGTAGGTTGAATGCCCGAGTTGAAGCGGATTTTAGAATGATTCAAAAAGAAAGACAAAATGGAAAGGGGCCCATGGTTTGAGTGTATTGAAACAGGAGGCATGGGAATGGACTAAAGCAATTATTATTGGCATGTTAATCATTGTCGTCATTCGTTCCTTAGTAGTAACAAATTACTCAGTTTCTGGTCAATCGATGCAGCCCACACTTCACAATTCGGATAAAGTACTAGTAAGTAAAATTTCATATACACTTGGTGAGATCGACCGCTTGGATGTATTAGTTTTTCATAGTGATGAAAATGAAGATTACGTCAAGAGAATTATTGGTCTTCCAGGTGATGTTATTACGTACTATAATGACAAGCTTTTTATTAATGACAAGCGTGTAGAAGAACCATTTTTACACTCATACGATGCCTACCAAGATCCGAATGATAGATTGACAGAGAATTTCACACTTCAAACGCTCACCGGTAGATTGAGAATTCCAGAAGATTCCTATTTTGTCCTTGGTGACAATCGAAGGCAAAGCCTAGACAGCCGGTATTTTAAGTTTGTAAAGAAAGATGATATTGTCGGAAAAGTCGTGGCAAGGTATTGGCCACTTGATACAGCAACCATTGATTTTACAGGTAAAAGTCCCGAATAATTTCCACCTCTTGCAGTAGTTCTGTACAATAGAGGTAGGGAATATATTTCGGGATTTTTTACATGAAGTTCAAAAAGTCCGCTAAAAATAACTTAGGCCCGCACGAAGCGGGTCATGCAGCCTGTGCCACAGGAAGTGGCGAATTCAGGCTGTATTCCATACAGTTGGCTTGCTTCTCCGCTCCTCACGTATTAAGGACATACGCTGTGGTGCTCGAAGACTGCGCCGCCTTAGGCCAACAGGAAGTTGGTCACTCAGGTGTTGCCAAAGGAATTGGCGTTCTTAACCTGAGTTCCAAAAACGGCTCTTTTTATGCTCCTTTTTGAACACTACTACTACTAACATTTAAGGGGGACTTCATGTGTCACTGCGATTAATAACGGGACGAGCAGGGGTAGGGAAATCACAATATATGAGACGTGAAGTTGCTGAAACATCGGAGAGCAATCCACTTGGGTCTCCTATATTTTTTGTTGTACCCGATCAGATGTCATTTTCTACTGAATCTGCATTATCAACTAGTCAAAAAGTAAAAGGAATTATCCGTACACAAGTTACGACGTTTAAGCGATTGGCTTGGCGCGTGTTACAAGAAACAGGTGGGATTAGTCGACAAGAAATTAGTGGGTTTGGCTATCGCATGTTAATACGTAGTTTACTAGAAGAACATAAAGAAGAGTTTTCTCTCTTCAAACAAGCAGCAAATAAACGCGGCTTTACAGACCAAATGGAAATGCTATTAAAAGAATTTACTCGCTATTGTCTAGACTGCGATACATTGTATTCACTTGAAGAGTCTCTTAAGCAAGTAGATGCCCCTCGTACATTGCAAGATAAGGCGCATGACTTGTCAGTGTTACTGCGTGCGTTAGAAGAACGACTTGGCACGGCTTATATCGATAGCGAAGGGTATTATGCGTTGCTATCAAAGCAAATTCATCAGTCTGAGCTAATTGCAGAGGCTGATATTTATGTGGACGGCTTTGTCACAATGACGACAAGGGAGTATGAAATATTAGGCGAGTTAATGAAACATGCGAAGCGCGTCACTATCGCTCTGCCACTAAATAACGAAATAGAAGATTTAATGGACGATCAATCACTTTTCCATGGAGCGGCAAAAACAGCTGAGAGATTAAAAGAAATGGCGCGCGAAGGTTCTGTAGCCATCGAACCATCTGTTCATTTACATGACAACAAACGATTTACCAACAACGAAATTCAGCATATAGAAGAGAATTTACATACGTATCCCGCTCCAGCTATAGATAATCATGAGCATGTACATGTGATTGAAGCTGACAGTCGTCGAGCAGAAGTTCATGCTGTGGCAAGACATATTAGACGTCTAGTACGAGACGATGAAATGCGCTATCAAGACATCGCGGTGCTTTACCGCCAACCTGAAGTATATGATGAACTTCTTGAAACCACATTTGCTCAATACGATATTCCGGTATTCATAAACCGCAAAAAGGCAATGTTGCATCATCCTCTAGTGGAAATGAGTCGTTCTGTGTTTGAAGCTGTGTTGAACGATTATCAATATGAATCTATGTTTAGAGCGATTAAAACGGATTTGTTTTTCCCGCTTCAAGCAAACAAGCAAATTTGGCGTGAACGTGCCGACCGCTTAGAGAATTTCGTAATCTCTCAAGGGATTTATGGAGAGCGGTGGACGGATGAAAAACGCTGGCTTGTGAAAAAATATCGAGGTCTTGAATTTCATACGAAAGCTCAAACCGATGAAGAACGGGCCTTACAAGAGGATATTATAGCTGTACGCGACTGCATGTTAGCACCTCTTCAAACATTTGCTAATAAGATCAATAACTGTGAGACAGGCAAAGAAGTAGCTCAAAGTTTATTTGAATTAGTAGAAGAACTCTACATTTTCGATAAGTTACAAGTGTTAAAAGACGAAGAAAATGAACACGGTCATCTACTACTAGCAACTGAACATGATCAAGCTTGGTCACAGTGGGTAGACGTGTTGGATCAATTTGTTCTGATGTTTGGTGATGAAAAGCTAACACCGAAAGAAAGTTTCCGATTGCTTGAAGAAGGTTTTGATACGCTTGAGTTCTCACGTATTCCACCTTCTCTTGATCAAGTTACTGTCGCTACAGTCGACTTATCACGTTTGTCTAATATCCGAGCGGCTTTTGTCATTGGCGTAAATGATGGCGTATTTCCAAAGCGCATTGAGCAAGAAGGGTTACTATCAGATACCGAGCGGGAATGGTTTATGCAAATTGGATTCGAACTGGCCCCAACTTCAAAAATGCGCTTGATGGATGAAACGTATATGGCTTATCGTGCAGTCACAACTGCTTCAGACAAACTATTTATCTCGTATGCTGTAGCTGATGAAGAAGGCAAAGCATTGCTACCTTCAACGTACATCAAACGTTTACAAAAATTAATGCCAAATATTGAAGTTGAACTTGCTGTGATTGACCCTGCAGTATTGAAAGAGAGCGCCACTCACTATATTCAACACCCTAGAGCAACGATGCCGTTTTTGGCTACCAAAATAAAGCAAGCGCGAATGGAAGGTCATCTTGAAGAAGAATGGCTAGCCGTTGCTTCTTATTATGAGAATGACCCGTTTTGGCAAAGTGTTTTCAAGCGAGTGATGCGTCCAATATCCAACCCTACACAAGCGCAACGCTTACATCCAGACACAACAAACGCCTTATATGGTGACTCCTTTACGTCGAGTGTGTCTCGAGTTGAAAAATACTATAGTTGTCCTTTTGCACACTTTGCAACATATGGATTGCAGTTAGAAGAGAGAAGTGAATATCGTCTTGAAGCACCCGCAATCGGTGACTTATTCCATGCTGCTTTAAAATGGATTGCTGACGAAACGAAACGACTAGGAATCTCTTGGGCTCAACTTTCTACAACGCAAGCTTGGGAATTAGCAAGACAAGCTGTGGAAGAAATCTCACCTTATTTCGTTCACCAAATATTACTGAGTTCAAAAAGGTATTACTATATTCAACGGAAGCTTGTTCAGATTTTGCAAAGAACAATGACGACCTTGCGCGATCATGCCAGTGTTTCGAGCTTTGTGCCGATAGCAATTGAAGCAGGTTTTGGTCCAGGGGAAGAATTGCCGACACTTGAGATTCCACTTAAGAACGGCAATGCAATGAAAATGCGCGGACGAATCGACCGCGTGGACGCAGCAGTTATTGATGGAAAACAATTTATTCGGATTGTTGATTACAAATCATCTGCAAAAGGTCTTGATTTAAATGATGTGTATTTCGGAATTTCGTTGCAAATGCTTACGTATTTAGACGTAGCGGCAACAAACTCTGCCATCTGGTTAGGTGAAGAAGCGGATCCAGCTGGCGTGCTATATGTTCATGTTCATAATCCGATGTTAAAACTTGCAAAAGAGTTGTCTGATATGGATATAGAAGAAGAAGTGTTCAAGAAATATAAGATGCGTGGGTTATTAATTGATGATGCAGCTGTTTTAAATGAAATGGATACAGAAATTGTCGGTGCTTCTAAGGTCATTCCTGCAAGAATTAATAAAGATGGCTCCATTTCGAAAATTTCAAAAGTTGTCTCTCCACAAGATATGGCTAATTTACGTTCATTTGTACGGACCAAACATCAACAAGCAGGAGATGGCATGCTTTCGGGCGATACGCGCGTGTACCCTTACCGCATGAAAGATAAAACGGCGTGTGATTATTGCAACTTCCGAAGTGTGTGTCAATTTGATCCAACAGATCCAGAGCAACAATACCGTAAACTACCAATCAGCACACCAGAAGAAATCACGCAGCGAATAAAAGAGGAGGTTACACCAAATGTTGATACCGACTAAACCACAAGACGTAACTTGGACTGATGCTCAGTGGCGGTCAATTTTTGCAGAAGGTCGTGACGTCCTCGTTTCAGCAGCTGCTGGTTCAGGGAAAACGGCAGTATTAATCGAACGACTTATACAAAAAATGATTCGCACAACAAATCCAGTTGATGTAGATGAACTCTTAGTCGTGACATTTACCAACGCTTCAGCAGCTGAGATGCGTCACCGCATGGCGGAAGCACTGGAAAAAGAGTTGATTAAAGATCCGACTTCAAGTCATTTAAGAAGACAGTTGAGTCTATTAAATAAAGCACAGATTTCAACGCTCCATTCATTTTGTTTATCAATCGTAAAACAGTACGCATACGTTCTCGATTTGGATCCAGGATTCAGACTCGCGAATGAGGCAGAAGCTGCGTTAATTCGTGATGATGTATTGGCAGACGTGTTAGAAACGGCTTATAAAGCGGATAACCCAGAAGAAATATATCGACTTGTTGATAGTTTTACAACCGATCGTGATGATCAACTGATTGAAACGTTAGTTGAAAAATTACATGGTGCAGCAAGTGTTCATCCAGAACCGAAGAAGTGGTTACTATCGATTCCAGTAGGTTACGATGTGCCGAGCGAAGTTCAAATCGATGAACTTCCTTTTATCGATGCACTAAAATTAACGATTCAACATACGCTTGAAGAGGCTTATGCGATGACAGAGGAAATGCGTCAGTTTGCTTTGCAACCAGCAGGTCCAGCACCATACGCAACAACGGTTGAGCAAGATCAACAATTAATTGCTGAAGGGATTCGACGAATTTCTACACAGTCGTGGCAAACTACTTTTGACTATTTCCAAACCTTAAAATTTGCGACTGCAGCGCGCATTCCTAAAGAAACGTATGATGAAGACCTCATTCAAAAAGCCAAAGATAAGCGCGATCAATTGAAGAAACGAGTTAATGGAATAAAAGATTCTTACTTCACTCGGACTCCAGCAAGATTGCTAGATGAAATGAGACTAATGCACCCAATTCTCAAAACCTTAGTCGATTTAACTCTTACCTACGGGGAACAGTATAGATTAGCAAAAAGTGAACGTGGGTTAGTCGATTTCTCAGACCTTGAACATTTTGCACTGCAGATTTTGACGACAGAAGAAAATGGACAACTCATTCCTTCGAATATTGCCGAGGACGTGATGGCACAATATAAAGAAGTGTTGGTGGATGAGTATCAAGATACGAATCGCTTACAAGAAACGATCTTACAAATTGTCAAAAGTGGAACTGAAGCAAATGGCAATATGTTTATGGTAGGGGACGTTAAACAATCGATTTATCGCTTCCGTTTAGCAGAGCCGATGCTCTTCTTAACAAAGTATTTAATGTTTACAACGGAGGCTTTAGATACCGGTGTCAAAATAGATTTGAATGCGAATTTTAGAAGTCGTCCAGAAGTTTTACATGCCACCAATTTTATCTTCTCTCAAATCATGGGCGAGCGTGTTGGTGAAATTGAATATGATGAAGCGGCTGCTTTGAAACCGGGTGCGCCTTATCCTGATCAACAATCAACGGTAGAGCTGACGCTTCTTTCACAACAACAAGAAGAAGAAGAAGAAGAATTGGCAGATGATGATGGGGAAGTTAATGAAGAGATTCAAGAACTAGAAGAGTTGAAAAAGTCACAGTGGGAAGCTCGTTATATCATCGGGAAAATCCGTAAGTTGATGAATGACCAAACGATGGTGGTCGATGCATGGACGAAGATTGAACGACCTCTTGAATACCGAGATATTGTCATTCTCATGAGATCAATGACTTGGTCTGCTGATTTAACAGAAGAGTTTAAGCAAGCAGGAATTCCTTTGTATGCGAACCTGTCAAAAGGGTATTTTGACGCGCTCGAAGTGATGATTATGTTAAACACCCTGCGCATTGTCGATAACCCATATCAAGATATTCCATTAGCTTCGGTGTTACGTGCGCCATTTGTCGGTTTAACAGAATCCGAGCTATCACATATTCGCTTATCAGCACCAAAAGAGCCATTTTATGAAGCACTGAAAAACTTTGTGCGAAGTGGTGGAAGTGGGATTGACCCACAGACAGCTGAAAAATTACAACGTTTCTTCCTACATTACGAAGAATGGCGTAATTTGGCACGAAGAGGTTCACTAGCCGATTTAATTTGGAGAATATACATGGACACGCATTATTACGAAATGATCGGGGCTATGCCAGGAGGCAAACAACGACAAGCCAATTTACGTGCCTTGCATGATCGTGCTTTGTCTTATGAAAAATCATCTTTCCGTGGATTATTCCGCTTTTTACGATTTATTGATCGCATGAAAAAACGCGGAGACGATTTAGGAACTGCGCGTGCCATGAGTGAGAAAGAAAATGTCGTGCGACTTATGACCATCCATTCGTCTAAAGGACTTGAATTCCCTTACGTCTTTATTGCAGGTTTAGGAAGAGATTTTAATCAAATGGATTTCAATGAATTATATTTATTTGATCAAACGTTTGGTTTGGCTGTAAAAGCAGTGGATCCAGACAAACGTATTGCCTACACATCCTTACCATTTTTAGCGATGAAGGAAAAGAAACAACTAGAGTTAAAATCGGAGGAAATGCGCGTTCTTTATGTCGCCATGACGCGAGCAAAAGAAAAGTTAATGCTTGTGGCAACAGTAAAAGATGCACAAAAATCAATTGATAAATGGGTTGATATTGCCCAGTCTAGCGGAGACAGGTTACCCGAATATGTACGATCCCGAGCTAAAGGGTTTTTAGATTGGATTGGACCGGCAGTTGCGAGACATCCTGATTTTTCTTTATGGCAAGGGCAACCACACACGGGACTGCAACATCCGTCTAAGTGGTCGTTTGAGACCATCTATGTGGAGGATTTACGTGAAGTCTTTGTAGAATCACAATCACCAAAAGACACGGATGACACGATTGCTAAAGTCGTATCGACAGAAATGATGGACGAAATCGACAGACGTTTTAATGCGGTTTATCCATTCGATCGCTCCATTAACAAACGTTCAAAACAATCGGTAAGCGAGCTCAAAAGGCTTGATCAATTAAGAAAAGAAGAAGAGCCTGAATTTTTCAGACCGAGCCAAGTTCAACAAGCGATTAAAAGTGTCTATAAGCGTCCTGCTTTTCTGCAGCAAGGTGAGAAAAGACTAACATCTGCAGAAATCGGAACTGCGATGCATACAGCTATGCAACATGTGGAAATGAATTTAGATTCAAGTAAGGAATCGATTGAAGCATTTGTTCAACAGCTTGCAGATAAACAGCTGTTAACGTCGAATGAAGCGAGTGCTATTAAGACAGATGCACTAGGGGCATTCTTGCAATCCCCACTGGCTGCTCGCGTACGTCAAGCAAAACAAGTGTTGCGAGAAGTGCCATTTACGTATGGCTTAACGGATGACGATGGTGATACGCAAATTTTGCAAGGTATCGCTGACTGTTTATTCCAAGAAGCGGACGGGGAGTGGGTACTGCTCGATTATAAAACGGATCGAATTAAAGGCGTCCTTATTACAGAAGCATCGATTGTACGTGAAATGCAACATCGCTACGGACTGCAACTATCGCTTTATAAACAAGCGATTGAGCATATTTTAGCTATTACGATAAAAGAAAAAATATTATATTTGTTTGATTCTGATCAAACGATTTTACTGGAGGATTAAATGTGAAAGTTCGACCTACTGAATTACACGAACGAATAGTCGCCATTGATATGATGCGCGGCTTCTCGCTTCTTGGTATTTTTATCGTCAATATGCTCGCATTTCATACACCTTTTTACTACATTAATCCATACACTTGGTATACCGATCCGCTTGATAAAGAAACGTTTCAATGGATTGATATCATCCTACAAGGCAGTGTGTATCCGTTATTCTCGATGTTGTTTGGTTACGGATTAATGATGCAATTTCGAAAATCAAAAGATCGGGGAAATTCTTTTATTCCTCTTGGGTTACGCAGATTAAGCATTTTGTTAATCATCGGAATTCTTCACGCTTTTTTAGTGTGGTCAGGAGATATTTTAATCACGTATGCACTAAGTGGATTTATCGTCCTCTCTTTACTACGTTTATCGAAAATGTGGTTAATTTCCATCGCTTCACTCCTTTATATCCTGCCGAACTTGGGACTCGCATTTTTGAGTTATATATTTGTAGCGTCAGGTGAAGAGTTTTATACAGGAGTAGGAGAGTTTACGTCCTCTCTTGAGGCATTTGGTTCAGGTTCTTGGATGGATATTTTCATGCAACGTGCAGCTGATTGGACTTACGCTAATATTGAATCAGGTTCTCTATTTCTAATTGGAATGACCATATTACCTTATATGTTACTTGGAGCGGCAGCAGCGCAAGGAAAGTTGATTGAACGCACGACAAGTAAGAAAACGTTTTGGGTAACGTTAACAGCTATTACGTTAATTGCTGGGTTTTCTCTTAAACAATTACCATATTTGTTTGAAGCAAACTTTTACTACATGTTTGTTCAAGATTTCTTTGGAGGACCTTTAGTCGCGATTGGATATGCTGGTTTGATTACTCTTTTATGTCAGCTATCAATCTTTCGCAAACTATTAAGTCCTGTTGCCAAAGTTGGTCGCATGTCCATGACTACTTATTTATCACAGTCTCTCATCGCAACGACTATTTTTTATTCCTACGGTTATGGTTTATATGGAAAAATGGATGTTCTGACAGGAACTTGGATGGCAGTAGGTATTTTTGTCATTCAAATGATTTTTGCTGAAATATGGTTATCTAAATTTAAGCAAGGACCCGTTGAAGCGATTTGGAAGAGAGCCACGTACGGAAAAATAAAATAAAAAATTCGGATGAAAAATCTGTCGAAGTATCGTAGACTGAATTTAACAAATTCTTTTTAAGAAGGAGTGTCGGTGTATGAAAATTTTGTCTTATCGCTACGAGGATCTTGTCAAATTTGGTCCTAAGGTTAAAAAAGAAGAAGCAGTGTGGGACGTGCTGGCGATACAAGAGACGCTCCAGGTGTTACCAAGTTTTCCTCAAACAATTGTTGATGGAATTGCAAATGGCATGGATTTTGTAGAACAAATGAGAAAGCTTACGGATGCTGCTTTGAAATCTGAAGAACCGAATCAATTTAAACATGCATTTTCAACGATTGAGTGGTTATCACCTATTCCACGTACGCCGAAAAATATTATTGCTATAGGACGAAATTATGAAGACCACGCAAAAGAGATGGGCGTACAATCAGCTCCTGAAAATTTAATGGTTTTCACAAAATCTCCTACAACTATAGCGGCGGATGAAGAAACATTATCCGTTCACGCGAATGTGACATCGTCATATGACTATGAAGGCGAATTAGCTGTTGTCATCAGTAAAAAAGGCGACAATATCCCGAAAAAATTAGCGTATGATCATGTCTTTGGTTATACGATTGCGAACGATTTGACTGCTCGTGATTTACAATCAAAACACCAACAATTTTTCTTAGGTAAAAGTTTGAAAGGATCATGTCCGATGGGTCCTTACCTTGTAACGAAAGATGAATTGCCTGATCCACAAGATTTATCGATTGTTACGAAAGTAAATGGTGAAGTGCGTCAAAATGGACATACAAAAGATATGATTTTCACAGTAGAAGATTTAATAGCTCAAATTTCAGCACTTGTGACTCTTGAGCCAGGCGATGTAATCTTAACAGGTACCCCTTCTGGAGTTGGAAAAGGCTTCAACCCACCTAAATTCTTAGCAGCGGGAGATACAGTGAAAGTATCGGTTGAAGGTATAGGGACTCTGGTCAATCGATTCGAGTAAAAAGAATTGCCCGGGAAATATCAACAAGCGATTGCCTAAAAGAGTTTATTAGAACCGTAGATATGATATTCTAGAATAGAACAACTAATTAGATGAGGTGACGATTTTGGATTTTTTAGCTAGCACGCATTTACACATTACAACTTGGGTAATCGGAATTATATTGTTCTTTGTAGCAGTAACAATGACAAACGGCAGTAAAGGCCAAAAAATCACACATATGGTATTACGCTTATTTTACGTGTTCATCATATTGACTGGTGTAGCTTTATTTATGGACGGTATGGATTTCGATATGGGCATGCTTTACGGATTTAAATTAATCGGTGGCGTTCTTATTATTGGAATGATGGAAATGATTTTAGTACGTATGAAAAAACAAAAAGCAACAACTATGTTTTGGGTTTTATTGTTTGTCTTCTTGTTCATCACGATGTTCTTAGGCTTCAAACTACCAATGGGTATTAACTTTTTAGCTTAATAAAGAAAGCTTTAGCTTGTTAATATGTTAAGTTAATGAACCACCTTACTCCATTTATATGGAGTGAGGTGGTTTTTTTATAGATTTGAAGGTGAGCGGTGGCTCAGTTGGAAAAATGGGCTGCCAAGTTGGAAAATTTCATGGCCAAGTTGGAAAATTTGACCTCCAAGTTGGAAAAATAGGCTCTTAAGTTGGAATTGGGTTTAATGTTAGGGTTCATCAACCAATTCCTTGATTTCACAGTATTGACGTAAATAAAAGAGAATTCTCCATTAATCATGGCGAGGCTCAGTAGGGTTTGGTAAAATGACGAGTGAAGATTCGATTGAGGAGGACCTCCCGTGAAGACAGAAAAATGGATGCTGATGACGATTATTATGACTCTATTTGTTAGTATGGTTTCACCGTTAACCACAATAGCAGCAGCAAAAGAAACTATAGAAGATGAAAGCATATATGATTTACTAGTTGATCGATACTTTAATCAATCGTTTGAAAATGATTTTGAAGTAAACACACAGACACCTGAAGCATTTGCAGGTGGAGATTTTAAAGGTGTGGTCGAAAAGCTCGATCATATTGAAAAGCTAGGTTTTTCAATGATTTCGCTAGGTCCAGTCTTTTCAACTGAAACCTACGATGGAAAACGTGTAATGGATTATGGAAAGTTAGAACGTCATTTTGGTACATCTGAAGAATTCACCGCATTAATCGACAAAATTCACCAAAAAAATATGAGTGTTATTGTTGATTTCCCTATACAAAATGTCAGTTCAAAACATGTGTTGGCGTCTAACGAAGCAAATGATGCCTGGATAATAGAAAATACTGACGGGACCATTTCATTTGATTTAACGAATGAAGATGCTCAACAGGCTGTTTTGAATGCGGCTTTAGATTTTGTAACACAATATAAAGTAGATGGTTTGAGAATCACTTCTATTGAAGAAGTTGACACCAATTACTTAAATGACATGATTAATGCACTTAAAGAAGAAAATGAAGACTTTTATGTTTTAAGCAATGAACCAAGTGAAGCGGAATTTGACGCTAAAGTTTCGACTGAGCAAGAAGAATTGCTTCGTCAGGCGTTTAAAACAGTCGAAAATGAAACAACTGGAATTGTTGAACCAACTGAAGGAAAACCAGTAATTCAGCAAGTTGATTCACTAAATTCTCGCCGATTTACAGCTGACTCTGCAGAGTCAAATATGTTTCCTCCTACTCGCCTAAAAATGGCAATGGCTACTTTGCTGTCCATTCCAGGAGTGCCATTAATGACATATGGTTCTGAAATTGCAGTAAATGGTGAGCAACCACCAGAATCACACCCGCTTATGAATTTTAAAACAGAGGAAGAATTAATTGAGTTTATCGGGGATGTACAGAAACTTCGAAACGGTTCAGCTGCTCTTCGTACTGGATCAATCGAAATGTTGCATAATGAAGCTGGATTAATGATTTACAAACGTTCGAATGAAGAGGAATCTTGGATTGTGGCAATAAACAATACAGGCGGTACTCAAAGCTTCGATTTACCAAGAGAAGTTATTGGTGATAATAAAGAACTTAACGGCTTATTTGAAAGCGATATTCTAAGACAAAAAGATGATGGCAATTACAAACTTGTGTTGAGCCGTGAAATCGCTGAATTTTATAAGGTCAACGATAACAAAGGATTCAACAAAGGATATATGGCAGCGCTAGCTCTTGTGTACATCTTGTTCATTGGCTTTATCTATCTTGTATGGAGAAAAGGTAAACAAAAGAAACGTGAAGCAGAAATGAAATAATACAAATTGTTAGAGCGGAAAACGGTCTTATGTGAATGGTCATTATGACGTGGCTCGCTCATAGAGTTTTTAGATTCGCTGATAGACGACAGAGAACCGCCGGTAGTCGACAGAGAACCGCTCATAGAAAGATCAACCACCATCTAAAGAAAAAAGCTGAATTGTTAAGGACATCCATCAAAGCTGGATGTCCCCATTTTTTTGATGAACCGCTGATAGATGACAAAGATTCGCTGTTAGTCGACAGAGTTTCGCTGATAGTCGACAGAGAACCGCCGATAGTCGACAGAAAACCGCACATAGAAAAAAACATTAACAAAATAAAATCGCTTGAGACTCTTAGAGTCTCAAGCGATTTTATTTTGCTTTATAGCCAGCCATATTCACCGGATCTTTTGGTGATGAGTAGGGAGGGGCATATGCTAACTCTAATGCTTGTAAATCATCCATTGTGAGTCCTGCATAAATAGCTGTGGATAGGACGTCTATTCGTTTGTCCACGCCTTTGCCTCCAACAACTTGTGCTCCTAATACTTTGCGAGTCTGAGAATCATAATGGATTTTTAAAAATAGTTTTTCATGGTCGGGATAGTAGCCGGCATTCGACAGTGATGTTTGTGTAAGACTTTCAAAATTCATCTTACGGTCAGTTAATGTTTTTTCATTTAATCCTGTTGATGCGACGGATTGAGTGAACACTTTACAAATGGATGTGCCAAGCAACCCTTTAAAAGGAATATTGTCACCTGTTATATGCCTAGCCACGATATGTGCTTGGCGGTGAGCTGGCCAAGCCAAAGGTACGCGTTTTGCATCACCTGTAATAAAATCGATGTTTTCTGCGGCATCCCCAATTGCATAAATAGAGGCATCATTCGTTTGTAAATATTCGTTTGTAACAATACCTCGAGTTTCGCCAATTGTTAATTGTGCGTTTTCTGCTAGTTCTGTACTTGGAGAGACTCCGACGCTCATTAATATAAAATCAGCTTGTAGTTTTTCTCCTAAGTCGAGCTCTAGGTTTGCGCCATCAACTTTTGTAATGAAATTTCCTTTAAAGAGCTTAACACCATGATTAAGTAATTCTTTTTCCACTAAATCAGAGCTATCAGCATCCATAATGTTCATCACTTGTTGCGATTTTTCCACGATGGATACTGACATACCGAGATTTACGAGATTTTCTGCCATCTCTAAACCGATAAATCCAGCACCAACGATGACGCAGCTTTTTGGTTGTTCCGTGTTGATATAATGATGAATTTTCTCCATATCACTGAAATTTCGTAATGTGAACATTTTGGTGCTTTCAAGTCCCGGTGTTTTTGGAATAATGGGTGTTCCACCAGGTGAAAGAATAAGTACTTCATATGATTCTTCAACGGACTGTTGAGTTTCTAAATTTAACACTTCAACTGTTTTTTTATCTCGATTAATGCTAATTACTCGGTGTTTCAAGTGAACATCAATATTTTTCTCTTTTTTAAACTTTTCAGGAGTGGCTGCAATAAGATCATCGGCATCTGTAATCTCTCCACCGATATAATATGGCATTCCACATGCTGAATAAGACATCATATCATCTTGTTCAAACACAATAATTTCTGCTGCTTTGTCATAATAACGAATCTGGGAAGCGACTGTTGCGCCTCCAGCTACAGCTCCAACGATGACGATTTTCACCATATTTATCCGCTCCGTTTCCTAAGACGGTAATTGATTTGAAAAATAAACACCCAAAGTTCCAGGTCCAACATGGGCACCAATTACGGATCCGATTATATAAATGTCAATTTGTTTAGGATGGAATGTGTCTTCAATCATATCTTTCATCTCGATTGCAAATGCCTCGTCATCTCCATGACTAATTGCGATGGTTTGTTCATGAAGCCTTTCGCCACGTTCTTCCATGAGTTCGAGAATACGTTTCATTACTTTTTTACGTCCTCTTAGCTTTTCAATCGGTACAAGCTTGCCGTTTTCCACATGAAGTAGGGGCTTTATATTTAACAACCCCCCGATAATTGCACTTGTTTTGGAAACACGTCCACCTCGAGCCATATAGTCTAAATCTTCAACTGTAAATAAATGTTCCATATGTTTTGCTTTGAAACGGATAATTTCCGCTATTCGCTCCACCGATTCACCAAGTTTTTGTAAACGAGCCGCCTCTTTTACAAGCAAACCATAACCAAGTGAAGCGCATTTTGAATCAATAATGGTAAGGCTTAAATTTGGGAACTCTTCTTTTACTTGATCACGAATCATGACGGCTGTGTTATGAGTTCCAGAAAGCTCGGAAGAAAAGGCGATGTAGAGACCTTCTTCTCCAGATTGTGCCAGTTCTTCAAAAAGTGTTAAGAATTGTTCGGGTGATGCTTGAGAAGTTTTTGGTTGTTTTCCTTGTCGGATTTCTGCATAAACTTCTTGCGAATCGATTGTCATGACATCTAAGTACTCAGTTTCATCGATATGAACACGTAATGGAATTAATGTAACTGGATTTGTCTCAAAATAAGATTTCGGTAAATCACAGGCACTGTCCGCAAATATTCTCATCTTTTTTCCCCCTGGAAATATCTATTTCTATAAGTTTAATCGCTCTTGTAAGTATTCTGCAATACCATCTTCATTATTCGATGTCGTTACTTCATTGGCGATGTTTTTCAGAGGTGATATGGCATTTCCCATAGCGACACCAGTACCAGCGTATTCAATCATTTCCAAATCATTATCTTCATCGCCAAAGGCAATAATATTCTGTTGTGGAATATTTAAATGTTTCGACACGTGAGCTAGACCAACCGCTTTATTAAGACCACTTCGTACGATTTCAATAACATGCCAAGGCGCACCCCAACGTCTATGATCAATCACTTCAGCATGTACATCGTGAAGATGCTGACGGATGGAAGGTACATCTTGTTCATTTGCATGAATTAACAAACTAGTTGGATCTGTTTTTAAATAATTACGGATGTCGCCAGTCGTTATTTGTGGTTTTCCAAAACTGAAAATATCGAGTAATTTTTCATCATGATAATGCAGATATACATCATCCATTACTTCTGCAATTATGTTATAAAACTTATAATCGTGAAGGGCATCGATGACTTCATTTACAACTCCAAGATTTATTGGCTCATGAATTGGCTTCCAATTGTTATCCATTGGATGATGGACAAACGCACCATTAAAATTCACGATAGGCGTTTGCATTTTTAATTGATGGTAATAAGCTTCACTTGCACGGTATGGACGTCCAGTAGCAATCATGATTTCATGACCTTTTTCTCTTGCCTTAAAAAGCGTATGTAATGTCTTTTCTGAAATGACTTTGTCATCTGTTAATAACGTACCATCTAGATCTAAAACAATTAAATGAGGTTGCATATTTGTGGACTCCTTTCCTACTAAAGTAAAGTGTATCGTCACAACCAGCCATTAGTCAAAAAAAGGCAACTTCAATTTTGAAATTTGTCATTTGTTTTGCTAGGATAATAAGTACACGATGCAAAGGAAGTGGAAGCATGAACGTTGAAAATGAGCAGTGGGGACATATTCCACTATTACATGTATATAAAGAATCAGAAAAAGATATACAAGTACCAGTTGTGATTTTTCTACACGGCTTCACGAGTGCAAAAGAGCATAATCTACATTATGCCTATCAATTAGCAGAGAAAGGGTTCCGAGTTTTATTACCTGATGCCCATTTACATGGAGAAAGACAGGAACCGCTCGACGAAGTCCAATTATCCTTAAGATTTTGGGAAACGATTTTAACATCTATCGAAGAAATAAAGATGCTACGAAATGAACTCATTAATAGAAATTTAATAGCGGACCATACTAAGATTGGGCTAGCTGGCACTTCTATGGGAGGAATTATCACGTTAGGTTGTTTAAACGTATACCCTTGGATTGATACAGCAGCTGTTATGATGGGTTCTCCTGGATATGTGCAATTAGCCAAAGCGCAAATGTCTCAGTTTGAATCACGAGGTTTTAAATTGCCGATTACAGATGTAGAACGTAAACAAATGTTTGAAACATTAAGTAAATTCGATATCACCCTGAATCCAACTAAATTAAATGGTCGTCCCATTTTTTTCTGGCACGGGATGCAAGATAATGTGGTTCCATATGAACCGACCTTTAACTTTTTCAATGCGATAAAAAAATCTTACGATCACGATCCACAACGTTTTCAATTTATGACTGACAAAACTGCGAGTCATGCCGTTTCTAGAAAAGGAATGCTGGCATCGACGAATTTCATGTCTCATTATTTGTCTGAATAAGAACCATTTGTTATGATAGAAATAGATGAAAGTTGAAAGGGGTATGAACATGGATCAAGATATGCGCGATAGCATGATGGGTGCATTAGAAAATGTTATTGACCCAGAACTAGGTATTGATATAGTAAACCTTGGCCTTGTCTATGATGTCGAATTGACAGAAGACGGTTTTGCAGTAGTTACGATGACGTTAACGTCACTAGGTTGCCCAATGGGACCTATGATTGTCGATATGGTTAAAACTTCACTATATGAATTACCAGAAGTAAAAGAAGTCGACGTCAAGATTGTATGGACACCGGGTTGGTCAAAAGACAATATGTCTCGCTACGCTAAAATGGCACTAGGTGTAAGATAATAAATAGATAAAGCTCCACTCACTGTTATAACTAACAGTGAGTGGAGCTTTTTTAAAAAGATAAGTATATAATTTTAGTTCGATAAATCCAGTGTTTCAGGTATTTTGGACATAAAGATTGATTCATTAATATTGTTGATTTCCGTTTCAGGCGGACGCTTACCGCGGGGCGGGCGGTGAGCCTCCTCGGTCGCTTCGCGATCTGCGGGGTCTCACCTGTCCCGCTGATCCCGCTGGAGTCGCCGCCTTCCACTACAATCCATGAAGTGAGTAGTACCCATGATTCTAAGTTAAGCTAGAGA
>NZ_JBATUX010000020.1:0-80438 GCF_049671445.1 Paenisporosarcina sp. | reverse complement strand
CAACACCCGTTAAGCTTGCTCCTACGCGTTCCAGTTCTTCACCAATAATCACCGCGTAACGAAAATCAGTTTCTAGCCCACCGTACGCTTCTTCGACTTGAGGACATAAATAACCCATTTCTCCAAGCTTGCTCCAAAAAGATTTAGGAATCATGCGGTCTTCTTCCCACTGTTCATATTGTGGAACTGCTTCTTTTTCTAGAAATTTCCGAAGCGACTTACGGAACATCACATGTTCATCTGTTTCAAAACGATATTTCCCCATCACAATTCCTCCTTATTTCGGTTGCATACGAATCGCGCCATCTAAACGAATCACTTCGCCATTTAACATGGGATTGGTAACTATACTCTCTACTAATTGTGCATATTCACTTGGTTTGCCTAAGCGGTTTGGGAATGGAACTGAACTTGCAAGGGCAGTTCGTGCTGGTTCTGGCAGTCCTTCAAAAAGTGGTGTTTCAATAAGCCCAGGAGCAATGGCCATTACGCGAATGCCGTCTCTAGCAAATTCACGGGCAATTGGTAAGGTCATTCCAACTACTCCACCTTTGGATGCGCTGTAAGCAACTTGACCGATTTGCCCTTCAAAAGCGGCAACTGAAGCGGTATTAATAATGATTCCTCGTTCACCTTCATCATTAGGTTCATTTTGCTGCATTGCGTGTGCTGCAACCCGTAACACATTGAACGTGCCAATTAAGTTCACTTGAATAACTTGTTCAAAACGCTCGAGTGCTAATGGACCTTTTTGTGACACTACTTTTCCGGGTGTAGCAATTCCAGCGCAACTCACTAACATGTTGATTTTGCCAAAATGCTCAACTACTTGCGCAACATTTTGTTCAACTTGTTGTGCATCGGTGACGTTTGTTTTAAAGTACACAACTTGGTCGTGCCCTAGTTCTTCAACTAACGCTTGCCCACGCTGGTCATTCAAATCAAGGATCGCAACTTTTCCACCCTTTGCAACTAGGAGTCGAGTCGTAGCTTCTCCGAGCCCAGATGCGCCTCCCGTTACAATAGCGATTACTTCAGATGTTTTCATGCAAGATCCTCCGATTCTGTTAATCTCTCAATGATTGTGGCATTGGCCATCCCCATGCCTTCACAAATCGCAAGGAGTCCATAGCGGCCTTTTGTCCGTTCTAGTTCATGTAACAGCGTGACAAGCAGTTTGGTGCCTGACGCGCCTAGTGGATGGCCAAGTGCGATAGCTCCTCCATTACGATTTAATTTTGCAGGATCACCACCTATGTCCTTTAACCAAGCAAGTGGCACTGGAGCGAATGCTTCATTAACTTCATAGACGTCCATATCGTCTATTGTTAACTGTGCTTTCTCCAACACTTTTTGAGTCGCTGCAATCGGACCTGTCAGCATTAATGTTGGATCTGATCCAACAACGACACGCGTGTGAATGCGAGCACGTGGAGTTAACCCTAACTCTTGTGCTTTTTCACGTGACATTAACAGCACGGCTGAAGCTCCGTCACTCATTTGACTCGCATTGCCTGCCGTAATTCTCCCATTTGCATCAAATACAGTCTTTAATCCACCCAATGTTTCTAATGTAGTTCCTACTCTTGGACCTTCATCTACAGAAAACAGTTCAGTCGTTCCATCTTCTTTTGTTGCTTCAATTGGCACGATTTCTTTTTCAAAGCGTCCTTCTGCGATTGCTTGAAAGGCACGTTCATGACTTTGAACCGAGAATGTATCTAATGCTTCACGAGATAAATCCCACTGTTCAGCAATTCGTTCAGCTGATAATCCTTGGTTGATGATTTCATATTGTTCAAGCAATTTCTTGCTTGGCTTCGCATCGCCCATATTTGACATCATCGGCACACGGGTCATGCTTTCAACACCGCCCGCAATCACGATGTCCATATCTCCACAAGCAATGGCCTGCGCAGCAAAATGAACCGCTTGCTGACTAGAACCACATTGACGATCTATTGTGGTGCCGGGCACTTTTGTTGGGAAACCAGCAATAAGACCAGCTGTTCTTGCAATATTTCCACCTTGTTCACCGACTTGTGAGACGCATCCCAAAATGATATCTTCTACATCTCCTTTTTCAATACCGACACGATCAATTAATTTTTCTAATACGGTTGCCGCCAATTCATCAGGGCGCATATATGTTAACTTTCCTTTTCTTCTTCCTACTGCTGTACGTATTCCATCTATAATTACGACTTCCTTCATCGTTACACCTCATTTATCTAAATTGAATGAATATTCACCCACTCCTATTTTACAGAAGATTCCTTTGATTTTCTACCTCCATCTTAGATTTATCTACGTCTCAGGTCTTAGGCAAAAATGCATTTCAAGACCGTTTAGACATTTCAATCGAATTGGTACGATAAATGTACAAATAGAAGGGAGAAACAAACACATGAAAAAATTTGGATTAATTGTTATGGGAACGATCGCTGGAATCGTAGCACTCGTCAATTTAGGATCGCTACTTGGGCTAGCATTATCTGCATTACTCGTTTTCGCAGGTATGCATTTCTATTTAAAAGGAGGATCCACACTTTCTAAAGTGCTATGGATAGCCGTAGGAATTATTGGATTGCTAACAGCAGTTGCCAATGTACCTGGTTTCTTCGGAATTCTTGCAATCGTTGGTTTATGGTACGTCGTTCGAAAGTGGAAACAACAACCACTTGTACTAGCTAATCAAGCAACTGCTTTTTCTTCAGATCCTTTCACAAACTTTGAAAAACAATGGCAAGAGCTTAACAAATAAGGAGGAAACATACATGACAACATTATGGAAACGATTTAAATATGCATTCGAAGCAGATTTACACAACGTATTTGACAAAAAGGAACAAAAAAATCCGATTGCCATGTTAAATCAATATATTCGTGAAGCTGAAAAACAAACAGAAAAAACGGGCATATGGATTGAAAGACAATCCCAACTTAAATTACAGCTTGAAAAAGAGCATCAAGAAGCCCAAGAAATGCTAGTCAAACGCACTTCACAAATGGAACTTGCAAATCAAACAAACGAAGGTGAATTAATTGATTTTGCTCAATCTGAGGTTACAGCCTATACCAATCGAAAAGAAGTACTACAAGCTAGTATCTTGCGCACAACTGAGGAGTTATTTGGGCTTGAACAGAAATATGAAGAAATGAAACACAAAGTAAAAGATATGAAAGTACGCCAACTTCAATTAATGGGCAAAGAAAATGTAACTCGTGCTCATCATCAAATGGACCGTATGCTACAACCAGAATCATCGAATAATGGTGATAAGCGGTTAGCTGCTTTTGATGAAATGGAGCAATATATTGATCGCCTCGGTCAACGTATTGAAAAAGAACATGGTGTGTCTTCGATGGAACGTCGATTAGCAATGCTCGAAAAAAATGAAGAACCAAAACATGAAGTTGTGTAAAATATAAGGAAAAGCGTTTAACACAAGTAAATGCGGAGAAGGCACTCGTCTTCTCCATTTTTGATAGCGTTTTACGATTTTCTTATCACCCGTTTCGAAAAAGGAGGAATAGCTATGCAACGAATACCTACTGATCGCATTACATTTTGGCTATTGTCTGCCTTGCTACTCGTTTTTGTGGAGGTAATGTTTTTTCATAATGGAAGTGTGTTATTCGTTCTTTTTGGTGTCGGGTTAATTTACATCAGTTTGCGAAGAAAAAATCGTTTATTTTTCTGGAGCGGTGTAGGGTTTTTAGGGGTTGCCCTGATTTCCATGTGGAGTCTGCGCTTATTCATTGTTGCAACTATGATTTATATTTTAGTTCGTCTTTGGAAAGGTGATGAAACACAACAAATTATCGAACCATTTCTTGGTGATGAAACCGAAACGCCTAACGCACTCATTCAAAATAAACTTTTTTCGGTTCAAAGCACTCCTTTCCAAGCATATGAATGGAAAGATATACACGTACAGGGCTTCTATGGAAACCTGCATATTGACGCCACTCAAACAGTTTTACCAAAAGGAACTTCTCTAATTTCAGTTAGACAAGGCATTGGAAAAATCCAAATTCACGTTCCATATGAAATTCCAGTTCGCATTCATTACACAACACTACTAGGTGATGCGCGACTCTTTGGTGCGAATAAAAAACGTTTATGGAATCAATCGATTGTTCTTCAAAACGGCTATATCGAATCACAAGGTAGCGCATCTTCAGAACTGATTATCGCAGTGTCTACTTGGCTTGGGGATGTTGAGGTGATTCGTAAATGAGCGGTTTTATTGGACGAAGCTTTATACTCTTTTCACTTCTTGTCGCTTTACTCGTTTCATTATTAACGTACCTTTTGGGTTGGCCTTCTTACGAGACTTGGTTACCTCTTTGGTCGATCGAAGAAGCCAATTTACCCATTGCTATTTGGTTAGCCATATTACTACTTGGAGTCAGTATGGGCGTTGCCATTTCGATTACACAGCTGGCCAGAAAAAGAGAACGCGCTATTGATAAGTATATGCAAACCGTTCTGACCGCCGACCAACAAAGCGGAGATATCAAAGTTCCTATGGTTTCTTCTAAGTTAAAGAAATCGCTTAGCGAAGTATACATGTTAATTGCGACTCAAAAGAAAAGTTTGCTCCGGATGTCGGACGAACGCGCTGAAGGCGAAGATAAACGAATTCAAGAACGCATCATCCAAGAGCGGCAGCGTTTAGCACGGGAACTTCATGACTCAGTGTCTCAGCAATTATTTGCCGCGTCCATGTTGTTATCAGCTATGACTGAACAGCAAGAGAATGATGCTGAAGAAATTCCGAAACCATTAGCACAAGCTGAAAAAATAGTGCAACAAGCACAACTTGAAATGCGTGCCCTTTTACTTCACTTACGCCCAGCAGCACTTCACAATAAGACATTAGCGCAAGGTCTCGAAGAATTACTTTGCGAATTGCAACAAAAAGTTCATTTCACTATTCGCTTTCGACTAGAAGATGTTTCACTTTCAAAAGGTGCTGAAGATCACTTATTCCGTATCGCGCAAGAAACTTTATCTAATACTTTACGCCATGCCAATGCTAGTGAAGTTGACATTCTTTTTGTAGAACGTGACGGTCTTGCTATTTTCCGTGTTCAAGATAACGGTGTAGGATTTATGAAAGATGATGATGGTACTACTGGCTCTTACGGATTACATCACATACAAGAACGAGCGATTGAGATGGGCGGAACAAGCAAAATTGTGTCTGTCCCATCACAAGGTACCATTATAGAAGTTAAAGTTCCGGTTGAGAAAGGGGTCGAAGTAGATGATACGAATCGTCCTAGTGGATGATCATGAAATGGTCAGAATTGGTGTCTCTGCCTACTTGCAATCACAAGCTGACATGGAAGTTATCGGCGAAGCAGTTAATGGCAAAGAAGCCGTCGATTTAGTATTATCACTTCGCCCTGATATTGTATTGATGGACATGGTCATGCCTATTATGAATGGTGCCGAAGCCACAAAAGAGATTATTTCACAGTGGCCAGAAGCAAAAATCATGATTGTTACTAGCTTCCTTGATGATGATAAAGTATATCCTGCGTTAGAAGCAGGTGCTGTCAGCTATGTTTTGAAAACATCTAACGCTAAACAACTTGCCAAGGCAGTTCGAGAAACATTAGATGGTCAAACCGTGTTGGAACCAGAAGTGACCAATAAAATGATGAAACGAATGCGCCAAGGAATAGACCGTCCTCTTCACGAAGAGTTAACTGAACGTGAACATGAAATCTTATTATTAATGGCTAAAGGCCATAGCAATCAAAATATTGCAGATGAATTATTTATCGCTTTAAAGACTGTTAAAACGCATGTAAGCAATATATTATCTAAACTTGACGTGCAAGACCGCACACAGGCTGTGGTCTATGCTTTTCAACAAGGATTAGTGCCGAAAAGTTAGAATAGCTTCCCTTATAGGGAGTTTACCTTGCACAAAAAAAGGAGTGAATTTGACATGTACATGTCTAAATTCACTCCTTCATTGTTATGCAGTTACTTTATTCAAAGCGTAAATAGTGCCAGCATGGATTCCTTCGTGCCAAATCGCAAATTGAATGACGGCATCAATCGTTGCCATTTCATGAAAGTTTCCAATGGACATAACTTTAGGAAGTGAATGATCAAGTTTCCCTGATAAAATCTCTTCTACTCGACTTGGTTGTTCTGCTAGTGCTGCAAGAAGTTCTTCATTTGTTGGTGGTTCAACATTCCAATCTTCTGGCTTCGAACCGCCTTTAAACAAAGGCATCCATTCAGGATGTACAGGCTCATACGTTGGTACGCATTGTTTAATGAATGATTCCATTGATACAAAGATATGCCCAACATTCCAACGAATCGTGTTATTAAATCCTTTTGGTTGAATATCCCATTGTTCATCTTTCACTGATTGTAAACGACCATTTGTATAAATTCGTGCAAATTTCATTTGACCGATTGTTTCCATTTCCATCCACCTCATACCTTCAGAATAAAATAAGCGTATCTGAAATACTTGGAAAAAGAAATAGCAATTAATAAAGGGACTGTCCTAAAAGTTAGAAAATATGACTAAGGCAGTTCCCTTCTTTATTTAGTGTGGTAGATTTTCGTTCCCAGACGGACGCTTTCCGCGGGCATGGCCTCAGCCTCCTCGACGAGCAAGCTCGCCTGCGGGGTCTTCCGCTCACGCTATTCCCGCTGGAGTCGCCGTCTTTCACTCTAATCAAACATAAGTTCATTATGTGCAAACCACACAATTATAACTGGTTACAAGGCTCAAATATTGGTGCAGAACAAGAATCATTTTTCTTAACGGGTTCTGTTTTCGAGTACAAAATATAAATTATAAATTAACATAGGCAAAAGGATATCAAATCGCTCTGATTTCGTTATCCTTTTTTCGTTGATACAGAACTTGTTACATTTTTCTCCACTTATTTTATATTAGGGACTTATTAGACAGCCCTTTCTAAATATGTCTTTTACTCAAATGCCACATTATGTTGTGCAGAATCTTGGTTTGTCCAAGTGATAACTGTTCCTGGAGCTACTGTAATGCTCTCTTCACTAAAAGCATAATCAGCTATATCAAGTGTTGCTTCTCCAGAAACTGAAGCCCCTTCTTCCACAACCACTGTCATTTTCATTACTGGATGTGGTTCACAATATACATTAAATTCTCCGACTTCATTAAAGACAAAGCTTGTCATATCACCTTTTTTCAACATTGGAGATGCTTCCCCACTTGCCGCTTCAGCTGCATCTGTCATAGGTTCTTCAGTTGTTTCTTCTTCAACCACTTCTTCTTCTTTTGCTGCTTCTTCCTCTACTACCTCTTCTTCCACAGCTTCTTCAGATGTATCCATCTCTTCTTCAACAGGCTCATTGCTAGCTGGTTGTGCTTCTTCTTCTCCACATGCACCTAATATCAACATGCCGCCGATAAGTAAAACTCCTAATTTCTTTTTCATATTAATCCCATCCTCTCGTCTATCATTTCTTAGTAAACGAAAGAACTTGGGGAAAAGATTACATTTTATAAAACTCTTCAAATTCGAGATCAATTTGAGAGTTTCAGACGTGAATGGGTTTTTTTAGACGTTAATTCCATTTTTTCAGACGTCATCTCAATTTTTCAGATGTGAACCCCAAAAAGTCAGACTGAGGGACCGCTCACCCTCTAAAACAGTACCTATCCCACAGAAAAACCCGATAAGCGCAAGCGTTCGTTCGGGTGTATTCAAAGGTTTTCTTCATATTTAGTGTGATTGAAAAGTCTTGAATGGTGCTGCCAATAGGTCAGGCAGCAATTTCTGTTGGGTGGCGTTCTGGATATGATACTGTTTTCAGACGTGATTTTCATATTTCCTACGTCAGGGCTGTTTTTTCCTACGTGGATCTCTTTATTTCCTACGTGAAGTCTCAGAATTACAACGTGATTGCTTATATTTACTAGGTGACATGTCATTTCTCCAAATGTTGCTTTCACAATATGCTGTATAAGTCATATTAGCGTTAAAATCTTCACTCTAACCACTTCTTTTCAGCAAAAAAAGCAGTAACCCCTTTTTACGGGAGTTACTGCTCTTTACTTTTTACCACTTATGGTCGGAATGGATCATCACTTGGTTTAGTGCTATTCCAACTGTCATGTGCATCTTTATTGAATGAAGATCCTTCATTTGGAGGAGTTTCATCATAAGGATGAACTTCGTCAGCAGAAGGAGTATTGTAGCCTTCGTCAGCTGGCATGACATCATTTAATGGTCGTGCTTCATCCACATGAGCAGAAGACCCACGTAATCTTTGTTCCGGATCTTTATCAGTTTTAAAAGATTCTTTTAATGATTCTTTAATTGTTTCTTTTTCAGCTTTATAGTTTTCTTTCGAAACTTCAGCATTTTGTAAACTCTTTTCCATTTTACTTAAGTAGCGAGATGCATGTTCACGTCCACCAAGTCCAAATGCTAGACCGAATGCTAATGCAACGCCACCTAAGATTAGAATAAACGCTGAGTTAATAATTGAAGCTGCAATTCCTAATTGGTCTAAAGCCATAAAGAATGCGAATGCAAGAATCGCATATTTAGCTACATAACGTAGTACATGAGGAGTACCTGAAGAATGACTCATCACGCTTCCTACCAATTGCTCAGCCATATTCGCTAACCAGAAACCAACTGCTAAAATAATAATGGCAGCAAGAACTGATGGTAAGTATGCAAATATTCCTGTTGCTAATGTCACCATAAATTCTAGTTCAAGTAGTTGTAACGCTTCTACTACAAACAATAAGATAATGACAACTTGTACAACTGTACCTAGTAGTGTTGCAAACGTAGGTGCTGAACCAGTTCCTGATTTAAAGCCCATTTTACCGAAAATAGAGTTAACACCCAGTTTTTCAAGTAAAGAAACGACTAAATCTTTTACCCATTTAGCTGCAACGATACCAACTAAAACTAGAACAATAGCGATTGCGATTTTTGGTAACATCGCTAGAATGTCATTTAACATGCCAACTGCTGGGCCTGAAATGCCATCTAAATCTAAAATTTCAAGAGCAGTAATTGATACTGGAATCATGATTAGGATAAAAGCAATGATTCCTACTACTTTCGAAAGGCTAGTCCCTTCGAAGAATGAAGAAATATTTAAACGGTCTGCTAAACGATCTGCTCCTGCTGACTGTAAAAACTTCTCTAGTAAGTTACGAACTAGTTTCGCAACGAACCAGCCAATAAAGAATACAATCGCTGCAGATACTAACTTAGGAATAAAGTTAAAGAAGCTTGCTAGCATTCCTTCAAACGGTCCACTTAACCCGTCAATTCCTAAAGCATTTAAAATTGCTGGGATGAATAACAAGAAAATAAGATAATACGCAACATTTGCTGCTGTATCCGTCCATTTTGCTTGATCTGAAGGATTTGCATCCATTCCAGTCTTCTCAACATATTTGTTTAAGTTCAGCTTGTTGCCAGCCATTTGAATGACTTTTTTCACGACAGTTGCTAATACCCAAGCAAATAACAGAATTAAGCCTGCTTTTAAGATGTTTAATACTGCACCTGTTAAACCCGAATACATAGATACAAAAGGTGTTGCCATTGTATTTAAGTTCAAAATGTTAAAGAATAGAACAAACGCTAGAATTAAGACAACAAAGAAAACAACTTTACTTATTATCTTTTCTACTGTCCATTTTTCGTTTTTGTTACCTAATCTTTCGTTTACACGTGCTTTACGTAATACTTTGTACGTAAGGTTTTCTAAGAACTTTGCCACAAAAAATCCAATTAATAATACCAACAAAGCTAGCAAAAGTTCTGGTAAGAATGAGAGAGTATCTCTCCAATAAAACTGATCCATCATGACGTGTCCTCCTTTTAAATTTCGCAATTATTTGTATTTCTTTCAACAATACACATTTACCCTCTGCATTCCTTTTTAAACTTTTCGCTTGCATCTTTCTCTCCATAAATAACTAGAATGTCTTTATCTTGTAATTTTTCATCTGAAGAAGGATTGCTTATTAATTTTTCGCCACGGCGAATAGCTAGCACCGTAATGCCCATTTCCGAGCGAATGGCCGCTTCTTTTAACGTTTTTCCAACTAACTTGCAAGCATCCTCTAGAGAGACTTCTTCTAAAGACTGTTCCTTTTCTTTTGTATGAATCAGTAAATTAACTAAATCAGTACCTTCTGGTCGCAGTACAGAGCTTACTAATTCACGCCCCCCAATAGTAGAAGGATTAATAACTCGACTAGCGCCTGCACGAAGCAATACTTCTTCAGAGCCCGCGTTTTCTGCTCTAGAAACAACTTCAATCTTTTCATTTAAAGCTTTAGCTTTAATCGTTATAAAAACATTGTCAGAATCGCTCGGTAAGGTCGCAATTAACCCTCTTGCTTTTTCAACATTCGCTTCTTTTAATACCCCATCATCTAACGGGCTACCTATTATACGAAGGGTTCCTTCTGACAAAATTTCAACCATTTCTTCCTCAGAATCATGAATGTACACGACTTGTACATCCTCTTCTTTTAATTGTTCAAACACTTGTTTTCCAACTCTGCCTAATCCGCAAACCACGATATGATCTTCCAAATTTTTAATATTATGTTCCATTCGTTTATTCCACACCTTTACTGAAAGTTGATGTTCAATGAAATAAGAAGCCACTGCTCCCATGGCGTATGTAACAACGGCAACACCCAGAGGAATTAGTATTAATGCAAATGTTTTTCCTGCGTCCGTTTCCGGAACTATATCACCGTACCCTACAGTCATTAAGGAAATAATCGTTAAATAAAAAGCATCAAATAAGTCTATATTTTCTAGTGCCATAAAACCACTTGTAGCGACAACGACCAAAATAATTAAACCAATGATAGCGAATAATATATGACGGAACCGCGTGCGTAAATCCATCCATTTAGATGTTTTCATTCAATCACCTACTTATTTTTATTCATCCTTCTTTTAAATACCCTTCTTGCATCCTTTTTACACGAAAATCGTTCAATTTAATTGGAGGTAAAATCATGAAAAATTGGACAATATTATATCCTCTTATCTCTGTCGCTCTGTTGCTTTGGATTGAACAAGTACTAGAGGTACCTTATTTATGGAAAACAGCAGCAAAAGTTCTTCTTTTTCTTGCCTTTCCTTTACTTTTTTTGAAGGTGAAAATATTCGGTTTTTTACATTTGAGAAAAACACAAAAAAAGAGCATCTTTATAGCAGTAGTGGTAGGTTTCGCAGTTATGATGACGATTCTAGGTGCTTTTATTTCCCTAAGAAGTTTAATCGATTTAGCGTCTTTGCAAATGGATTTGGAATCGAGAGTTGGCGTCACCGCATTAGTTTTTCCTCTGGTTGCAATTTACATATTGATTGGTAATTCATTTTTAGAGGAATTTTACTTTCGAGGATTACTTATAGATTTTTTTAAAGATTCCAAGTTACAATGGTTTCTTCCGAGTTTCTTTTTCGCGATTTATCACATTGCGATTTTCCTTCCGTGGTTTGAGTGGCCCATATTAACCGTGGCTGTTGTCGGACTATTTATTGGCGGATTGTTATTTCAATGGATAAATGAAGCAAGTGGAACTATCTATCCATCATGGATCATACATATGTTTGCTGATTTAGGCGTTCTATTAATAGGCGGTTATATGTTCTACGGTTAGAAAACATATCGTTTACGGTCCACCTCGACAATTTGATATTTATTATCATATAGAGTCTGTAAGTTCTAAATATTAATATGTGTAAAAAATAATTATTTAGTAAAGAGGAAGATGAAATAAGAGGTGTACTAATGATTTCACAAGCTCTTGTCTTACAAGGAAACAAGATTTTAATGGTTAAACAATTCGTCCAAAGAGGAGATATCGTATGGAATTTTCCAGGCGGTGGAATTGAAGGTATGGAAACTCCCGAAGAAGCATGTGTTAGAGAAGTTAAAGAGGAAACCGGATATAACGTTGTTATAAAAAGACTCCTTTTCAAATCATCTAACAAGTTTACTTTCGAAGCAGAAATTACTAGCGGACATTTATATCTCAATATCAATAATGAAGACAATGAAGATATTTTAGATATTGCTTGGGTTTCAATTGAAGAAAAAGATAAATTTGATACGTATACAGCACCCTTATTAGAATTACTAAAAGATTGTTTGTTTTAAACAAAAAGAACCCAATTCGATTGCGAATTTGGGTTCTTTTAGGTTTTCATAAAGTTTTTAATGCTAGCAAAATTAAACGGTTTGAATCGACACGGTGACTTTGAATAAATCTCCATCTACTTCAATGCGCATGGAGCCTCCATGCAAATCAACAATGGATTGGGAAATAGCTAAGCCTAAACCAGATCCTTCTGTATGACGCGATGTATCCGCCCGCTTAAAACGTTCAAATAATTCATCCACATTTTCACCCAGTTCATATCTCGTAACATTTTTGATAATAAAATTTGCACATCCATCTTCTTCTTTTAGCGTTACATAGACTCGAGTTCCAGGTAACGTATATTTAATAGCATTGACGATCAAATTATCTAGTACTCGCCACCACTTTTGACCGTCTACATAAGCAAGCAAGTTTTTTGCAGGTGGAGTTACACGAAAGTCTAATTTCGCACGTTGAATTTGTTCCTCATGTTCAGCCAAAGCTTGTTGCATCAATTGGGTTAGATCAACCTTTTGTTTATGGAGTTCCATATTGCCACTAGCCATCTTCGACACTTCAAATAAATCTTCGATTAATGTTTTCAGTCGTTGTGATTTACGATCCAAAATTTCTACATAAGATATTCGTTCTTCATCTGTTAAGTCAGGTTTCTTCAATAAATCCGTATAGGTGATAATGGAAGTTAACGGTGTTCGCAAATCATGACTCACATTCGTAATCAACTCGGTTTTTAATCGTTCACTTTTAGCTTGTTCAGACTGTGACATTCGCACACCTTCACGAAGTTTATTCAAATGTTGTGCGTGTTCTGCAAATACAGACTTCCCACGAATCTCTACATCTCCAATTATTTGTCCCTTTGCCATTTGTTCAGTTGCGAGGGCTAATTTGTTGTAATTTGCCACGTGTTTGAACAATAGATATAGAACCGGTAACACAACTACTACAAAAAGTGGTGCATACGCTAAGATAAGTACAGGTGCTATTATTACACCTCCAAAGCCTAATCCTGCAAACAAGATGACAAACAAAAGTATCACTAATTGGTTGCCTAGGGATCTTTTTAAAAAGGCTTCTTGCATCATACCCACCAACTTTTGGGACATGCTGTTTCCCCAAATTTGGTTGACTTCATTATTACGGTAGTCTTTAATCAACCAAATTAATTGAACGATTATTAATGTTAAGAATAGAATCATGAAAACGAATAATAGTCCTGTATTTACTATGTTATCTCCAAGGAGATGATTATAAGTATGGCCGTCAATGCGTCTGTCTAATGGATAGTACGTATTAAACAAACCAAATACAGTAACTAAAATGCCTCCTACACGCCATTCAAGTTTTAACTGTTTTATTCTACTTGGAATTGGTATCTTAAGAACTTCTTCTTTTTCCTTTCTGTACAGCCAAAAGGCCCCCGTTGCAGCTAATACTCCTAATATGCAAGTTACAATAAAAAACCATTTGCTCTGCTCGTAATATCGCATTTCTGCTAGCTGTTCATTTGATACCATGCCTTTAGGTATGATGAACGTGCCACTAAATTGAGAGGATTCATCTCCTACTAATTCGTATAAATTAAAAATTGATAAAGCTTCTAACTCATCATTTTGCACACTAAAATTTTGATCTAATGAGGAGACGGTCAAATACCCTTCTTTTTGGTTGAAAACTTTTGTATATGCTGCTTCTTCTTTCATATCTCCAAACTTAAAACTTTCACCTGTTTCAATATTGGTTAAAGTATAGGCAAGTGATTTTTGATTTACCTTAGCTTGTGATACAAGATTTGAAATATGTGCATCATACTTGTGCAACACTTCTTTTTTGGCAGAAAGTATTTTTTCACGCACAGTTTCGTCATTCATTTTCCGTATATCTTCAATTTTGGTGTCACGGACATTTTCAAGTTCTTCTTTTATTACGGTTTCACCATTTCGCTCAGCTTCGTTGATTAATTCTTGATATTGATCTTGAACCGACTTTATCTGTTCTATTTGCGATCCGTAATAACTCCGATATTCTTCTATTTCGTAGGGCTCAACTTCTAGCTTTTCAATCTCTTTATCAACATCAAGCCTACTTAATAAAACTGGTCCTATTTCTTGAATTTTATTTTCAAATGACCCTTTAAAATATTCAGAATCGAAGTATGAGCCACCAACGTATTTTGGTCCAACTGAAACGAGTGAGGTAACCGCGAATAAAACTATACTAATTAAAACAAAAAAGACCCATGCAATATTCTTCATCGATTAAGCCCCCCCTTTCAAAATGCGCGTCAATTGTACGATGGTTCGGTTGGAGTGAAAAAACCCTTGTTCAAGCAGTTGTTGAATAAATGAATAACAGTACATGAGACTAAGCATTCCTATAGCGAGTGCGACAATGGATAACCAATGCGAAGCCTTACTTTTCGATTTTATAGCCAATGCCCCACACCACCTTTACATATCTCGGATTTTTAGGGTCCGTTTCGATTTTTTCGCGGATTTTACGGATATGCACTGCGACAATATTTTCCGCGTTATACGCCGCCTCGTTCCAAACTCGTTGATAAATGTCACCAATTGAAAACACTCTGCCTGCATTTGTCATTAACAGCTCCGTAATTTTGTATTCGATCGGCGTTAATCTGACGGATTCCCCATCGAGTGTCACTTCTTTGGCGTCCATGTCTAATGCAAGTCCATCTATTTGTATGATTGATTGTTGTTCCTTAAATGTTCCGAGGTGTATATAGCGACGCAATTGTGATTTCACTCTTGCCATTAGTTCCATGGGATGGAAAGGTTTCGTGACATAATCATCAGCACCCACAGATAATCCATGTATTTTATCGAAGTCTTCTGCTTTAGCACTTAACATGATGATGGGAATGTTGCGCTCTGAGCGGATCTTGAATGTTGCTTGAATGCCATCCATATTTGGCATCATAATATCTAGTAGAATTAAATGAACATCATTTGTCTCCAAAATAGTCAGAGCTTCTATTCCATCAGAAGCTTTTAAAACTTGATAACCTTCGTTTTTCAGATAAATTTCTATCCCATCTCGAATGTCTTGATCGTCATCCGTAACGAGAACCGTAAATTGTGTCATCCGTTGCACCTCATCTCTACTTCTTATAATAACAATTGTATCCATTAATTCTTAACAAACTGTTAGCATAAAAATGAAGAATTTCTTAAGAAATAAAGTCGCTACTTCTTTCGAGTGATTTAATCGGCTTAATTGGTGGTTTATTCCGCTAGATACCCATTTTAATCGGCTTGGGCTACGCTCCAATCCACTCCACCCATATATTTCCACGAAATGTTAAAAAAGTGTCCCTAGTTACAGAGACACTTGTACTATTATTAGATTTGTTTAGCTCGTTTTCTCCCGCTAAAAGTTAGAACGATAATTCCTCCGAGCAAAAGTAAAACGCCAATCCACGAAACTGCACTTAATACCTCACCAACAATAAATACGCTTAATACAGCTGCAGTTAAAGGCTCTCCAAGTGATAATGTTACAGCTGATGAAGAAGGCACCTTTTGAAGTCCTGTTAAATAGAGAATATACGCGACACTCGTTGTCATAAATCCTAAATATAAAATGGTTGCTATATTAGAAGGTTCAGTAACCCAAGAGCTATCAAAAATAAATAAAAATGGCATTAATATAATCGCACTTATGGAGAAAGTCATAGCGACTGCTGGAATTGCTTCAACTTTTGCTAATAAGGCTTTACTAACAATTGTATAAATGGCAAATACAAATCCAGCTATTAATGATAAAGTTACTCCCAGTGGATTAACTGTTAAGGCATCTTTATTTAAAAACAACAGGCTACATCCGATAACTGACATGGTCGTAGCCATTATCCATGCGCGAGATGGTCTTAATTTCAAAAAGAACCATTCGATTAACCCAGAAAAAATGGGTGCACTACCAATCGCAACGACTGTTCCAATCGCAATTCCTGTTACTCTCACCGATGTGAAAAACAAAGGTTGGAATAGTGCCATACAGAGAGCTGCAACAATCGTTTCTTTCCACGGCCATGTGCTAAAATTGATTTTTTTCATGACAATCATAATAATTAATAATGAAAATCCACCGATGGCTAAACGAGATGCCCCAATGGTTAGGGGTTGAGCATTTTGCGGTAAGTAAGTTTGAGCTGTTCCAGTTGTGCCCCATAAGACAGCTGCTAGTAAAACAAGGAAGTAAGGGATCACGGTTTTCATTAAGTCACCTCAAGTAGTTGTTGTCTGTACTTTACCATATTTTATGTATATTGAGATACGCTATCTCGTAAACTATACTGAAGAAAAGGAGTGTGTCGCTTGTGTATTTATCAATAGAAGAAACTGCTGAATTTTTAAGCATGCCTGAACAACAAGTGCGCCGATATGTATTAGATGGACGCATTAAATCGGTCCATGATGGGGAACAATATTTAATTAATCAAGCTCAATTCGAACGCCATTTAGAACAAGTTGAGGATGTCAAACGCCAGATTGATGAATGGCGCAACACTCCGATTCCAGATGACATCGACGTAAAAGACGAAGACTGACAGAAAAGCGGAGAAAAATACTTAGCTCAACGCCTTCTCTAATACTACAACTCTTTGAATCAATTCAGGATGATTCAAGGAGTTGTTTTTTAATTTATTGATGTATAAAAAATCCTTTTAATCCTTTAAATACAAGGTTTAACCTTTGCCTAAAACAGGTATTAATAACTAGTGATGTTTTTAGGTTAATATGACTAAAATTCTCAACATTTACGCACACTTATACAACGTGGTCATTTGACATTGACTCCGAAGTTGCGTAGTGTGAACCATTGTGCCACAAAATAAACAAGAGACTTGAGGGGGAAACATGAAGAATATTACAAATGTATTTTGGTTTGCGTTAATACTTGTTGCGTTAGCCGTGGGGTTTGGAGCATTCGCACCTAAGGGTTTCGAAACAATAACAGGAAACATGCAATCATTTATTACGACTAACTTCGGTTGGTATTACTTAAGCGTTGTATCAATTATGGTGCTCTTCACTATAATTGTTATTGTTAGTCCATTCGGTAAAATTCGCTTAGGAAAAGATACAGATCGACCTGAGTACACAAGAATTTCTTGGTTCTCGATGTTATTTTCTGCCGGTATGGGTATCGGACTTGTATTCTGGGGAGCTGCTGAACCACTTTCTCATTATGCTATCAGTCCTGCAACTGCCGATCCAGAAACTAGAAATGCCTTTAGAGAATCTATGCGTTACACGTTTTTCCATTGGGGATTACATGCATGGGCCATTTATGCGATTGTCGCATTAGCGCTCGCTTATTTCCAGTTCCGTAAAGGAGAACCTGGGTTAATTTCAGCAACATTGAAGCCGATTTTCGGAGACAAAATGAACGGTCCTTGGGGCGTTTTAGTAGATGTTTTCGCTGTTTTTGCAACGGTCGTGGGAGTTGCCACAACACTTGGCTTTGGTGCTATTCAAATTAACGGTGGATTATCTTATATTTTTGGTATTCCAAATGAATACTGGGTAAAAGTTGTTATTATTGCTGTTGTAACAGTATTGTTCTTAATGTCAGCTTGGTCAGGATTAAGTAAAGGAATTAAGTATTTATCTAATTTAAATATGATATTAGCTGTCCTTCTTTTAATCTTAGTTGTTATTCTTGGCCCGACATTATTAATTTTTAACATGTTTACTGACTCTTTAGGTAGCTATTTACAAAATGTCGTTCGCATGAGTTTTAGTGCTTCACCACTTGATGCCGGAAATCGAGAATGGATTAACGGCTGGACAATTTTCTACTGGGCTTGGTGGATTTCTTGGTCACCATTCGTCGGAATCTTTATTGCTCGTGTATCAAAAGGACGTACCATTCGAGAATTTTTAATTGGAGTGCTCTTGATTCCTTCAATCGTAAGTTTCTTCTGGTTCGCTGCATTTGGTTCAACAGCAATAAACATTCAACAAAAAGTAACAGATTTAACTGGGTTAAAAACCGAGGAGACATTATTTGCAGTCTTTAATGAATTGCCTTTGTCAATGGTGTTATCAATTGTTGCGGTCATATTGATCAGCACGTTCTTTATCACATCTGCAGACTCAGCAACATTCGTTCTAGGAATGCAAACAACAAACGGTTCCTTGGATCCTTCAAATATGGTTAAAGTAGTCTGGGGAATAGCACAATCTTCAATAGCAGTAATTTTATTATCTGCAGATGGCTTAACTGCTCTGCAAAACCTGTTGATTGTAGCGGCCTTCCCGTTCTCCTTTATCATGCTACTGATGATGGTATCCTTATATAAATCACTTTCAGATGAAGTGAAGAGAATGAAAATTTCTAAATCATAAAGAAAATCCAAGTATTCTGCTTTTGCAGAGTACTTGGATTTTTTATTTGATATCAAAGAATTCGTTATACGGTTTTGGATTTACTTCAGTCAAATCTAATTCAGTTTGATACCATTTGTATGTATTAGCATCCATAGGAAGAACAGTGAAAAGAATATTCTCTTCCGTTGCTTTTTCCTGCAGTGCTTTTGATTGTGACAACCAGTTCCCATCAATCGATTGTCTATTGTATACAAATTCTTTCCCGTCCAGCGGGACAATAATTAATCGCCACATAAATTCTGTTTCATCAGATGGATTACTAAGGGCGCCATAGCGGACAAACGGTTCAATCCTGAACTCTTTAATTGATCCAAAAGGTAAGCCTTTTTCTTCATCGTTCCATTCTTTACTGACATACCCTCGCTCTTTGTGAATGCCGCTGTAAGAATCAAATGTGACGTATTGATAACCGAAAAAGAATAGAGTTAATAAGACAATCCCCCCTGTGAGCAGATGACCTCCCGCTTTCCATCCATTGGCCACTCTGTATCCAAGTAGCATAATTAGTACAAAAAACACCGCAAAAACAATTGCTACATTACTTCCGGTACCTGCTTTAAAAAAGTAGAATTCCCTTTTAGCATCATAAATCTTCTCTAGCACATCGCTTTGATTTTGGATATATAACAAAAAACCTGGTGTCAAAACCACTCCAACAAAGAAAGCTCCTGTAAGTTGCCAAAAACTTTTCTTGAAATCTTTATTAGACAACCTCAACTTATTACCCACAAGGTATGGACCATAAGAAAAAACAACGATCATAAATATGGCAAGCCAAAAATCCGAAAAAAGCTGACTTGTAAAGTAAATACCAATAAATATCGAAAATAATAAGAAACCGTAGCCAATTACTTTAATCATCAGTTCACCTCACACCACACTTATCTTTTTATTAAAGTTTAAGTCTTTCCACATCTTCTTTTGAAGCGGTAAATGCAGGAGCTTATGAATACTTATTCCGTACTAACTTTCCCTTTTGTACTTTTCGTTCAACTCGACCTTTCGGTAATTTCCCTTGCATTCCAATGCTTAAAACTGCGGCAAGTGTTCCAAACCAAATACCCACGATATACATAACAAATGAAAAATAAGCCATGGTTGGGTTCTGCCCATAAGTTTCTGTCATAATTCTTGTCACCCTGAAATTTCCTCCACCTGATATCGCAAAAAGAACAATGAAGGTTAAATAATAAACAATCGACCATTTTGATTTAGATTCACCTGCCGTTGGTAAGACAATCTTGTAGAACGTCTCGACTTTGACAAAAAAGATTATATGGAACACGAGCCAAATCACAATCAAGAGCAATTGAATGCCAATTTCGCCATCAAATATTTTAATCAAAGGCATAACAAAGAAAAAGGCTAAAGCAGTAAACGTTGCATATCCTGCAAATTTAGGGAACCACTCTATTTTCCCGTTAAATGTTGACATTCCTTTAACAATGAAGAGTATCAATGCATACCCCAGGTAAATGATGGCGGTTAAAACCATATATTCAGATTTATATATGGGTATTCCCAATGAAATCAGTGCAGATATCAATGGCAACAGTAAAAAAACAAAAATAGATGGCTTTGGCAAACTTCTGTCCCCCAATCAGTGTAAATAACCACTACTATTTAACCTACCTAATTCTAAACTCAATTGCTCTTTAAGGTGTAATCACCATCTCAGGAGATTCCATTATTATCAAGAGTGGAGTCAACGTAATCAATAAGGCGGTTATTGGCAATTGAAACATGTCCTTTTTCATATTTATCCCTAACACTTTTCCTCTCAACTAAAAAGGTGGGCACTATTTCTTCTATTTTAAGTGAAAAATTGAAATCACTTAATTTTACCTATATACCTTTTCAGAAAATATCTAGGTTTTCGCTAATTTATCAACTTCGGACTTCGTCAACAAAAACATTGGCGCTAATACAATGAAGAGTAATCCTCCTAAGTAAAACAAAATGGATACTCCTGTATTCTCAGGCGCCTCATTTGTATGCATCATTCCACTTAATACCGCTCCTACAAAAATTAAAACCGTTACATATGCAGATAAGATCATGACTAGCTTCTTGTGCTTCTTATTTACAAAACTTAGAGTCGTTCTTTTATTCAAAACATGTGCCATAATTATAATTACGGTAGTTGCCAGTGCAATTAACCAGAAGTAATAAGAGTCATTTAAGAGCTTAAACAAAGGAACTATTGTGTAAAACACGATGCTCATTACTAAAATATACACTTGTAAAGAATAGTATCGAACTGTATCAAATTTAAATTTATGCCAAGTAAAATATAGAATTCCCAAAACGAATATTAGTACTAAAGTGTTGATAATTAACCATTTCACTACTGTTTCTTCAGGCATAAAACTTGATGGCAGCATAATACATAGAAGCAAAAATGCAGTCATCTTGATACGTGTATCCGCAACTGAACTTTCTTTTGAAATGGTAGACTGCATAATTCCCCACCTAATCTATTTATGTATTTTATAACCTCACTCAACATTTACCATTACTTTCCTCAAGTGTCAAAGTTAAACGAATTCTCTTCTTTTCTACCAAATTCCCTAGTACATTGGCTTTAAACCTATTAGTTCTCGCTTTATTTTATTAATTTTACATCAAGATACAAGACAAGTTATCGTCAGTTTCATCTATTGCTATAAAACAATTCATAACAATCTGCATATCTTTTAAATGTTAGGTTTTTATCATTCCCACTAATTCAGTCTACAACTAAACGTCTAATCATTGAGAAGAAAAGAGAGGTTGAGAATATGAATCTTGCGTCATCCATACTCATGATTGTCCTAACTGGATATATTATTGGCAGTCTACACGGATCCTTTTTAGCACAATGGCTATCGGGTGTGAAGGTAAAAGAACAAGGGGTTAAGAATTCTGGGGCTTCTAATGCAACAATCGTATTAGGGTGGAAATTTGGGATGTTAGTCGCTCTATTTGATATCGGAAAAGGGTTTATAGCGGTACTGTTATTACGCTTTATTTTACATTCGAACAGTTTCTTTGAGGACTCGCCTACTCTTCTCTTATTAATGGGGACAGCTGTGGTTCTCGGTCACAATTTTCCTTTGTGGATGAAATTTGATGGCGGGAAAGGAACTGCATCTCTTATAGGAATAATGTTTGCTATCGATTGGAGAATGGGCTTTATCGGTTTGTCACTGCTTATCTTAATAACTCTTATAACAGACTATTTACCAATAGGTGTTCTTTTTTTATACTTTACATTTTTGCTGTATGTATTTTGGTTTACAGGAGGATTTTGGCCGACATTCATTTCATTAGCGCTTTTCACTTTAGCTATTTGGAAGCATAGAGAAAATATTTTCCGCATCAGAAATGGAACCGAACCTAAAGTTTCTGCTGTCTTGAAAAAGAAAAAAGCGATTTCCTCATGATATTCAAAGAGGAAATCGCTTATCTTATTTTGTTTCGCGGTGCAAAGTCATTTTCTTTAATCGTTTTGAGTACTTTTGCATCTCAATACGTTCTGGATTATTGCGCTTATTTTTAGTAGTTATATAGTTTTTATCACCTGTTTCAGTACATGCTAACGTGATATTTACTCTCATAATTATATCCTCCAATTCAATAAATAGTAATGGTTACGCTTTATAATATACCACACTATTTCTTTTATCGTCAATTTCACATTATCTTTATTCCTAGATGATTCTGAAAATGATAAACTAATAATAGATTTAGGAAATTAAGGAGTGAAATGTCATGCAAGAAATATTAATCGAACGCCTAGTACGTTATGCAAAAATCGATACACAATCTGACGCAAACAGTTCAACTTGCCCTTCAACACCAGGTCAATGGGATTTACTCCATGAACTTGAAAAAGAATTAGCTTCGATCGGAATGGAAGACATTTCACTTGATGATAATGGCTATTTATTTGCCACACTACCTTCAAATACCGATCATGAAATTCCAACAATCGGTTTCTTGGCACACGTTGATACAGCAACTGATTACACTGGAAAAAATGTAAATCCTCAACGCATAGATTGCTATGAAGGTGGCGACATTACTTTAAATGAAACAACAATTATGTCTCCTACCGATTTCCCAGAGCTAAACAATTATATTGGTCACACTTTAATAACAACAGACGGTACCACTTTACTAGGTGCAGACAACAAAGCTGGTATAGCTGAAATAATGACCGCTATGGAGTTTTTGATTAAAAACCCAGACATCAAACATGGTAAACTTCGAATCGCCTTCACTCCTGATGAAGAAATTGGTCGTGGACCTCATAAATTTGATGTTGAAAAATTCGATGCGAAATATGCTTACACGATGGACGGTGGTCCTTTAGGGGAACTACAATTTGAAAGTTTTAACGCGGCTGGTGCAAAAGTTATCACACGTGGCACTAGCGTACATCCTGGTTCTGCAAAAAACAAAATGGTCAACGCCTTAACAATTGCCATGAAGTTCCAGTCTCATATGCCAGCACATGAAGTACCTGAAAAGACTGAAGGCTATGAAGGATTTATCCACTTAATGAATGTCAGCGGTCATGTAGAAGAAGCACAGCTGTCCTACATTATTCGCGACTTTGACCGAGAAAAATTCGAAGCTAAAAAAGAATTATTTGAAAAAGCAGCTGCAGAAGTAAAAGCAGAATATGGTTCTAATGCGATTACCGTTGAAGTAAATGATCAATATTACAATATGGGTGAAAAAATTGAAGTCGTGAAAGAAATTGTGGATATTGCACATGAAGCTATGACAAATCTATCAATCGATCCTTTAGTTCTTCCAATTCGAGGAGGCACAGATGGATCTCAATTGTCTTATATGGGCTTACCTACTCCAAACATTTTTACAGGTGGAGAAAATTATCACGGAAAATATGAATATATTTCGGTTGATAACATGGAAAAGGCTACACTAGTAATGATTGAAATGATTCAACTGTTCGAAAGACAAGTATAGGAGTGAAATCTTGAAAGAAATAGGACTTGGAGTCTTGGCATCTTTATTTTTTGCGGTGACATTTATTTTAAACCGTTCAATGGAGCTTTCCGGAGGCAGTTGGATGTGGAGTGCTTCATTACGCTATTTCTTCATGGTCCCATTTCTGATGTTACTAGTCGTTCTTCGTGGTAGAATGGCAATGCTCTTAGCAGAAATGAAATCTCGTCCTTTTTCCTGGTTCGGTTGGAGCTTTGTAGCGTTTGTTTTATTCTATGCGCCTATTACATATGCAGCTGCTTACGGTCCTGGTTGGCTAATTTCAGGTACTTGGCAAGTGACCATTATAGCTGGTGTATTTTTAGCTCCACTTTTTTTTATAACGCTTCAAACATCGAATGGGATTCGTAAAGTCCGACAACAAATCCCCTTTATATCACTTTTAATTTCCAGTGTCATCTTGATTGGCATCATACTGATACAAATCCCTCATGCAAATGACGTGTCCACAGGTACTCTATTGCTCGGAACATTACCCGTTCTGGTTGCAGCATTCGCCTACCCTCTCGGAAATCGTAAAATGATGGATCTAACTGGTGGCCGCCTCGATCCGATTAGTCGTGTTCTTGGGATGACAATCGCAACATTACCTGTATGGATTTTGCTCGCAGTTTACGCAACCTTTTCAGTCGGTCTTCCTTCCAGTAGCCAGGTTTTTCAAAGTTTAATCGTCGGTCTCAGTTCAGGTGTGATTGCTACTACGTTATTTTTCATGGCTACAGATCGTGTTCGAGAGAATCAAGGAAAACTTGCTGCTGTTGAGGCAACACAAGCAACACAAATCATATTTGTAATCGTTGGAGAAATGATGTTATTAGGTGTGCCATTACCTGAACCTATCGCATTTATCGGTTTGATTATTATCATTATTGGTCTGTTTTTACACAGTTTTTACACTAAAATCTTGAAACAAAAACAAGCAAGGTCCGTCTCCTAGACAGATCATGCTTGTTTTTTTATTTACTCATTATTTCTTCTTTTAGTAAGTATAGTAAATGTAGGTCCCAATCATCGCGATTTGGAGTCCTCATAGGAAATCATGTGGCAAAATGACAATTCGCTCTATTAAGTTTGTAGTACCTTCACAATTTTGTAAAAACTTTATCAATAAAACGATGAAAATCGTTCTCACTAGATGACTGTTATGTGTTATGATAACGCTAGTGAGAATACCTATCAGTTAGATGGAGGCCACAAAATTATGTTTACTGCTGTACAAACTGAATCCTTATCGATTGGATATACAGATCAATTATTATTTGAGAACTTAAATTTACATATACCTCGTGGAGAAATTTCTGTCTTTGTTGGTAGCAATGGGTGTGGGAAGTCAACACTTCTGCGTTCGATTGCACGCCTTCTAAAACCAACAAGCGGTTCTGTTTTATTAGAAGGAAAAGATGTACACAATATGTCTTCTAAAGATGTTGCGAAAAAGATGGGTATTTTACCACAATCCCCTGTTTCACCCGAAGGCTTAACGGTTCATGATTTGGTGAAACAAGGTCGTTACCCACACCAATCATGGTTAAAGCGTTGGACAGAAGAAGATACAGAAAAAGTAGAAGCTGCAATGGAAGCAACCTGCATTAGTGATTTACGTGACCGTGCAGTTGATACATTATCTGGTGGTCAACGTCAACGTGCTTGGATTGCTATGACACTTGCACAAGATACTGATGTCATATTACTTGATGAACCAACAACTTACTTAGACATGACACACCAAATAGAAATCTTGGATTTGTTGTTTGAATTAAACGAGAAAAAAAATCGCACCATTGTGATGGTATTACACGATTTAAATCTAGCTTCTCGTTATGCCCATAATATCATCGCTATTAAAGATGGAAAAGTTCATGAACAAGGAAAACCTGAAGATATTATTACCTGTGATTTAGTCCGTTCTGTTTTTGGAATGGAGTGTCAAGTTTCCAAAGATCCAATGTTCGGTACACCACATTGTATTCCTTTTGGACGCGGACGTTGCGTGGTACCTGAATTACGTTCAGCAACGGGAGCATAAGTTATGAAGCATTCAATGGAACGTCTCTCAGTATTTGTCGATGATGCTCGTAAACCGATGATGATGCTTGGTGATGTGCAAATTGAAGAAGGACTTACTAAGTTTCTACAAACCGTTCGAGAATTGACAGATGCACCTACGGATGCCGTAGCTACATCTGTTTTTTTTCGTCGTCTTGGATTCTTTTTAGCTGCTCAATTTCATGCCATTGCAGTTCATCAGCAAGTGTTTGCTGGTTCTTTAAAACAAGTAGGAGTTATTCACGATGAATATACATTTAAATTTACTGTATCAAGCGAAGATTTTATTAAAGTTCAAGATTCACAACAAGCTTTGAGATTTGTATTAGATACTTATGGCCACCCACTTGTCGAGATTTTCAGCAAACACGCAAAAATTTCGAAATTGATTTTATGGGAAAATATTTGGGGATATGTCATTTGGGTATACAACCAGTTACTTCACGAAGGTGTGCAGTCAGCTTCCAAGGATTTAGATTTTTTGTTGCTCGACAGCACTTGGACACCTCATTTGAGACGTTCTCCTTTCAAACAATTTCTACAAAATCAATCAGCACTTGATGCAATGAAAGATTATAAACGCCTTACCTGTTGTTTATTGAAAGAAATGCCTAATACGAAAAAATGTCCCTACTGCCCAAAAGCAAGATAATCGAGTTAATTTGGAATCACGTGATCTCTCAGGTATCCGGTGAGCTTTGGAAAGCAGTATGCTGCACCTTTATCTAATGAATAAGTAATAAGAGGATGTGACTTTGCCACATCCCCTTATTTATTTAGACAGTTAATCTTGCGGCTTGGATGCTTTCGTCGCTCCCCTACAACCTTCGGACAATGTATTTTTATATTTCGGTTACTAATGACTGAAGTTTTGTGCTATTCATGTTTTTCAGACGTAAATGCCTATATTTCAGACGTGGAGGTGTTTTTTTCAGACGTCAACGCAAATTTTTCAGACGTCAACCTCGAAAAGTCAGACTGAGATTTATCGGAAGAATGAAAAACGGGTTTTTCAACATCAACCAATGTCTATTTTGCTTTAAAGTAAGTGTCACTACTAACTTTAAAGAATGATTTGAAATAAAATAAGCAGAAAGAGGCCGAAATTGCATCTTCGGCCGAATATCTATGTAAAGAGAGTGTCAATTTTCTCATAAACCAAAAGAAATTAACTGAGCGCGTCTAGGTTTTCAGGGAGCGAAGGACGAATCTCCGCCGCAGAATGATCTAAAATAATAGAGTGGGGCTTGTGGCAAAGTCACAAGCCCCACTCTTTAATCTCTAGATTATAGTGCAGCAGAGGAAACGTCCGAAGCGCACTGAAAACCTTCTTGCTTCATAGAAATCAATCATACTTCATATAAAATGTTTCACCAATCTTAGAAAAAGAGTTGCAGAAATAAAAAAGATCCATGCAATAGCGCATGGATCCGATAATCTTGACTTCCACAACTTAACGATGAGGGGGGTTAAGTTTGTAGTGAATCAGCGTCGATTTGGAGAAAAGTCGCTGACATGGATTCTCCCCTGATTTTCAGAAAGAATTTCTCTTATACGATAATGATAATCATTATCACTTAACAAGTCAATACTTTATTCATAGAAATTTTGTATACTTAATTTATGACTAATTTAACGAACGATCAAATCCGACAATTAAATATGTACAGTACGTATGTCACACCACCAGAACATCCCTTATTTACCCTGAAACAATTGCAGGAAGTTGACTTTTTATCAGTTGTTCAAGCGGTTACTGGAATAACAAGCAAAACGGTTGCTGCCTCCTATCTTATGCGCCGCTATGGAATGTTTGTCTCGACACAGTTTGTCATGTTAGCCACTTACGATGAAATATGGTTAGGTGAACTTGAAGACTTACAGTTTGCTGCAAATGTCGAATACGGAAATAAAGGAATCAGTATGTATATCAATCAAAATCACTATGTCGATATAGAAAATAAGCTCCGCCAAGAAATAATCCGAAAAATAGTAAAGGATCAAATCCATTCTTTACTTATAGAAATTCGCAATCATTCATCTGTCTCTCCTTTAACCTTGTGGGAAAATGTATTTGGTTTTTTGTTGTGGCATTATTCTGTGATGCTCGCTCAACCTTCTACGGCAAAACAAGCCAGAATAGATTTGGAAATCTTGAAATCTAACGAAGTTTGGGAAGGCATCGCTCCACAATCTCTCTTCAACACGTATTTAAAAGGTTTAGAACCCGCACAATTGCTGAATACTAAAGTTCGTACGACATGTTGTTTTTCAAAAGATGTCCCCGGTTTGTTAAAATGTGGATTTTGCCCACTTCATTAGGATAAAATACCCATTTTGCACATTGGAAGGTTTTAGTTGAGAGTAATTAGGATAAACCTAACCTAAGAAGATGAAAAGGAGCGTGTCTACGACATGGAAAACATTCAAGGTAAAGTTCAAGAAGAATTAAACAACGTTAGTCCTGAAAAGAAAGAAGAAATTTTAGCGAATTTTTCAACCTTTAAATCTTATTTGGGTGAAAAAGTAGCATTAGGTGAAAAATTAGGTCTTGGTGAAGAGCAATTAGCTAAAACAGCAGAAAAAGTAGCAGGTTACCTAGCTAATAATGAAGAACCAAGAAACAGTGAAGAAAACTTGTTACAAGAGCTATGGAAATCTGGCGACAAAGATCAACAACATGCTTTATCTCACATGTTAGTAAATATGGTGAGAAAATAAGTATGTGAAAGGACGGATTGATATGACGAACAAACCTTTTAATGAAAAAGAGCACAAAAATCAAAAAGGTCGTAAATTAGACAATCCCGATTTAGTTGACACAGAAAAAGAAAGTCTTTTCGATATGCATGAAGATATGCAAACGGTTGATGCGGTTCCCGTTGAGGAATTAAATCAAAAAGTGAAAGACGAGAAAAATAAAAATCATTCCAAAGATACTTCAGCAACTGAAGAAAAATATCCAGAATAAATGAAACCCGGTTCACTCTATTGTGAGTGAACCGGGTTTTTATTTTTATTCTTCTTCTACCGTTGAGGTTGCCGCTTCTTTAATTTCTGAGCGTCTTGCATACGCATTTTTCAATATTGTTTTAATAACTGCGTAAGTAGGTATTGCTAATATGATTCCCCATAACCCTGCAATATTTCCTGCAGCTAAAATAATAGTTATAACTGTTAATGGATGGATATGGAGTGCTCTACCCATTACGTTAGGTGATATTAAATTACTTTCAATTTGTTGTGCAACAAGCATGATAATGGCAACATAAATGGCCATTTGAGGCTCTTGAATAAATCCAATAATTAACGCGGGAATGACGGCAATGAAAGGACCTAAAAATGGAATTACATTCGTAAGCAATCCAAAAAATGCTAAAAGAAATGCGTATTTTAATCCAATCGTTAAATAGCCGATCAGCAATAAAATCCCAACTGCAACACTAACCACGAGCTGACCTTGAATATATGACTTTAAAGTTCCATCAATGTCTACCAGAGTTTTGCGAATCCACGTTTTACGTTCTCCACTAAAGAAGTTAGCAACAAAAGGTGCGAATTTTTCATGATCTTTTAGGATATAGAACAGGAAAAACGGAACTAATATTAAAGCAAATAACCCTTGAGCAATACTTTGAACAAATACGACCACCCAATTACTGAAGCCCTTTGCAATATCCGTTACTTTACTTGATTGGTCATTTATTGATTGTTCAATTGAGTCAGGAAGTCGATCTTTTTGATTAATTACTTCTTCAATCATGTCTTCAACATCTTGTGTAATAGCAGGTGCTTCTTCAACTAAATCGTTTACTTGATTCGTTATTGCAGGACCAACTAGGGATGAGAATACCCAGAAAACGAGAGCCAATCCTACAAAAATAGCTGATAGACTAGTCCATCTTTTCCATCCTCTAGAATCTAAAAAATTCAAAATCGGTCTAGTTAAATAAAATAATACTCCACCAAGTAAAAGTGGTAAGAAGATTGTCTGACCGATAATAAAGAGAGGTGAAAAAATCCCTTTTACTTCTATAAACATTCGAATAATTAATAACCCAAGTAATATTCCTACTCCTACTTGAAACCAAAGCTTTTTCGTCAATGAATTCACGTCCTTGAATGTGTTTGTGACTCTTATTATAAGTTATTTTAGGTAATAACGGGTATACATAGTTTAAATGATTAAAGGAGGACGTTATTATGGAATATTATCAAGAAATTCGACAATACGTTGGTCACCGTCCCCTAATCTTACCGGGAGCAGTTGTCATTATTCAAAATGAATTTAATGAAATACTATTGCAAGAACGTAAACCTGGATTATTCGGTTTACCCGGTGGATTAATGGACATTGGTGAAAGTTTAGAAGAAACTGCAAGCCGAGAAGTTTTAGAAGAGACCGGATTATTCATTTCAGATTTAGAACTATGTCAGATTTTTTCTGGTTCTGATTATTATTTTAAAATTGATAATGGAGATGAATTTTACTCCGTTACAGTAGTTTATCGAACAAAGACCTACTCAGGAACGCTTCAAGCAAAAGCACAAGAAACTTTAAGTTTAGGTTTCTTTCCAATTGACAACCTTCCAGAACAACTTTTAGCTTCAAATAAAAAGTTTTTAGAAAAATGTTTAGACATTTGAAAAAGTGGGTAAATATAATACCGAGGATTTTTTCTCGCCTACTTTTTTCCTCTTACAATACTACACAAACAAAAACTCCGCGTAAAATACATTTTTAAGGAGACTGTTTATATGAATTGGTACGAAAAACTTAATCAATATTTCCCAGTTGAAGAAATGAAATCAAAAGAGCATATGGAAACGTTGCTAGCTGAAAAAGGTAATGTTTATATTAAAGATGAAGGTCCGAAACACGTGCTTATGTACGTCGAGTTTGAAAATTTTGTATTTGTTGATTACTTATTTGTATCTAAAGAAGCTCGCGGTGAAGGATTAGGTCGTAAGCTGTTAAATCAATTAAAAGAAAAAAACAAACCTATTTTACTCGAAGTCGAACCAGTAAATTATGAAGACACCGACACTGAAAAACGACTTAAATTCTACGCTCGTGAAGACTTTAAACATGCATCCCGCATTGGTTACATTCGTCGTTCTCTAGCGACAGGCGAAAATACAGTGTTAGAAATTTTGTATTGGTCTCCAGGTAATCAAGATGAATTAGAAATTTATAAAGCCATGAAATGGACGTATGAAAACATTCATACTTTTAAAGACGAACATTTCTACGGTGAATCTTATGATCCTTCTAATGAAGTACTTGAGTTTAACACTGAGAAAAAACGCAATATGTTAAAAGAATATTAATCATAACCCAAGCGAAAACATCAAAATTTGATGCTTTCGCTATTTTTTTAATGATTTTTTTTATTTAGATGCCATTTACAGACTCTTCTCCAACCAAATCCGCTAATTTATCTATCTTTTTTTGATAGAACAAACGATCCAATGATTGAAAGTCTATATTCTCCATCCCCTCAATTAGATACAATTGAATTGTCCAAATATCTTTTTTGCTCTCTAGTGGTGCTTGGACGGCTGCCATAATTAGAGAATCTGTAATAGCCCCCATAATCGAAATGTCACTTTTCCCATAATGGCGTAGCTGGTGAAAAGTCTGATACAGTAATTCATCAAATGAGTGTAAACTCATTTTAACACGTGACTGTTTATCTTCATCCATGAAGATGAAGTCTTTCTTTGGAAGCTGGCTATATGAACCTAGTAATCTTCCTAATTGATAGATGTTATGAATTGCTGTATTTGGATCATTTATTCCTGGTGATATCGCGCGAAGTGACACCTCAACCATTTTTTGAATAGCAAAAACCGGATCTTGTCTCGTGTCACGTTCACTCCCCACAACAAAAAGCTTGTCAACTTCTTCAAACGTGATTTGATTATTTGTGTAAAGCGTAACAACCGGGGTGCTTGTTTGAACAAAATCTCCAATACAGCAATTCATTTCAATTTTCCCCTTGTGCTTTTGTGCTAATGCAATGAGTTGATCAATATCAATTAATTGCAAATAGCCATCATTCTCCGCAGCAATCGGATTAGCTATTCCTCTGACCTGCCAATTATCAGTCGTTTCTGTTGTCATATCTTTACGCTTTAACAACTCCTCATAACAACCAACAGCCTCAATACCTTCAATTGTTAACTTTTCGATTAAAGTGTTTACTTGAATATTTCGGGCAATATGATGGATAAAAATTGCAAAGAATATTAAACAAACCATTGCATACAACACACCAACTAGTGACGAAATGACAGACTCTCCTGCAATCGATTCTTGCATGAATAACAACGATAATGTGGTGTAAATAAAGCCACCCATAAAGACACCTAAAACTCGCCACACCATAGGATCTCGCACAAAATTTTTCAAAGTACGTGGTGAGAATTGCGATGAGTAAGTCGTTAACACGACCATAATTGTGGAAAATGTAAATGTTGTCATAGTTAGTAAAGCTGCTGACAATCCACCTAAAATCGTTTGCGCAAGATCAACTGTCGTCAATAGCACATGTGGTACATACATTAAAATCGTTTGATGATATATATGATCAATGGTTGAGAAAGTAATTGCCAATATTACTGAAAACAAACTATACAACGTCGGTATAAACCAAATGCTTTCTTTAATTTTCAACCAATAACGATCCATTTAATCCGCTCCTCTTATCTTGTACACTAACTTTACCATACCCTCGAAATAAAAAAACCGACTCACTGAGAGTCGGTTTCCATTTGGTATACATAGTAATCTTGTGCATGGACTGCTTTGAATCCAACAGATTCGTACAACTTTAACGCGTGTGCATTTTTTGTTTCGACTTCTAAATGAACGGAGTGACCTAATTCGTTTTGGCCTTTAACAACTTCACGAAGTACTTTGCGTCCTATCCCTTTTCCCTGGTATTCAGGTAAAATGCAAAAACCATAAATCCAAGCCTCTCCCTCTTCTCGTTTCACTCTAACTTTTCCAATCGTCTTATCTTCCACTACAATCATTAACATATCAGTGTCTTCATCGCTGTCAATTCGACTTTCCATCGCTCTGGCATCTTCTTCGGGCACTCCGAACGCTTCGACGTCGAGCTTAACTCGCATATCTGTATCGTTTTTTGTCGCATGTCTCAAAGTAAAGCCAGCTGAATCTTCAAGTGATTGAGGTTGCCAATGCATTTGATGTTCAGTAAATTTGTAAATCGCTCCTACGGTATTAAGAAATGCTTTCGCTGCATTCGAACTCGCTGGGGCATTAAGTAATACTTTCTTAAAACCGTGATGTTTCATTGTTACTTTCGCTCTCTTAAACAATTCATTATAGTGACCTTTACGACGTTCACTTGGCTTCACCATTCCGCATACTTCTGCAGTTGAACCAAATGCATACACACCCAAAAATGCGATTAATTCTTCATTCTCATACGTCAGAAAATCAAATTGATTTGTCTCTCGGCTTCTTAACATTTCCCAGTTTAATTTAAGTTGTAAGCTATCATGTTTTTCACATTCTTTTTGAAGTGTCTCAATATCTTTTAATTGTTTCCTTGTTAACATGTTAATCTCCTTGTATTCGTAATATTCTATCTAAAAATAGCTTCCCACATTTTAGTATGGGAAGCTAGTCGTTATTTTCATTTTGTATAGTTGGCAATCGCCGTGGCAATTTGATCTTCAATTGGCGTAACCGCTGCTAAGTCATTGTTAATGAGCACTGAGAAAACGAGAAGCTCTCCATCTTTGGTTGTGGCATAACCAGATAAAGCAGAGACTGCTGTTAATGTTCCGGTTTTGGCTTTAACGTTTCCGACAGTTGGCTCAGTTTTCATTCGATTACGTAAAGTTCCACCGACAAATCGTTCGCCCACTCCTGCTACTGGAAGGGATGTTAAAAATGTTTGATACCAAGGTTCTTTTTGAACAGAAACGAGAAGATTAGTTACTTCATTCGAAGGAATCAAATTGATATGCGACATCCCTGAGGCATCTCGAATCATGATTCGCTCCATGTTTAATCCTAATTTTGAAGAATTCTCTTTAATTACTTGAAGCCCTTTCTCCCAACTTCCTTCACCATAAATCACTTTACCCATCTCTTTTGCCAATACTTCTGCATGGGCATTGTTACTTAGCTTCATAAATGGAATCGATAATTCTTTAAGAGTCATCGATTCTTTTGATGTTAGCAGTTGAGCTTCACTTGGAGTTTTTGCGAGTGTGACTTGTGGTTTCCCTCCAAATTTTATGCCTTGTTCCTGTAAAGATTTTCTGAAAAGATCAAGAGCATAATATGAAGGCTCCCAAACTGCAGTCCATTCACGTGTGACTGTGCCACCAACTGGAACGGTACCTTCAATAACAACATTATTTGTACCATGTTCCCTCTCAATCGTGATGTTTTTCGTTCCTGAGGCAACTGTTTCAGAGCGGTTGATAATTTTCACCACCTCAGTCTTAGGTAATACCTTTATTGTAGCTGGTTCTCCTACGCTTGCATTCGCATGTGCTTCAACAATAACGGACCCTGCATCGAAGTCTGCATTTGGTGAAGCCGTTAATGCAGATACTTGAGCTGCATAGTAGTAAGATTCGTCAGACCAGTTTTTATCTGACGATAAACGGACATCGTCATACCAAGTATCGTCTCCAATTAAGTTTCCATTAATTTTCTTAATGCCTTTTGAAGCAAGATTTTTAGCCAAAGTATCGAAATCTTGTTTCAGCAATGTTGGATCTCCCTTTCCTTTCAAATAAACGTCTCCCTGTAACACTCCACCTTTTAGTTGGCCATCAGTTAGCACTTCCGTAGTGAAACGATAATCTTCCCCCAATGTTTCTAGAGCAGCTGCCGCAGTCAGTAGTTTCATGTTGGAGGCTGGATGTAATCTAGTTTCACCAAAATGATCATAAACGATTTCACCAGTAGTTGCTTTTCGAATACTTACTCCGGTCGTAGCGCCATCGAGTCGTTCATCTTGAAGGATTTTATTGATGCTGTTTCCTAATTGAGCATATTCATCGGTCGCAATTACCTTTGGTTGATTATCCTCAATTAGAAATGGTAAAAATGCTAGAACTGCAATTAACATAAAAACAATATATCTTTTGAATTTCACTATGTTTTCCCTCCAAATGGATAGTATGGAAATGAGCATATCATAAATTAATTTGAATATTATGTATTTTGTGTAAAATTATTAAAAAGCATTCTTTCCTCATAGAGACTCTCTTTAATGTCTATTCCTATATATGTGGGTTTTATTTAAAACATGCTATAAATATAATTTTTCCGTTTCTTTTGTACTATTCCTCCATAGACTTGAGTTCATTCAAGATTCTTTAAGGAAATGGTTTGACTACGCGAATTAAGTTCTCTCATCATAGAAAAAGCCACAACAGAGTTTGTTGTGGCTTTAATCATTTTAACCGTTATTACCTTTTGCGAAAAAATTGAAGGATAGTTTGGGACGAGTTGTCAAATACACGCCACATAAAATGACTAATAATCCAATAATCATATGTAAAGAAACAGGTTCTTTTAATAAAAAATATCCCCAGAAAATAGCTGAAATCGGAATTAAATAAGTTACGGAAGTGGCGAATTCTGGGCTTCTCTCTCTCATTAAGTAGAAAAATAATAAGTGGGCAATACCTGAACCAAAGAATCCAAGCCCAATTATTGCGAATAGAATTTCGCCATTCAGATTTTGTGCGAGCGAATGTAATTGGTTGGGATTTGTTAAAAGCATCGTGACTCCTCCGACAAATGCTCCAACTATTAATGTGCAAGTAGTAACAAAAATAATTCCGGCTTCTCTTAAATGTTTACGAACGTAATGTGAAGAAAACCCATAACACATAGTAGCGATGATCATTGTGCCAATTCCTACAAAACTTTCTCCAAACAATAAAGAAATATCAAAGTCCATGATGATCAAGATGCCGATAAAGCCAGTAGCTATTCCTATCCATTGTTGTTTTAGTAATATGGAACCAAAAAACACTAACCCCATTAACCCTGTGAATATGGGTGTAAATGCATTTAAGACAGCAGCTAAACTACTATCAATCTGAGTTTGACTAAGAGCAATTAATCCCCATGGCAACCCAGCATTTATCACGCCAACTATCAATAAGGGTTTCCATGGAATAGGCTTGATAATGTCTTTTTTTCTATACCATAATAATGGTAATAATAATAATGCCCCTGCTAAACAGCGGATAAATACAGTTCCCCATACCCCTGCCGGCTCGCTTAGAATTGAAATAAATACAAAAGATAACCCCCAAATGAGGCTAAGTGCAATAAGTGCTGCGTACACGCGCATAATTATTCTTCCTTCACTGAACCTTCGTCCGTTAATATTATTCTATTTTCTAATACTATCACATTCTATTTCTCCTACAATAAACATAAAAGAACCATTCACATTTTGTGAATGGCTCTCTTCTTTATTTTCCTTCTTCACCAAAATGCATATGTTGATAACGTCCTCGAATGATTTGATAGATACCGTATAGTATTAAACCAACCGCTGCCATTGCGAGTAGGAACTGACCAAATGGTTGACTTGCCATTTCATCTAAAGCTCCTCCGAGACCTTTGGAATGATCAGCGTCATGGGTATAGGCAGTTTTAATGAAAAAGAATCCAACCATAGTTAGTACTACACCACGTGCAATTAATCCCACTTTACCGGAAATTCGAGCCAATTTACGTTCTTTGGCATTCATTTCATAAGTCTTGAATTTCTCCATAAACTTTTCTTTGACTCCACTAAATAGTTCATGCAATCCATATCCGATAATAATGGCCCCCACTAAACCAACAATCCACACCCCAAAAGGTTGTTCCATTAATTTCGCAGAAATCGTTTGTTCCGAGTCACCTCCACCAGCGTTTCCTGTGTGACTTGCCAATTTGATGGCCCCAAAAGCTAAATTCGCATAAATGATTCCGCTAATAAAATATCCTGTCCGTTTTATTAGACCTTTTGCATCCGTACCTTCATTTTCTGGATCTTTAATGGCTTTGATGAAATCCCATACAATATAACCGATTAAACCAATTCCGATTATCCAAAGTAATACTTCTCCAAAAGGCATTTCTGCGATCGATTGTAACGCACCTGAAGTCCCCGTCGTTTCTCCTTCAGGTCCAAAAGCAGCAAGTGCTGCCAGAATTCCGATCATTCCATAAACAACGCCTTTTGCCATGTATCCGAAACGCCCAAATCTACGTATCCACGGTTTTGCTTCCCTCATTTTATCCTTTGCTTGAGCTTTTGATGCTGCTTCCATTTTCGGCACTCCCTCTACTTGTCATCTTATACGTTAAGTTCCCCTTCTAGTAAAAGTAGAAACCTATTTGAAGAAATAGTTGAATAAAATAATAAATTTCTTTTTGGATTTAATTGAAATATATTCCAATCTACTTCTTAATAGATTATAATTCTCTCGAATCCATTTGAAGGAGATTGAAAACAATTGAAAAAAATAGTAATGCTATTCCTTTTAATTTTAATTTCAGGTTGTTGTGAGGTGGCTAATTCAGAAGATAGTACATCAAATTTAAGCGAATTAGAGCAAACCCTTAGCTACTCCATCTTAGAAAATTTCGGATATCGCCATGAACTTGAAGACGATGCGGTAAAGCAAATTGAATTTGATGTTGAAACTGGAAATATGAAAATTGTCGTACTTACCTATATGTTTGAAGATGAATCATACGAAGAGTTTGTAGCCGATACTCTCGATAGTTGCACAAACGTACTCCAAGATATAAAGAGACAGCTGGAAGTACAAAAAGTTGATTTAATTATTGAAACTCCGATTGAAGATGAGGAAGGAAATCTAGATTATTATGGTGGCATATTTAATATGGTTTTTGATCGCAAAAATCTAAGAAACACTGATTTTCACAAATTGAATCCTCTTGAACTTTCTAAAAAAGCGAATTTTTATTTTCAAGTTCCTTTGACAGAATAAAAAGACAGAGCCATGGCTCTGTCTTCTTATTTTGTAGAATGTGCAATCCAACCTCCAAATAGTGTGGTTGAAAAGAATTGTGTAACTCTTTCAAATCCAGCTTGCTCTAAAAGTTCTTCGATTTCAGTTGAAGAACTAAAAGATAGTTCTCGAACCGATTCCTCCATACCTTCCACTTCGTCTTTTGTTAAGTCGGTTAAATCCAGCCATATGGATTTCCATAAATTCATACGTACATCAAATTCTGGTTCAGATTGATCTCCATACATCGTCACGAGGACAAAAGGTGATCCAGGTTCTAAGCTTTCATTCACTGTTTTTAATAAACTTAATTTTTCTTCTACAGTTTCTACAAAATGAAGGACAAGTAAGCAGGTAGCTCCATTAAACACTCCAGTTAAATCCACTTGCTCGATTGTCCCTGTTTGTATGGTCACTCGTTCTTCAATGCCTTCATTTTTCGCTTTTTGTAACGCTACTTCAAGCATCGCTTCCGACGGGTCAACACCAACAAATGTCCAAGTAGGATTAGCTTTACCAAACGTTACGATTTCATTTCCTCCACCAGCCCCGACGACTAAGATGTTTGCTGCGTCTTTTACATGAGCTCTTAAGAAGGACTGTACTATACGAAACATCGCATCATATGTAGGCAAAGCACGGCGAATTCCTTTATCGTATTCTCTCGCCATTTCCATATCAAATTCTAAATCGTCTTTCACTGTTTTTCCCCCTTAGGAAGTTAAGTTTCTAGTTTGTATTATGGAATAGTTTAATAAAACTTTCAAACCGCATGATATTCGCTAACTTCAGAGAACAAGTGTTACACTTACCCCAAATAAACGCTCTTTTGGAGGCTGAAGTCTATGGAAAACAACATAATGAAACGACCATTAGGTCAAACAGATTTACTCTTGTCCCCCCTTGGACTCGGAACGTGGCAATTTAGCAAAGGAACTGGCATCGTTGGTAAGTTTTGGGGTTCTTTAGATGACCAATTGACTGAAGACATCATCAAAACTTCTTTAGATGGTGGTATCAATTGGTTCGATACAGCAGAAGTTTATGGTGGTGGCGAGTCCGAAAAAATATTAGCAAAAGCACTTAACAACATTGGTACCACACCTGAAGAGGCAAGAATTGCAACCAAATGGTGGCCAATGTTTCGAACAGCTACCTCACTTTCAAAAACAATTGATACACGAAAAGAAGCGCTAGGTAATCGTCCAATTGATTTGTATCAAATCCACCAACCATATTCGCTTTCTTCTGTTGAAAAACAAATCAAAGCTATGATTGAATTAGTAAAAGATGGTCATATTAAGCATGTTGGTGTAAGTAATTTTAATGCAACTGCAATGGTCAATTCCCATCGTATTTTGACTGACAACGGTCTAACACTTGCTTCGAATCAAGTGAAATACAGCTTGCTCGACCGTCGAATAGAAGAGAATGGAACGCTTGAAAGTGCGAAGAATCTCGGAATTTCTATTATTGCCTATTCGCCTCTTGAACAAGGATTGCTAACAGGGAAATTTCATGACAACCCTGCGTTAATTCAAGATGCTAAAGGCCCTCGAAGACTTCAACGAAAGTTTAAAGAAGTTGGGTTAGCAGAAACTAAACCACTTATTTCTCTACTGGATGCCATTGGCGAAAAGTATAATGTGAGTGCTAGTCAAGTTGCGTTAAACTGGACTATTCATTACCACGGAGATACTGTTTTTGCAATTCCAGGGGCCACTAAGGTCCATCATGCACAAGACAATGTGGGGGCTTTAACATTCAAACTTGATGCTTCAGAACTCGAAGAAATTTCTCGTACTTCATGGAAAGTCATCCGCAAGAAATAATTGTAAAAACACTGCAATTAGATATTAATTCGGATAGATATATAACTAAACTAGACGCCTTAACAGGGCGTCTTTTAAATGTGTTTTTAAATTATCCGACACTTGATTCCTTACACTAAGGATACGCTAACGCAATTGTGCAATAAACGAAAGTGTAGTGATTACATAATTGCTTTAATAAAAGACTATATTAAATGTTGCTGTTGATATTCCGCAAAACAGTTACGCTTTCCGCGGGCTTGCGCCGAACTAACTCGGACTTAACGTCCAAGTGGATTTCTACACTTCGCTATTCCCGCTGGAGTCTTCACTGTTTTGCTCCATATCACTAATTCGAAAGCTCTCTCATATACTTGTTCACTAGAATGATTGTAGTAGAAGTCGACGGGAAAACATGGTGCTCCTGCGGTTACTCGTCGCAAAGAAGATTGCTCCTGCGGTTACTCGTCGCAAAGAAGATTGCTCCTGCGGTTACTCGTCGCAAAGAAGATTGCTCCTGCGGTTACTCGTCGCAAAGATATTGGACGAAATGACAGTTCGTCCAATATCTTTCCTGCGGAATAAGCGTGTCCAAACTAGACCCCGCAGTGAACGAGTTGGTCTTAACAATTCGTTTGCGACGGGTCTTCAATTCAAGCTATTCCCACAGTAGTCTTTGTGGCAGTCCCTGCCTGCTATTAAGACTTTAACAAAAGATTGAAAAAGTGCTAACGGTCCTTATGCTTTATCGTCAAACACTGGCTGACAACTTCACAAAGATTGAGTGATGGTTGTAAAAATACTTTTGTCAACGACCTCAGACGCCCTAATTGGCGTCTTTAAATGTGTATTGAAATTCCTTTCACTAAGGATCTAGGATAATACCTGTGCGATAAACGAAAGTGTAGTGACATCAACTTTTCTCTTTCAAACATCAAAATTAAAGACCAGATTACTGCTTTTGGCTACCACCAAAAGCCTTTTCTGTTAGTAACACCTTTTGTTTATTGTTCCATAATTTTACTATTACAACTACACCCGTGATTTTTCCAATTAAATCGTTCAAAATTACAACTAAGTGCCTGATTTTTACAACTAAACACGGAAATTTTACAACTAAATGTTAAACAAGAGGAATGTCCTCTATGTTGACGGGGTTTTTGGATCACTTTGACTCAAAAGTCTCTGGTACATCCTCTAAATCATGAAAAAAGGAGTTAAGTGACATGTTCACTTAACTCCTTTTTAATTCCTAAATTCAATCTAGTTCCCAAACTTGGTGTCCCATACGGAACGTGCTGATAGCGTAAATAAAACAAAAAACTCTATCTGAGCCAAAAAATAAATTATTAGAATTATTCAAATTGCACTTGTAATTAGATTATTCATTATTGTATAGTTCTATACAAGAATGAATAAAGGAGTTCAATAATGAATTCGATGTTATTACTTCCAAATACGGATGAAGAAATTATAGATACACATGATGAAGATATTATCATTACTACCCGTGAAGGGAAAATTATTAAAGTAACGCAAATTAGTGGAGAGCACTATGGTTTAGCACCCGGAGACCTTCTAGGTAAGTCTGTTTACGACTTAGAAGCACAAGGGATTTTTTCGCCAGCTATTACTCCTGAAGTAGTCAAGAAAAAGAAAAAAGTAGTGACCGTTCAAACGACTCCTTCCGGTCGCAAAGTACTTATTACTGGTATTCCCCTTTTTAACGATCAACGTGAGGTTGAGTTTGTGATTAGTTACTCTTTCGAACTGTCTGAGCTAATTGTTATGAAAGAGTACTTGCGAGATTTAGAAACTGAAATGTCGAAAGTAAAAGAAGAACTTGCACATTTACGGGATCAACATATTCAAATTGATGGTTCCGCTATGGAAAGTCAATCTTCGGCTCGTGCAATAAAAACAGCCCTTAAAATGGCACGTATTGATGCACCGATTGTCATTCAAGGTGAACTTGGCGTCGGTAAAACAACGTTAGCAAAATTTGTTCATTCTAAAAGTAATCGAAGTGATGGACCTTTTATTGAAGTGAATTGCGGAACAATTCCTGAAACAGTTTTTGAAATCGCTTTCACTGGCAATAAAGATTCTATGTCACAAGGTTATTTATCTTTGGCTGATGGTGGCTCACTTGTGCTAAAAGAAATTGATCAATTATCTCATTCTTCTCAAACAGTTCTATTCAATCTACTAAATAACCAAGAATCAACAAGAATAATTGCGTTAAGTGAAACTCCATTAGACCTGTTAGTAAAACAAGGCACATTACGCGAAGACTTATTTTATTTACTCCATATAGCTCCCATTCAATTAAAACCTTTACGTGAAAGACCTGAAGATTTAGAAAAAGCTATAGACCTGTTTATGCAAAAATTAATCAAGAAATACAATGAACCTAAAAAAATTGCTGATAATTTGTACGTGTATCTTCTTCAACTTAAATGGGAAGGTAATTTCCGGGAACTACAAAATGTACTGGAACGTAGCTTTATCGAAAGTGAAACTAATATTGTCACTCTTCAAGACTTACCTGCTACCTACCGTCCAATGGATGAAGAACAAATTGGTTTTGAGATTGAAGGACAAACACTTCCAACTATTCTAGATTTTGTTGAGAAAAAAGTATTATTGAATGCACAGAACCACTATAAGACGACAACAGAAATGGCACGTGTATTAGGAATAAGCCAACCTTCTGTAGTTCGTAAGTTAAAAAAACATCTACACACACATATAGGAGATGAGACCGAATGACGACAGTAACACAACCAGATTTTCAACATCTAGTGGGATCTATTGCAAACTTGCTCGCACCAAGCATGGCAAAGGACCATCCCAATTTACCCGTCGTAAAAGCTGAAGGTTGTTATTACTACGGAGTAGATGGAAAGAAATATTTAGACTTCACTTCAGGCATTGCAGTAGAAAACGTTGGACATCGTCACCCTAAAGTTGTTCAAGCTATTAAGGATAGTGCAGACACTTTAATCCACGGTCCATCCGGAGTCATAATATATGAATCTATTTTAAAACTAGCACATGAATTGCAACAAATATTGCCCCCAAAACTTGATAACTTCTTCTTCGCCAACAGCGGCACTGAAGCAATTGAAGGAGCGATTAAATTAGCTAAATATGCAACTCAGCGACCATATGTCGTGTCATTTACTGGTTGTTTTCACGGACGTTCAATCGGAGCATTAAGTGTAACGACTTCCAAAAGTAAGTATCGAAAGTTTTTACAGCCTTCATGGCTAACGTATCAACTGCCCTATGCGCATCCAGATGATTTACCTGAAGGAGCAAATCCTGAAACGTTCTTCCCGGAAAAACTAGAAAGTGATGTTGAAAAACTTTTTAATCATCAAGTAACTCCTGAAGAAGTATCTTGCATGATATTAGAGCCTGTTTTAGGTGAAGGTGGCTATATTATTCCACCTAAAGAGTGGCTTGCAAAAATTCGAGAGATTTGTGATCGTCATGGCATCTTATTGATTTTTGACGAAGTTCAAACTGGTTTTGGGCGAACTGGCAACTGGTTTGCTTCGCAAACATTTGGGGTTACTCCAGATATTATGGCAATCGCTAAAGGTATTGCCGCTGGACTCCCACTGAGTGCAACTGTTGCATCTAAAGAGTTAATGGCTAAATGGCCACTTGGTACTCACGGTACAACATTTGGAGGTAACCCGATTGCTTGTTCAGCAGCACTTGCATCACTAGAAGTATTGAAAGAAGAACGGTTACTTGAAAATGCAACAAATATGGGAGCTTATGCTTTAGAGCAACTTGAACAGTTGAAAAAGAAACATAAACTCATTAAAAATATAAGAGGCGTTGGTTTGATGATAGGTATTGAACTACAAGTTCCTGAAACAGGCAAACCAAATGGAGAAGCCGTGATGGAAGTATTAGATGAATGCTTAAAAAGAGGTGTGCTTTTCTATCTTTGTGGGAACTCAGGTGAAGTCATTCGAATGATTCCACCGTTAACTATTTCCAAAGAACAAATTGATACAGGGATTGATGTTTTGAATCAAGCACTACTAGCTTACAAAGCATAAGGGGGAAATGGACATGACTACGATTTACAAAGGGGAAACGGCGATTTCATCGTCCGCAACATGGAAGTTTATCATTCCGTCACTGATTGGGGCATTATTATTTTTAGTGCCCGTAAAGTATGACGGACAAGTAACAATCGGGGTTGGAATTTTAGCTTCATATTTACAGACTACATTTGGTGAGTGGATTCCTGCATTTATTTTATTACTACTAGGTTTTTCAGCATTCGCAACCATAGCGGCAACAGCTTTGAAACCAACATTTGTTCGAGATTCAACATTTTTACGTTCTATTTTTATTACTGGTCCATTCGGTCTGATCGTTCGCGTCGTTGGATTTGCAGTCGGAATTATGGCATTTTATGAAATTGGACCTGAAGCCATATCTTCACGAAATACTGGTGGCGTGGTGTTATATGATTTAGCTCCAGTGTTGCTAACATGGTTTTTATTTGCTGGTATTTTATTACCATTGTTAGTTGAATTCGGATTAATGGAGTTTGTTGGTGCTTTAGTTAATCGGGTTATGCGACCTGTGTTTACGTTACCTGGCCGTTCAGCAGTTGACTGTATGGCATCATGGATGGGAGCTGCACCAGTTGGAGTTCTAGTAACAATGAAGCAATATGATGAAGGCTATTATACAAAACGTGAAGCTTCTGTTATTGCTACAACCTTCTCAATTGCTTCTGTTGCCTTTAGTCTTGTCGTAGCAAATGTCGTTGGTATCGGTCACTTGTTCCTGCCTTTCTATATTGCAGTATCGGTTGCATGTGTAGTTGCAGCGATTATCATGCCACGCATCCCGCCATTGTCACGTAAAGAAGATACTTATTACGAGCCAGTGGGAAAACAAATTGATGACAATATCCCAGAAGGCGTTTCTTTAGTTAAATGGGGGTTCGATGAAGCACGTCGTAAGGCAAACCAAGTAAGTAGTGCGAAGCATCTTGCAAAGTCTGGTGCTGAGACTGTACTAGATATTTGGTTAGGTTTGATTCCACTTGTTATGGCTCTAGGTACACTAGCACTAATACTTGCTGAATACACGCCATTATTTAAAATCATTTCTTATCCGTTAATTCCAGTGCTAACTTTACTAGGGTTACCTGAAGCTGCAGAGGCTGCACCAACGATTTTAGTAGGTTTTGCGGATATGTTCTTACCTGCAGTTTTAGGTAGTGGTCTTGAAAGCGACTTGACGAAATTTGTAGTTGCTGGTGTATCTTTAACTCAATTAATCTATATGTCTGAAATCGGAATTTTGATTTTACGCTCAAATATTCCAGTTAACTTCATGGAACTTGTGATCATCTTTGTTTTACGTACAATTATTACTTTACCAATCATTGTTCTATTCGCTCACTTGTTTGTTTCTTAAAATTAAGACTGTGTTAAACGATGCTTCTCTTTATTGCACAGTTGCGCTGGCCGCACGTTCCGCATGAGCAAACAAATATGAAAACCACATATAATTGCAGGTCTCATTCTTCATGCTTTCGCGGTGTGCTAGGCGCAAATCTCAAAAGGCTACCCCATTTTAAACAAAGGGGTAGCCTTTTATTTAACCAATTGTCTCGCTGTAGCATCTCAATTTAGCCCTTTTCCTGTGAGTTAAAAACCTTCTCGCTCTTATAGAACGCTACCTGGAGAATGTTTAATTGCAAAATTTATTACAAAATACATTCCTCTTCGACCAGTTTGATTAACTCTTTTAGTTGCTCCACGCTTGTTTCAAGAGAAAGGGAATAATACCGTTGAGTCCCTTTCTGTTCAATCTGCACTAATCGATTATCTCTTAATATTTTCAAGTGATGCGAAATAGCAGGCCTTGATAATATGGATTGATCAGCTATTTCATTCACACTCAATGTTTCATGTTCAGCCAATAACAAGATAATGTCTTGTCTCGCTGGGTCTGAGAATGTTTGAAATAAAGGAATACATGCTCTAAATACATCAATTGCTTGTTGAGCCATTTTTGACACCTCTCCATTACTTCTTATTTATCACCCGCAACATATTTGGCGATTTTCGCCGTTGTACTTCTCGGCAAAAATTTGGCAGCCGCTGCCCCCACTTTATTTGTGCTACCTGTAATAACCACTCGTTTCCCTTTTTGCATTCCTATATAACCTAATGACGCCACAGTACTGGCATCCATAGCCTTACTAAACATTTTAGTCTTTTCAACATTAGCAACAGATCCAAAATTGGTTTTTGTCGCCCCTGGACATAACGTCGTCACACTCACTCCTGTGCCCATTAACTCTTCAACTAGAGCTTCAGAGAAAGACAGTACATAAGCTTTCGTTGCATAGTAAACAGCCATCATCGGACCCGGTTGAAAAGCAGCTGTACTTGCTACATTCATTATTTTACCAGATTTCCTCTTTTTCATTTCAGGTAGAAAAGCATGGGTTAGCTCGGTGAGAGCTGAAATATTAAGTTGGATCATTTCAAGTTGTTTCTCCACATTTAATTCGTCAAATTTCCCTAACAATCCAAAGCCTGCATTATTTATTAATACATCTACTTGTAGTTGCTTTTCTCTTATTTCTTCAACAACTTCTTTTACTGAACCAGGTTTACTTAAATCTTTTGATATCGCTGTAACATGTAATTGCGGAAATTTGGATTTAATACTTAATAACTGTTCCTCATTTCGTGCAACCACGATGAGATCATATTGGTCTTTTGCTAATAATTGTACAAATTCGTATCCTAATCCACTAGTTGCTCCCGTGATTAATGCTGTTTTTTTCATTTTATATTCCCCCTATTAGTTCGTATGTTTAAACGTTCAAGTATTTAAACATATAATAATTAAAAAAAGAATCTTTGTCAAACGACAAACATTCTTTCTAATCGTTGTATAGCGCTTACTTTGTTTAATTGACCTTTGTTTTGAATTTCATTAACCAGGTAATTAATAGAAAAACGGTCCCCGCTCCAATTGATGCTGACCACGGAAATTCAAAAGATGGACCAAAACCTCGAATGAAATAATTAGCTCCTAATATTACCGCGAAACTTCCTGCCCCAAACAATCCAACTTTAATCATATTCATCTTATCGGCCGATTTTTCTTTGAAGAGTGACTGATGAATTAATCCAAAGATTACTTTTACACTTATAAACACAATACCGGCAAGCAATCCAAAGATGATAATTGTTGGAACAATATAAACAGTAGTGCTTACATCTACAAAATTTGAGAATAACAGCAACACCAATCCGCGCGTCACTAAAAACCAACCAACTAAACTAAAAGCTAGCTGTCCTACAAACTTGACCATGTCACGCTTCTCTTCTTCCGGCAATTGTTCAATGAGTTCATCAGCAAATGTTCGTGGATTTTCTCCAAATACTTGATTAGCTGTCTTTCCTTCTTCTTGAGCTTCCAATAAGTGATCTAACATTTCCATTAGGACTTCTTCTGCCTGTTTTTCAGACAATGTTAATTTTGTACGAATGTATAACATCAAGTCCGTGTAATATTTTTTATTTTCTTCATTTAGATTTTCTCGTTTTTCATTATTTTGTTTGATTAGTTCTTTAACATTCATGAACATCTTCTCCTTTCATTAATAAAGCATTAATTGGAATCGATAGTTGTTTCCATTCCAATGAAATCATTTGTAGTGCATTAATACCCTCTTGCGTCAGTGAATAATATTTTCGGTTAGGACCAGATTCTGAAGGTTTAAATTCTCCCAATATTAATGCTTGTTTTTGCAAGCGTAATAACACAGGGTAAATCGTTCCTTCACTAACGTCTCCGAGACCAAGATCTTGCAATTTTTTCGAAAGTTCATAGCCATAAACAGGTGCTTTCGCAATAACTGCCAGTACACAACCATCTAATATCCCTTTTAGCAGCTGACTTCTAAGTGACATGGCCTTTCCTCCCTTACAGTACATTGTAAAACAAGATAGCAATTAAAATAATAACTACCTTGTTTTACAAAGTAGCTAATGTTAGTTTAAATTGTTAATCGTTAATTGTCAAACTGCGGTTACTCGTCTCAATAAGGTTTTCTCCTGTGTGACCTGCAGAAAGCGATGGTTTTTCATGCAACGAGGTGGCACATGGACTGCCCGTGAAAATCGTCAGCCAGTATCGGACGGAAATATAAAGAATCTCTGTTTTTAGAATGATAATGTTTTCATCCAGTTTTATGAATGATAATTGACTCATATTAACAATTATTTTTAACGTCGAAAACTTCTTAGCCTTTCTAAGGGTAAATATAGTAAGAATAACAACCGTTGTTCAGGAAGGAGTGAATAATGATTGAATAATAATGAATGGATTATACAAATACAATCGGGTGATAAGGATGCTTTTCGTCGTTTTTACGCAGCCTATTCAGAATATGCCATTCGAACAGCTTCTGCGATTACACAGAATCGTGAAATGGCCAAGGATGCGGTACAGGAGACTTTCATTCGTGTATTCCGACAAATTAAAAGCTACAATCCGAATCTTCCATTTGAACCTTGGTTTTACAGAATCTTAACTAATGAATGCATGCGGTTACTAAAAAAGGATTCATCATACTCAAAGTTCGAACATCCCGACTTAGAAAATGAACCTTCCCTGGCCGAGGAATCTGTTGAACGTCTTACTAATTTATACGATGTCATCCAGTCACTAGATGACACACATCGCATCCCACTCATTCTAAAATACGTAAAGGGTTTCAGTGAGAAAGAAATCGCTGAAATTCTTGACCTTAATCAAAACACAGTAAAGTCCAGATTGTTCAAAGGAAGAAAACGACTGCAAGATCAGTTGACTTCAACCGAAAAGGAGGATACCTAAAAATGAGTAATATTGATAAAAAAGTAATAGATGACCTTCATGCACGAACAGAGAAGGATAGTCTTGGACTGAAAGATGAAATTTGGATTATGTTGGAAAATGAGTTGTTTAGTGAAGACAAAAAGACTAGAAAAGATAGTAGAAAAACGAAAAAAATAAGCCGTGTAATTCCACTTATTATTACAGTAGCTGCAGGGATTTTGATTACATTGAGTTTGCAAACAGATACAGGTGCGGCATTTGTAAATAGCATTAAGGATATGTTTGTCCCTGAAAAAGAAGTGATCCAAAGTATTGAAGGTCAAGACGAAGAAACGAAAGTTCAACTAAATGAAGGAATTGATTCGGAGTACGTCATCTACGTCGATGAAGAGCGATACAAAATGATTAAAGGCGAAGAAACGGACCTCATCACGACGAAAGAGCCGCTTCCAGAAAATTATCCAGATGTATCGATGGAAATCAAACAAGTGCCTGATATTAAACCAGAACTACTTGTAGAGCAATATGAAGAAGAGCTGAAGAAGGATTTCCCTGAACTAAGAGCCATTGAAGAAGTTACAGAACCAGTAACTGGCTATTTGTTACATGGAATTAATGGCAATCAATCAGATAGTGTAGTGGTCCATGCCTATGTCATCAGCAATGGCAAAGAAGGCAGCTTTATTATCACGCAGTACTATTTCCTTGAAGCTGCTGAAGGTCATGGTGCTAGATTTCACCGTATGCTGGAAACTTTTGAAATCGTTGAATTATAGGATTTAAAAGAGGAACAGCTGTTATCCTTTCCTCTTTTTTACATCGCCTTTTTCAAATCATTCTATAGTGATTTTCATTTTGTGTTCTCTTCGTTAATCAAATCCTGCATGACGTGATCAACAGGTTCCCACAATTCGATTTTATTGCCTTCAGGATCCAAAATATGTGCAAACTTCCCGTAACTTTCTTCTATTATAGGTGCTAAAATTTCTTGCCCTTTTCCTTGAAGTTCTTTCACCAATTCAGGAAGATTGTCTACACGAAAATTAATCATAAATTGTTTCTGGGAAGGTTCAAAATAGGTGGTTTGTTGTTTAAATGGTGCCCACACGGTACTTCCCACATTAGGGGGTTCTGTGGCATTCCATAGAAATGTTTTGCCATATGCGTCCGATTGAATTCCTAAATTGTCCTCATACCATTTGCGTAATTTGATTGGGTCCTCACTTTTAAAAAACACGCCACCAATTCCAGTTACTCTTGCCAATATTAACACTCCTTCAAAAAATGAGGATCCGCATGTGTTTGCGAATCCTCATTATTATTTACCCTAATTTCATCACATGAGTGGTTTCCGGTGTATCATGTGTTTCTTCAAATCCATTTGCCCTATAAAAAGCATCTGCTTTTGCAGATTCTGTACGACACGTGATTTTCTTAAAGTTACCTTTTGCATGGTTCACTAGTTCCGAAAGTAATTGAGATCCGACGCCTTGTCTTCGTGCATCACCAAGTGTGTAAAATCGCTTCAGTCGAGCTTCATCCTTATTCTCTGTGTATGGATTTTGACTAATGCCGCCAATTGCGACTAATTTTTCAGGACCTTCCCACACACCATAGAGAGCTTCACCATTTTTATTAAACGTATTAGATCCATCTTCATAATCATTTACTAAACGAGTTAAGAAACGGTAACCTTCTTCTTCACTTTCGGTTACCAACTGCGACACATCGACTTTCTTCAAATCTTCTATTCGTTGAACTTTAAAAGTCATCTGAGTTCCTCCTCATTAGTTAATATTTTAATAATTCATACTATATACTATTTCGATACATATACACCTATTCCCTTTATTTTCAGATTAGATTCTTCATGTATTTCGACAAAAAAAGAGAGTGAGGAATTCCCACTCTCAGTAACATCACACTAAACTTCCACAGTATCTTAGTTCATCTACCGAAAGTTGATCTGCCTTTCCATCTAAAATCGATTCCACGTCTTGAAGAGTCAGCGCCAACGGTACAGCTTTCCCTTGCTGGCCTGTAAAGTCTTCTGCAACAAATAGTGGTTGGGTAAAGTAGGCTTCCAGTCGCTCGCCCCTCTGATAAGTTTCCAACTCCCCTGCAGGAATTTTCTCCACCCCATGGACAGTCATCACTGAACGCAACTCGCGATATCTACGTAGTAGTTTTTGTGCACGTTGTCTTAAATTAAAGTGACGTTGATCCAAATCGGTCCCTTCTAGAATCGAAGAAGTAGAATAAATCGGATGAAGAGCCGGGAATTGTTGGCGTATTGCTAAATCAGCATCCAAGTGCCAGAGTGTTTCAAGAGGACCATACGGCATCTCTTCGTCAACCACTTCGCCAGAAAGGTCGACGAGTATGGTCGTGATATTTTGTACACTTTCTGCCACTAACCTTTCCTGTAATTCAAGAATTTCACCTGTCACAATATAACTCTTGTCTGAAATGAATATGACATCGCCGTTCTGTGAGGTTAAGGTTGTAAATGTTTCTTCGATTGTTGTTGTCACGATATCTGCTAATTCAGTCGTGCCTTCCAGTTCAGGATGGTTTGTCGTTGGAAGTAAAAAAACAGTAGTGACGTCATTCTTTTTAAAACGATGCATTAATTCAGCCAAAATAACCACTTGGCCCATGCCAGGACGAGCCACTAATCCAGTCGTCCCTCCTTTTACTAGCGGTGCAAAGAAATCTAACGTTTTAATCTGTGTTTCAATCATATTCAACTTCTCCCCTCTAAGTATCAATTCGTCTACAGAACATTTAGCAAGTGTTGCTAGACCAACTAAAGTGCGAACTTCAGCTTTTCCTAAATCGATTTTTCCAGTACATAAATTTGACACTGTAGCTGGTCGAATGCCAATTGATTTTGCTGCGGTCGTTAAGTTTGGTACTTTTCTTCTAAGTAACGCGACGTTCAATCGAATATCATCCACAATAAAACCTCCTTATTACTTTTTATAGTAATTTAAATTACTTTTAAATGCAACAATATTTTCGTTTAATCGTAATTATTTTAATTTTGAGCGTAATTAATTTCTATGAAGTTGTATTTTCCCCAACAAAAAAAGCCATCCTCTTAAGGACAGCTTTTCCTGATTAATGCGCGAATTTTTTTTCGATATTGTACTTCGCTACAAATTTATTAATGATGTATGTTTCGTAAATTTCACGTTCCATTGCATCTTCAACATAAAAAATCTTGATCTTAGTTACTTCATCACGATGATCTTTAATTGGCGAAACATTATCTTCAAAATGTTTTTTAACACGTTGTCTAACTTTACGTGCCTTTCCTACAAACAAAAGCTCTTCTTCTTTGTTGAAGAACATAATAATTCCGCCTTTGTCGCGCGCAATTTGATGAAAATCAATAAAGCCGTAAACCGAAGGGATTTCTGGTTCGTCATTCGAGCGATCTTGCACACGTTGCACAATCGTAATATCTGGTTTTGGTATTTCAATGTTAATCATATTCGATCACTTCCTCACTTCTTTAAAGTGTAATGCTATCACAAATGCCATCAAAAATCTATATTCTCGACATTCATTACCACAAAGAAAGCTTTATCCAATCCAATATCGTTTAATCACATTTCCATTGTCTTCAACAAAATCTGTATCTTCCACGCCACCATTATTACGAATGGTTTTATCTGAAGGAGTATTTACAGCATCACAACATACTAAGACAGGATTGATTCCAAGCTTTTTTGTTTCTTCTAAAGCTAGTGCCAACATTTTAGTGGCATAGCCTTTCTGTCGCTCGGAAGGCCGAACCCCATAACCAATATGTCCTCCTGCGTTAAATAAATATTCACTTAAAGTATGGCGAATGTTCACCGCACCGAGTATACGGTATTCTTCATCCACTAACCAATATGTAGAGTCAGGTACCCAATTTTCTTTTAGTCCAATTCCTTTTTCTGCGTCTAACAACGACTGAACCATAGCTGGAAAATCACTCGGATTTTTTTCAATAACCCAAGGTATCATTATTTCTTCTGATGCTTTCCACTCTTCATAGAAGGACAAATAAGCTGGCTGCAAATCAACAGTTGGTTTTATTAATTGAACCATTCATTTCACCTCAACCTATCATTTGATACTTTCGATTGCTTGTTTAACGCTGCCAAAAGTGTTGAACGAGGTAAAGTCGATGCCAGCTTGAACAACTGCCATCGATAAGTTAGGTCGAATCCCTGTAAACATCACATGGATACCTAACAATTCTAGTACATTATGAATGGTGAAAATATGTTGAGCAACTTCTGCATCGATTGTTAATATTCCAGAAAAATCGATAATTAAGTGTTCAGTATCAATCAACGGAATACCAGGTAAAACTTTATTCAATAAATGTTGAACCCGTGGATGATCAATAACGCCAATTAATGGTAGAACAGCGATACCTTGTTGAATAGGTACGATAGGTGCTGACAATTCATTAATTTCGCGTTGGCGTTCCTTCATCAATCCATCACGATAGGCTTCATATGCGAAGATTGTCTCTATCATACTTACATCCATTAAGTAGCTAACTCGATTATTAATAGCTACAACATTCTCAGTTGTTAATTTATGATCCATTGAAATTTGAGTAATACGTTTCATGAAAGCTAAACGATTTTCAGCATAAGGTTTAATAAGCGCGGAAAGTTGTGAAAGCATAGTTGCTTGCTCCTCCCCATACGTTTTACTCCACTCTATTAACTCTTTTGCAGCATTCTCATCACTTTCATTGAAAGATTCTGCAAGTAATACTAAAAATTCCGCATTCGCTTTGACGGATTTTTGAATAAGTTCTTCTGGAATGTCAATTTCTAAATTCTCTAAACTCAAATTCACCATTTCAAGTGAGATTGCATGCGCGTTTTCAATTAAATATTTACTTACCTGTTGGATAGAATCCATTTCTCACACTTCCCCATTTGTTTTCATACAATATATCTACTTAACAAAATATTACTATAAACATATTAAAAAAACAGTAATATTCAAAAAAATAGCAGTAAAAAACCCCGCTCAACATGAACGTTGGGTGGGGTTTAGCCTTTTATACTTGATGATGTTGTATAGCATCAGCTATGTTGGTTTGCGTAATATTCCAATGAGACGTGTGCCATACTGGTTCTTCATTCGCCACTAAAAAGAGTTGAGGTGATTTGTGCTGCACACTTAAGTTACTTTCAATTTCATTTGAGACTGGACGACTTTCGATGACTTTTACTAAATATAAGTCAAGTTCCGTTTCAGTCGACGTAAATTCACGATATGCAGCTGCACTGACAGGACAAGTTGTACTATGCTTTAGCAGCAAAAATGGTTTTTCTTTCGATTGTTGAAGAACATCTTCCCATTGTGGAAGTGTAGTGATTTCTGTATATGTATTCATGTGAATCATCCTCTCAAAGCTATTTCTTCTATTATGTCTAATTCTGCAGAATATCGCACGTAACTTGTCTTTCAATGAAATGCTTATCGAGAATATCACATCAAAGAGACAAATATAAAAGCCAAGTCGTGGTTCACTACGACTTGGCTTTGTTGTATTAATTTTTAGGAGGCATTGGCACAAATACACTTGTTTTCGCAGCGTATTCTGCATACCCTGGTTTCTTACTATTTTTCTTTTCAAGTAAAGGAACACCAGAAATTTTCATTAAGAAGAATGTAACTAACAATGGACTAATAAATGAAATCCATCCAAGTGGAACTGCGCACGCTACAATGCTTATGCCAAACCATTGTGTCGCTTCTCCAAAGTAATTTGGGTGTCTTGTATATTTCCACAAGCCTGTTGTAATAACTTTCCCTTTATTTGCTGGCTTTTGGATGAAAGCACGTAATTGTGAATCTCCAATCGATTCAAATAAAAATCCTATCACCCACACCACTACACCTACATAGACTGGCCACATCGATAAAATCGTGTCACTTTTACTAATACCTAGGAATATACCTAAAGAGAATAATAGAGAAACCGTTCCTTGCAACATAAACACTCGAACAAATGCCGTTAGCTTAACTTTACTGCCCCACTTTTTACGCATGTCAACGTAACGATAATCCTCAGGTTTCCCTGCATTTCTCATAAATAGATAGATCGACAAGCGAAGTCCCCAAATAATAACTAGCGTAGCAATCGTCAAAGAAACTACATTGTAATTTCCTGTATAAACAAGAACGACGACTGTTGTCAAAATAAACGTTAATCCCCATACAATATCCACTATTGAATAGTTATCAAGTTTTACAGCCATCATCCAAATGACACTCATAAACAAAATCATACATAATGCAGCAATTATCACCAACATTCGACCCACCTGCACATTCATTTTTTATTTTATAGAATACTTTCATTATACTTAGTAGCACAAAGACTATCTTGTTTGAATGTTCTAATGGAGGGATAAACATGAAAATTGCATGGGTAACCGATAGTTCAGCATATCTACCGAAAGATGCTAACCATTCAGATTTGTATGTAGTTCCTTTGCAAATAAATCATGAAAACAACACGTATAAAGATGGCATAGACTTAAGCACAGAAGATTTTTATGACCTTCTTGGTCGTTCTGAATCTGCTCCAAAGTCCTCACAGCCAACTGTTTATGATATAGAAAATCTATTTCAAGCTTTAGAAAAAGAATATGACGCCATCATAGCCGTTCTCATCTCACGACAAATTAGTGGCACATTCGACACTGTAGCCTCAGTTGCTAAATCTTTGTCGATTCCTGTCCACTTAGTAGACTCAAAAATCGTATCATGGCCATTGTACGACCTAATTGAACAAGGTAGAATGCTAGCAAAAGAAGGTGTAACGCCTCTTTTAATCACTCAATCTCTCAATGAAAAATATGTGATGTATCACAATCGAATTTTTGTAGCTGATCTCAATCAATTATTAAAAGGTGGTCGTATCGGAAAAGTAGGATTTCTCGTGGGGAGCTTGTTAAAAATCCATCCCATTCTTAAGTTTAAAGAAGGAACGATTCAAGTAGCTCATAAAATCCGGACCCGAAAGAGAGCCATTCTTCAAATGATCAATGATTTTGAACCAACTTCAAGTGATATGTGGGTGCTGCATTGTGGTGATGAAAAAACTGCAAAAGAAGTAAAGCAACAGCTCCAACTGAAGTTTCAAACGCAGGCAATTAAAATCGGTGAACTTAGCCCGATAATTGCTATTCATGGTGGCCAAGGAAGTTTCGCTATTGTATCGAAAATCTAGACTTTCAGAGCGCTATCTAGCTAACTATCAGAAATAACATCTCAAGCTAAAAATCATGTCTTTTCCAGGGGGAATAGTGTCCGTCTCCAAGCGAATGGTCAATAAGGGTGGTTAAGTGGACATAAACCCATTTCAAACGGATGATAACCTATTGTGAGTGGACAGAAACTTAAGATGAATGGATGAAAATAAACATTGAATGGACGAAATCAATTCTCAAAGTTCCAAAGTGTAGCTCTCCTTAAACTTGCTTATCTTTCAAAGAAAAAATCACGGACGCTTATAAGCATCCGTGATTTTTTTCATGCGTTTTCGATTGACTCCAAAATCTGTATACCCTACTCGTGATTTCGAGCGGAACTGAATCACTTGATTGGAATCATCAAAATAAAACTCAACATCATCTTTAAATTTAAATACTTTTGACGTTACTACATAGTGTAGGTATTTATCTTGTTCTTCAACTAATTCAATTCGTTTCATGTTTGTTAAGATTGCTTTTATTTTACCTCTTGATTGAAGACGATTACCTGTATAAGGAATTGGATCCATATAATTGCGTTGTAGCACTGTTTGGCTTGATACGCTATTCGGTTTGTCCTCAACAGGTTGTAATTGACCATTCGTTAAACCTAGGTTCATATAGATTCAGCCTCCTTTCTACTTACTAGTACTCTCTTTTTCAAGTGGAATTTGTGAGGTTCCCTTATATTTTTTCACGATAATAGGCAGTAAGACCATCACGCCATACAAGGCAATCGCAATCCATAGATTCCCATCCATCGTTCGTAGTGAAGAACCAATGTAATTGAGTGCGAATGCACCGGGGATAATACCTAAATAAGTGGCTACCATATACGATTTCAACTTGACTGAACTTAAACCAAGTGAATAATTAATGGAATCAAACGGAATTAAGGGAATTAGTCTCAAATAAAGTACAACCATAAAACCATTGTTTTGAATAGTTTGTTCAAATCGTTCGATTTTTTTCCCTTTTACAAATCGCTCCATTTTTTCTCTACCTAGATAACGAGCTACTAAAAATGCTAACACTGCTCCACTTCCAGCACCTACGATATCCAACCCCGTTCCAAGAAACGGCCCAAATGTATAGCCACCAAATAATGTTAAGAGCGTTGCTGGGAAGAAAAATAAAGGTCGTATGGTGTACGCAATAACATACAATAACATACCCCAAATTCCTAAGTCCCTAACAGCGTCACTTGTAGCATCAAGATCAATTTTGTCAATTACATCAAATGCGTACAAGACAATTAAACATATCAGTGCAAATCCAATAAACAAGATGATTTTTCGCCATTCTTGCCACACGGTGTTGGTTTTCATTTGCTTAATCCACGAATGGATACATACGTTTTAATCAAATGTTGTACGATTGGTTTTTCAAGTGTACGTGACATATACGTATTAGCGATTTGTTGTAAAATCTGAGCATGAGTCGGATATGGCACCGTCATGCTAGACCATGTTGAAATGGATTTCTTCATGCGCTTCGTATAAGCAACGAGCTGCATTAAATCACTAATGTGCGGTCCGACTGCCTGTGCATTTATGATATGCCCTTTTTCATCAATGCCAATCCGAATAATGACATCTTCCATATTTTCTGTTTTATAGCGATCGATATCCTTCGATGTAACTTCTAAAGTCTCAATGACTTCGTTTTCATTACCGAATAGTTGATACACTTCAGGCGACGTGTAAATAATAGCGGAAAAGTCGAAATAAAGGTCCTTCTTCTTTTTCGGAAATACGATATGTTCGATGACGGCACGCGCTTCTAATCCAGCAGCATGTGTATGAGCATACGTATCAATAACATCGCCAATCGCATAAATATGAGATTTTGTTGTTTGATGTGTATCTGTTACTTTGATAAAGCCTTCTTTCATAGTAACGCCTGCATTTTCGAGTCGCAGAGATCCAATATTCGCAACTCTACCTGCCGCTACCATAATTTCATCCACGACCAGTTCTTTTCCATCTTTGAAAGTAAGATGTTTTTGATTTCCTTGAGCTTCGACTCGTGCAACCTGTGCTTGGTGATAGAATGTCATCTCTTTCTCAAGATACTTTGCTGCAGTTGTTCGAATAGACGAATCAAATTGTCCTAGAATTTCTTTGTCACGGTTAATAATGTGTACGTTCGTTCCAAGTTTCGTCATCGCTTGTCCAAGCTCAAGAGCAATGGGACCCGCTCCGATAATGGCTAAAGACTTTGGCTGTTCTTTCAAATGGAATAGTGATTCATTTGTTAAATAGCCTACCGAATCAATGCCCTCAATGGCTAATTCGCGGGGTTTTGAACCAGTAGCTATCACAAATTTTTTCGCACGAATTCGTTGCCCATTTACTTCAATTTCATTGGGACTAACAAATTTCGCATGTCCAATATAGACAGATACTCCAAGACCTTCAAATCGTTCAACCGAGTCATGAACTTGAATTTCTGCTATGACTTTTCTAATGTGCTCCGTCGTTTGTTCCCAGTTCATTCCTTGTGTAGACGCATAAATTAATGACTTCGAAGGTACACATCCTGAATGCAGACAATCTCCACCAAGTTTTTCGGTAATATTTACCAGGGCTACATCAACATGAAGCCTAGCCAGTCCAGCGGCTGTATATAAACCGCCAGAGCCGCCCCCAATGACGACTATTTTATGTTCTTTCATGTCCTTCCCTCTCTTCCTTCGCAAAAGCCGCGAAACGCAAAACCGTACTCAACACTTCTATGATGATGAAAAGTAATGTTGACCAAAACAACCATGTCGGCGCAAAAATCACCATAATCGAAAGTAAAAGAAATCCTTCTGTTCGCTCTGCTAATCCAGTTGCATAATGAAAACTTTTTTTTCCTGAGTTTGGTGCCACATTGCCGATCGTTAAAAATAACGTCATCGCAATGAGGATAGAAAACATTAAGATGAGCAACAGAACTGCATGCTCAGGATATTTAATAGCGAGCACTAAAATAATTCCACCTTCGACCACTCGATCAAACGTAACATCTAGGACTGTACCTAAGGCAGAAGGTTTTGTTTTCCTTGCCATCGTGCCGTCGACTGCATCGAGAAAGCCCGACAACCATAAGAAAACAAGTCCTAGCCAGATCAAATCCACATATATCCACACACTTGCCATAATCCCTATTCCAACAGCAATACCCGTAACAACATTTGCTGACAAATGCCATTTCACAAATGTATCCGCAGTTGTATCTAAAAGAGGTTGTATATATGGTTGGCCTTTTGTATCTAACATACTTACTCCTCCTTCAATACCAAATACAATGCCTTACCTGTATTTAATTTTTTCATCCTTTTTACAAACTGCTTCTGCCCATTAGGCAAGGTCACTACATAGAAGTCGACACCATAAAGACGAATTTCTTTTTCAAGACGGACTTGGATGGATGTGTCACTTGTGATATTTGACAATGTCCATTCAGAAATTCCAACTATTTGACCATCTATTTCAATCCCCTCATTGAAATACAATTCAACTTCTTCGTCAGACATAGTAGTAAGCTTTCCTTCTTGCAATAAAAGTGTTTGATCTGCATACATTTTCGTTTCTTCGTAATTGTGTGTTACAAAAATCCCGGCGACATTGCGCTCGTTCATTTCATTAAAGATTAGCTGTTGAAGTTGTCTACTCAATTTCACATCTAAATTAGCAAAAGGTTCATCCATAAGTAGCACATCTGGCTGATAGACAAATGCACGGGCAATGGACACACGTTGTTGCTGTCCACCTGAAAGCTCATAAGGAAAACGATTCTCTAGTCCAAAAAGTTCAACTTTTTTTAACCAATTAGTCGCTGCTTCAAGTCGAGCCTTCTTTCCAACACCTTGGCATTTCAATGGAAAAGCGATATTTTGCAAAACCGTCATATGACTAAACAATAAAGGTTTTTGCGTAATATACGCACACAGCGTTTCTTTGCTTTTATGAATTTCACCTGAATCAACTGATTCCATTTCTGCCATAAGCTGCAGTAAGGTAGACTTTCCACTGCCAGACTTACCAAGAATGGTCATGATTTTCCCTTGTTTTAGAGAAAGATTCACATTTTCGAGAACCATCTTACCTTCAAATGTTTTTGAGACGTTTCGTAACTCCATCATAAGAAAGAAGTCACCACCTTTTTAGAGATTAAAATGAGTAATTTCATGAACAACGCAAACAAACCAATCATTGTAATAAGAAGGAATACCGACGTATGTACAATATAAGAGTTGGACGATTGCAAGTAAGGAAATAGCAATGTAGTGACGGTTGGGATTAATCCTCCACCAATAAACGCCGTAATCGCGTACTGACTAAGCGAAATAACCGTTGTTAGCACGACAACTGTATATAAACTTCCGCTTAACAAAGGAAAATAGACGAATATCCACATCGTCTTTAAGGACCCTTTAAATAATCGTACTAGTGATGGGATTTCTTGTTCTAGCTCTAAAAATCGATTTTTAAAGATTTGAATCGAGAATGGAAGTGTCACCATTAAATGAATAAGCAACACGCCGATTAAGTGGTCTGGAATGCCAATCCACAAAAGTGCCAATTGGATTCCACCCATTACCGCAATGACTGGAAGAATGAGTGGCAATAAAACAAAAACATCGTGCCACAGACGTAATTTTCCAGCTAAGTGCCAACCAGCTAAAAGGGCTAAGACGATATTTAAGAAGATGGTGATCGTTGTAATCATTACTGTATATGTAAGTGCAAGACCAATTGACGGGTCTTGTACAATAAATGTAAACATCATTCTTCCAGACACAAATAGCCATACCGTGTAGAGAAGCATCATGATATAGCTAAAAAAAAGCAATCGCTTCATAACATGTGCCTCCCTTTTCCGTATGCCTGACGCGTTCGACTTGTCCATGCAAACAAAACAAATGTTGAAACAACGAGCGTAATTGCTACGCCAAATAACAGAACATCTATCATGAAACGTTGTGCCAAATCAATGGAATAATAGTATTCGAATATGGTGGGGCCGAACAATGGATATACACTACTCCCTATGAGTGTTGGTACTTCATAAGCCGTTAAGATAAAAGCAAATAAAATGAGGAAAAGCTCGAGCACTTGTCCTCTAATTGCAACCCATTCAACATGAACAAATTGTTGCCACTTCGTTCCACCAAATAAGTAAATTATTCTCCGAGACTGTAAATCAAGAGACGTATAAGTAACGGTTAAATAAAACACCACAAAAGGAACTTCTTTTAGCCAATACGCAAGTAGTATTTCTAAAAAACCGAATGTTGGATGATAAAAATCCATCCACTCATAGATACTATTAGCTACTGCCAATACATATAAAGCCACAATAAAATGAGGAAAGTAGAAAGCAATCGACAGTCTATCAATGGATGTCTTCCTGGCTTTTTGTAAATAGAAGCCACGGACAATCCATATACCCGATACAATACTGATGATGGTCGCAATCAAGGCTAAAATGGATGACCATAGTAAACGAGTCATTGGCTCTATATAATCTTGCCAAGTTGGTAGAGGGTATACGAGTTCTGTTAAGCGCACGATATCCACAACTAATAGGGCGACTGCAAGTAAACTAACAGTTCCTATCGTGATGACAATTAAGCTTCCTACTTTATGGACGAACGACATAGTCTCTCCATTCTTTTTCGATGAGTTGGATCATCTCCGCCGAAAAATCACTTTGGTTGTCCCATTCATTTAAGTAATGGTTACCAGAAGCTTCAATAGACTTCAATTTTTCTTGTTGGTCAGCTGTTAATTGCTCCACTGCTAATACAGAGCCATCTCCCCATACATTGCTTTTTAATTTTTCCGCTTGCATCGGAAAATTCGTTAACGCCTCAATCACTTGTAAAGCCTTCTCTTTATTGGGTGAATTAAACGGAATCGTTACATAGTGTGCATTTGTAATAGCCTCTCCATTTAAAGCAAGTGTCCGCGTAGATTTGTCGAACGTACCATTTTCAATAAACGGTAGAGCTCGTCGTTCGTTGAAGCCCATCGTAAAGTCCACATCATTACTGCTATACATTTGATCCAGTTGTTGTAATGTTTTCGGGTAATCTTTTCCCTCACGCCATAAATACGGTTTGATGTCATTTAAATACTCGTAGACTTTTTGACGTTGTTCAAGGCTAGGGTCACCTTTTAGTTGACCTGGGCTCAATGCATACACTAGTTGTCGAATAAAACCATTGCCTGTGAAGTCCGTAGCATCAGGATACGTGAACCTTCCAGGATTTTTTTGAATCCATTCTGTCAATTCATCGATTGTCATTGGAGGTTGTTTGACAGTTTCTGTATTTACTTGGAATGCAAATGAAGTCTTACCCCAAGGGATTTCCAATCCTTCAATTGGTTCTCCACTATCCGTTTCTAAAAGTATTTGCTCAAAACGTTGCGAGTTCTCTAAATCGCTTAATAAATCTGCTGACAGTAAGTCATTATCCTTCCCCTGTTTAAAAGCAGCTCCATTAATCCAAATAAGATCGATTGAACCTTCTTTGCGGCCTACAGATTTTTCATTTTGGAGTTTGCTCATAAAATCATTCGTTTCCATTGCTACTCTTTTTAATTCAATATCGTGTTCCTTCAGCACATAAGGGGCAACGGTTTGATCAATATATTTGTTAATATTTTCATCGCCACCCCACATGTAAATTTGGACAGATTGTCTTTCGCTGCCATTCCCACAACCTGCGAGGACAAACACTAATAGGGCTATAAAAAGCGTTTTTTTCATGGTCTCCCCAACTCTCACTCACTGTTTAACTAAATAACTCCACGTACTTACCATATCCTTCTTTTTCAAGATCCTCTTTTGGAATAAATCGCAATGATGCGGAATTCATGCAATAGCGTAGTCCTGTAGGCTCTGGTCCGTCTTCAAAAACATGGCCTAAATGCGAATTGCCATGTCGACTTCTCACTTCCATTCGTTTTGTCCCAAGGGTAAAGTCTTCAATTTCGATGATGTTTGATGTTTCTAATGGTTGCGTAAAACTTGGCCATCCCGTTTTAGAATCGAACTTATCGAGCGAACTAAACAGAGGTTCACCAGAAACGATATCCACATAAATTCCGTCTTCTTCGTTTTTATCATATTTATTATTGAATGCCGGCTCTGTTGCATCATTTTGAGTGACTTCAAACTGAAGATCCGTCAATTTGTCTCGCAATTCTTGCTCACTGTATTTTGTGTATGATTCTATTTCGAGCTCAGGTTGATTTCCCCATGTTTTATCTATAAATTGATCACGACCAGAACGGTCACGATAGTATTCATACCGCTGTTCACTCTTTAAATAGTAATCTTGGTGATATTCTTCTGCTTCGTAAAATGTCATAGCTTGTCGAATAGGCGTAACCAGCTCACCTTCAAAAATTCCACTGTCTTGCATATTCTGCTTAGATGCTTCTGCTAGTTCTTTTTGTTTTTCATTTGTGTAAAATATAGCCGTTGCATATTGTGGTCCACGATCGACAAATTGCCCATCAGCGTCTGTTGGGTCTACTTGACGCCAGAAAACTTCAAGAAGTTCTTCATATGAAATAACTTCCGGATCAAACGTGATAATAACGGATTCCAAATGTCCTGTTTTACCTGAAGCTACGTCATTGTATGCTGGATTCACTTCTTCGCCCCCTGTATAACCTGATACAACAGACTCAACACCGACTAATTTTTCAAACGGGGGTTCCATACACCAGAAACATCCTCCTGCAAATATCGCTGTTTGTTCTTCGTTATATGAAACTGATTCACTACCATTGGATTTTGCTTGCTGATAATTCATAAATAGAACGAGTCCAATGACAATCGCAATACCGATTAGGGCGACGACGATCCATTTAAGTTTAAATTTCATTTGTTTCACCCTCCGTTAGCGTTTTCCCCTATTATTTCATACCAACCTGCCTTATTGCACATGACTTGACCTTGCAATGTGTTGCGCACACTTGTCTCTCCCCATGATTTTGAGTTTCACATTTAACATATCGCATCCTTTTCATTCATGCTGAGAAGGTTATTGGCAAAAAATGTCGAAATAAGGAGGAAGAATTTCCTTTGAGGAGTGGTGAGCATGGAATTAGTTACTGAACAACTGATGGATTTAATTGAAGAATCTAGAAGGATAGCTTTTCAAAATCCAGCTCAAGCTTTTGAGTTAGCTCATAAAGCTCAATTGCTTGCACTCGAAAACAATCAAAAAAGTTCACTAGCGGCTGCTCTATTTGCAATGGGCTTAGCTTGCCGTTCAATGACTGATTTAGAACAGTGTTATGATCATGCTTACGACTCCTACCAATTGTACGAACAATTAGGAAACAATCGTGGCGTAGCGGAAGCATTAAACTTACTAGGCGTCGTCTACTTTTACTACGCTCAATACGACCAAGCACTGGAGTATTTCTTAAACGCTTTATTTCACTTAAAGGGCTTAGAAGAATATTTAATTATGAGTCGTATATACAATAATATAGGTGAAGTATATCGAGAAGCTAACAATGAAGAAGAAGCCCTTGCCGCTTACGAGCTGGCATTAGAAATTTCGAGAGACCATCAATTTGAAATGAATTTGCCGATAATTTTAGAAAACATCGGTGAAATTCAATTAAAAAACTTAAATTTGGATATCAGTTATGATTATTTCCAAAAAAGTTATGAGATGTTAATTGAGCTCGATGATACCCCATCTTTAGCGGAAGTAGAAAATAAAATCGGTAAAATTCATTTCATAAAAAAAGAGTACGAGCTTGCTAAACAATTTTATGACAGTGCGTTAAAAAGATTAGAGCATATTGGGAATAAATTCTACACCATTGACGTATTCGTTAACTTAGCCGAAATGGAACGTGGGGAAAATGAAAGTAGTTTTTTGGAATATCTGAATCAAGCTGTTCAACATGCCGAACAAGTTCAAGCCAGAAAAAAACTGAGTTCACTTTACACCATGCTTACTGAATTTCACGAAGAAAAAGGACACTATCAATTAGCTCTAGATTACTTCAAGCGCTATCATATTGTGGAACAAGCTATTGAAACTCAAGTAATCTCCAAAAAACTTGAAATTATTAAGATCGAATTAAATAAGGGATTCACTGGTAAGGAAGTAGAACAAATTTCGAAAATGAATGAACAACTAGAAATTGAAATCGCGACTCAAAAAAAGCTATTAGCTGAACTAGAAACAGCCAATATGAATCTGAGTGATGAAGTTGATTATGATGAATTGACGGGAGTAGTTAGTCGAAAAGGCGTAACCAGATACCTTCAAAAGATTTGGGATGAAGAGTCCCTTTTAGATCAACCTATTTCGTTGATGATGTTGGATATAGACTATTTCAAACGCTATAACGATTACCACGGACATGTGCAAGGTGATGAATGTTTAAAACAGGTCGCAGCATGTATGAACTTAACCTTTGGTAATCAGCAAGGTATTCTTGGACGCTATGGTGGAGAGGAATTTGTTTGCTTTACGAACGGATTAGAAGCGACTCCATTGAAACAGTTTGCAGAATCAATTAGAAAAGCGGTGGGAGATTTAAACCTATCTTATCAATTTAAGGGAGAAACCCTTCCAGTTACGATTAGTATCGGTGCAGTCCATTGCAAGCGATCGCAAACATCACGGGTACTCGACATGTATGTCATGGCAGATAATGAGCTTTATCGCGCAAAAAACAATGGACGTAATCGAGTGGAAATAAGCGTTTTATGATCGTTTATTTGGAAAGCGCATTCTCATGATAAAGACTGTAATTCGAACCGACTCTCGCCATAGGTACAGGACAGGTGTCCTTCTCAGGCTGAATGCTGTGCGTCTCCAAGCGAATGGACGATAAACCAAGTTGAATGGACGACAACTCACAGCGAGTGGACAATAAACCAAGTCGAATGGACGATCACTCACAGTGAGTGGACAACAAACCAAGTTGAGTGGACGAAGTATCCACCTCCAATTTCGAAGGTGTCACTTCAACAAAAAAGATGACTCCGGAAATGAATTCCGAGTCATCTTTTATTGAACTTAAAATGCACGATTGCTTTTTATTACTCAATTAAACTAACTGATACTTTAACATCTAATTTATGACTACCTCCACGATAGACACCTTGTACAGGACTAACATCACCATAGTCCCGTCCAACTCCAACACGTATATGATTTTCAAGCGCCTCTACATTATTGGTAGGATCGAGCCCTACCCATCCAATACCAGGTACCATCACTTCAATCCAAGCATGACTAGCTGCGTCACCTACTAATGCAGAATTTTCTCCTACATATAAGTACCCACTGACATATCTCGCTGGAATGTGTTTCGTGCGTAAAATCCCAAGCATAACATGTGAAATATCTTGGCAAACACCTTTCTTCAAATCAAATGATTCAGTTGCCTTCGTTGACACGGTCGTAGAAGAACCATCATACGTAAAGCGATTAAATAAATAACCCATTACATCGATAGCGTACTGCACCGGGTTTGCCATTTGTCCAATATCCGAATCTACATGCTCCACCTGTTCAGGAGTTAAATATGTGTACGCCGTATTACTTAAATACGCTAGATAATGACTACTAAATAAATCAGAATGGAAAATAGCATGCATTTCAGGTGAATAATCAATTCGATGAATCCAGGGACTCTTTTGAATGCTCACAACTGAAGTGGCCTTTACCTCTAAATGCTTATGATGGTCTGCAATAAAGAATGATTCCACATTATTTCCCCAAATATCCACATGTTCCTTCGTCAGTGCTACAGGCGTTATATCTGTGCGGTATGATAGCAAACGCTGACACTCATCAGTTCGTGGTTTGAGTCGAATAGAATTCATACTTTGATCAACCCATGTGTCATAATCGAAAATATTCGTATGTTCGATTTTATATTTCATAGAAGATGCTTTTTCAAAATTCAACTGTTCCGGGATACTAACTATTTGAGTTTGTTCTTGCTTCGAAACCGGTTCGATCAAATAATATGTTCTAGAGAAGATTCGACCGACTTCATTACATTTATTTTGAAACGTATTTAAAAATGCTAACATATCGTCTGAATTTAACTCTTGAATCGATATTTCGTCAAAATCATTCTTCAGGCTTTCGAGTGCATAATATAATTCTGAAGAATAATGAGCTATCTTCGCATTTTCTAAAATATCAACCGCCGCTCGTACATGATTCATATTGTAGTGAATCGACCTTGGAAAGGACTCGTCTGCAATTAAGAAAGTTAAGATGGTTTTAGGATCCATTTTCGGACGGTTTACTTTTAAGTAAGCCTCGTAGCCATTTAACATTCTTAACGCAGACAACCACGCGTAGTAGTCGTCACCTTTGTACAATAATTGTGTTTCTCGTGTTTGTTCACATACAACGTTTAAAATTCGGGCTGTTTTTTCTGCCCGCTCCAGCCATTTACCGATTTTAATCATCCGATAAGCTACACTACGAGACATCCCTGACTCAATAATTCCTTGAGCTGTTAATGCGGTCACTTTCACTTTTCGCAAAAATGCACGTACTTGATGAATGGAAAATTGTTCTTGTTCTGCCTGGTGTGTAAAGAGGTATAGATCATTCCAAATTTCAAATAGCTCATTTGGCAGATGATCTCGACTGATTCGGGCGTTTTCTCGAGCTACTCGCACACAACTGAAAATAGAATTTAGATTTTCCGAACTATAAGCCAAATAACGTATATACTCTTCATCTTGAGCTTCAGGATTATTTTTTAATTCCTCTAATTCCTCTTTTGTCGAACAAGATTCGAATAATATTTTCCAATGTTTTCCATCCAATAAATCTTCACTCGAGCTCTCAACCATCTGTGTTAAATGAACGTCTAAAATTCGCGCATTTAATTCTGTACGTTCAATATTTCTTGCCATCCAATAGAGTGAATCTGCTACACGACTTAACATTAGCTTACTCCCCCTGTTTTCATGACCCACGTATCTTTACCACCACCACCTTGTGATGAGTTTACGACAAGGGAACCTTTTTTCAATGCTACACGAGATAAACCACCTGGGAATACATGCGTTTCTTTTCCTCTCATAACAAATACACGTAAGTCCACATGACAAGGATAAAACTCCTCCCCTTGATAGGCAGGTGCTCTTGATAATTTGATTGTCGGTTGTGCAATATATTGATGAGGTGTTTCAAGGATTTTCTCTCTGAATTTCTCGATTTCTTCCTCAGATGCATGTGGTCCAATAAGCATGTCATAGCCACCAGAAGCGCCAACATTTTTAACCACTAATTCGTGTAAATGTTCCAACACCCATTCTCTTTGGGTTGGATCTTCTAAACGATACGTCGTGACGTTTTTAATAATTGGTTCTTCGTTTAAGTAATAGCGTATCATGTCAGGAACATATACATACATCGCTTTATCATCAGCTACACCATTACCTATGCCGTTTAAAATAGCCACATTCCCTTGGCGATATGCTTCCAATAATCCTTTGACTCCCAGTGTTGAATCTTCAAGGAATGCTTCTGGATCTAAATAATCATCGTCAATACGGCGATAGATGATATCTACCCGTTCAAGACCACGAATCGTTTTCATATAAACAATGTTGTTTGAGACCATCAAGTCACGGCCTTCAACCATTTGAAGTCCCATTTGTTGTGCTAAAAACACATGATCGTAATACGCTGAATTATAAATACCCGGAGTTAGTAAAACTGCACGAGGATTTTCTACTCCATTTGGAGCATGATCCATGATGGCTTCATGTAAAAATGTTACTTGATGTTCTAATGTTTGGACAGAATGTTTGGCAAAAAACTCTGGGTAAACTTGACGCATGACATAGCGATTTTGATACACATATGATATTCCGGAAGGATTTCGCAAATTGTCTTCTAGCACTAAGTAATCTCCATTTTCATCTCTAATTAAATCAATACCAGCAAGAAAAATATGATTATTTAACGGTATTTTTATCCCTTGTATTTGTTTGGCATAATAATAAGGATTTTCTTCAACCAAATTTCGCGGAATAATGCCATCGTTAATAATTTTTTGTTCATTATACACATCCTGCAAGAAACAATTTAACGCTTCAGAGCGCTGCACCATACCTTTTTCTATGGTATTCCAATCCTCTGGCGGAATGATGATTGGTACGAAATCGAAAGGCATTGTCCTTTCAGCACCTACGTTATTATTGTAAACCGTAAAGGTTATCCCTTGGCGTAAAAAAGATTGTTGGGCTGTCTCATGTTTTTCTTTAAGTTCATCGATAGAAAATTTTTGTATCATATCATAAAATTTTTGATAATGGTCTTTCGGCTTCCCACTTGCTTTTAACATTTCATCAAAAAATGGATCTACCTTATACGAAGTAAACATGTCAACACCCTCTCTAGTTGTATTGTTAGAAAATTATGAAAATAGTAACTTTAGTTTACCATATATTTTCTCTTTTCATTACCCTTTCTCCTACAACATCAAGCTTGTATTTAAAAATATTATATGTTACCTTTTAGTAACATAATGATTGGAAAGGCGTGAAGAAACAATATTATGATTAACGAAGAAGTTACTCATCTATTTAAAGCGCTGTCCCATCCAACACGAGTAGATATTCTTGATTTATTAAAGAAAGGTCCACTATCTACAGGTGAGTTAAGTGAACACTTTGATGTCTCTAGGTATGCTGTTATGAAGCATTTAAAGATATTGGAAGACGTACATTTAATCGTTATACGAAGACAAGGGCGTATGCGATTAAACTACTTAAATATCATTCCTTTTCAAGAAGTGTATAACCGTTGGGTTAGTAAATATGAATCAACATTATCAACATCTTTAACTAATTTAAAAACAAAATTAGAAATTGGAGGAACCGAAAATATGAAGACTGAAATTAGTTCTTTTCAAATTGAACAACAAGTTGAAATAAACGCACCATTAAAAGCTGTTTTCCACTCTCTTGTTAATGATATTAATGACTGGTGGGAATTCCGATTTGAAGAAGAAAATTCTCACATTACATTTGATCCAAAAGTTGGTGGGTTCTTTATGGAGAATTGGGACAATGGTCAAGGAGCACTTTGGGGAACAGTTCTTTATTACAAAGAAAATGAAGAAATTCGTTTGCAAGGTTTATTAGGTATGCAAGGCGCTGTTAATAGTCATTATGGGTACAAATTGGAAAACAACGGTAAAGTAACGACGGTAAAATTATCACATAGTGCTGTTGGATTACTAGATCCAGAATGGGAAAAAGCACATTCGAATGGATGGGAATTACTTCTAAATAAATTAAGAAAACATGTTGAGGGAAAATAATGAGTAGCTATGTAAAACGATTTGAACTTTCGGCATCAGTTGAAGAAGTATACAAAGCCATTACAACTGAAAAAGGCATAAAAAGTTGGTGGACTGTTGATTGCGATATAAGCACTGAAATCGGTGGAGTACACTCTTTTCGCTTCGAACGATTATTATTTAATTCAATGAAAATAGTGAATCTCGTCCCGAACGAGAAGGTACATTGGACCTGTGTTGAGGGTTGGAATGAGTGGAAAGGTACGGATGTTGTTTTTTTATTACGTTCTATTGGAACAAGAAAAACAAGTGTTGAATTTCAACATAACGGCTTAACCCCATCCTTATCATGTTACAAAATGTGCTCCAAAGGATGGGATGATACGCTCCTTCACCTACAACAATATGTGGAGCATGGAGAAGCCAATGCCCATGTTCCAAAGACTGGACTAAAAGGAGTTTTATCAAGGACTGCTTTTAAGGTTTTCTCAAGAAAGTATACTAAATAAATGATAAAACAGAAAAAGAGATTCTTAGTAAAGAATACTCTTTTTCTGTTTTATGGATTTGCTCTGTTAAACTACACTGTTTTTTACCCTTCATTTGTACTAGCCGAAAATCAATAGCATTTTTTAATATAGCCTATTGATAAATAAAAAAGTCGGCCATTCATCGATTCATTTTTCACATTTGCCCCTTTATCAACTACATTCAATCTCCAGCTTGCCCTACATACTTTCAAGTATTTTAAAAACCACCATCATAAAAAAAGAACTAAACGATGACGCTTAGTCCTTTCTTCTTGAGATTTAATTTAATATTGTGTTGCTTAGTTAATATTCACAACTTATTTTTCATACTCTCCTATAATCTCTACTGCCTTTTCAGTAATCGACGTGTCAATTGCTTCGTCAAATTTGAATTGTCCACGAATGGCTCCATTTTTCTTATACATTTCATATTGATCACGAATGTCTCCTATGAACATTTTGCCATCAGGATTAAGTCCAGTCACAAATACATTTTCCCAGACTGCGGGGTCTTTTAATGCCGTGTATTTGGTCATAATATCGATAATTTCATCCTTATCTTCGCCTTTGATGAAAGCATCATTGTAATCACGGACACCCTTCAAATATGCTGCCATAAAGCGTAAGGATACATCTTGTTCATCGTTCATAAATTGAGGAGCGCCAAGTACCATTGCTATTTGTGCCTCTGGTGCAAAGTCTGTGGCATCACCAAATCGCGCGTGAATGCCTTGTGAAACCCCTTGTGTAATGAGCGGCTCAATATTCAAGGCTGCATCAATCGAGCCATTCTCTATAGCCGCTAACATGGTGCCGAAGTCAGGCATTAGTACAAACTCCACTTCGTCTTTCGCCAGTCCTGCGTGTTCGAGCATCAGTTGGTAGATGTAATCATCGACGCCATGCTCTCCTGATACCGCAACTCTTTTCCCTTTCAAATCACTATAGTCTTTAATTTCGTCTTGTTTGTCAGCACCAATTACAAAGGTGAAATACGATCGATCTTTGGCATTATGCCCTTTATCTGCAATAATTTTAACGTCAATGCCTTGAGCAATTGCATTAAAGAACGCAGCTGAAGAAATACCGCCTGCTATATCCACTTCACCAGATGCCAGTGCTGGCAGCATATCGTCACTGTTCGCAAATGACACAAACTCAACTTCAATATTGTAGTCATCAAAATACCCTTTTTCGTTCGCTATATAAAAACCTGCTCCAGATGCTGAACCATCCTCTGCAATCACAACTTTTGTTTTCTCACTTAATGGCGCTAAATCGCCGGATGGATTATCTTTACTTACGTCGTCGTTTACTTTAACGGCATCTTTTTCCGAACAGCCTCCAATTAGTAAGATTAATACGCCTAACATTCCTAACCACTTTCTCATCTATACACTCCTTTCACAATCTTGACCCTTGCACTTCTACCTGTAAATGGCTCCAAATTTTTAAAAATTTTGCAGCCATTTCTGGATTTGATCGAATGTCTTCTAATTTTCTTGGTCGGGGTAAATCTATTTTCATTTCAGTAAGAATCTTGCCTGGTTGTGCACTCATTAATAACACGCGGTCACTTAAATACAGCGCTTCATCGATACTATGTGTAATGAATAACACCGTTTTCTTTGTTTCAGACCAAATCGATAATAATTCTTCTTGTAAGATGTATTTATTTTGTTCATCTAAGGCTCCGAACGGTTCATCCATTAACAGAATCTCCGAATCGTTCGCAAAGGCTCGTGCAATACTAACTCGTTGCTTCATTCCTCCCGAAAGTTCTTTCGGATACATTTTCGAAAATTTCGTGAGACCTACTTTATTTAAAAAGTAAGCCGTTCTTTCTTTAATAAGTGGTTTTGACAAATGACGCATTGAAAGTCCGAACGCTACATTTTCTTCTACTGTTAGCCAAGGAAGGATTCCTCGTTCTTGAAAAACCATGGATTGATTGGGACGATCATGGTCACTCTTTTCAATAGTAAAGTCACCTGAGCTTTGATTTTCAAGTCCAGCTAATATCCGAAGTAATGTCGTTTTCCCGCAACCGCTCGGTCCAACCAGACAAACAAATTCTCCATCTTTGATATCCAGTGAAATATCTTCAATTGCGGTGACACTATCTTCTTTTTTATAAAACACTTTCGTCAAATTACGAATTGAAATTTTGGGCTTCGCGTTCATATCGTCACCTCCAAGGTATTAACTTTCGTTGCAATCCCCGCAACAATAATGAAAAGACATAGCCAAAGAAAGAAATAAGAATCAATCCCACGAACATTTCTTTTAATAAAAACGCACTGTAGGAAGTCCATATTAAGTAACCAATCCCTGATCTTGCGCCCATCATTTCAGCTGCTACAATCGTCAGCAATGCGATTGCCTGCCCCATTTGTATTCCTTCTAACATAAAAGGAAGTGATCCAGGTAAAGCAATTTTCATGAAGAAATCTTTTCGATTTGCTCCATAATTTTTTGCAACATCTAAGTAAATAGAGTCAATTGAAATGACACCTGCAACCGTATTAATGACAACAGGAAAAAACACGCTTCCCGCAATGGTGACAACCTTTGACACTTCTCCAATTCCAAAGATAATTAAAATGATTGGCAGTAAAGCAAGTGTAGGAATCGGCATCAAAGCCATGATAAGAGGAGAAATAAAGTGGCGAACTGGTGCATATAAGCCCATGCACAATCCAATGATAATACCAGGAATTACACCTAGTAAGAATCCAACTAAAATCCGAAACAACGAAATATTTATGTGATGAAATAACTCACCACTTGTGAGCAATTCAATAAATGTGGAAACAATAGCAGTTGGTGGTGGGAAAAACCGAGCATCTATAAGCCCGCTTTGAGATAAGAATTGCCAGATAAGCAAGAGGCATAGTGGCGAAAAAATGGTCAACCATGTTTTCAATCGTTTCTGGATTTGTTGCTTACGCCATTCCTGTCGTTCCGTCTCTATTGGATTTTTTAACTCCGTCATTTTTCACCACCTCTTCATCCAAATAATATGTAGGTATATACAGATATGTGCAGGGAATCTAATAAGGTTAGGGTTGGATTAGTTCTAATGAGGTGTATTTTGTTGTTCGTGCGGTGCGTGGTGCGTTTCATGATGGGTTTATTCCCTTTTACGCTGCTTTTATTCCCATTCGGCCAGTTTCTTCCAAAATAAAAGACCCAGAGAAATCTCCGGGCCTGACATTCTTCTTATCCAACTTATTTAAGTGAGTGGACTTTGGCGCTGGTTTTTAAAAGCTGAGTAGACTGTGATTCTTCGGTTTGGCCGTTGACTTGGGTATTGGTTCTCTTAGGTCTCGTCCAGTTGTGATGAATCCCCGAGGATTTTACATCCATTGGTTGTTTTTTACTCATTGCCTTTCACCTCTTTTTTTAAGAATGAAAAGAAGAAATCGAATTTAGTATGAGTGAAACTTACCGACCTATGCTTATTTTTTAAAATCAACATGCGTTTCACTCGCTCAAAATGTAATTCGCATTATCTTAGCTCATTCAATTCACTCTTCTTGCTTATTTATCTGCTTCAGTATTAATGCATTAAAAGCAATTTCAAAGCTCTCATTATCTTCTTTCCGCCTCTTTTTCGGTCCTTTCATCCTTCCACCAGCTTGACGAATTTTTTTTGCGATATGACGACTATGTAAAAGTTGATCTATATTTTGATTGGTATACTCTCGCCCATTTTGATCCATAACGAGACCTCGCTTAGCTAAGACCATTGCTGCTAAACCATAATCCTGTGTGATCACAATATCGCCTGGTTTTACTCGGTTGACGAGTTCAAAATCAACCGCATCCATGCCTTTTGAAACCATAATAGTCTTTGCACCTTCACGTTGCATATTATGTGCAGTATCGCAAAATAACGTTACAGGAAGTTTATATTTTTTTGCGAATTGAATGGTTAAATCTACAACTGGACAACCATCAGCGTCGACTAAAATGTTTATCATTTGATTTCTCCTTTTTCAGTCAAAGTATTATATTCATGATTCGCTTATATCCTATATTTCATTACTCTAGTTTGACTAAAATATTTAAATGTAAATCTTTAAAAATTCTCCACTTGTATCTAACGCTACGTTAGGTATTATAATATTGGTAATTATCGGAAAAATGGGGTTTAATGTATTCAATTGGTCATTTTACAAAAGAAAGTAAAAAATAATAAATTAAGCGCCATGGTGTAGAAGCCTTTATGCATCTTATTCTTTTGCGAAAAGCTTTAGGCTTAATTTTTTGGATTCTTATTTTTGTCGGGTATCTATTAACCTCAAAAAAGGTTAATGAATATACTCAAAAAAACGATATTGACTGGCCGATTAAAGTTGATACTCTTTCTAGTAAAGGGCTTGATGAAGCACATTGAGTGGTTTCCATTTAAAACATTGCCCTTTCTAAAACCTAGTACATCCATCTAAAAAACGGTACACTGAATTAAATGAAATTTTGAAGCGTGGAGGTTCGTGTATGCATTTTTTCTTAAAAGTAGGACTTAGTTTAGTCCGTATGAAAAATCTATCTTTATTAATCGCTGCACTTATTTTCATTACTTTTTGTACGGTAACGATTTATTTATTAGAGCCGGAAACTTTTGAAAGTTTACTAACCTCATTTTACTTTGTCATGACTACTTTTTCTACAGTAGGATATGGAGATTTTTCACCTGTGACGGGACCCGGCAGACTTTTCACTGTTCTTATGTATTTACTGGGGATTGGATTACTAGGTGTAGTTATTGGAAAAATAGTTGATTCGTTCTCTATCTTTAGAAAACGTAAGGAGGAAGGTAAATTGGCGTATACACATGAAAATCACATTATCATTGTAGGCTGGGGTAAGAAAACGGAAACCGCTGTAGAAGAAATATTATCTTCAGATTCATTTAGTGAAGTTGTCATTATCGATACCCTTCCTACTTCACCGATAGATGTAGCTATCGAGCGTGTGCATTATATTCAAGGTGATGCTTCAGAAGAAGAGACATTTATTCGTGCCAATATTAAAAAAGCCAAATCCGTTATTATTTTCTCAGATGATGCGATTCAAGTGCCTTCCTTGAGAGATGCAAAAACATTGACGATTGCTATAACAGTCGAACGTTTAGCTACTCACGTTCACACAACTGTAGAAATCATGACAAAAAAACAAATCCCGAATTTCTCTCATGTCAAAGTGGATGAGTTCATTTTATCTCAAGAAACTACCTCTCTACTTGCTGTTCGTTCCGCAATGCATCAAAATGTGAGTACCATCGTTACGCAATTGATTAGTCGAAGCATCGGCGAGGATTTGTTTGAAGTAACAAAAGATTCTAATTGGAGAACATATGGAGACGCTTTCCATGATTTATTAGCAAAAGGAGCAACTCTAATTGCAGATCGTCAACAAATGGATATCAATCGACGATTGCATGAGGATATTCCTCAGGATGCAGTTTTATATGTGATTTGTAATGAAGAAACACATCGTAAGTTGATATTAAATAATAAACATTAATCTATAAACAAGGGGGTTTTCTTCATGACATTTTCAATCGTAGGCTTTGATCCAGAAACAAAAGAATTAGGAGTTGCCGTGGCTTCAAAATTTTTAAGCGTCGGCGCTGTTGTTCCATATGCTAAAGCAGGAGTTGGAGCAATTGCAACACAGTCCTGGGCAAACTTAAATTATGGGGAGCACGGACTTGAGATGTTGGAAAATGGCTTTACCCCTCATGAAGTATTAGAAGAGTTGGTTCGTAATGATGATAACTCTGCTTCTAGACAAGTTGGCATTGTGGATGCACAAGGAAGAAGCGTCACATTTACTGGAGAAGATTGTTATGACTGGGCTGGAGGTTCTGCAGGGGAAAATTTTGCAGCACAAGGTAATATATTAGTCGATCAACACACGCTTGAGGCAATGGAATCCACTTTTCTACAAACACCCGGATCATTAGCTGAACGGTTGCTCGCAAGCTTACTTGCAGGTGATGCTGCTGGTGGAGATAGTCGAGGAAAACAATCTGCTGCTTTGTTAGTGGTTAAAGAAAACGGAAGTTATGGCGGCTACAACGACCGCTATATTGATCTTCGAGTGGATGATCATGAGGATCCTGTTCAAGAACTAACCCGCTTATTAAAATTACATAAACTATATTTCGAACCTACTTTGCCAGAGGATATCGTGACCATAGAAGGAGCTCTTGCAGAAGAACTTCAAGACTTATTATATGAAAATGGACATCTTAGCCGTGAGCTTTCAGAACATGAGGATTTGTTGGATGCTGTTCAGTCCTACCATTTGATAGAGAACTTTGATGAACGTGTACAACAACGTGGCATGATTGATAAAAAAGTCGTAGAATTTATGAGAATAAAATAACTTACCGATTTCGTGTAATTTTTGATCGTTATACGACAAAAGGCTGACCCAGGAGTAGATAAATTCTGCTCCTGGGTCAGCCTCTTTCTTTTTCACAGCTTATCTACTCAGATAATTGTTCCGCTAATTTCAACAATTCTTCTTTTATTTGTGGTTCTTCTAATTCTGGCATGATTAGTGTATAAGAATAAGTGATATCTTTTACAATCACATCGAGTCCATCTGGTGCTGTATAAAATGCTTCGTAGCCATTGTCTAACGTGATTTCTTCAGTATCACTGTCTGGATAATCACGGTGGGCTGTAGTAGTGGACAGGATTAAGTTATTTTCATTTTCATTTATTGCGATAAATTGGGCTTCTGGGTTTTGCCCTTTACCACCGTAATCTGTAATTCCTAAAGATTGAAAACCCACTGTTTCGAATGGCAATCGCTCGGGCAAATTGACTTCATAAGGTAATGCTTTGATTGCTACTTCAACAGAAGGTGCACTGTAAAACTTTAAAAAATCCCCTTCTCCTTGTTGTGATTCGATTAATTGTGAAGTATCTAATTCATTTGAACAGCCCGTTAAAAGTAGAATGCCACTTATCAATATGTATTTTTTCAAGATGATTCCCCTTCCAATAAGTATGCGACGAATTCAACGAATTGGATAATTCATACAAATGTAAGTATATAATTTTACGGCATTAATTCTTGTGTATCGAGGAGAAGTTGTCAATGAACACAAAGTTAAAATTTTCACTCTTACTTATCACTTTAGTTGGTTTTGGCTCCATGACACTTTTAATAAAAGATAACGACATTGTTCTTTTCGACGAAATAATTATCTCCTTTATTCAAAACCTAGAGACTCCATTTTTAACTGCGACGATGAATTTCTTCTCATATATCGGTTCAGGATCATTTATTAATATAATTGTCGTTCTAGGCGTAATCATTCTTTACTTCGTCCTACATTATCGATCAGAAATTCTGTTATTTATCTTTGTCCTAATGGGTTCTCACTATATATTTCGGTTTTTAAAAGAAATCTTTCATCGAGCCCGTCCGGATTTACATCGTCTTATTGAAATCGGTGGATATAGTTTTCCAAGCGGTCATGCGACAAATGCAATGACTGTATACGGAATTCTGTCATTTCTGTTATGGCGTCATATCCCTACTTCTTGGGGTCGCAAGCTACTCATTCTGTTTAGCACTATTATGATTCTTACGATTGGCTTTAGTCGTATTTATTTAGGCGTTCATTATCCTAGTGACGTGCTTGGTGGCTATTTTGCTGGTGCATTTTGGCTCAGTGTCTCTATCTGGTGTTTTCAGTTTGTTAAAGAAAAGATATATGAAAAAACTCATACGAAATATCCCTATATTTAAACACAGTATTACCTAAAAAATGCGGGAGGATAGCGTAATTCTCCATTGGTTCGTTGGAGCTCACCTTCTATTAGTTCACAAACCATGAAAACATCGTCAGGAACTATAAATTGAGTCAATTCTATCCCATGCTGTTTAGCAGGCTGAAAATCAAACTTCGGATAATATGTTGGATGCCCAATTAATAATACAAGACCATAACCCAAATCTTTTGCTCGTCTTAAGACTTCTTGAATTAAGTTGCTGCCAATTCCTTTCTTTTGAACAGAAGGGTTCACAGCTACCGGAGCAAGTACGAGGACTTCTTTCTCCCCATTTTCTTGAATGATTTTAGCCTTGCTAAGTAAGACATGACCAACTATTTCTCCTTGTTCTTCCGCTACTAATGATAGGTCTCGGATAAAACAGTTGGAAAAGCGAATGCGTTCCACTAACTTCGCCTCATCATCTCTTTTTTCAAATGCCAAGTAATTGAGATTAAATACGTGTTTAAAATCATCTTTAGTTTCAGTTCGTATTAACACTCTTTTCACCTATTTTCTAAATACTAGTATATACGTTACCTTCTGTTTCATTTGTCTTTATTCCTCTATTATTCTCTATTTCCTTATCGTTTGATATTTCTAGTTAGCATATTATATAGGCATAATTTTTGACTATAGCCAACAACAAGACATAAAGTAACCTTACCACAGCTTTAGGAGATATCTAATTATTAGGAGATAATTGGATAGTTGCAACCAAATCCGACCATCTCTAAATTCTCTATAAACTAACATCCAGGAGGTTATCAAATATGATTAACGAAACATATAAACCATTACTAAAACCTTTTGTATTCCCAAATGGTATCCAACTAAAAAATCGGGTAGTTATGGCACCAATGACGAACTACTCTTCAAATTCAGATGGCACGGTATCTGACGATGAAATAAATTATTATATTCACCGCTCTAAAGGCGTTAGCATGGTCATTACAGCTTGTACATACGTTACGCCGAACGGCCAAGGTTTTCCTGGTGAGTTCGCCGGACACACAGATGAGATGATTCCGAGTCTACGTCGATTGGCCACTGCGATTAAAGACGAAGGTTCAAAAGCTATTTTGCAAATCTTCCATGGTGGTCGACAAGTGCCACAAGAGATTGCCCCAAATGGTGACGTAGTAAGTGCAAGTCCTGTTCCTTATCCTGGAGAAGGTAAACCAGTTCCTCGTGAGCTGACTGAATCAGAAGTGGAAAATATTATTGCGGATTTCGGTCAAACAACTCGCCGAGCTATTGAAGCTGGCTACGATGGTGTGGAAATTCATGGGGCAAACACGTATTTGATACAACAATTCTTTTCCCCACATTCTAATCGACGAACGGATCGATTTGGTGGGTCTTTAGAAAAACGCATGACGTTCCCACTAGCAGTTGTAGATGAAGTTCAACGAATCGTAAGAGAGCACGCAACAACACCATTTATTGTTGGCTATCGTTTCTCACCTGAAGAACCAGAAACACCAGGAATTACGATGTCCGATACATTAGTGTTAATTGATGAATTAGCGAATAAAAACTTAGATTATCTTCATGTTTCACTTATGGACTTCTGGTCAACACCTAGACGTGGGGTTGAAGACACACGTTCTCGTATTGAAATTATCCAAGAAGCTGTTGGTGATCGCGTACCAGTCATCGGTGTAGGTTCTATTTATACCGCTGAAGATGCACGCAAAGCATTAACTTCAGGTATTCCTCTAATCGGTCTTGGACGAGGCCTATTAATAGATCCTGAATGGGTACAGAAAATAGAACAAGGTCGAGAAGATGACATTGTGACGCAACTCGATATTGATAAGCAGCATGAGTTAGTGATGCCCACTCCTCTTTGGCAGCGAATATTGAAGAATCCTGGTTGGGTTCCCGGCGGATAAAAATAAAGGCTATGTTAAATGTTGCTGTTGATATTCCGCAAAACAGTTACGCTTTCCGCGGGCTTGCGCCGAACTAACTCGGACTTAACGTCCGAGTGGATTTCTGCACTTCGCTATTTCCGCTGGAGTCTTCACTGTTTTGCTCCATATCACTAAATCGAAAGCTATCTCA
>NZ_JBATUX010000019.1:0-25578 GCF_049671445.1 Paenisporosarcina sp. | reverse complement strand
GTTGTTCAGATGAGAATCGCTAGACCAACCGATCAACTGGATAGGATTATTGAGTTTTATGAAACTGGGCTCGGGCTGAAGAGAGTCGGTGAGTTCAGGCAACATAATGGCTATGACGGAGTGATGTATGGGCTACCGGACACGAATTTTCATCTGGAGTTTACAGCTCATGAAGAAGGTTCACCTTGTCCAGCTCCAACTAAAGACAATGTGCTCGTTTTTTATTTACCATGTTGGGATGTCATTCAGACGGTAGCAAATAGATTGAACCATTTGGGGTATCCAGAAGTTGAAGCGGAAAATCCTTACTGGGAAGATGCCGGCATCACGATTGAAGATCCGGACGGCTGGAGAATCGTCCTGTTTTGTTCGACTGGGCTGTAGTCGTGCCGATTACTAGAATTGAATAAGCAGTTTCTTTTATCATTCGGATTTTTTTCATGCTAACATAGGAATATATGTAACTATGTTATGGGGGAAATCTAATGGACTTGGAAAAAATTAAGAATGGGTTTAGTCAAGACCAGCCTCTTTTTATAGGAGAGGATACTGCGATGCGATTTGCGGTTCTGATTCCGCTTGTTCAAGTGAATGGTGAGTGGCATGTGCTGTTTGAAGTGCGTTCACTAACCATGAGGAAACAACCAGGGGATATTAGTTTTCCGGGAGGAAGAATCGATCCAACAGATGCCACTCCCGTTGACGCAGCCATCCGTGAAACGCACGAAGAGTTAGGGATTGACCCATCTAACATCAAAATTTTGGGGCAGATGAGTGCATTCATTCCAACGTCGTCATTTGTTGTCTATCCTTTTGTCGGGATGATCGATGACCATCTGAATTACCAACTCAACAAAGTAGAAGTAGAGAAAATATTCACAGTGCCAGTCAACTGGCTATTGAATCATCAGCCGTATAAACATTTGGTTCCTATGCAACCCATGCCATTAACCGATTTCCCTTACGATAAAATTGCGAACGGCAATCAATATCAATGGAAATCACGGGTAATAGAGGAATGGTTTTATGACTATGAGCAGTATACAATTTGGGGATTAACCGCTCGGATATTAAAACATTTTATTGATACTTTAAATAAAGAATAATCCCTATGCCAATCAAAGCGGGCGAAACTGCATCTTCGGCCGCACGTTATTATATAGAAGGTCTCTATTCTTTTTTTCCGAAAAACGAACTTAATTGACATACTTCCAGTAGGTAGTGGATAAGATAGGGAAAAGCTTAAGGCTTGGAGGAATCGACATGTATGATCCAACCATTTTCGAGAATTTAAAAGTCGCGTTTGAAAATCAAGTGTATGATTTAGACACGATGGAACGCAAAATTGATATTACGAACCGTGTGGATCGAATGGACTTTTCCATTATGGCGAGGGATTTTGCTATTCAATTTGCACTTGTCGATCAACAAGATGTCACAGCAGAAATAGTTTTAGAAGCGTCTTTACCTGATTTAGCAGCGGAGATAATGGAGACGCCGGGAAAAAACCCTGGATGTTCCTTGTACATACGATTTAACAAGCAGATTGACAATATAGCTGAATGTAAGAAGATTGAGCAAGCACTGTCAGAAATTTGGGATTCTGACGTGGAGCTCACTCAAACTCTGAGCTTTGTGTTTGAACAGCAAGCGTCAAGTTACCTAGATACGATTGAAGTGGCGTTTACCCATAAAATTAACGAGCAGCACATGGGTGACATTGCAAATTTTCTTGATCATGTTTTAGAGACGTTGGAAGTTTTGAATGATTTATAAAAAAAGAAATGAGCGATGACTTAGTCATTGCTCATTTTTTTATCTCTGAAATTGAATTCCCCCCTGTATTTACAGAGAATGCTGAGGGGTTTTGGTATGGATTTTCAATAACAATTCGTGGTTAATACTAGAATGAGATAGTTGTAGAGATGGGGAGCATTGTTAGGAATATGACATTAGTTGTCCGAATACAATAAAAGAAAAAGTATGGTCAGACCATACAACCATGATTGTGAAATTGGAGGTGGGAAAGGGACAGAACAATTGTGGTGAATTATTAAACTTGTTTTTAATAGTAACGACTCTAATAAATGAGGGAATGGAGGATTATTAACTATGAAACTACTATCATTTATTTCTTCAGGTGAATTGAAGTTTGGTGTTAAAACTGAAAAAGGGATTGTTGATGTTGTAGCAACTGCAGAAAAGTCTGGATTGACTTCTCCAAAAAATCTTCAAGAATTGATCATACAAGGCGATGAGGGAATTAAGAAGGTGGAATCAATATTATCTTTTTCATCTGACGTCATAGCTGAAGAAAACGTGCAATATGTTCCTCCATTAATGAATCCTGAAAAAATGATTTTTGTGGGATTGAACTACGAAAAGCATGCAAAAGAGGGGGGCATGCCGATTCCTAAACAACCGATTTACTTTGCAAAATTCGCGAACAGTCTTGCTGGTCATAAAGAGGAAATCGTATTAACAGATTTTGTTGAACAGGTTGACTACGAGGTAGAGCTAGTCGTTGTTATTTCGAAAAAAACACGCAATGTGTCTAAAGAAGAGGCACTAAATTATGTATTTGGTTACGCGACAGGGAATGATTTTTCAGTAAGAGAGCTTCAAAATCGGAGTAGCCAATGGTTATTCGGAAAAGCTCTCGACGGCTTTGCCCCTTTTGGTCCGTATATTGTAACTTCAGATGAAGTAAAGGATCCACAAAACCTGAATTTAAAGCTTTGGGTGAATGGGGAATTAAGACAAGATTCGAATACCGCAGATATGATTTTTTCAGTAGCTGAAATTATTAGTGACCTTTCTAAAATAATGACACTTGAACCGGGAGATGTTATTTACACTGGTACACCTGAAGGGGTTATTTTAGGAATGGACAAAAAGATCTGGTTAAAACCAGGAGACAAAATCGTCTGTGAAGTAGAGAGTCTAGGGAGATTGGAAAATTTATTAGTCAGAGGAGCCACAAGTCATAACAAAAACCAAGATCATACCTATCTAGAAGTGAAATGATAGGTATAAGTTTCCCTTAAAACAATAGATTGAAAGCGCTTACTTTGTAATTATATGATTTGCAATCAAATTAGAAATGGGGAATAGCAATGGAAGGTACAATATTATCCCTTTTGCCACCAGTAATAACGATTGCTTTAACAATCATCACGAGAAGAATACTTTTATCCTTAGGTGTAGGAATCATTTTCGGTGCGTTGATGGCAAGTAATTGGAGTGTAACGGCTACTGTTACCTCAATATTTGATATAGCAATGTCAGTTCTTGGTGAAGGAAATATCTTTCTCTTCGTTTTATTAATCGGTGCATTAAATACACTAATTTATATCTCTGGTGGAGTTCATGCCTTTGCAGAATGGGCCATACAGAAAGTGAGAACACCTTTTCAAGCCAAGTTGGCTACCATATTTTTAGGATTTCTTTGTTTCTTTGATGACGCTTTCAGCTGTTTATTCCGTGGTAGTTTAGTTCGTCCTATTACGGATAAACATCGTATTTCCCGCTCTAAGCTCGCTTACATGTTACATTCTACATCAGCACCAGTAATTATCATGCTACCAATATCCGCTTGGGCTGGTTTTATTGCTGCTTTAATCGGAACGATTTTAATTGATAACGGCATCACACAATATGCACCATTTGAAGCTTACTTGTTAACAATTCCAACAAATTATTATGCGATGACAACCATTTTACTTGTTATCGCGGTTGCATACTTCAAATTAAACATTGGACAAATGCAACGAGATGAAAAACGTGCAACTGAGGAAGGAATTCTCTTTGATACATCAAGAGGAGCTGTTGCGGGCCAAGAAGAGAGCACACTTCCTGTTAGAGCTGATGGTAAATTAAAAGATTTACTTCTACCCGTATTCACTCTCGTCACGTTAGCCATTATCATTTCAGCCTATATCGGAATTTCAAATATTGAAGGTCAGGTAACGCCCCTACAAATTTTAATGAACACAGATGTCATTAAAGCCCTTGTTTATAGCGCAATTGCAGCTGTTATTGTAGCAATCATTCGTTTGCTGGGGCGTAAAACTCCTGTAAGTGAATTAACTAAAGCTGTTGGTTCAGGTATGAAAGCAGTTTTACCAAGTGTAACTATCCTATTTATGGCGTTAATGACTGCACAAATCATTTCTAAGTTGGGAGTAGGACTGTATTTGGCATCTTTAATTGATGAGAATATGTCCCTTGCTTGGCTCCCGGTAATTTTCTTCTTAATTTCTGCATTTATGTCATTTTCAATGGGAAGTACATTTGGTACATTTGGCTTGATGTTACCGATTGGTGCAGAGATTGTCTCGATTATCGATGTAACATACTTGATACCTGTTTTCGGAGCAGTTCTTGCAGGCTGTATTTTTGGGGAACATAGTTCTCCTCTATCCGATACGACAATCCTCGCTTCAATTGGCGGCGGTGTTCATACAATTGATCATCTGTTGACACAAATGCCATATGCATTGATCTCGAGCTTTGTCTCCATTGTCGGATATGTAACACTAGGTTTCACTAAAAACATCTACATTGGTCTTTTTGCAACGCTACTTGCACTTGGAATCGTGATATATGTCTTAGTGAAAACGAAAGATAAATCATTTGAAAGCGGCAGTGCAGAGCTTGAATTAGAAAAGGCTTAATGGGACTGTGTAAATCTAGTTTAAACATATGAAGTTTTGAAGTAAGTTCACTATATTTAAGAGTGGAGTAACAAATCGGAATGAAAAGGTGAGTATACGATGATCGAACCTGTGAAGCGCTTAAATGTGGGGGATGAAGTTGTAAATCAAATTAAGGACTTATTTCTTGCAGGAAAATTAAAAGAAGGGGATAGGCTGCCACCTGAAAGAGAGATGATGGATATGTTTCAAGTTGGCAGAACTTCTATAAGGGAGGCTTTAAAAGTATTGGAGTCCTTGGGTCTTATTGAAAGGTCACAAAAAGGGACGTTCATTTCCACGAATTTTAATGCTTCTTATTCAGAATCACTTGTCTATCAGTTTTATTTTTCCGAAGCAGAATGGGATGATATTTTCGAAGCACGTTGGATTATTGAAAAAGAGTTGACGTGTTTAGCTGCGAATCGAGCCACTAAAGAGCAGTTAATAGAAATAGAGCAGACCATTGATGATATGGAAATAGCAATAAATGAATATAATCAAGAAAACTATGTAAGATCAAACATGATGTTTCACCAAAATATTGCAACTTCAGCAAGAAACGTAGTCATGCTGGATATGTACAATTCAATTAGTAATCTAATATTACGAATACAAGAAATGCTAGGAACTCATCAGGAATCTTTATTAGTCCAAAGTGTCATGCGAGATTCATTGGACTACCATCGGAAAATAATGACGGCATTAAATAATCGAGATGCAGAAAAGGCTAGTACACTTATGAAAAATCATATTCAAATTGTGCAAGGATACTTCAAAAAAGCATAAATTTATAATGTTTTCGCCTTAACTGATAGTGACAGGTAAAGCTGTGAAGAAAGAGAAAGCAAGTTGAAAAATGAATATGGTTTTGTTAGAGGCTTCTCATAATGGGAAGCCTCTTTCCAAGCATAAAAAAGACCGATGACTTAGTCACCGCTCATTTTTAATATATAGGTTATGGCTTCCTGAAACTTATCGTAATTCAACAGATAGTAGGTACACTTGTTCATAATTAGTGGCTCTTTTTATATCTTCTTTTGTTTCAATACTATTAGCCATAGAAAGTCCATCTTTAGCTGAGTATGCAAGGACCCCAATCACTTTCTTCTGACCAATAGTTAAGGGACCTTCATTTACCCCACCCCAGACAGAAGCAAATTTTTCTCTTGCTTTTCCATCTATATTATTCAGTACAGTTCCAGAAGATTGGCCATCTTCGGTCATTGATGATGTTATCCATTGCTCCTCTTTATCATTTCTTGCCTGGTGGATGATGGCTACTGTTAACTTATCTTCCTTATTTTCTTCTTCTGAAATCGCAGTTGTGATCCCGGACACTGTACGCACAAATTCACCGTTTTCATAATAATCAACTGTTCCCATGATTTCTGCGATTTCATCATTATTTATTTCCAAATCGAAAATAAAGGAATGGTCAGTCGTTAAATCAACAAGACTTTCTTCAAATTTTGTCAACTCTGCAATTTTAATCATTGCATCGCCTGTCGATTCCTTTGAACAGGCAGTGAGTAGTAATAATGAAAGAAATACACCTATAGATAAATGTTTCAAATGAAGACCTCGCTTTTAATTTAAGATATTTGTTTATACAGTATTAAAATTACTTGTTATTTATTCCCTACTCCTTTTACATATTTTAACTTATAATCCGGAACAGTCCAGTGAATTTTCAGTTTTAATATTAGAGTCACTGAAATCATATTGCAGGGAATTTGGAAGTGATTGACGAAGTGAGGAATATGTAAAATTTAATATTAAGGTTTTTTAATACCAATAGGTAAGGGGTTCATGATCATGAAAGAATTTAAAGTAACGTATTTCTTCGATGAGGAGCATTATATTAGAAGGTTTATCCATATGGAGTCTCAAGAAGATGCACAAGAGTTAATTCAAAGCGAAAGGGACCAATACATTTCGTTTACAGACAGTAGAGGAATATATCATGAGCTGGATACACGAAATGTTCGAGTCATTCAACTTTCTGAGTATCACAGAGTGGATAAAAGCAAAAAGAAGTAATGCTAAATCGAAGTTTAATTACAGGACAATAAATATACTTTGTAGAATCTACTAATAACAGAACATTAAACAAAAAAGGGAGAGTGGGATTTTGTTTCATGCAAAAGATGTTTTAGCCGATCAGTTGTTAGCGAATGCTAATGATCCAAGCTGGTACATTCCATTTTCAGAATCAGTGGAAAATTTGTCTGAGGAAGCAGCATTTTGGAAACCAAACGAAAATAGAAATAGTATAGCTGAAATTGTCCAGCATCTCTTATATTGGAATCAAACATGGCAAACAAGGTACCAAAAATCCCACGTCAATGCTGTGCCTTCCATAGGAAATAATAATAAAAGCTTTATTATTCCTGAAAATCAAACATTTACTGACTTGAAAAAACAACTTTTAGAAGTGCTGTTACGATGGCAAGGTTTATTAACTGAAGAAAAAGTTGAAAGTGAAGTAAATGGTTTCCCTGAACATGTGGAGTGGTGGGCAGTACTCGGTAATGTCTCAACTCATAACGCATATCATATTGGTCAAATCCTTTATATTAGGAAGTTACAAAATAGCTGGAAGATAAAAGAGGAATAATGATGCATAATCTTCTTTTCTTAAAGGGGTGTATGGAGTGAATCAAACTGAATATGAATGGGTCAAACAGACTCGAGAATTAATTTTTGATTTTTGTAGTGAACTAAATCCAAATGATTTTTGTCGCCAAGTGGATGGATTCGGTTTTCAAAGTATGAAAGAAACTCTGGTACACATAGCAAACTGTTATTACGCTTGGCTAGGCTCATATGTTTTATTAAAAACGAAGAAGCCACTTACTTCAAAGGAAGAACTTCAGCAACTAGGTTTGGACGAAATAAAAGTTCGATTTCAACAGGTAGATTCTTTTGTAAATGAGGTTTTTGAAGTACATGCACATAACATGGATGAGCCGATTCAGAGAGCGATTCCTTGGAGAGATGGAGGAGAACCGATATCAATTACGCCTGGTAAACTACTTATGCATACTATCACTCACGAATTCCATCACAAGGGTCAGGTAGTAGCCATGGCGCGACAATTGGGTTATGAACCTCCAAGTACAGATGTTTTAGGAACTAGAGGTTAAAGAGATTCAGCTTTTAAAAGATTCGAAGTAAATAAGACGATTATGTAAAATGTTGGGCCGGAAATGAAGAGTTAATAGATGTTTGTTTGAATGGTGATTTTTGAAGGATGTATAAGTTGTTAATGCATCAGGAAGTTTTTTAACTAACAAGTTTTTATGAATTAGAGAGGTGTTCAGAAATTGACAAGACAAGTAGACGATATTTTTAAAGATAATATGGAGAAATATAATGACCCAGAATACTATGACCTCCCTTTTTTATTGGAATGGGCAGAGAAACAAAATGGTGAAATAGTTGACCTAGCTTGTGGGACTGGTAGATTAACTATTCCTTTAGCTGAACATGGATATAAAATAATTGGTGTTGATATAAATGAAGGTATGCTAAACAGAGCGAAAGAAAAAACAATAAATATGAACCTTCCAATTCAGTGGGAATTACAGGATTGTACGGAGCTATCTTTAAATACGGTTGGTTCATTAATATATATGACTGGTAATTCATTTCAACACTTTTTAACCAATGATTCGCAGAATAGATTATTAAAGTCAGTTAATACACACTTGGTTGATGAGGGAGTATTTATCTTCAATACAAGATTCCCAATCTTAAATGAGTTAGCTATCATAGATGAATCTAAACATACTTATTTTGATAAACGTAATCGGAAAGTTACCGAATGCAAAGTTGATACATATAATCCTCTTACTCAAATATTACATAGTACATCAACAAGGGAATTTTATAACCATAACGATGAAGTGATTTCAATTGAAAAAGATAGTATCTCCTTGCGATATGTATTCCCATTAGAAATGGAAAGGTTAATAGAACAAAATGGTTTTTCGATACTAAATGTCTATAGCTCTTGGGAAAAGGATCCTTTGAAAAAAGACAGTAGCGAAATGATTTATGTTTGTAAAAAGATAAGTCCTTATTGAACTCCATGAAAATAAAGTACAAACATCTTATAAATAACATTATTAAAAAGACGCTGCTCGCTAATTTATAAAAGGTAGCGTCCTATTTTTGGGATATAATCCTTTGAAATCACCTTTCACTTTATTTACAGCGAGATCAACTTAACCCCCAATGACGTAGAAATCCCTTTCGCACCTTCATTCATCACCTGATTGTGATTCCATACGAAAGCTGGTCGTAATAGGGGAGCGAATGTATTCATCCACTTTTTATTCGTATTCACTTTCCAAATACACTGTACGTTAGTGATTGGCCCTTCCTGGGAAAGTGTCCAAATTCCATGTCCTTCAAGCTCTCCAAAAGCCTTGATTTCAAGATAGGTAGGGCTTTCCAGTTTCACTACTTCCGATTCGAATGATAGTTGATAAGGTAACTTAGTAGTAAAAAACAACCTAAATCGATCTCCAACCGCCAGTTTGGTTGACTCACTCTTAACTCTTTTTGAATCTAACCCCTTCCACCATTCTCCGTAGTTAAACTTATTAATCAATCCCCAGATCTGTTCGATGTCTGCTTCAAACTTCCAGTTGGTTTCAAAATTGTAATGATAAATCGACATATGTATGACCTCCAAAATAAACCTTATGGATATATACCCAAAACAACATAGGTCATTAACTTCTATTCTGTTAACTTCAGATTTTAATATAAGTATGTTAAAGAATGCTGTTGATATTAAAGAACAGACGAAAGAGTACATTTGCGCCTAGCATGCCGCATGAAAGAATATGATCAAAGGTAGTTTGGTCATATTCTTTGCGACGAGTAACCGCAGGAGCAGCTCTTTGGAGAATGAGACCCACAAGTATGCGGTTTTCATACTTGTTGGCTCATGCGGAACGTGCGGCCAGCGCAAATGTACGATAAGCAACAGTAGATTTTATAAGAGCTAAAAAATAAAATAAACGCTGAGCGATGACTCAGTTGTAAAAATCGAAGGTCACGTAGGAATAAAGCGTAGTGACGTAGGAAAAAACAAGAGGTCACGTAGGAAAAATAGCCATTGACGTAGGAATTACCCTAAAACCCCTTGAAAAATTCTGAAAAGATAAAAAAGTATAGGTGATACCAAAAGAGTGCTATTGATAGCGCTTTCATTACGAACGGGCAGAGCTATAATTTAGTTGTAATCAAAGAAAACAAAGGGAAAAGGGGCTTGGAAATGAGTAAAAAAACAAAAGCAATATTTTTATCAATCTTTCTTATGATGTTCACATTAATCGCAGCAGGTTGTACCGAGGGCGGTAGTAGTGAAGTAAATGTAGGTATCGTATTACCGACAAAAGATGAACCAAGATGGGTACAAGATGAGCAACGATTTAAAGATGCAATCGCTGATACAAAATACACGAGTGAAATTTTATTCAGTCAAGGTTCTTCTGCTAAAGAAAAAGAAAACGTTGAAACGTTAATTAACAAAGGAATTGACGTATTAATCATTTGTCCTCAAGACGGTGACGCTGCTGCAGCTGCAGTAGAAGCGGCTAAAAAAGAAGGCATTACAGTTATTTCTTACGACCGTTTAATTACGAACACGGATGCTGTTGATTACTATGTAACTTTTGATAGCTTGGCAGTTGGGGCAGCTCAAGCACAATACTTAGTAGACAATGCACAAGGTTCTGACGTTCCATTGTATCTTTACGCTGGAGCAGCTACTGACAACAATGCATTTTTATTCTTTGAAGGTGCTTGGAAAGTGCTTCAACCAAAAATTGCTGACGGCACATTCAAAATTGCAAACTCTAGCGAAGCTGAAGCTTTAAAAGATACAGCTGACCTTTCACGTGATCAACAAAGTAAAATCATTGGTCAGATCACAACAAACTGGGATGCAAACGATGCGAAAAACAAAGCACAAACACATTTAACAGCTGTAAGTGATGATTCAAAAGGCGATGTAGCAATTCTTGCACCAAATGATGGAACAGCTCGTTCAATCGCTGATGTATTTGGTTCAGATAGTGCGGTTTCAAGTTTCCTTGTTACTGGTCAAGATGCTGAAAAAGCGTCAATTCAATACATTTTAGACAGCAAACAATCAATGACGGTATTCAAAGATGTTCGTACACTTGTAAAAGATGCAATGGGTATGGCTGTAGAAGTATTGGATGACAAAACACCTGAAACAACAGGTTCTTACGACAATGGAGAAATCGAAGTGAAAGCAAAACAAACAGATGTAATTGTTGTAGACAAAGCAAATGTTAAAAAAGAGCTTATTGATTCGGAATATTACGAAGCAGACGAGTTTACTGGTCTGGAATAACAATCATATATAGGTAGAACGGGAGATAGTGATAGATACGTCTATCACTATTTCGCCATTGTACTAGTTGTTTTGTTAAGGAGGCGATCAAATGAGTGAATACATTTTAGAGATGAATGGGATTTCTAAAGAATTTACAGGGGTCAAAGCACTCGATAATGTGAATTTCAAAGTAAAAAAAGGTGAAATCCACTGTTTAATTGGAGAGAACGGAGCTGGGAAGTCTACGCTAATGAAAGTACTTAGCGGGGTCTATCCTTATGGTACATATCAAGGTGATATCGTGTTTGAGGGAAATGTTCAGCAGTTTAATAAAATAAGTGACAGTGTGAAAGTTGGTATTGGCATTATTTATCAAGAGCTTGCCTTGTTCCCTGATCTTACTGTCTACGAAAACATTTTTGCGGGCAACGAAGTGAAACGCGGTCCATTCATCGACTGGAACCAAACGATTGTTGAATCTACTAAAATGCTAAAAAAAGTTAAGTTGAATGTGACGCCAGAAACACTGATTAAGGACTTAAGTGTAGGAAAGCAGCAGTTAGTCGAAATTGCCAAAGCCTTAAGTAAAGAAGTGAAACTCCTAATTCTAGATGAACCAACAGCAGCTCTTAATGAGGATGATAGCGAAAACTTATTAGAGGTGTTGAGTGAACTGAAAAACCAAGGAATTAGCTGTATTATGATTTCTCATAAGTTGAAAGAAGTGATTTCAATTGCAGATAAAGCAACTGTGCTTCGGGATGGTCGAACAATCTGCACACTCGATGCTTCAAAAGGAGAAATTTCTGAAAGTGTCATTATAAAGAACATGGTTGGTCGTGAAATCAATGATATTTATCCGAAACGTGCAAACAAAACATTTGGTGAAAATGTTCTTGAATTAACGAACTGGTCAGCATTTGATGTGCAGTTAGGTCGCAAAGTAGTCAAGGATGTTAATCTTCACGTGAAAAAGGGCGAAATCATCGGCATTGCCGGATTAATGGGTTCGGGTCGAACTGAATTAGCATTGAGCATTTTCGGTAATCCAAAGGCCTACAAATTGCAGGGTGATTTAGTGGTGAATGGTGTATCTAAACCAATCAAACATCCAAGAGATGCAATTAAGGCGGGAATCGCATATGTAACGGAAGATCGAAAAGGTGATGGATTATTTTTGATACAAGATATTAAAAACAATGTGTCTGTTGCCAATCTCCATGGTATCGCAATCAATGGAGTTATTAATATGAATGAAGAAGTAAAAGTCGCTACTGGTTATAAAAAATCGTTAAATATTAAATCGAGTTCGTTGGAACAAGTTGTCGGCAATTTAAGCGGTGGAAATCAACAAAAAGTATCGCTCGGCAAATGGTTGTTCGCTGGACCAAAAATCTTGATACTAGACGAACCGACTCGTGGCATAGACGTTGGAGCGAAGTTCGAAATTTATACCATCATGAATAAACTCATTAGCGAAGGGATGAGTATCATCATGATTTCTTCAGAGCTTGGTGAGGTATTAGGGATGAGCGATCGTATTTACGTTATGGCCGAAGGGAAAGTCAAAGGTGAGATGGCGATTGACGTAGCCACTCAAGAAAATATTATGGAACTTGCTACGCAATAGGAGGTAAAATCGATGAACTTTTTTAATGAAGCCAAGTCTCTATTTAAAGTGAATATTCGTGACTATGGCATGTACATTGCCTTGATTGTCATTATGCTCACTTTCTCTATCATGACGGATGGATTGTTTATGTCTTCCCGTAATATTAGTAATCTACTAGATTCTGCAGGATATATTGCCGTACTAGCTGTCGGGATGACACTTGTTATTGTCATTCGACATATTGACTTATCTGTAGGCTTTGCAGCTGGATTTCTTGGTGCCATCGCCGCAATCCTCCTCACACAAGTGGGACTTCCAATTTATTTGACCATACCGATTATTCTTGTACTCGGTGTTGTGGTTGGGTTATTTAATGGTGTTTTAGTAGCCTCTATAGGTATTCCCTCGTTTGTAGCGTCTTTAGCTGGAATGCTTATTTTCCGTGGAGCACTTCTTCAAGTGACTGAAAAAACAGGAACGATCATTATAAAAGACGATAACTTTAATGCGATTGGAAATGGATTTATTCCTTCAATCCTTCAAATAAACGGCTTGCATTTGCTGTCTTTATTAGTCGGTGTCGTCGGTATTTTATTGTACATTTACAGTGAAATCTCCACACGGAAAAGTAAAATCAAGTATCAATTTGAAGTGGTGTCTAAAGGGATATTCATACTGAAATTGGTATTGGTTTCAGCCATTATTGCGTATATCACATGGATTCTAGCAGGTTATAATGGGTTTTCATGGACGGTTGTTATTATGCTGTTGGTCGTTGTAGTCTATCATTTCCTTACAACAAAAACAGTGCTTGGTAGACATATCTATGCAGTTGGGAGTAACCCAGAAGCTGCTCATCTGAGCGGGATTAACGTAAAGAAAATCACGTATATCGTTTTTGGATCGATGGGTATGTTAGCAGCACTTTCAGGCATTCTCTTCACCTCACGTCTTCAGTCGGCAACTACGACTGCAGGTACACTTTTCGAGCTTGACGCTATCGCGGCAGCTTATGTTGGTGGAGTATCTTCTGCAGGTGGAGTTGGTAAAGTAACAGGTGCAATTATCGGTGCAATTGTTATGGCTTCTTTATCGAGCGGGATGAATCTACTAGGCGTCGGAATTTCATATCAATACATGATTCGCGGAGGAGTACTTGCCGGAGCAGTTATCTTTGATGTCATGACTCGTAAACAAAGAGGATAGAAATTAATAAGAAGTGTAAGGGACATCTAGTAAAAGTGGATGTCCCTTACCTCATATTCCAAATGCATGAATCGCCACCTACTTAATTCCCCGATGTCATAATCATCCTTTTGTCTCCGTCTGAACTAGAAAAGATCAAATCGTCATTATCACATGCACATTAAAGGGTCTTCATACCTCTCATAAGTTGTCAGAAAGTATTGAACATTATCCGGTAAATGGTAAGATGAAAAGAGTTTCAGATAGGAAAAAGGAGACACTTCTATTGCGAAAAATAGGCATTATTATACTCTGTTTCGTATTAACTATTCTTAGTTATTTTACGTTTGTATCGGCTGAAAAGGTCTTTAACTCTGATTTCCAACCACCTCAAACTTCAGCCCCAAATGAGGAACAATATCGACTTGTTCTAATAACCCAAGAACTTGAAACTCCGTTTTGGGACAAGGTAGGCGCAGGTGCGATTGAGCAAGCACAACAGCAAGGGGCTAGCCTCGAAGTTTGGGGAAGCTATGGCAATAACCAAGATGACTTTTTGAAAAAAATTGAACTAGCTATCCATTCCAAAATGGATGGAATTATCGTACAAGGACTAGATACGGAAGAGTTTAGTAGCTTAACGAAATTTAAAGCAGCATCATCAGGAATTCCGATTATTACCGTGGCAAATGACGTGCCAATAGAGGAGAGTCTTAGAAAAACGTATGTTGGTTCTGATCAGAACTTGGCAGGCAAGATGATAGCCAAACAGTTAATATCTGACATGGGCTCCTCTGGTAAAGTCATCATTTTAGGTGAGAGTGAACAGGAGTACCATCAACAACAACGCCTTCAAGGAATCCAAGACATATTAAAAGACTACCCAAAGGTCGAAACCTTGTACGAAGAAACACCAGATACGAAGGAGCAAGTCATTGCCACTACACAGGATTTACTAAACCAGTTACCCGACGTGGATGCGTTTATCGCTGTTAATGCTAATAATGCGGGAGCCATGATTCAAGAAATCGGTAGGCGTTCACAAGTGGAGCCGTATCATATTTATACGTTTGACGATGGACCTGAATCGTTCTCGTTGTTAACGCAAGGAAAACTCGATGGGATGCTAGAACAATCTCCAGAGATGATGGGGGAGCTCAGCGTGAATTTAATCATGAAATGGTTAACAGATGAAGCCGTTCCTCTCAACATGGACGGTTATCTCACAGATATTCGTATAGTAAAGGCGACAGGTATGTGATGAACACTATTCAGAAGAAAATATGGATGCTCGCTAGTGTCGTTTTATTAATTATGCTTTCGATTTGGCTAGCATTTACCTATTACAATCAAAAAACGCAAAATCAATATAATGATATTTTACAGCGTTATTTAATCATGAATGAAGTAACCAGCGCAAGTCAGAAAATGATTACAGATCTAAACAACTATTTATTGAATCCGACACTGGCTAATCTTGAACAAATTAATGTGAGTCAAGAGGAAATTCGATATGCAAAATACGAAGTGTACAATTTGATAAATGTAGAGAACGAGTTCGCTTTGACTAGCTATATTAATTTAATTGACAGTTTTATTGAAACGACCAATCGATCTTTGAAGTTTCAGTCCGAGGAAGAAGTCGAGGCATCCGCAAAAGAATTTTCTGAAGCGACGCGAATTTCTAATTATATTTCCGAAATGACACTCACTGTAATCGACACTGAATTAAAGACGTATGATCGCTTCTATCGTGGAATTATTGAGCAATCCGTTGAATTTAAAAGGCTTGGTATTTGGTTGCTGTTATTAGTGATTGTTTCGCTACTTTTGCTCACGTATTGGTTCTCGTTATCCATTACGAGACCAGTGCAACAACTTACAAAAGCTGCCAATGAATTATCTAAGGGTCGATTTGATCGGCCAATAAAAGTAGATTCAAATGACGAAATCTCCTTTCTCGCCAAAACATTTGATCATATGCGAATCAACATCAATAACTTAATTTCGGAAATTCAGCAGAAAGCTCAGCTTGAGCATGAACTCCAGCAGAATAAACTTCTATTGCAGGAAAGTCAGCTTCGTAGTCTGCAGAGCCAGATCAATCCACATTTTTTATTTAACACGCTTAACACACTTTCCAAGAAGGCTTATCTAGAAGGTGCTGAGGAAACAAGCGATTTACTCGTAAGTGTCGCAGGGCTGTTGCGTTACAATTTAAAACGGTTAGACAGATCCGTTACTATCCACGAAGAAGTCGTTGTTTTGCAGCAATATATGGAGATTCAAAAAGCAAGATTCACTGACCGTATAGACTTTCATATGAACATAGACGATTCTTGTCTTCACATACAGATTCCTGGCCTAACCTTACAACCGATTGTAGAAAACGCTGTTATCCATGCAATTGAGCCAAAGGAAGACGGGGGTAGCATTTGGTTCCGAGTACTTGATGGAATCGACCAAGTGACAATTGAAATTGAAGACGATGGAGTGGGGATGTCGAAGGATAAAGTCACGCAAATCCTGGAAGAGCGTCTTGTTGAGTCAGAAGGACATTCAACTGGCATCGGATTTAGTAACGTGGTAAAGCGTTTACGTCTGTTCTATGGTTTTGAGGACGTCATCCTTATTGACAGCAAAGAAGGTCACGGTACAAAGGTTATATTGAAAATACCGAAAACAAGGAGAATCGACAACAATGAGAAAGCTCCTGATCGTAGATGATGAACCAATTGAGCGTGATGGAATGCAAGCAATCTTGCATAAAGCTTATCCAGAGCTCGATATTAAACAAGCTAAAAACGGGAAAATAGCTGTAGAAATGGCCGCCGAGTTTAAACCGGATTTAATCCTAATGGATATTATGATGCCGGGAATGAATGGTCTTGAAGCAGTAGAACAAATAAGTGAAGATCATCCGAGCATCAAATTCGTGATGGTGACAGCTTTTGATATGTTTGATTACGCACGACAAGCAATTAAGCTTGGTGTCAAAGACTATTTACTTAAACCAAGCAAAGCTAGCGAAATCGTGGCAACGGTTGGAAAAGTCCTTAAGCAAAGCGAGATAGAACAACATTCACTAGCTACTAGCAAGTTCCAACAGGAATCCATGCAAAACGCTTTGACTTTGGTTGAAACAGACGTTGTTACACAATTATTATTTGATCATGTGCATGAAGTACATATTGACATGCTAGTTGAGATGCTGGAAATTCGGTCGACAAATGAAAAATTTGTCATGGTCATTTTATTACCTTCAGGAGCAGAAAAATACTATTCACAAATCAAAGAAAAAGTTAGACAGACAGGAAGCGGCTGGGTAGGGGCTTTATACGGACGCCAACTTCCTATTATTGTATTCAGAGAACCGGACAAGTCGTTCCGTTCACAGGCAATTTTTCTTGCTAATGAGATTCTCTCCATAGCAAGGAAATTCAATCTTCAAGAAGGTTGGTTTGTAGGAATTGGCAACGTCTGTGATGCACTTGAACAAATTAGACAATCCTATCAGGAATCATTAATTGCAACGATGGATACAACGCTTGCGGTTAAATATCGTTTTTATTCAGATGTGCCTGCATTGAGTGCTATAAGCGACGGGAAAGAAGCTAAACAATTGGAAAAGCAATTTTTTGAACAAATCCGTCTTGGCCAATGGGAGCAAGTTCACTTAACTGTGATGGGGTTAATTCATCGGTATGAGAACGAAGGGGCCCTCTTACTGCAAACTCAACAACGTGTACTTGAATTACTTTGGATCACAACGCGCGTCATGAGCGAGATGGGCATTGAAACAGAAGCACCTTTCTATTCTTTCCAAGCGCAGGATTACCGACAGCTTCGAGCAGAGACCGAACATTTAATTGGTCGAATGAAGCAATCCTATGAAGAGCACTATGACAGAGTTGAAGTGGATAAGATTCATCAAATTAAACAATACATTTTTGACCATTCACATGAAGATATTTCTTTAGATGCCTTAGGAAGAAAAGTAGATTTAAGTCCGATTTACATTAGCAAAATGTTCAAGGAAAAGCTTGGCATCAATTATATTGATTTCTTAACAGAATGTCGGATTGAAAAAGCCAAAAAACTGCTAAGTAATCCTGAGAAAAGCTTAAAAGAAATCACCTTTGAGGTCGGCTATCATGAACCAAATTATTTCAGCAAGGTATTTAAAAAGATGTGTAGTGTTTCACCGAAAGAATATCGAAATAGTCTTTTGGGCAAATAGGATTGAGCAAGAAAACAGTTCCACAAAAGGAGAGAAGCCATGGGACAGATATTGAACAAAGGGAGACTTTTCCTGCTCGTCTTAGTACTTCTGCTCATCGCTTCGGCTTGTGAAAAGGAAATAGTCCGAACAGATAAGGCAGAGAGGACGATTCCCCTTAAGACGACGGAAAATAAAGTATTTGCGAATGAAAAAATTAAAATTGGGTTTTCAATGGACACTTTACTGGAGGAGCGTTGGATAAAGGATAGGGACTTATTCAAAGAGGCGGTAGAGGCTTTGGGAGCGGAAGTAGAGATTATGGCAGCGAACGGTGACGATGCATTACAAATATCTCAAGCTGAAACCATGATTAGCCAAGGAATTGATTTGCTTATTCTTGTTCCGCACAACGCTGAGTCGACGGCAACCATCGTTCACAAGGCTCACTTGGCTGGAATTAAAGTGATCGCGTATGATCGTTTGGTGAAAAACGCGGATATCGATTTATATGTGTCATTTGATAATGAGCAAGTAGGAGAGATGCAGGCGAGAGCAATTACCAAGTTGGTCCCTAAAGGCAACTATGTCTACATCGGTGGCGCAAGTACGGATAACAATGCTCATTTATTTAAAAAAGGCGCCTTCAACGTACTACAGCCATTAATCGATAAAGGGGACATTACAATTGTCTATGACCAGTGGACGAAGGACTGGCAACCTGTAAATGCATTGGCAAACATGAAAGCAGCATTAAAAGCCAATGATAATAAAATTGATGCAGTGATCGCTGCCAATGATGCAACAGCTGGCGGTGTCATACAGGCACTCATGGAACAAGGGTTGGCAGGAAAAGTTCCAGTGGCTGGGCAAGACGCAGAATTGGCAGCCGCGCAACGAATCGTTGAAGGAACTCAATCAATGACTGTTTATAAACCAATAAAAGCGCTAACTGAAAAAGCTGCACAGCTTGCAGTCGCACTAGCACAAGGTGAAAACGTTGATGAAAATCAAAAAGTGAACAACGGGAAAATCGAAGTGCCATCGGTTTTACTGTCACCAATCGCAGTTGATCAGGTAAATATCGATGATACGATTATTGCGGACGGCTTTCATTCTAGACAGGATGTTTACCAGAAAGTTAAGGAATAGCGGATTGCAAAACTATATAGGTAATCCATGAGCGGCCGAAATGATCTTCGGTCGCTTTTCTTGAGGTTTCAAATCATAGAGTATCAAAGAGGTAATGAAATGGAATTTAAAGGGATTTCGACGTTTGTATCGAATGTAATAAATAACCAGATTCATTTATATAGTCTTACAGAAGATCAAGAATAAAATGAATCGAATCAGTGATAAAACATAGAAAAGTGGGATGACATTGATATTACATACTGAAGTTTTAGGTAGTGGAGAACCTATTGTATTCCTTCATACAGGATTGCAAACTGGTTTACTTGATTTTGAGTATCAGAGAGAATATTTTAAAAATAAATTTAAAGTCATTCTCCCTGATTTAAGAGGACATGGGAAATCAATTGAAAATGACTTTTCGAATTTTTTTGAGGACTCAGCAGAAGATTTGCTTGAAACGCTCGAACACTTAGAAGTGGAATCAGCGCATATTGTCGGGTGTTCTTTAGGGGCTTTAGTAGGTTTATACTTTACAAAAATGTACCCGCATAAAGCAAAAAGTTTATGTATTTCTGGTGTTTTACCTGTGAAACCAGAAAACTGGTTGGAATTACACAATGAAAACGTAGAAGGTCAGACTCAATTATTACTGCAAGAAGAAACGGTAAGGTATTTTGACAGTATACATATGTCCGATTGGAAACAGTTCCTCTATATGGGGAGAAATGAAGAATGGTATCCATTTGAAGAGACAAAAGATTTGGATGCTATTGCATGTCCAGTTCTATATATGGTTGGTGAAGGAAATAAGGATGAGACCAAAGGGGCTATCGTGTATCCGTTAACGAAAGAAAACGTTCACGTATCCATCATTCCTTTTGCAGGGCACTTAATTCATTCTGATCAAACTGAAATCTATACGAAAGTATTAGAACTGTTTTTAAATAAGGGAGATAAAGTTTAATTATCTTATCGATATCAAAAGGGAGCTTAGATAATGGGATTGTTAATCATTGTTGTAATTGCATATTTGCCGATTATTTATAGAATAAATAGACGTTTAAATTATTTGGAAAACGAAGTGGAGAGACTAAATAGAGAAAAAGGCATTATTTAACTATAAATCTTTCTATAGATACTAGAACATAGTGAAATGAAAAAGGTGGGGAACTTTGAAAACGTTTAAGAAGTATTTGCTAATTAATATCCTTTTAATTGTCTTTCATTTAATGATGTTATTCATCGCCGTCATGGGGATTGGTGGAGGAACTGGCCATCCCTCTAAAAGTGAAATGATTAAATTTATACTGTTCTTTTCTAGCGTTGGAGCGTCTCCTAACCTATTGGTTTTTCTATTTTCTGCGATAAGAAAAAAAAGCATTAGAGAAAATGCGCTATGGGCATTTATATTTTCATTGATTGTTATGGTTGGTTATTTTACTTTATATTGGAATCTGCTAAATGTGTCCTGATAGTGGTTGACAATCAGGACACACATATATTACTAACGATTAAAATGTTCCCTGAAGTATTTTAGGTCTTTCCGAGAAATTAAAATGAAATAAAAGTGCGGCCGAATGCATCTTCGGCCGCCTTGTCATTTACATAAAGTATACATCTTTCATTCGCATAAATTATCGTTTTCTTCTCTTTGATACATTTTCATTAATCATTTCATACATGGATTCAACACCTACTTCTGAAGCAACGAAGTTAAATGCATTCTCTTCCTGGATACCCATGATGCTGGCTTCTTTTGCAGCATCCATGTTTGCACCGATGAAAATAAACTCCCATGCATATTTCTCTTCCTGTTGTGTAATGAGCTTTTTTACTTTATCATGCGTAAATTCGCGGCTCGCATTTTCCATCCCATCTGTCGTAATGACAAATATGACTTTACCTGGTCTTTGCTCTTCGGCTGTTTTCGCAAGTCGATGACCGACATCGACAATTGTTTTTCCAACTGCATCAAGCATGGCAGTTGTGCCTCTTACATAATAATCATCTTTGGTAAGCTTCGCTCCAGCTGCATTGATGCCATTCCATAGTATTTCGTATTGATCGTCAAACAGGACTGTTGTTAAGGACACATTTCCATCGAGTTTGCACTGCTTTTCAATAAACGCATTAAAACCTCCGATAGTATCACTTTCAAGTCCAGACATAGAACCGCTTCGGTCGAGCAGGAAAATAATTTCTGTTAGATTATTATTCAAAGTCATCATCCTCTTTCTTTTGTTGGTAAACTAATCATAACCAGTTTTTAAATCGATATGGTCGCTTGAAAAGCGACATTTTAGGAGGCGAATCTTTTGATTAATAAACAGAGATTAAATGAGTTGCAAGAGTACATTGAGAGTCACTTAAATAATGAAACGTTCACTTACACAGTAGAATCTCAAATTGATGTAGAATACACCTTGCAGTCAGAAAGTATGACGATTGATTTGGAGGACTATATAAAAAACCATCGCAAACCTACATTGAACCAAGTGTTGTTTAAATTTATTGACAATGCAGGTGCAAGTGATGTGGAAATTTACAGAAAGGCGGGAATCGATCGAAAGCTTTTTTCAAAAATTCGTTCCAATCCTGACTATCACCCAGGCAAAAATACCACTATTGCTCTCGCTTTGGCCTTGCAATTGAACACACATGACACTGATGCACTATTAAGTTCCGCGGGTTATTCGTTATCAGATAGTAACATCTTCGATTTGGTTATCCAGTTCCATGTGGAAAATAATATCCACGATCTTTATTTGGTCAATGAAGCATTGGATTACTTCACTCAAAAAACATTATAATTTCAAATTTTATGGAGAGTGGGTGATTTTTTTATGAAATACCAACAGAGGGATTTTACTCCAGACTTAAAGGCTAGAGTTAATTTAGCGGAACTCGAATTAAAAGACTATATTGAAAGTTTGTTAAATGAGTATGAATCTGTTTTTGCGGAGAAAAATTTAGAAATGAATGTAGGATTCGATAAAGAGGGAATCGATCCTTTTATCCCTGGATACAGTTCTTCCGTTTCAATTGGAATTGTTGATGAAAGCGGCGAATTAGATAATTTGTACATCATAAAAATATGGGAATGTGGACGTTCTTTCTTAGGGATGCCGATTTCATTTAAGATCCCTGGAAGCAAGATTATCGGTGAACTTCTTGATGAAGCATTGGAAGAAGTGAAAATAGGTTTGAAAGAAGATTTAGAGGATCTACTAGTTGATGAAACTTAAAGTTATTATGCTTAACTCCAAATGGGGGTTAAGCATTTTTTATTTTTGAAGTACTCTCTTTGCAATCTTCTAGAATAATCGTATCCCCTACACCAATACTTCTCTTACTGATCGTTCCGCTAGGTAGCTCGAGTGTTGAATGGGCACTGCGGACCGGAGAAATAACTGACCATGGTTTTACGTGAGAAACTACTTTGACAACCGTATTCGATTGATCCAGAAAGACCGCATCAATTGGGAATTTCATAAAGAACATGTGAATTGAGTTGCACCGAGTTATCAAAAGACCTTCATCAACTATAGGTTTCTTGTAAAATAGAAGACCTTTAAATCGTTCCCAAAAGGTAAGAGCATGATTAATCTTAAAATTTAAATTTATAGTTTTGCTTTTGTATATCAAATTTATCACTCCTCAATTTCATATTATTTACTATACGAAAAAATTTAATTCTTAAGTACTAGATGTTGTTCGAATTTAATATATTCTAGTAAGTTCGCTAAACCGAACAATCGAACCATACTTGGGGGTAAATTTGGATGAATCAATTAAAGAGGCTTTTAAGGGAAGAAGAAGGACAAGCCATGACGGAGTATGGACTGTTAGTGGGCATGATTTCTATCGCAGTAATCGCAGTTATTGTTCTGATTGGTCCGCAATTAGTAAGGATTTTCACGACAATCGCAACTGCACTTACAAATGCTAGATAATATTCAAAAGTAGCCCTACTTAAAAGTGGGGCTATTTTAATAAAGTAAGGGAGATAAACCTTATGACAACTTTAATAATCGGTCTAGTTCTAGTAATCTCCGTTATTACAGATTTTCAGGATCGGAAAATATTAAATATAGTAACACTGCCAGCGATACTTGGGGGATGTATGTATCATTTCTACACTGCTGGTTTAGAAGGCTTTTATTTTAGTGGACAAGGTTTTTTAGTAGGTCTGGGATTATTAATCATTCCATTTTTAATGGGTGGAATTGGAGCGGGAGATGTTAAGTTACTTGCTGCTATAGGTGCATGGAAAGGGACATTTTTCATTTTTTATACAGGTATATATGCGGGGATCATTGGTGGTATTATCGCTCTATTTATTTTGTTAAAGAGAAGAGAACTCATATTTACACTTAAAAAGATGTTGTTTTCGGTGATTTTTTTAATAACTGCAAAAGGATATTTGTTGAATAAAGATGAGGAGCATACTGCTATTTCTATTCCATATGCAATCCCAATCGCCTTAGGGGCTTTCCTAACATTTTTAATGGAAACCTACCAATGAAGTCTCAAAAAGGGCAAAGTTTAGTTGAAACTGCATTAATTCTTCCAATTATATTGATGCTTTTATTTGGTATCACGGATTTTGGTAGGGTTTTTCATGTGTATTTAACGCTCGATCACGCTGGGCGAGAAGCTGCTCGGGAGGCTTCAGTTGGATCAGAAGATGCTGTAATTAATTTGAAAATAAGAGATGCTACAAGTGGTCTTGATGAAGATAAATTGGGGATTTCCATAACGCCCTCTGGCAAAGTAAATAGAGTTAGTGGTAGTGAAGTGGAGATAAAGTTGACCTATCCTGTCGATTTTTTAACGCCCTTTATTGGGCAATTGGTAGGCTCTTTTAATTTAGAAGACACAACTGTAATGAGGGTGGAATAGTGAGAAAAAGCTATTTATTGCTTTTAAAAAAGCAAAATGGTGTGGCTATGCTAATAGTAGCTTTAAGCATGTTCATGATCATAGGCTTTACCGCATTAGTTGTTGATGTGGGTGGGCTCTATCTGGAAAAAAGTATTCTACAAAAGTCGTTAGATGCTGCCGTTTTAGGCGGGGCACAAGAGTTGAGAAGTTCTGATGAAGATGCTGTAAACGAAGCAATTAAGCTAGCTGCGAAGAATGGATTTACAATTACCGAGAATGAAGTAACGACTGGAACAGACTTTATTGAAATACAAAAGACAGTTACAAAAGAATTAACTTTTGCTCGAATACTAGGGTTTAACCAAACAGATATTAGTGCAACGGCACGAGCAGAAATAAAAGGTGCATTAATGAAGGGAGACGGGGTTATCCCAGTCGGCCTTGAGAAAATAGATTATAAAAAAGGTGCTTCTTATGCCCTCAATGATAAACCTGGTGAAGGAAACAGTGGTAACTATGGCTACCTTGCAATAGATGGAAATGGAGCAAATATTTTAGGTGAAGGAATCAAGTATGGGACCAAAAAAACGGTTGAAGCTGGTAAAGAAGTTAATACTGAGCCAGGGCAGAATTGGGGTAAAGTCGAGTCTGGCTTTGAATTCAGGATAGAAGAAGATAAAAAAAACAACTCGAAATGTTCTTCATATGAAACTGCTGATAATACATGTAAACGTGTAGTGATCTTACCACTTATTGAAACATGGGACGTGAATGGAAAATCAGATGTAATGGTCGTTGGATTTGCTGCATTTTGGATCGAATCAATTAGTAAGCATGAAACTAAAGGGAAGTTTATTGAAATCGTCCGTGGTGGTTCATTTGGACATGGAGAAAATTTCGGAATCTATGGGGTAAAACTTGTAAATTAAAAGCCAAAAAATATAAGTAGGTGAGTTTATAAATACGAAAAAGATTTGGCTAATTGCCATGGTGTTTGGAATCATTGCTGCTGGAATGCTGTACTTAAAGGTCACAGAAAGTCAAAAGCCACCTATCCAACAAGAAAAGCCTTTAGTAGTAGAGGCCAAGGAGAAGAAAGGTAAAGAAAAGGTTGAAGAAATTGCGCCTAAATTGATTCCTTTTTCAGAAGGAAAACGAGCAATGACCATTGCTACAACCGACGTTCAAGGGATAGCTGGATTCGTAAAACCAGGGTCATATGTTGATGTAATTGCAGTTATGGAGGGACCTGAAAAAGAAGCAGGAGAAGAAGAACCTCAGCATGATTCAGCAACCCTTTTATTACAAAACGTTAAGGTGTTAGCGATTGGTCACTCTGCAGATGATGAAGAGACAAAAAATCGTTATCAAATGGTTACAGTTGAAGTGACACCAAAAGAGGGACTTATCTTGGGTTTTTCTACAAGATATGAACTGTATCTAATGCTTAGACAAGATGGTGATGACT
>NZ_JBATUX010000018.1:0-71119 GCF_049671445.1 Paenisporosarcina sp. | reverse complement strand
AAACGGAATTTGTATTGGGAGTACCGTACGGAAAAAGGTGAAATCGAGTGGATTAATGAACATGTTGTTTCCATAAACGGAATAGAGCTTGATGTTCGCACAGATACGTATGACTATAGAAAAGACTGAGGACTAAGAGAACATCAACTTAGTCCTTATCTTCTTCCTTATGAAGATGTTCCTGCTTGTTTAGGAACCTGATGATTCGATGGTTCCCTTTGATTTCTAGTAAATGAATTCCTGTATCACCCGTCGCAAATATAAATTCATTATTCATTGGTTGTTTGAGAAAGGCTTTGAGTAAATTCGAAATCGTTCCTCCGTGAGATACAATGGCTACCCTCTCATATTCTTGATAGTCAAAAAAGACTTTGTGAAAAATATTATCGGTTCTGAAGCGGAATTCTAAATCTGATTCGCCATCTTGAATGGGAATATGAGCCGGTCTTCCGTCTTTTGGTAATGGATATTTAATAGCCGCTTCTTCTCTTGATAATCCGGCAAGTACGCCATTGTTAAATTCCATTAAATCTTGTTCTATGATTAATTCACAGCCAATTGACTCTTCCAGTATTTTGGCTGTTCGATTAGCTCTGATTAAAGGACTGGAAAGGATGATATTTGGTGGATAATGTTGTTCTATGTATGCTGCCATCCTTTTCGCTTGCTTCTCCCCTAACTCCGTTAATGGAAAGTCAGCCCTGCCTTCATGTACACCTAATAAATCAGCTTCCGATTCTCCATGTCTAATAATGAGTAATTCCATACAATATCCCTCCGAGAAATATTCTTAAGTAGATTGTTGCATTAATGTTATTTCTTTACAATACATTTTATGGTATGATAACCAAAATTAAAAGCAATGAAGAGAACAGTAAATCACCTGATACTTTAATAGAGAGCCCTGTTAGCTGAAAAGGGGTAAGCATTCACTGATTGAAACAAGACTCTGAGCTTCACATTGGATCCCTTCAAGGATGGGTAGATGGTGTGACGGATGCTCCCGTTATCAAGCTAAAGTATAAGCATGACTATTTTGCAGTACTTGAAAAGGTTTTGATGGTGACATTAGAACAAACTGGGGTGGTACCACGACATGTTAATCTCGTCCCCAAGACAAAACGTCTTGGAGGTGGGATTTTTTATTTTGCTAAAAAACATGTCGGAGGGATAACGGATGAAATTATCTAAATGGAAGTATCCAAGCTTTTATTTAAGCGCAGTAGGAATTGCTAATACTGGTCAATGGGTCTATTTGTTGGCTATTAACTTGGTTGTCTTAGAAATGACAGGTTCTGCATTAGCAGTCGCAGGACTATATATGATAAAACCATTTGCACGTATGTTTGTTGGGTTATGGGCTGGTAGTGTAATCGACCGATCTTCCACGAAGCATTTGATGATTTCCTTAGATGTGATAAGGGCGTTGTTAATTGTAAGCATTCCATTTTTAGATTCCATATGGTTTATCTATACACTTGTATTGTTTATTCAAATGGCCAGTGCGATGTTTGATCCTGCCTCTTTTACGTACATGACATTGCTATTACCTGAACATAGTCGTAAACGATTCAATGCACTGCTTAGTTTTGTTCATTCGGGAGCTTTTATTATGGGACCGGCACTAGCGGGGATATTATTTATGGTTGGTTCTCTTGAGATGGCGTTGTTTGTGAATGTCGGTGCCTTCTTATTGTCAGCCGGTTTAACATACTTACTACCAAACTTAGTCCATGGCAATTCTACAAGTAATTCTAAAATAACCTATAGTAACATTCGTTCAGATTGGCATTTAGTTTGGCGTTTTAGTAAGGTTGCGTTTCCTTTTGTAATTGTCTATATGGTCTTTCAAGGAGTTATGTTGTTGACAGCTGCCCTTGATTCGATGGAAGTAGCGTTTTCGAAGGAAGTTCTTCATCTTACAGATGCAGCGTACGGTTCACTCGTTAGTATTGCAGGAATAGGTTTTTTGATTGGTTCCATTTGTACGAATGTTATCGTTAAATATTCTACTGCAAAACAAATGATGTGTAGTGGCACTACTTTCGTGGCAATTGGGTATGTCATTTATAGTTTTTCAACAACTTATATGATGGCAAGCATCGGTTGTTTTATTCTAGCCTGCTTTCTTTCACTCGCAAACACTGGTTTCATGACATTTATACAAGAGAATATTCCAATAGACATGATGGGGAGAATCTCGAGTTTGTATGGGATGATTGCTCATACGATACAGCTATTTGTCGTCTTAATTATGGGGTTAGCAGCACAATGGTTTTCAATACAAGAAGTCGTAATCAGTGGTTCCATTCTCATGTTGATTGTTGCAATCTTGCTCATTGTCATAGTCACCCGATTAGCAGCCTATAAAATTGCCAAAGGTTAAAACTGTTATTTACAAAATCTCTTTGAAACCCCTCGCTGAATTCTTGCTGTCAGCTAGGGGTTTGGTGGTGATTAAATAAGAGCTAGATATGATCCAATTACAACAAAACCAATCACTGCAAGCATGAAAACTCTTGTTGAACTAGAATTTTTAATCGAGTCAGTCAGAATTTCTTTAACCGTCACCATATAAATCATTCCAATTGATAAACTGATAAAAACCGACCAGAAAATAGGATCATCAATTCCTAAAAAACTCCCGAAATATGCACCTGCCCCTACAGGTAAAGCAACTATAAGAGAAAATAAAATCACAGTCCAGATGCCAAGACCCGCGATAAACAAAGGAGTAAATACGATGATGCCTTCAGGAACATTATGAAGAAATATTGTTTGAAGGATGGACATGTCTAATTTGGAGTCTTGATTAGAACCTAAAGTGATTCCTATTGGGAGGTTATGAAGTGCAATGCTTAACATTAACATCGCTCCAGTATATAAGGGGCAAAGCTTTTCTTTCCTTTCTGTAAGTTCTACTTGATACTTAAACGATTTATGTATGAACTTGAACAGAGTAACACCTATTAAAAATCCCGAAATAAATGTAAACCAATTGCCTATATCGATTGCTTCAGGAGCAATTTCAAAACTAATTAAACCCAGAATTAATCCTGCACAAATACTGTAAACGGTATCTATTCTCTTCTGAAACCCTCTTAATATCCAGGCAATAACACCTCCGATAGCAAAACCTAACGCAGTACATAAATACCCAACCACCCATATTGAAGACATGTTAACCACCCTTATGATGTTTGTCTCTATGGTTATATGGGTTTTCATGTGGATTTATGAAAGACTCCCATACATGAGTTTTGCCATCTAAACTTCTATGATTAGATGTTTGTAAAAAAAGCATAAAAAAAGCAGGCTCCCATAAGGGTACCTCCTCTTAATACTCATCAAAAGGCACTTCCAGCTTCATTACCTTTTGATAAATCTTACTTTTCGCCTTTGAATCCACTATTCCCGATCCAATAAATTCAAAAGTATAGCCATCGTCAAATACGAAAATATATTTTTCATCACGGTCTTTCTCTTCGTCGTATAATTCGTGCGTCACTTTCGCTAGGTCAGTCCATTGATATTCGACCTTTGAACCCAGGATTGAATTATTTTTGATAAAATCCTCATGGAGATAAACGTAGTTTTGAACACCTAAGCTGAAAATGATGAAAAACCCAGCTACTGCCATGATCCCTGTTATAATATTAAGCATTTTAGATTTTGAAAAATACATAGCACATAGTACAGCGATAACAACTGTAAATGCTAAACCATACAGCACCATACTTGTGCCCTTTGGAATAAAAACAATTTTATCAGGTGTGTCCGAAATTGTAACTGCAACAACCATGGGTGTCAGCAGCATCACAAATGGGGCTATAATTAATAAAAGTAATGAAAAAATCCAAAATTCACTTCTACCTTTATTGTTCATACAATTTCTCCTCATTATAAGTCTTGATTTTTAAAGCTCGCTAAAAACCAAAATATGTAAGTTTCTGATTTCATTGTAAAAGAAAATCTTAAACTTGTAAATCATTACCTAAAAACATATTTTCCTTTCATAAAAAAACACCTATTAAGATATACGTATCTTAAAGGTGTAAGTTTCTACAAGCCAGCTATTTGGAAAAACATGTGGATAATCTAATTAATCAACATAACTTGCTCTTCTTTGGCGAATTTGATAAGTATTTAACTGCTTAAATAATAGTGAAGATTTTTCTTTATCAACTTCAAAATCAATTCCGTATTCAATTTCATCAGTTTTTCTAGATTTTCGAATAATAGAACCCACCATTTGAAAAGGGGTATCTATAATCTCAAAACGACATTCCACTCTAGCATGTAGCGGAATCTCGATTGATGAAGAAAAGCCCAATCCTTTTACACTAAGGTTATCAATACTTAAGAACATTGACTCTCCACCATGTACTAATAGCTGTCCGCTTAACGATCGTTGAAAATTCACTCGAAAAAACTCGCGACGATTTTCGCTCATTACGTTCCCCCCCTTACTTAAAACACTAATTACATGAGTCAATTTCATAATTCATAAAATGTAAACACGAACATTCTAACAACAGAAATTCTGTCGATTTCCGTTACGGGCGGACGCTCTCCGCGGGTGGTCTGTGTGCCTCCTCGTTCGCATGAAAACATATGCTCGTGCGGTTACTCGTCGCAAACGAATTGTTCACAATTCGTTCTCTGCGGGGTCATACCTGGACACACTTCTCCCGCCGGAGTCACCGCCCTTCACTCCAATCAAATGACTGAAATTACAACAAATTTAAAGAACTTCACTTCAAATATTCGTGTGTATCATTCATCAAAAGGCATTTATGAAATTGAATTACATATATAAATTAATTAGCAGCCCTTTAATTTCTCCAACCATCTGAAGAATGTCAATACCTTCCTTTTCATTATTTAACACTTCATCGTGAATTTCAATAAGTTTTTGATCAATCACTTCAATTAATTGGTGATTTTTCATACCTCCACTAGGACTAAAGCTTTGTTTATCGGATAATTGCAAACCATAACTTAATGATTCTCCAATAAACTGTTTTACTAAATTTTTATAATCAACGAGGTTCTCTATTGTTTTTTGTTTCGTAAGCTTCTGTCCTTGTGCATCCACCCGAGTCATTAATTGATTTAATGATTCCAACTGCAATTTTGACTGTGATTTTTTTATGACAGCTGAAAAAGATTCAGTGTATTTATTTTCCGTAGCACTTTTTTGAAGCCTGTCGCTTGGAAATTTCGTTTGCCCTTCGATACGCAAATGAAGCACCTCTTTTTACTTATTATAGCTTTGCTTTTTCTTTAACATATTGATGACTAGTTCTACTTCTCCTTGGTCCATCTTTAGAACTTTGGTTATTTGTGAAGGCGAAAAACCTTGTTTATATAGTTTCGATATTTTTTCATTTTCAAACTCGTCCACATTAGAATTTATGTCATTAGTCTGTTTCTCATCGTCTTGCTTATCCAGGTTATGTACACTAGTAGATACTCTCATCATGCCAGAATCTAGTTGTTCTTCTAATCGTAGAATTCTTTCGCCAAGTTTACTTTCTTTCCGCTTGATATAATCAATGAGTTTATTATAAAGTTCATCATTTTCTTTTTCTAAATTTGTCACAAACTCTTCCATGCTTTGATGAATGGCTTCTGTATCCTCCAACAGTTGAGTCCTTTGTTGTTTAAACTGAGACAATACCATAAACGATCTTATATTCACTAAAATCACTAAAATAATTAATCCTATTAGTAACCATTCCACGGGTATCACCTTACCCTTCTGAACCTTTTTCTAAAAACCTAATAATTTTCATGTATAGCTAGAACTGATGCACGCAAACGCAACATTGCTTTTGAATGAAGCTGAGAAACTCGAGAAACACTTACATTTAGTACTTCTGCAATTTCCGTTAACTTCAAATCCTCGAAATAACATAATGAGATTGTTATTTTTTCTTTTTCTGGCAAACGTTCTATAGCATGTGTTAAAGATTCTTTAGTCATTTGCTCGGTTAAATATCGTTCTGGAGACCCCGAATGATCATTCACCATATTATATTTTCCTACTTGATTATGTTCGTTATAAGTAGACTCATCAATAGAAGTCATCGTTGATAAAGCAGCCTCTGATACTGTTCTGTTCAGCTCGGCTTTTGTAATACCTAGATAGTCACTAACTTCCTCATCTGTAACTGAATAATTATTTTGCTGTTCTAAAACAGCATAAGCTTTTTCAATCTTTTTCACTTTTTCTCTTACAGAACGAGGTAACCAGTCACTGTGCCTAAGGCCGTCAATAATTGCTCCTTTAATTCTCCACGATGCATATGTCTCAAACATTAAATCACGCTCGATATTGAATTTATCAAACGCATCCAGCAGACCTTCATATGCAAGACTTCGTATGTCATCCTTTTCGACTGTTTTAGGCAAACTGATCATAAACCGTTGAACAACATAGTCAACCAATGGAAGATACCGCTCGACTAGATATTCTCCAGCTTGTGGATCGCGCATTTTTTGCCAATTTCCCCAGTAATGAAGTTCTTCTTTTGACAATTTATTGTTGTTCAACATGAGTTTCACCACCACTTATAGATTATAAGAAAAGTCCAAAGCACATTTCTGCCCCTCCGATAGAGCACTTAGGCAGGCGCTTGCTAGATAAAGTTACTTGAGATTTGTATTTTGTTTAACGTCCAATTGGGTTGCCGCAATGCACTCTTTTGATCATCTCTTACATCAACAGCAACCTTTAATAAAGCTTAATTTTTAAAAAGCATTTTCAATAAGAACCCTTTGATTCCAAGCTTATAAGCAACCGGTAACTGTAAAAATTCACTCGTCACATTTTGCATTGCCTGTGAAGCATGACAGTTTGGGAATGCCAGTAAAAACGGGACTTGTTTTTTCACTGCATTTGGCACATTTACATCACTCGGGATAAATCCTAATGTTCCAATCTGTTTATTTAAAAACTGCTCAGTTACTTTTTTAAAGTTATCAGCTGTTTGTTTTCCTTCTTTTACACTCGTGCATTGATTAATAATTAACTTCATATGTACGTTTTGATCCTTGGCATGAACCATTTTCACAATAGAATAAGCATCTGTAATCGAAGTAGGCTCTGGAGTTGTTACTAAAATGACATCATCAGCTGCTAAAATAAAACGCAGATTTTCATAAGATAACCCTGCACCTGTGTCCAAAATAATGTAATCCACCATTCCTTGAATCGTGCTTAACTCCGTAAAGAATTTATTCATTTTCGTTTCATCCAATCGAAACATATCATTGAATCCTGTACCGCCAGATATAAATAACAATCCATTTGGACCTTCTTCGATAATATCCCAAATAGATAAGTCCTTTTCAATCATCGTGGCAATGGACTCCTTGTTAGATCTACCTAATAACACATCCACATTCGCAAATCCTAAGTCAACGTCAAAGATTAGTACTTTTTTGTTTTGTTGGGCAAGGCTTAACGCAAAATTTAAGGCGAAATTCGATTTTCCAACGCCACCTTTTCCGCTTGTGACGGCAATAATTCGAGTTTGTCTTCGCTCTTTTTTGGATTTCTTTTGTAGCACTTTTTCTCTTAATTGTTTTGCTTGATCAATCATTTTCATCTTCTCCTAATACGAAGTTCGCTATCATCTCCGGAGTTACCGTAAGAATATCATCTGGAACATTTTGGCCATTGGCAATATAACGTATCGGGATTGAATAATGATAAATCAAATTCAGGATGGCACCTGATGAACTAGTTTCATCTTTTTTTGTCAAAATTAGTTGGTCCATTGCGATTGTTTGGAAATTACCAATGATTTTCTTCATATCCTCATACTTTGAAGTAAGACTCAATACTAAGTTGATTTGGATTTTCTTTTTCTCTGGCAACATCTGCTGTAGATCATCAATATACTGTTTTTGTTGATAGTTCCTGCCAGCAGTGTCCATCAAAATAATGTCGCAGTCGCTGAGGTCGTCCATGGCAACAGTTAAGTCAGCTGAAGATTCGACTACTCGAATCGGTATATTCAGAATGCCTGCATAGGTTTTCAATTGCTCTACTGCTGCTATCCGATAAGTATCTGACGTAATTAGTCCCACTTTTTTCTCTTCACTCAACAAGTAATCTGCAGCTATTTTAGCGATGGTTGTGGTCTTCCCTACTCCAGTTGGACCAATAAAACAAATGATGTCTACTTTTTTTCTGCTCGGTCTTTTTTTATGAGCATTAATTAATTTGATGATTTCTTTACGAGCTAAAGCATGTAATTTATCTTCCGTGTAATTGGGATGTTGCTCTAACATGAGCATTAACTTTCCTAATATCTCCGACTGGACTTCTTCAGTGATTCCTTGTGCATTAAGTTTTATGTTCAACGCTTTTAATGCTTCAGGTAGTCGATCCTCATCAATCACTTGGAACATGAACTGCTTTAGGCTTTTCAATTCACTCATAAGCTCATTCAAATTTTCATCCTTCATAACTGGAGAATTTTCGGATTCAATATCAACTGAAGTCTCCTCCATCTCAGAAGGTTGGAATTCAGTTTTATTAGGTTCAGTACTTCTCATGGGTTCGCTTGGTTTTGTTTCGACAGCTGCAATTACCTCGAGTTTTTCTTGCTTAAAAAAACCTAAAAAACCACCTGTTTTAACTTTTTTTGTGTTCAATATAAGCGCGTCTTCCCCTAAATCTCTTTTAATCATTGGTATTACTTGGGTCATATTATTTACAGTATAAGTTTTTAGCCTCATTAGTTATTAACCGCCCCGACTGGGATTTTGCCTGCACCGGCTGAGATATTGATTACCCCAACGCTTTGAATTTCTATCTCTGGTTCTAGTTCGTTATATGACAGTACTGGAAGATCTGGTGCAAACCGTTCTATAAACTGCCTCATATACATGCGTATTGCAGGAGAAGTTAGTAGAATCGGCTGAACGCCAGACTGTTGTAATTGTGATGCTTGTTCTTGAATTTTTTGAAAGATAGTTTGTGATGTCTCTGGGTCAATTGATAAATAACTACCTTGTTCCGAACGATGTACAGACTCCGCGAATTTCTTCTCGAGGCTAGCACCTGCCGTAATAACCTGTAAAGGTTCATGTTGAATGGTATACTGCAAAGTGATTTGTCTAGAAAGAGCTTGTCTCACATATTCTGTCAGTAGATCTGGATCTTTCGTTTGTGACGAGTAATCTGCTAATGTCTCTAAAATAACAAGTAAATTTCGGATCGATACTTTTTCTTTTAATAGCTTCATCAAGACTTTTTGCACGTCACCAATTGCCATCATCTGTGGAATTAATTCTTCAATAACTGCAGGTGAAGTTTCACGTACATTTTCAACGAGTGATTTCACTTCTTGTCTGCCAATTAATTCATGAGCATGGCGCTTAATCACTTCGGTAAGATGAGTTGAGACAACGGACGGAGGGTCTACAATTGCATATCCCGCTAACTCCGCTTCCTCCTTCATTTCTTCATTCACCCATAGCGCAGGCATACCAAACGCTGGTTCAATCGTCTGAATACCTTCAATGCTGTCATCATCTATTCCAGGGCTCATGGCTAAGTAATGATCGAGCATGATTTTACCAGACGCGACTCGGTTCCCTTTTATTTTAATGACATATTCATTTGGTTGAAGTTGAATATTATCGCGAATTCGGATTACCGGAACAACGATTCCTAGTTCTATTGCACATTGTCTACGAATCATAATGACGCGATCTAATAAATCTCCACCTTGATTCTTATCAGCAATCGGAATTAATCCATAACCGAATTCAAACTCAATTGCATCAACATGCAAAAGATCAATAACACTTTCCGGACTTTTTAATTCTTCACGCTCTTGGTCCCCAGTAGTTGTTGCCTTCTCTTCATTTTCCTCCGCTGATAATGTTTGTTGCATTTTAAAGCCCCCAAAGGCAACCAACGCTGCAACAGGCAAAACTAGTAAAGGATTAATCGGTGTAAATACTGCAATTAATGACAGTGTTCCAGCTACCACATACAACATTTTCGGATAGGCGAAGAGTTGTTTGGCAATATCTGAACCTAAGTTGCCTTCAGAAGCAGCCCTCGTGACCACGATTCCCGCTGCAGTCGAAATCAATAATGCTGGAATCTGACTTACTAGACCATCTCCGATTGATAACAGCGTAAATAGTTTTGCAGCTTCTCCAACGGGTAATTTATGTACCATGACACCTATTAATAAACCACCAATAATATTAATCAGAGTTATGATGATTCCAGCAATCGCGTCACCTTTAACGAACTTACTCGCACCATCCATCGCACCATAGAAGTCCGCTTCTTGGCTTACTTTTTCTCTGCGCTTTTTTGCTTCTTGGTCAGAAATCATTCCTGCACCTAGATCAGCATCGATACTCATTTGTTTACCCGGCATAGAGTCGAGTGTAAATCGTGCAGCTACTTCTGCCACACGTTCAGACCCCTTGGTAATAACCAGGAACTGAATAATTACTAATATTAAGAAAACCAAAATCCCTATAATGGCACTTCCACCTACAACAAATGAACCGAATGTTTCTATAACCTCACCACCAGTTTGATTCGTTAATATCGATCTGGTAGTTGAAACATTTAACCCTAATCGGAATAATGTTGTAAGTAATAACAAGGTAGGAAATATTGAAAACTGTAGCGCTTCTTTCGTATTCATCGCTACAAGAATAATGGTTAGAGCAAGACTAATGTTAATCATTATTAAAATATCTAGTAAAAGTGGTGGAAGAGGAATAACCATCATCACGACAATCATAATGACTGATACTAAGACGACATAATCTCTGATTTTCAAGTTGCTACCTCCTCACTCGTGTTCATTTGATTTTTCCTTTTAATCGATAAATATATGCTAAAACCTCTGCTACTGCTAAGAATAATTCTTCAGGAACATAGTCTCCTATTTCTACCTGATGATATAGAGCACGAGCGAGTGGTTTATTTTCCATAATCACAATTTCAAGTTCCTTGGCTTTTTCTTTAATTTTCAATGCAAGATGGTCTTTTCCCATTGCAATAACCATCGGCGCTTCCATTGATTCTGCATCATATTTAATGGCAATTGCATAATGTGTCGGATTCGTAATCAGTACATCTGCATTTGGCAGATCTTGAATCATTCGGTTCATACTCATTTGCCTTTGCTGTTCTTTTATTTTTGATTTAATCAGAGGATCCCCTTCTGATTTCTTGTATTCATCTTTAATGTCTTGCTTTGACATGCGAATGCCTTTTTCAAATTCATACTTTTGATACATATAATCTAAAATAGCTAAACACAATAATATAATTGCAGAAACTAAAGCCATTTGAAGTGTTAGTGAACCTATAAATGATAAGGAATGGCCAATGCTTTTCTGGGAAAGTAAAAATAGCTCTTCTTTTTCTGACCACAAAACACTAAAGGCGGCAAAGCCAATAATACCAATTTTAAGTAATGACTTTAAAAGCTCTACTAAAGCACGCATAGAAAATATTCTCTTTGCACCTGCAATTGGATCTATTCGTTCTAATTTCATTTTTAAAGGGTCCGTCGTAAATATTGATCCCACTTGAATGTAATTCCCTAGAAAGCCAAATACCAAAGCTACAATCATGATGGGAGTAACAACTTTCAAAGCATTAAATGTCATCTGTTCGAATAGATTGCGAATATTATTAGGAGACCATTCCCAACCTATGTACTGACTAAAGTTAACTCGATAGATTGCCAGAAGCTGATCAAGCATCCATCCTCCTGAAAACTGGAGTAACAGAATTCCACCTAGCATAATCATAGCCGCGGCTACTTCAGGGCTTTTGGCTACTTGTCCTTTGCGTTTGGACTCTTGCCTTTTCTGTGGAGTTGCTTTTTCTGTTTTTTCCCCAGAAAAGAATTGTAAATCTAGATTTAGAAGATATCTTTTCTCCACTTATGCCCCCCCTAATAATCGGATCAACTGAGACATGCTAATCAGTATCTTTTCAAACAGGATTTGCAAAAGGTAAAAGAAAATTGGCATCGATAAAAACAACATGATAAACCCTACAATAATCTTTAAAGGAAGTCCGACAGCAAAAATATTTAATTGTGGAACGGTTTTAGCTAAAATGCCAAGTGCTACATCAACTAGAAATAGTGCACCCACAATCGGTAAAGCGATTTGTAAAGCAATCATAAACATTTCAACAAATAATCTTGTGAAAAAATGTGCAACATCTTCCATTTTCGCCGAAAAGGCAATTGATTCTACAGGAAAAGATTGAAAGCTTTGCATAACTCCATCGAGCATTAAATGATGCCCGTTAACTGTGAGTAAGAAAAGCAAGGCTAAAATGTATTTAAAATGACCAATGATTGGAACCTGGGTTCCGGTCTGTGGATCCATGACACTGGCAATCGAAAAACCCATTTGGAAATCGATAAATGCGCCAGCTATTTGAACCGTATACAAAAGTAGTGCAGCTGTAAAACCTAGTGCTAGACCTACGCCTAGTTCCTTAATAATCAATAGAATGTAAAAGGAATCTAACAAAAGCGGCTCTCCTTCTGGGAGACTCGATAAAGCAACCAAAGCAATAAAGAAAGCAAGGCCCACCTTAAATTGATTGGGAACACCCTTCATCGCGAACAAAGGGGCAATCATGAAAAAGCTTGTTAAACGAACAAAAATAAGTAAAAGATACGGATACATCTCAATGATAGAATTCATATTAGGCCAACTATCCGATTAATTGTGGGAGCTGTTGAAATAAGTCTCTTGTAAAATCCAATAAGAGCGTAAGCATCCAAGGTCCGAATAAGATCAGAGACAAAAACACAGCTAATATTTTCGGAATAAATGCAAGGGTTTGTTCCTGTATTTGTGTCATTGCTTGGAAAACACTCACTATTAATCCGACGGCTAATGCAATTAATAGCATTGGTGCAGATATGATGATAATCATGTAAATCGATTGTTCCGCTAGTTTAATTACCACGTCTGGAGTCATCGTTTTCTTCCCTTCACTAATAGCTAACAAGCAGCGATTCGATAATCAAATACCAGCCGTCAACAAGTACAAATAATAATATTTTAAATGGTAATGAAATCATTACTGGTGGAAGCATCATCATTCCCATTGCCATAAGAGTACTGGCGACCACCATATCAATAATTAAAAATGGAATAAAGATAACAAAACCAATTTGAAATGCAGTTTTCAATTCACTAATAGCAAACGCTGGAATGAGTGAAGTCAACGGAATATCTTCAATACTGTCTGGTTTTTTTAACCCTGCATATTTAAAAAACAAGGCTAAATCTTTCTCTCGTGTGTGCTCTGCCATAAATTTTTTAATTGGAACAACCGCAGTATCGAGCGCCTCATCTTGAGTTGAATCACCGTCTAAATATGGCTGTAAAGCAGTCTCATTAATTTCCACCATTATGGGTGACATGATAAAGAACGTTAAAAACAGCGCCAGCCCAACAAGAACTTGATTTGGAGGCATAGACTGTGTGCCTAATCCTGTCCGCACAAATGACAAAACAATGATGATTCGAGTAAAACTGGTAAGCATAATTAAGATGCCGGGAGCAAGAGATAAAATAGTCATTAAGGCTAGAAGTTGGAGGGTAACTGAAACATCCCCTGGTGCATCAGAACCAAAATCGATACCCGGAATACTCACAAGAAATAGGAAGTCGGTCATTTTGAGTTACCTTCCTTTTCTTCATCTACTTCATTTAAATCCTGCTTAAGTTGATCTTGCTTACCCTTTTGTTTATTCAGGCTTTGTTTGAATAAATGCTCAAAACTCAGGTTAGGTTTTGATTCCATCCTCTTGCTTATCTTCTCTTTCGAAAAATTAACGATAGAGGTAGAGATATTCGCTAGAGGGCTAGTGAACAGCGTTGATTGGTTCTCTAAATCTGTTTCAATGTTGTTAATCTCATCCGACTCAGAAAATTCTTTGATTAATGTGACTTGGTCTCCAACACCTATTAAATAAACCTTTTCGCCAACTTTCACAAGTTGCAATGACTTGTTATTACCTAAAGGAGTTCCCCCCATTAATTTAACTGCTTGATTTGGCTGCAGTTTCCTTTGTCTTAAGGCCAAGAATTTTATCAAGGCATAGATCATGACTAGGATTAGAAGCGTATAGAAAATAAGTTTAAATATAATGACCACGAGACTGGTGTCTTCTGTAGTATTCGATTTACTACTTTCTTCTTTTTCTTTATCATCGGTCATTCCTTTAGGTTGTTCTTTTTCAACCCAATCAGAAACCATCGGCTCTTTTGCATCAGCAGAAGATGGGATTAAAACTATTAGAAAAGAAAAAAATAGAACTAGTGCAATAACAGACAAAAAATTTTTTTGAATCAAGGCTTGGTAAACTCCTTACTTAGTGCATTATCGTAGCTTTGATATACGATCTGCTGTACTTAAAATATCTGTTACACGTACGCCAAAATTTTCATCAATGACGACAACTTCCCCTACTGCAATTAATTTATTGTTGATTAAAATATCAACAGGTTCCCCTGCTAATTTATCTAGTTCAATAATCGACCCTTGAGAAACTCCCAATATTTCTTTAACCATCCGTTTTGTTCGTCCCAATTCAACCGTTACTTGAAGTGGAATATCGAGTAACATGTTTAAATTGTTTGGTTCAGATTGAGAAGAACTAGACTCATCAAAACTTGAAAATTGGACAGATTGGATATTTGGTGTTGATTCTGAATCTATTGTTTTTGTACTGTTTGATTGAGTAGTAGATTGGAATTGCATCTCTTGTGTCTCCTCCGGATAATCCTCGTCCAATGAATCTGTTAAAATCCCTACCATTTGTTTAGCTAAGCGTACTGGAATATTCAATTGGAGGCTTAGGCTTTTTTGACTGCCTATTTTTATTTGGAAATCCCCCTGAACAAACCATCTTTCTTGCGTAAATTTAGATACTGGGAAGTCTTGTTGTGTTTCAATCAAATCCATACTAGATAAGGAATGAGAAACCTCTTGTTCTAATACAGTAGCCATTGACTGCGACACAGAAGTGAACATTTTTTCAACAACTTCTTCAACAATCTGGAACTGTTTTCGCATATTTTCTGCTTCACTACCTGCGTCCATCATTTCACTAATGGCTTGGACATCCTCTACGTTTATAGCTAGAATCTGTATGCCATTGATGCCTCCGATATATTCCCCTAGCACAACAATATAAGGTGACATTGTAGTCGTTATTAAATGATCATTTTGCTTTATTGATAGTTCTGCAGACATAACAGTGGTTTGCTCAGAAAATAGTGAGGAAAGTACGTTAGAAGAACCACCCATTGAAACATTTAGTAACTCTGTTAAAGCTTCCATTTCCACTTTAGACAGTAAGCTTTCGGAAATCATCTTGTCTGTCGTTTCTTTTTGACCCAATAAACCGTTAATCTCATCGTCAGATAACTTATTAGTTGTCATCGAATTCATCTCCTTCTCCATGAATACCGGTAACTTGTACAGCCATCCGGCCTTTCGAAACCCCTGGTTGTGCAAAAAACTTTTGCTTTTCATCAACCAATACAATAACGGGATCGGTATAGGACTCGTTCAAGCGAATAACATCTCCACTTTTAAGAGTTAAAAAATCGCCAACTTCTATCGATGATCTTCCTAAAATAGCTTTGACATTGAGTCTCGTCGCTTGTAATTTCTTTTCTAACGCTTCCATTTCATGATTTTCAATTGTTTTCTTCTGATTAGCTAACCAATGGCGTGCGGATAGCTTAGGAAGAATTTGCTCTAATACCACGTGTGGCAAGCAAATCTTGATGATGCCTTCTACATCTCCAATTTTTGCATGTAAAGAAACCAAAATTACCGTTTCATTCGGTGGAAACATCGTTAAAAATTGAGGATTCACTTCGATTTCTTTAAATTCAGGAGATAGTTTAATTACGGACAACCAAGCTTCTTGAAAACTAGTTAAGGTTCTAATAAAAATTCTCTGAATCACACTAATTTCAATTTCAGTTAAATCACTGCTCTTTTGCGATATATTTCCTTGACCACCAAGCAAACGATCGATCATGACATATACAACTTCAGGAGAAAATTCCATGACCATACTTCCTTTAAGTGGAGGAGCATCAAATACACCTAAAAGGGATTTCTGTTGCACATTATTGATAAATTCTTCATATGGAAATTGTTCCACAGAAGTAACTGAAATTTGAGCATTTGTTCGTAGTTGCGTTGATAAGTATGTTGTCAGTAAACGCGAAAAATTCTCATGTATTCTAGTTAACGTTCTGACTTGATCTTGTGAAAAGCGTAGTGCTTTTTTAAAGTCGTACGTTTGAACATTTCTATCTTTGATAGGTTTAGCCTGTTTAGGTTCTTCCTTTTTTAAAGAAGAAAGAATGGCATCAATATTTTCATCTGTTAAAACATCTACCAAGGAAGTTCCCCCCTCATTCCGTCCAGTTTGGCTCTTGTAAACTATGTAAAAGGTTTATCTTCTGGTAGAAGGTCGTTACTTTATCTGTAACTTCTTCAACCGTTTCTAATACATGTACCTTCTTACCAGATAGTAACGTCACAACTGTATCTGGAATTGATTCTATTCTTTCTATATAAACGGCATTTAATGTAATAGACGAACGATTTAATCTAGTTAAATGAATCATAATAAAAGTGGCGAGAGAGAGGAATTCCTCTCTCAGCCCAACCCCCCTATATTATCGTTTCAAGTTAACGACTTCTTGTAAAATTTCATCAGAAGTTGTAATTGTACGTGAATTTGCTTGGAAACCACGCTGCGCGATAATCATTTCCGTGAATTCTTCAGTAAGGTCAACATTCGACATTTCAAGCATGCCTGACGCTATTTCAGTATTCAAATCTTTTGGAGATCCTATTGTTAATCCACCAGTGTCTGCATTTGAAGTCATTTCATATAAAGATCCACCAAATTTACGTAGCCCCGATGGATTTTCAGGTTGAGCAACTCCAATAGTAGCAATTGTTGTTTCATTTCCATTCGCTTCTTTACCAATTACTTCACCTAAACGATTAATAGTAAATGAATCATAAGTAGTTGAATTAATGTTAATTTTATCTCCATTATTATCTAGAACATTATAGCCTTGTGAAGTGACTAAGTTTCCTTCAGCATTTACTACAAAATTCCCAGCTCGTGTTAAATAACGATCATTTGTAGTACCATCTTCTTCTGGGTTTTGCACTACGAAAAATCCGTCTCCGCTTATAGCAAGATCTGTCCCAACACCAGTTGTCATAAATGAACCAGATGTATGAACCACGTTGATTGCAGAAGTCGTTGACCCTAATCCAACCTGCATTGGATTAACACCACTACTTGATAAATTTTGACTTAATAAATCTTGGAAATTGATTGTGCTTTTTTTATATCCAATCGTATTAACATTCGAAATATTGTTACCAATCACGTCTAATTTAGTTTGAAAACCTTTCATACCCGACACACCCGCATACATTGAACGTAACATTTGTTTTTCCCCTTTGAGGAACTGTCTTTTATCCTTTAGAATTAGACAATTTCCTATTCATTTTTTGTTTCTCAGTTCTTTTCAATACGTTGGATAGTATTAATAGGGACCTTTACATTATCATTTTCAAGTTCCACTATTAATTCACCGTTTTTAATGGATAACGCTTTAACAATTCCTTCACCCGACTGCAGTACCCCATTTACTTCCTGTTCCCAATACACAGTATTTCCAATTAAATCAGCATGTTCAGTTAAAGACTGCTTACCTTGAAGTCCAACAAACTGAGTCATCGCTTGATTTAAGTTTGTTAACTGTTCCAAGCTACTAAACTGAGCCATTTGACCAATGAATTCCGTATCCTTTAACGGTTCTAAAGGATTTTGGTTTTTCATTTGTGTCACTAGAATTCTCATAAAAGCATCTTTACCAAGTGCATTTTGTGGCTCTGTTGGTTTAGTTGTACCCAACGCTTGCGTACTTACCGAGCTAGAACTGCCCACATTCATGAAAACACTCCTTTCATATACTAAATTGTATAATCGATCTTCATCTGTCCGGTTACTGCATGATTACGTTCTATCGTCACTTCTTCTTCAAGTCGTTGATAGCCATTTTTATTGTGCGACGCATTCCCTTGCTTTTGCTGTTGAGAAAAGCGTTGGTCTGGGTGTGCATTTTGCTGTCCAAATTGTGAAGAATGTTGTTGCATTATTTCAATCTTCTCTATTGTTATCCCCTGCTGAAGCAGTGAATTTCTTAACTGATTAACTTGGAGATCTAACGCTTCTTTTGCTACTGAGCTGCTAGTGAAAATCTGAGCTGCAATCTTTCCATTTAATTCGGTTATTCGAATATCTAAATGTCCGAGATGTTCTGGAAAGATGTTCACTTTTATTTGTGTGCCTTCCCCAGTACCATTCAAACGAAAAGAGCCGCGGAGAACTTCACCTAACTCTTCTATAAGATTAGTCATGCGAACAGTTGGCGCTTGAACTGGTGCACTCGACTCGGGTCGCCCGGATGCTTGACTTGTCTTTGTTATGTCTGAAGCTGTAGCCATCAAAATCGAGCTACTCTCTTCGTTTTGAATTGCTTCTAGTGGCAGACTATCCACATTAGACAGTTGTTTTACGGTAGTCTCAGTTACCTGTCGAGTGGTACTTTCAACATTTGCCTCAATGCTTAGCTCGGAATCAATTGACTGTGTATGGCTTGTCAGTTCTTGACTAAGGTTATTCATTTGTTTTAGTACTTGTTCCAATTGTTCTAATTGCTTTAATGGAGTGTGTTTCCCAGCACTTTGTTGTTCTGTCTCAAGCTGTTGGGTAAACTCGATTAATTGTTTGAATATCTGCTCAACCTTTTTGGGATCAGCTAAAATATTTTTATCTTCTACCCCCATAATTTTGGGATCATCCTCGAATTGTTTAACAGATGCTTTTGACATGAGCGACTTAAGCTCTTGCTCAACCTGATGAAGTAAGTTCATTAGCTTGTCTTGAGACGGGTTACTTACCATTACCTTTTCTACACTCGACTCAGTGACTTGAAGGTTTTCTTCCAATTGAACCGTTTGAAGAGATAGCATTTGGATGATCGCATTCATCATCTCTTGTTGTTCAGGTGACAGGTTTTCTTTCGGTAAACCTTGCAACACTTGCAACACATCTTCAAGTTTTTCTAGCAGCTTAACCTGCGGAGTCTCAGTTGCTATTTTTTCAGTTATTACTTCTTCACTTGGTATTTGGCCTTCAGCAGTGAAAACACTCAACAGTTGTGCAAAATTCACGGATTCTTTTGCTGTCGTACTAGTTTGATTTAAAGGTTTTGTTGTTAGAACGACTGGTGACTGAAAAGACATATGCAATGCGTCTATTGAATTCACCCTCTCTCAGCTAAACTGGCTTGCGATGTTCGATAAAATCTCGTGCTCGCCAATTCATCAAAAAAATTCTGTTCTACCACTTTGTTCCGTTCTACATACATAGTAAGGTCTTGTTGCTTTAAGTTGCCCCAGGTCTTTTCTTCTTGAGCTTTCATTTGTAAGTGACTTTGTGTTTTCGTCACATTGTTTTGTAAATGCATGAGCTCTTGATTAGAAGAAACCAACAAATCTTGAAGTTGATGAATATAAGTTTCCAACATTCTTAATTCCGAGATGTTAACACCATCTTGTTGCTTATCTTTTTTTAAACGTTCTGCATCCATGATTTTGTTATAGATGGCTTCTTTTTTTCGGTGTCCAACTTCTTCTAACTTAATGGCATCAGCCATTTGGATTTGTGCAAAGTCTTTTTCAATTTCTTTTAAATCTAATATTTTTTGAAATCGGAAGTTAAATTGTGTCACGTATAAGTTCCCCCAAATTGCGCTGATAACTTTTTAATACTATCTTCAAGCTTGGTCTTTTCATAAATATCTTGTTGTAAATATTCTTTCATCAAGGGATAAGAATGGATAGCATCATCTATTTCTCTATTTGCACCACTTTTATAGGCTCCAATATTTATCAGGTCTTCAGCTGAATCATACGCAGCTAACAATCTCTTGAATTCTATAGCGGCCTTTTGATGTTCTTCAGAAACAACTTCATGCATGACTCGGCTAACGCTAGACATAATATTGATTGCAGGGAATTGACCTTTTTGGGCAATTTTACGATCTAACACAATATGCCCGTCAAGAATTCCTCGAACAGCGTCGGCAATCGGTTCATTCATATCATCACCATCAACTAAAACCGTGTAAAAAGCAGTAATTGAACCTTTGCTTGACGTTCCTGAGCGTTCTAATAGTTTTGGTAACATGGCAAACACACTTGGTGTATAACCTTTACTTGTCGGAGGTTCACCAACCGCAAGTCCAACTTCACGCTGTGCCATTGCAAACCGTGTAACAGAATCCATCATTAACATGACATTTTTTCCTTGATCCCGAAAATATTCGGCAATTGCGGTTGCTGTTAGTGCACCTTTAATCCGCTGCAGTGGAGTCTGGTCTGAAGTTGCTGCAACGATGACTGATTTTTTCAATCCTTCAGGACCTAAATCACGTTCGATAAAATCACGAACTTCCCTGCCCCGCTCTCCAACTAGCGCGATGACGTTTATATCGGCTTCTGTATTGCGGGCGATCATGCCCATTAATGTGCTTTTTCCAACACCACTGCCTGCAAAAACACCAATTCTTTGTCCTTGACCAACTGTCAACAACCCATCAATAGCTCGTACACCAACTTCTAATGGCTTTTCTATTCTTGGTCTTTGTAATGGATTTGGTGGTGTATTATTGGTTGAGTATTTTGTTAAACCCTTTGGTAGTTCCCTTTCATCTAACGGTTTCCCCGTTCCATCAAGGATTTTCCCCAAGATAGACGGACCAACTTTAATTTGAAGTGGAAATCCAGTTGCGACAACTAAGCATCCCGGTCCAATTTGAGATACATCTTTAAACGGCATTAGTAGAATTTTATTTTCTTTAAAGCCCACTACTTCGGCTTCAATTGGCTTCTCATGATTGTTAGGGTACAGCAGACATATTTCTCCGATTTTTGCATACGGTCCTCTTGATTCGATCGTCAAGCCAATCACTTGAATCACTTTTCCATGCTTTTTAATCGGTTCAATTTCTTCTAATAACGCAAGGTAATCATCTTGCCTTAGGTTCATCGTTTGACTTCTCCTCACAATAGGCGAGTAATTGCTTCTTAATTTCTTTTAGCTGACTATCAATCGTGACATCGTATGAACCACTTGCCGTGTGTATCATACAACCACCTTTTGCAAGATTAGCAACTGGAATCAGTTTCAATTCTGATTCTGCTCTTACATAGGTTTTAAGTTCCTCTAAAAAGGGTAAAACAATTGGGTAATCTTCTGGTGACACATGCATCACTACGTCTTCAGATTCTTCAATTTGTCTTAGAGCATGCTTTACGACGTTTAGTAATTGGTCATCATGCTGTTTTAATTCTTCTTTTATCACTTTTTCAGCAACTTTCACACTGAGAGACAGTAGGAATGATTCCGATTGTTGAACAATTTTAGCTTTCTCTTCATAAGCTGTTTGGATTAATTCCTGCATTTCTTGTCGCTTTTCTCGAAATTCTTCTTCGACTTGCAAAAGACCTTGGTTCGTTCCAGCTTGAAAACCTTGTGTTGATGCTTCTTCTGCTATTCTTCTTGCTTCCTGTTTAGCTTCTTCTTGCTTCTCTTGCCACCAGTTATCAATATCTATTTGAGCATTTTCTTGATCTATCTTTATTTGATTTTGTAATTCACTGTACTTAGCTTCTAATACTTCTACCTCGTACATCAAATGTTCTTTCATTTGTCCAGAATCTATTTCTTTTTCGATAGAATCCAATCTCTTGTTTTCTATTTTTTTTGTTTGTATTATTTTCTTTTCAACTGTAGGAAGATGATTGAAACGAAAAACATTAGACAATTATTTCAGTCCCTTCGCCACGGGCTACAATAATCTCGCCTTTTTCTTCTAAACTTCGAATCAACGTCACAATATTTGTTTGTGCATTCTCAACATCTTTTAATTTCACAGGACCCATCAAGCCGATTTCCTCGTTGATTGTTTCAGCTCTTCTAGCTGACATATTGCGATAAATTACATCTTTCACATCTTCACTAGCTACTTTTAATGCGTATATTAAATCCGCATCAATAACTTCACGAATAACTCGCTGAATTGAACGTGTATCTAAATTCACGATATCTTCAAATACAAACATTCGCTTCTTAATTTCTGCTACAAGCTCAGGTGTATCCAGTTCCAATTGAGAAAGAATTGCTTTTTCTGTTCCACGATCCACATTGCTCAATACTTTAACAATTGCTTCTACGCCGCCTGTTGCCGTGTAATCTTGAGCACCAGTTGCCGTAAGCTTTCTCTTAAGAATTTGCTCTACTTGGTGTATTACTTCTGGTGAAGTACTTTCCATTTGTGCAATTCTTCGAACTACTTCTGCTTGTTTCTCAGGTGGTAACTCAGATAAAATTTGCGATGATTGCTTAGAGTCCAAATAAGAGAGAACAAGTGCAATCGTCTGTGGATGTTCATGTTGCAAAATATTTAAAAGCTGTTTTGGATCAGATTTTCTAGCAAAATCGAATGGTTTTACCTGTAATTTGTTCGATAGGCGTCCGATTGTATCCATTGCTTTTTCTTTTCCTAACGCTTTTTCAAGGACTTCTCTTGCATAAGCCAAGCCGCCCTCGTTCATATAATCCTGGCCGAGAATCATCTCGTAAAATTCATTAATTACCTGTTCTGTTTGACCTTTTTTTAGTTGTCGAACATTAGAGATTTCCATCGTTAGTCGATCAATCTCTTGCTCCGTTAGTTGTTTAAATGCTTCAACAGATACTTCCGGACCTAAACCAACTAACAATACGGCTACTTTTTGTAATCCAGTTAACTCTTTTGTCTGTTTAGCCATGTGTCACTCTCCTAATCTTCTGACATCCATGTCCGCAACAATTTCGCAAAATCTTCTGGTCGTCCTTTGGCAAGCTTTTCAATTGTTTTTCGTTTAGGATTTGCTTTTGTATTAAATTCGGATAAATCCATTTCTTCATTCTCATTAATGCTAAGAGTTGAAGATGCAGGTGGTTCAAACATTTCATATTCGAATTCTTCCTCAAGTTCTTCACGTTTTCTTTTACGAATAACAAATATTAAAATAACAACGATTAGAAGTAAAAGAGCAATTCCAACGCCGATAAAGATAAGAACATAGTTCGGTATATTATTAATATTTAACAACGATTCTTTGGGGTCACCCGTTACGACTGTTTTACCTTGAAATTCAGTTGCAAATACGGATATCCGGTCATCCAGCTGTTCGTCTGTCACTTGGTTGCCATTCATACTTAATGAGGTACTTACTGTATTTTTCAAAAGATTACTAATATCAGCTATATTTTGCTGTGTTAAACTTTCCAAATCTTCAGGATTAGGTGGCTCGACACCAACATTAATCGTAATATCATCAATGACATATGGACTTAATTCTATTTGGCGATTAATCCTGTTTACTTCGCGGTTAATTCGCTCTTCTGTTTTCTCAGATTCACTATTTCCGCCTAGAGCAAGACCTGGATAATTTGCTATTTCCGTTTCACCAACACCTGATGTGTCGTCTGCAGTAGCGCCTTCGCTTGAATAGGTCTCTACAATTCGTTCAACGCTTATATCAATACCTTCATTTGTTTCTTTATTGACAGCTTCAACTAGATTTTCTTCCCGCTTTTCTTTCGTAAAATCAATACTTGCCATGACTGACACGACCACTTTGTCACGACCAAGAGTTAAACCGAGCATTTGTTGCAGTTCACGCTGAATATCTTTTTCAATATCCTTTTTTATTTCTCGCTGTTGCTGATATACAGACAAAGCTGTATCTATCTGGTTTTCTTCTTGTATTTCAAAAACCTGACCATTTTGATCCATAATGACAATTTGTTCAGGCGGTAAATTAGGAACACTTTTACTTATCAAATGATAAAGACCATTAATTTGTTTTGGATCTAGTTGGAAGGTTGGATCACCTTTTACAACAACAGACGCGGTTGCTACTTGTTCTTCATCTGTAATCCAAACATTTTCTTTTGGAAGGGTAATCATGACGTTTGCTTCCGTAACACCATCAATTTGCTTGATTAAATCAGCAAGTTCATTTTGCATCGCATCACGCTCAACTACATCAAAATGACGATCCGTCATTCCTAACCCCATATTTTCACTAAAAATACTGTAATTCACATTGCCGCTTTTCGGTATGCCATCAGCTGCTAAACTTACTTTTAAATTTGCAATCTCTTCGTTAGGAACACTGATTGCCTTACCATCTGACGAAATCTGAACTGGAATTCCTTGTTCTTCGATTGCCGTTTTAATTTCACCAGCTTCAGCTGGAGACAAATTTGTATATAGCGCTGCATAACTTGTACGCGAACTAAAAAATACAATAATAAAAAGTAGCAACAGAGTAGCAAAAAATGTACCGATGATAGACCACTTGGTAGTTTTAGAAAAGCTTCCCCATGATTCTGTTAATTTCTTTTTATAAACGAGTATCTGATCTTTCATTTATCCTTCATCCTTCACCCTTATTACAGGAATCATAATTGCATTCTCATTACTTCTTGATAAGCTTCTACAACTTTGTTACGTACTTGAACAGTAAGTTGTAAAGACAGACTAGCTTTTTGTGATGCGATCATTACTTCATGTATATCTTTTACTTCACCTGTTACTAATTCATTGGTCAATTTATCCGAATGATTCTGCGCAGCTTTTACTTCTTCAAGTGTCTGTTTAAATAGTTGACCAAAACCTTCAACTTTATTTTCAGGCTGGGTTTTTGAAATCGATTGATTTTGAATAAACGGGGTTTGAATTTGGCTTAGTTTGTCCATAGTACACTCCTTAGCAATCTACTAAATTATTTGCCAATCTCTAAAGCTTTCATAAACATACTTTTCGATGCATTTAGTGCCGTGACATTTGCTTCATAAGAACGGGTTGCAGACATAAGATCAACCATTTCCTTTATTGGATCAACATTTGGAGAACGGACATAACCATCTTCATCTGCATCGGAATGTGTTGGGTCATAGGTAACGGTAAATGGCGATTGGTCCTCTTTAATTTTTGATACCTTTACTCCCGACACTTGTCCAGATTCCTGATTCATTATGGACTGAAGTTGCTGTTCAAACGGGGATACCCCGCTTTGTGATAATTCCACTGATTTTCGACGGTAAGGAACCCACTCACCATTAACAAGCTGAGCACGAGTCGTATTGGCATTAGCAATATTTGAAGATACAACATCCATTCGCATACGATTGGCTGTCAATCCAGAAGCACTAATATTAAAACCATTAAATAAGCTCATTCCTACTACCTCCCATCAATCACTGTTCTTAAACTATTAAATTTCCCATTTACTCGTTCGGTTACTGCGTTATACCATAATTGGTTTTTTGCCAATTCTGCCATTTCAACATCCATATCCACGTTATTGCCGTTCGGATTAAATTGTGTAGCATTATTCACCTTTATTGTTGGATTAAATTGTGCAGTTTCACTGCTAAAAGGAATATGATTAGCATTTGTCTTAAAGCTGGAGATACCCTGAGAATCGAGAGCATTATTTAAAGCTGTTTGAAAACTAACTTGCTTGCTCTTGTAATTAGCTGTGTCCACATTTGCGATGTTAGCTGAGTGAACCCGCTGTTTTAATGAAGCAGTTGATAGTGCCTGCTCTAGAGATTGAAAAGATTGAGGAAATATATTCATGCTTAACCTCCTGTTTTTTTTGAAAATGGCCATAAAAAAACACCCTAAAGAAAAAGGTGGACTTTACTTTCAATCCTCCATTTTCGGCAACCCGGCTACCCTATACCAAAATATTTAGGCCCGTGGCTTTGCGTCCTTATCTTTCGAATAAGTTTGCTATTATCGTTATGAAAAAACTATATTAAGTTATCAAACATTTTTTCGTGGTTTTTCGACATATTAGTACCAAAATATACTAACACTTTAACATAGTTTTCTGAATTTGTGTGACATTTCAATAAAAATAAATACTTTAATTACCATTTTAAATTTAATTTTTCTATATTTATCCAAAGCAAAATGGTATGCTGATTTATAATCAGATTAGCGCGTTTTTGAAAGGAAGGAACAATCATGTTTCGTGGATTATATACTGCCACTTCTGGAATGATGGCACATAATAGGCAGCAGCAAATTTTGACTAATAATTTAGCAAATGCGAATACCCCTGGATATAAACAAGATTTAACTGTTTTGCGTGCTTTTCCTGCTCAATTACTAAAAGCGATGGAAAAAGGATACACCATGGACAATGGTACTAACATTCCTTCTGGACAAACGACCATCGGCACATTAAATACAGGAGTCTATACGCAAGAAGGAATCCCGTCCTTTACTCAAGGGGCATTAAGAGAGACTGGAAACACAACAGATTTCTCCCTTCTTACTGAGTCATTACCAATTAATCAGGACACACAACAACAAGGTACATTAGTCTTTGCTGTTGGACTTGATAATAACGAAGTTCGCTATACACAGAATGGTCAATTCACAGTTGATGAATCCGGTAATCTTACAACTGCTGAAGGTTACAATGTGTTAAATCAAAACTTACAGCCTATCCAAGTGAATTCAAAAGATTTTAAGGTCATGGATAATGGACAAGTTTTTTTAGAAGACGGCACAACAACTAATCGATTATGGCTCGGTTACACTCAAGAGCCTAAACAATTTATTAAAGAAGGTCAAGGCTTGATGCGTTGGGGTGGAAATGCGCAAGACACACCTCAGTTTGTTGAAACTGTAGAGTTGCTAAATAATGCAGGTCCCTTAGTGAAACAAGGTTTTGTTGAACAATCCAATGTCGATTTGACGCAAACGATGACGGAAATGATGAGCACATATCGTGGCTTTGAGGCGAACCAAAAGGTTATACAAGCCTATGATCGCAGTATGGAAAAAGCGGTAAATGAAATTGGCCGAGTTTACTAAGGAGGTTACTACACATGAATATCCAAATGAATTCCGCTACAACATCGATGCGTGAATTGCAGAAGAAAATTGATATTATTTCGAACAATATTTCGAATGTAAATACCACTGGCTATAAGCGCCAAGAAGCCAACTTTTCTGACGCACTTGTCCAATCGATTGAAAAACAAGCAGGACTGCAGCATGAAGTAGGGAGAAGTACACCTTATGGATTACGCGTAGGATCTGGAGCCCTTATTTCTCAAACAACTCTTCGGACTGAACAAGGTTCGATTCAAAAAACAGATCGGCCGCTCGACTTTATGATTCAAGGAGATTCCGGCTTTTTCAGAGTTGCTTCTCAAGGCAATACTTACTATACAAAAGATGGATCATTTCAATTGCAAACAATCCTAAATTCCAATCAAGTAAACTTAGTAACATCTTCAGGGGACTCTGTTCTCGATAGCAATAATCGTCCAATTTCCTTTGACGGAGATTACGATACGATTAAGGTTAATGAAAATGGAGCGCTAGAGATATCCTATAAGGATTCAGCAAAACAGCCTACACAAATCCAATTAAGCATTGCGGATATTAACCGTCCGAACTTGCTTGAGAAAATCGGGGCTAATCGATATCAACTTCCTGGAACTGAAGCAGAGCAAGTAGCAAATGGTACTTTACAAGTTGTAAATTTAGCCGATCCAAATAATCGTTCCATCAGAATTAATCAAGGTTCCCTAGAGATGTCAAATGTTGATTTGACAGAGGAAATGACAGAATTAATTTCGACGCAACGATTGTTCCAATCACAAGGAAGAGCTATTTCATTCGCCGACGATATGATGGGCTTAGTTAATACGATAAAGGGTTAATAAATTAGAGGTTTCAGTCTTCTAGAAAATCTCAGTCTGACTTTTTGGGCTTGACGTCTGAATAATTGACGTTGACGTCTGAAAAAACGACCCTGACGTCTGAAAAATTAGCGTTGACGTCTGAAAAACATCGGGAGGGACCAGGTTTTCAGTCGGCTTTACCTGCTGCAGCTTGTTCTTGAGATTAAAGAGAGTTTGGCTTGTGACTTCGTCACTCGCCAAACTCTCTTCTTTTTTAAATCACCTCTCGGCGGATGCGCTTCCTTCGCTTTATTTAGACATTCGGCCGAAGATGAAATTTCGGCCACTCTCTGCTTATTTTATTTTCGGCTATTTTTTAAGTTAGTAGTTACAACGCTTTTTCTAAATGGAGCGGAGCGTAACTAAAACCATTCAAAACCCTTTAGATAGGAGTCATTACGCTAAGCTGCATGACTCTTTTCTGTTGGTAAGGGTTAAGACAAACCTTGATTCAAGCTTTTCAATTTGGACGTAGGAAAAAACTGCGTCGACGTATGAAAAATCGACGTTCACGTAGGAAAACATTAGAAAGCACAAAAATAACTATGAAAAAAGAGCAAATGTATAGCGCATTTGCTCCTTTTTCATACCTATTATCTTAAGAAGTCCATTAGACTTGGTTGAATGATTTTTGCTGAAGCTGCAAGAGTTGCTTGATAGATACTCTCTTCGCTTTTTAATCTCGTAATGGCTTCTGCATAATCAATATCTTCGATTTTTGATAACATCGATTTAAGTTCAAGACTACTGTCTTTGATACGATTTGCGACCGCTTCCACACGATTTTGTCTAGCTCCCGCTTCCGCTCCAGTTGATAATATTCTCTCAATCCCTTTATCGATTTGCTCTATAGAGGTTGGGCTACCAGAACGAAGTCCTTCAGAAAGATTGTTTAATGTTTGAAACAGATTGGCATCATCTTCTGCATTTCCAAATAATTTATCAGCTGTCACATTCGCTTGAACAACCACACCATCTGCAATGGTAAATGTTTTAGCACCAGTATCAAACGGATTTGTTTTATAGGAATCTTTTTCAGGGAATGGTGCTTCCTTCGTTTTTTGTCCATTAAACAAATAGTTGCCATTTACTTTTGAATTGGCAAATGTACGAATTTGTTCAGTTAGTTCGTCCACTTCTGTCGCGATAATCGATTTATCCGCATCTGTAAGTGTATCATTACTTCCTTGAACAGCTAATTCACGTACTCGCTGCATAACATTAACCATGTCGTTAATCGTTTGATCAGTTTCATCTAACCATAAGGTTGCTTCATTGGTATTTCGTTCATATTGTTCATTAGCAGCTAGCGCACTTTTCAAGTTCATCGCTTTACTGACACCATTCGGGTCATCAGAAGGTCGGTGAAGTTGTTTGCCTGTTGATACTTGGTTATTGGTTTTTTCCAATCGACTCAAGTTTTGATTCATATGACGCAATGAATTTTGATGTAACATTTGTTGCGTAACTCTCATCATCATATCCTCCAATACCTCATGATCAACGTGCAGCCATACGGTTAATAATCGTATCTAGCATTTGATCTGTGGTTGAAATCATTCTTGCTGCCGCACTATATGAATGTTGATACTTAATTAAATTCGCCATTTCTTCATCAAGAGAAACACCACTCACCGATTGTCGATGACTTTCTGTAGCCATTAAAGCAGCCTCATGATTAGCTATTGAGTTCATCGCAGATTGGCTTTCCGCTCCCAGTTCACCCACAAGAGATTGGAACGAATCTTGTGCACTCTGAGGATTACCAGCTTGATTTAACACAGGTGGATTATCTTTGCTAATTGTAGAGTTAACTTTAAGATTAGCAATCGAAAAGTTATTTTCATCTCCGATAAACAAGTTCCCTCCAGCTGTTGCAGGAGTTGCAGACATCCCAGTTGCCACCGCAAACTCTTTGACCGAGTCATTGAGTTTGTTTTGGTAATTAGCAACGATTGTCAGTGATTCATTGATACCAGCCAATTTCCCTCCGGTAATAACACTGTTCTCATCAATCTTTGTCACATTCGATCCATCGACAAGTGAAGTTCCGTTACGCAAGGTGATATTATAAACTCCGTTGGTTTGAGCGTTCACTTTTATAGGGACAAGTTCAGATAGTTTTTCAACCAGGACATCGCGCTTATCAAGTAAATCATTTGATTGTGAACCACTTCGTAGAATACTAGTATTCAATTCAGCTATTTGTTTCAAATAGTCGTTTGCTTCGTCCGTCGTCGCAGTTAACTGTTGGTTTAAATCGTCTTTTACATTTGACATCGCACGGTCCATTGTCTGAGCGGTTTCTACGAATGCTTCTGCTCGTTCTTTAAGAACTGCTTGTGCGGATGGACTGCTCGGATCATTCGCTAGGTCTTGCCATGCACCAGATAATTGATCCATTGCAAAACGAAGTCCAGTTTCGCTTGGTTCATTGATAGCCGTTTCAAGGCGGTCCAGTGTCTGTTGTTTAACTGACCATTCGCCAAGTGTTCCGGCTTGGTCTCGGTATTGTTGATCTAAAAAGCGGTCTCTTACACGGGTAATCGAGTCTAGTGATACCCCGGAGCCAAGTTGACTTGGATTAACTGCACCACTTGTCCAAACGTCTAATGATGGTGAAGTCGTTGTATTCACTTGTTGGCGTGAGTACCCTTTGGTATTCGCATTGGCAATATTATGACCTGTTGTTGCGATACTTGCTTGCCCAACATTTAAGCCGCGTTTTCCAAGTTCTAATCCGTGAAAAGTTGAAACCATGTATATCCCTTCTCTCTACCTTCGATTAAGCTTTTGTATCAAAAAAGCCTTGACTGCTTGTTTGTGATTTTTGTTGACATAACGGGGATTGATAATTGAAATGTTGTTGTTTTGACTTTGTAACTTGTTCGATCATATGTTGAACAAAGCTCATCGAGTCTGTAAGGAGTCTCTCATTAATTTTATTTTTTGTTTGTAGCTCTACCATTAGCTGTTGTAATGTTTCCAGTTGTGAATGCAACGTGTTTTTGACGCTTTCATCTGGAAGTAGTTCTACAAATTGACTAAAGCTCTGTGACGAATGCTTTTGCAACAAACTCTCTACCAACTGTTGACGTTCATTTTCTAGGTCATTGAGTTGTTTCACAATTTTTGTCTCTTCATGCACTAGCTTATTTAACTCATTAACTTTTCGCTCGATTAAGACTGTTTTCTTTTGATCTGCGTAATCTATAAGTTTCTTTTGTATGCTAATTAATTCTTCCAGCGTCGTGACCATTACGTGAAGCATCCGACACCCTCCTCTTTTAAAGCACCAACTTATTTATCGAACCAAAATTGATAGAATGAATCTGCCACTTTCTCACTGTTGACTTGATATTCGCCAGATTGAACTTGGGCTTTTAATGCATTTATCTTTTCTTGTCTCTCTACATCTACTTCAATGTTTTTCTTAAACATCTCTTTTGCTTGTGGGGAAATTTGCAGTTGGTCTTCCTTTTGAATAGCTCGTGTTTTCCCTACTGGAGTTACTTGCATTTGTTTTTGATAAGATTGAATAAGGGAAGAACCAGTTGTTTTGTCAATATTCATTCCTTCACCGCCCTGTCGTTTATTTTTTTTCGTTACTTGTCTACCTGCAAAAATGAGTGAAATATATGTTCTACTTACTGCGAATTTCGTCTAATAGCTTTTCTTGCATTAATGTTCGATTCACATCGGTGGAGAATCGAGTGAAACACTCGTTACAGAGCAGCTGTCTTTTGATCAGTTTACCACAGTGAGCACAACGATATCCTAGGTTAGGATAGTCCTCAGAGAAGATAAGTCCGTCACGAAGGAACTCTGCAATTTGTTTTACAGATACATTCGTAAATTCACTCACTTCTTCAATCGTAGCATAACGGTTTTGATCAATTTCTAAAAAGTCAGCCACGAGATTAAGATTATGCTCGATTTCTCGGTAACAATCTAAGCAAGAATCCGTATGATCTTTTAGAAATAATCTTCCGCAAATTATACAGTTATCTAACTGGCCTGATTGCATGTGAATCACCTGATACTTTCTATTAGTTATATCGGCATTTCATTAGAAATGTTTAGTTAAAATTATTATTTATTGTATTTTAAATTCCGTTACTAACACACGGTCGACTTCCCCAGTCTCCACGATATTACCAAGCTTCGCAGAAAGTTCTTTTTCGAGTATGGATATTCCTTCCCCACCAATTAACTGGTCTTTCGTCAGGCCAGCAATAGTAGAAATAATCGCAGCACGTACTTCAGGTGTCCGCTTTTCTGTCTCTTCTTTCGCTTCTTTGCTACTCAACAATATATTAAATTGCACAATCGCAAAATTACTAGCAGATGCTAAATTCGTTGTAATGATATCGGTATCAATACTTAGTTCAGCTAACTCTTCTGCTGATATTGCCTTTTCAATTTCAGGTTCTGCCTCAACTTTTTTCATATAAAACATCGCGCTTGCACCAATAGCCGCTACAGCGAAAAAAACAACAAATATTACTTTAATTTTTCCCATGTTACACCTCTAAATAGTTAATTTTCTTGCTTATAAGGTGAGATTAATACTTCTACGCGACGGTTTTCTGCTCTACCCGCCTCTGTGTCATTTGAAGTGACTGGTTGGAACTCACCATATGCCGTTGCACTAAATTTTTTCGGATCTAATTTCTTATTTTCAAGAAGTATTTTCATGAAATTTATGGCTCTCGCAGAACTTAATTCCCAGTTTGACGGAAATTCTTCTGAAACCGCAGGGACATTATCCGTATGACCATCAATCAGAATATTCCTAGGAGGGTCCGTCACTAGTAAATTAGAAATCTCAACTGCAATAACTTTTGACTCTTCATTAATATCAGCACTACCAGATTGATATAAAACACCTTCTTTTATTTTAAGCACCAATCCTTTAATCGTTAGCTCCGTTTGTAGCCTTGGCGATAATCCTTTTTCGGTAATATATTCTTCGATTTTCTCTTGAAGTTCCTGGAGTTCTTTGTGGTCTTCATAAGCAGACATTACTTTTTCACTTTCTTCGATAGGAATCGTCTCATCCAGCTTGGCCGTTGAAGAAGTATCTTCAGTAATCTCGATTGCAGCTTGTTGGTCTAGAACGCCTGTCCCGCCTTGTAGCTCCGTATTAAAAGAATCCGAAATCGCTTTGAATTTTTTAGAATCAACTTCACTCGCAGCAAACAAAACGATAAAAAGAGCAAGTAATAGCGTTAAAATATCTGCATAAGGAATTAGCCATGATTCATCAACATGATCTTCATGCTTTTTCTTACGCTTCAACACGAACACCTACTTTTTCTTCTGGTTCATCAAGAACACGATCTTTTGCAGGTAAATACGTAAGTAGTTTTTCTTCCACTATACGTACGGGAAGACCTTCTTGAACGGCCAGTAATCCCTCCAACATAATATATTTAATCTTAGCTTCTTGTTCTGATTTACGTTTCAACTTATTTGCAAAAGGGTGCCACATTACATAACCAGTGAATATACCGAATAACGTAGCAATAAATGCAGCAGAAATCGATTTACCCAGCAAGGAAATATCGTCCAAGTGGCCAAGTGCTGCTACAAGACCAATTACTGCACCAAGTACACCTAAAGTGGGTGCATATGTACCTGCTTGTGTGAAAATTTTTGCACCAAGCTCATGTCTTTCTTCCATTGCAGCAATTTCTTCTTCCATCAGTTCTCGAATATATTCTTGTGATTGTCCATCAACCACCATCTTTAATCCTCGTTGTAAAAACGGATCTTCTACCTCTTCAGCTCGTTCTTCCAACGCAAGAAGACCTTCTTTTCTCGCAAGCATTGCCCATTCTGTAAAAGTAGGAATTAATTCCTTTATCGGAACGATCTTTAAATCCGAGAAAATAACCTTAAATAAAGCAGGTATTTTCTTTACTTCATTCATTGGAAACGCTATTAATATGCAGGCAGCTGTTCCACCAAAGATGATTACAAGTGCTGCAGGATTATATAAAGCAATAGGGTCAGAACCTTTTAAAATTAACCCACCAACCAATACAACAAATCCAAGTATTATGCCTAACCATGATGTCTTATCCACACCAAAACCTCATTTCAAACTTTGTTTTCTCTTATCTGTTTTTCATCTGACTCATCGCTTGCTTCCATGTATCTCGAAGCTCGACTACATAGCCTTCTACTTCTTCGAGAACAATCGTGTCGTTCTTCATATTCGCTTCGACGAGTCGGTTATACATATAGTCATATAGTTGAGCCATGCTTGCGGAAAGCTCAATGTCCGGGTCCAAGGTATAGCGTAGTTCTTGAATTATTGCCTGCGCTTTAATCATGTTTGTGTTCTTATCTTCGTATTTATTGTCCGCCATCGCTTTTTTTGCGAGCTTTATGAATTTCAGGCAGCCGTTGTATAGCATCAGCGTTAGTTCCTGCGGTGATGCTGTCATGACGGAATTCTGTTGGTATGCTTGATAAGGATTGATTGTTGCCATTACTTCCCCTACTTCCTTTTATCAATAAATGATCCGCCGACCCCAATATTTTGGTAAGCGCCGATATATTTCTTCGACATGTGCTTTGTTCGACTGATACGGTTCATCTGGGTGCCGAATTCCTGATAGAGGTCATTGATGAGCGGTTGCAGCAACTCTTCCAGAATTTTTAATTCATAAATCACAGCTTTGTCCTCCGAAGTCCAGTGAAACCCTTCAGTTCCAATTAATTCTGCGAGCTTTCCTATGATCTCTTGCCGCTTTTCAAATAGTTCCTGCAAGACTTCGAGCTGCCCGTCTCTGTTGTTCTCCATTTTAGAGTCGACCGCACTCGCTTGCAGGTGTAGTTCTTTCGTCAGCTTGAGCAATTCCACTACGTTTTTCTTGTACATTTTACATGCCACCGAACATGTTCTGTTGCATCCATACACTTTGCTGGTTCATCTTGTTCATCGCTTTTTCCATTGCCGAGAACTGATTCCAATAGCGATCTTCGACGCGAGTCAAACGGTCTTGCCATTTGCTTATATCATCGTTCATTTGCTTGATTTTCTTCGTGATGAAACTATTATCGATCGCACTACCAGGGTTTCCTGCGCGGTTTCCTAGATTCTTAATAGCCGAGTTTAATTCGTTATAAACTCGGTCACCAATTCCGAGGCCTCCGGTTTTATTCGTGAACAGTTGCATCACTTCATCAGGCTTGTCCGTCAACGCTTTTTTCAACTTGTCTTCATCAATGTTCAAGCGAGCTCCCTCGCTGTAATGGCCCGTCGAAATACCGATCTGTGACAGTAGGGTGAGGTTGCCAGGTGCAATTCCTTCCACTTCGTCCATGAAAGCGCGACGCAATTGTAACACCGTATCTCTTAAAATAGGATCGTTACGCATCAAGCCGCTCTTTGATTTTTCTTCCCATAATTCGATTTCCTTGTCACTCATCGCTTTTTTCTGTTCATCGGTCAGTGGCTGGAAATCCGGGTAACGCTTTTCAAGGAGCCCCATTTCGATTTCAGTAATTGCTTTATTGTATTGTTCTACAAAGCTTTTAATAGATTCAATCGGTTTTGCGGTATCCGAGCTAACCGTAATGGTAGACGGAGGAGCAACCTGCAATAAATTCAAAGTCAAACCGTTTACCGTTGTCTGATTCGTCTTCAGTCCGTCGATTAAAATACCATCGAGTTTCACCGACCCGTTTTTCGCGGCCGATGAGTAAGCTGTCGCAGTGGCAGTAGAAAATGATGTTTGTGTATCGACACCGACCACTTGCTTTGCTAATGCAGCAGAACCAAAGTCGAGAGTGAAATTCTCTGATGCTCCCATGCCTTTTGTGGAAACGAAGAATCGGGATGTAGTATCGTCAAAACTCACGCGAAGTGCCGGCGAGGATGAGGCAGTCGCATCTTGAAGCATGGTCGCTACTTCTTTATATGTCTCGGTGCCATCAAGTGTTACCGCAACAGCACCTGAGCTACCGTTCACTGTAATTGTTCCTGCTGTTCCTATTACATCCGTTGATTTAGCCACAGAGTCATCTGCTTTTGTGATAGCACTCTCCGAATGCAATTTTGCGGAACTCGCGACGCTTATTACTTCTGCCTGGTACGAACCTGAGACCGCACTTGAAGTCGTTGTCACCGACAAGCTAGCTGAGTTCGATGATGTCGCACTATAGGCGTTAAAAGATGAGGAGAAACGTAGACTGTTCGCGCTGGTCCTCAGATTCGATAACGTCAAATTGAAATCGCGATACGAATCCTGCTGCCATTCTGTCCACATTTTTTGCTGGGTCAGTTTATCAAGTGGCATTTTTTCAGCCGTCATAAGGTCCTTCACTAACTGGTCAATATCCATCCCTGTTGCTAATCCGCCAATACGCAATGTCCTTCACTCCGTTTCTATGAATCTCTATAGCTTTTTATCTATTAACAATCCTGCGATTTCCGCCAACGAAGCGTACATATCGAGGAATTTTTTATTGGGAATCTCTTTCAACACTTCGTCCGTCTGTGTATCAATGATTTGGACGTAATATTCGTCCAGTTTCTCGTGCAGCTGAAACTTCAACGACGTATAGAATGGCTTCAAAAAGTCATTCATTTCATTCGCTTTAGCCAGGAGCTTCTCTTTCGGAACTTTGTCGACCGTTTCTTGGATAGGCTGTGTTAGCTCTGCCGGGACCGGTTTCTCTCTGTTTATTTCAGCCTTATTCGGAAAATAAATAGCTGTCGTGTTTTTCACTTCCATCTGCGGCTCTCCCCCTGCGTTTCCACTATGTATCGCGGCTGCGTCCGAGAAAGACAACTTCAACCGTTATGTATACATTAGTTATCGGCACAAAGGGCAATATTTTTAACTCATTTTCGCAAAAAAATAAAACCGATTCATGAAGAACCGGCTTTTCTTATTAAGCTAAGTTATTAAACTGGCGGCTTACTCCATTTGTCCAGTGGTTGTTCAAGCCTGTCGGATCATTCGCAGCACCGACTGGCGCGTATTTTGCACCGATTTCAGCAATGGTCTCTTTGCCTTGGTTCAAGTAGTTCTTGCGAAGATTTCGCGCCATATCGAAAATACTGTCTTCAACAGATGCATAGCTTCGCAGTCCATTCTTGCCCATCATGCCAGCGACATTATTTTTGTCATGAACAGCTCGAGAAGAACCATTTCCCGTTTCGTGTATAGCAATCGAAGAAAGAAGAGTCGGATCAATGTCGTATTTTTTCCCAGCGTTGATAAAATGATTTGCCGTTCCGCTAAGTTTGCCTTCAAGCGAATTCTCGAGCTTGATAAGCTGTACCGGCTTGAAGCCAAAATCACTCGTGTCATTCTGACTCGTCGCCACTTCCCGTGTATCGATTGGCGAGATGCTCGTTGAAACTGGTGTTTCAAGCTGCTTAATCATCACTTGAATTGGCGTAAATGAACCGTTCCCCTGAAGTGACATCGGATTTTTCATCATTGAAACTTCTGGCAAGTTCGTCTGTTGGATATTTTGCATCGCAGCATTCAAAATCATTATAAACATTGAATTATCGTTTGACATGCCACCAAGTGGCGAGCTTCCTTGCTGATTGATAGAAGGCAATGCTTGTGCCATGGAAGCCATGGTCATATATTGAAACCAATTGGAAGAAATCGGGCTAGACATGAATCGTTTACCACCTTTTTATAAATGAACGTGATTCCATTATACGAAAAACCTGGAATATTAAAATAGGTTAATTGTGACAAAAAAGTTTAGTTCATTACCTAATTTTATGAAAATCCTAGAAAATATAAGCCATAGGTCACGTTTCACTGGTTTTAGAGGAAGGAATTCCGAGATGAATACCGAATTCTTTACTACACGAGACATCAAATGGATGGAGGGAAATGTATGAAGGTGGCTTACCGATGGGGTGCTTTTGTAATTCTACTTATGTTCACTGGCTTATTGGCGATTAAAGGAATAGAGTTATGGTCACAAAGAACGGCTGTTGATGGTGCGGGAATCAGTGTGTACTTTTTGATTTTTGAAATTAATGACCGAGTATTAGAAGCGGATATTGCCAACTACGCAATCGGCTTTTTTGCTGCAAGTATAGGAACAGCTGTTGCCGCTATTGCTCTGGCAGTGAACACTTTGTCCAAATCTAAGGGCAAGGTGATGGAGGCTTGATTAATAAAAAAGGGGCTGTCCTAAAGTCATCAAATATGACTTAGGGAAGTTCCCTTTTTTTATTTAGTGTGGTAGATTTCCGTTACAGTCGGACGCTTTCCGCGGGCATGGCCTCAGCCTCCTCGACGAGCAAAAATTCTCTGCTCCTGCGGTTACTCGTCGCAAACGAGTTGTGTAATTTTTACACAACTCATTGTCTGCGGGGTCTTCAGCTCATGCTATTCCTGCTGAAGTCGCCGACTTTCACTACAATCATTTACCTGTTTAAAAGTTAACTGTCATATAAAACATAGCTTTTAACTTGAATCAAAAGAAGAGTCACACCCGATAACGGATGCAACTCTTCTTAATTCAAATTATTTCTTAGAACTCTTTGTTTCCACAGTTGCTTGGCCGACAACTAAGTGTCCGCCAACCGTACCTCGGAATTCGAGTAATTGTTCGCCGTCGATCCAGTTGAAATCTTCGCGGTTGAAACGGAAATGTCCATTTTTAGCCTGTTGGCTGAAGCCATTTTTGCCAGAAATTGCTGACACACCGTTAATTGTAACCGATTCTAATACGAAATCTTTTGTATCAAAGCCTTTTGGCAATTTCACTTCTACAGAGAATACGCCGCTATTGCCTTTAATGATACCTGGCATTACTTTGAAACTAGCCATTGGAATATAAACTGTCATTTTATGTTCCAATATAGTTGTCCATCCTGCTTGATCCGTTACTGTTACTTGAATTTTATATTCACCTGGCTGATCGAATGAAACCGTTTCTCCATTCGCAACTTCCTCGCCATTCACTGTCAATTTCTCAGTAACGATACCAGATAGGGCATCACTTGCTACATACGTAATTGGCCACTTCGAACCAAGTGATACTTCTTCGTCAAGCGTCCATGAAACTTTTGGAGCTGTCTTGTCGATTTTCACTTGTGCTGTTTTAGCATCTTCTTTGTTGCCAGCGATATCCGTGCTGAAGAACTGGACATCATTGATTCCTTCTTCACTCACGGTAAAGCTTGTGCCTTCTGCAAATTCGGAACCATTTACTGAATAAGAAGTTGAAGTTACACCGCTTAAGATATCTGTTGCAGTTAACTCAACTGCAAATTCTTCTTTCAGCCATTTGTCTTCGATGTTCGAATCTGTTTCAGGAGCAGAGAAATCAATCTTCACTTCTGCCGTTTTCATTTCTTCTTTATTGCCAGCGTGATCAACGCTGTAGAATGAAATCGTATTAATTCCTTCTTCAATCACCGTAAAGCTTGTACCTTCAGCAAACTCAGAACCGTTTACTGAGTAAAACGTTTGAGCAATTCCGCTTTGAGTGTCAGTTGCAGTCAATTCCACTGCAAACTCTTGATGCCATTCGCCATCTGCGTTCGAAATCGTTACTGGAGCAGCCGAATCGATTTTCACTTCCGCTGTCTTCACTTTTTCCACGTTTCCAGCTTGATCAACGCTATAGAATGAAATCGTATTGATTCCTTCTTCTGTTACTTCAAAGCTCGTGCCTTCCACAAATTCTGAGCCATTTAATGAATAGAACGTTTGTGCAACTCCGCTATGCTCATCAGTCGCTGTCAATTCCACCGTAAATTCCTGATGCCATTTATCGTCTGCATTTGAAACCGTTTCAGGAGCTGAGCGGTCGATTTTCACTTCTGCTGTTTTCACTTCTTCGACGTTTCCTGCATTATCAACACTGTAGAATGAAATCACATTGATGCCTTCGTCAGTGACTGTAAAGTTGATGCCTTCTACAAATTCAGAACCATTGACAGAGTAGAATGTTTTATCAACGCCACTATGATTGTCCGTCGCAGTCAATTCTACAGAGAACTCTTGGTACCACTGATCATCTTCGTTAGAAACCGTTTCAGGAGCTATTCCATCAATGCTCACTTCAATCGTTTTCACTTCTTCTTTGTTGCCGACTTTATCCACGCTATAGAAAGAAACAACGTTGACACCCGCTTCAGTAACAGCAACGCTTGTATCTTCTGTAAAATCAGAATTGTTTACCGAGAAGAATGTCTTGTCGACACCGCTCTTGTCGTCAGTTGCTGTCAATTCAATAACTGCTTCCTTCTGCCAGTCAGCAGACTCGCTCGCTTCTGTTTCAGGAGCCGTGCGGTCAATTTTCACTTCCGCCGTCTTCACTTCTTCCACTCCGCCAGCTTGGTTAACGCTGTAGAATTCAATTTTGTTGATTCCATTATTTTTAATCGTAAAGCTTGTGCCTTCTTCAAATTCAGCACCGTTCACAGAGTATAATGTTTTCGAAACTGTGCTCTTGTCATCAGTCGCCGTCAATTCTACCGTGAACTCCTGATGCCATTCGTCGTTAGCATTTGATACCGTTTCAGGAGCAGACTTGTCAATTTTCACTTCAGCCGTCTTCGCTTCTTCGATGTTTCCTGCTTTATCGACGCTGTAGAATGAAATCGTATTGACGCCATCTCCTGTAACAACAAAGCTTGGACCTTCTTTGAATACAGCACCGTTCACTGAATAGAAAGTCGTTTCAACGCCAGCTTTATCGTCAGTCGAAGTCAATTCAACTACAAACTCCTGATGCCATTCAGCATCCGCATTTGAAATAGTTTCAGGAACCGTCTGATCGATTTTCACTTCGGCCGTCTTCACTTCTTCCACATTTCCAGCAAAATCTGTGCTGTAGAATGACACCGTGTTGATGCCTTCTTCATTTACAATTACGCTGTCGCCTTCTGTGAATTCAGAGCCGTTAACTGAGTAGAACGTTTTCTCTACTCCGCTTTGTGCATCTTCAGCAGTAAATTTGACTATGAATTCCTGATACCAGCTGCCGTTTGCGTTCGAAGTCGTTTCAGAAGCAGTTTTATCGATTTTCACTTGAGCCGTTTTTACTTCTTCTGTGTTTCCGGCAAGATCCGTACTGTAGAATGAAATCTTTTGGATACCGCCATCGCTTACTGTGAAGTTAGTGCCTTCTTTAAAATCCACTCCATCAAAAGAATAGAAAGTTGAAGCTACTCCACTCTTATCATCTTCTGCAGTCAATTCCATTAGGAAGTCTTGGTTTAACCAAGTATCACTTACATTTGACGAGGTAACTGGAGGTGTCAGATCATTTTGCATTTCAACCGCAATTACGTTTGAGTAATTCGAGTCGCCAAAGCGGCTGTGCGTCACAGTAACTACATATTCATGTTTACCATCAGTGATGTCGTTTACTGTATAAGTTCGTTTATCCGTCGAATCGATTAGAAAATATTCACCGTTAATCACTTCGTACACATTGTAAACTGATGCACCAGTGATTTCTTTCCAATTTAATGTCGCTGTTTGTTCGTCGAATGATAAAAGCTTTAGCTCCGGACTTTGTACAGTAGGATGCCCGAGCGTATACTCCACTTTTGACGGAGCGGATTCACCGAAACGCTCGCTCACTGCGGTGACTTCGAATTCGTACCAGTCTTCTGGCATATTGGTGAAGATACGGCTTGTGCGATCAGTTGTCACCACAAACTCTTTTACGCCATCTTTGACTTGGTAAATATCGTATTTTGTTGCAAATTCAACTTCATTCCATTTCAAATACAGATCGTTGCCATTTAATACACTAATGCTTAGCTCAGGTGCAGCTAATTCAGGATGTACAAGCGTATAATTTACTGCGCTCCCAGTCTTGGATTCGCCAAAACGGTCGCTGAACGAAGTGACTTCGTATTGGTAATCCCCTGCAGGAAGGTTTGCAAAAGAGCGACTTGTACGGTCTGTCGTATACAAGAGCTTTTTCACGCCATTATCGATTTGATAAATATTATAACCCGTAGCAAACGTTGCTTCCGGCCATTTCAGAAATAAATCATTGCCGTTCATTGCAAATACGTTAACACTTTCGGGAGGTGCCATCTCTGGAAATACTAAATCCACCTCTGCCTCTACCGCCGATTGCGATTCTCCAAATCGGTTGCTAACAGAATATACTTCGTATTTATAGTTTCCAGCGGCTTTATTTGGAAAAGTACGAGACAAATTTTCTGTTGTATTAAGAAGTTTTTTCATGCCATCTTTTACTTCATAGATGTTATAAGCAGTCGCAAATTCAACTTCTACCCATTTCAAGTTAATATCATTACCATTCCAAACGTTCAATGTCAAATCGCTTGGGGCTGACATGATGGGATGAACTAAAGTTAAAGCTGTTCGGACCGTTGTCGCAGATTCCCCAAAACGGTTGCTGACTGATGCAACTTCATAAGTGTATTCGCCTGCCGCCATATTGCTGAATGTCCGACTTAAGTTTGACGTGTTTATTACTAACTTCTTAACGCCATTTTCAACCTGATAGATGTTATAGCTATCGGCAAATTCGGCAGCTTTCCATTTCAAATTGATATCGTTGCCGTTGTAAATAACTGAATTCAATTCTGATGGCGGAGCCATATCAGGATGCACTAATGTAATTTCAACTGGTGCCGAATGTGCTGATTCACCTATGCTTGTACTAAATGCAGTTACCTCGAAAGTATAATTTCCTTCAGGTTTATTTGAATAGCTGAAGGATTCTCTAGTAGAAGAACCAACAATCGTTTTTTCTCCATCTTGGACTAAATAAACATTGTATTTTTGAGCATAAGAAACTTCATTCCACTTTAAAAGAAGATAGTTCCCATTACTAACACTGACTGTTACACCTTCCGGTGCTTCTAAAGATGCTGCAAAAACACTTGCAGCAGGCAATACGAACTGAAGTACTAGCAAAATACTTAATAACATTGAAATAAGACTATATTTCTTCATCTATTTTGACCCCCCTTTATACCTATTTAGAAAGCAAATAAACAACTTAAATTAATTGGCATTTCAAATGTTTAAACAGAAAAATAAGAGACCCCCAAGTAACTAGAGTCTCTTATTTTTCACATCATTTACTTATAATTAAAAATTAACGAAGCAATTGAAGTACAGCTTGTGGTGCTTGGTTAGCTTGTGAAAGCATAGCTTGAGAAGCTTGAGTCAAGATGTTGTTCTTAGTTAAGTTCATCATCTCTTTCGCCATATCGACGTCTCTAATGCGTGATTCTGCAGCTTGTGTGTTTTCAGCACTTGCGTTTAGGTTGTTGATTGTGTAGTCTAAACGGTTTTGAACAGCACCAGTGTATCCACGTCCGTCAGAAACAGTTTGGATTGCTGCATCTAAAACTGTCAAAGCAGCAGCTGAAGTTGTAGCATCAGTTACATCAACAGTACCAAGAGCAGTCAAAGTTGCAGTCAAATCTACATTAGTCAAATCAAGATCCAATGTTTCTGCAGAATTAGCTCCACTTTGGATTGTCAATACACCCGCTGTACCAGCAGATGCGTCAAGCAATTTTTGACCATTGAATTGAGTAGTGTCTGCAATATCTTGAATTGTTGCAGTCAACTGTTCAAGTTCTCCACCGATAGCTGTTCTTTCAGCAGTATTGTTAGTATCACTTGCTGCTTGAACAGTCAATTCACGCATACGTTGAAGTACTGCATGTGTTTCGTTCAAAGCGCCATCAGCTGTTTGGATCAAAGAAACTGCATCTTGCGAGTTTTTAGAAGCTTGTTCAAGACCGCGAATTTGTCCGCGCATTTTTTCAGAGATTGAAAGACCAGCTGCGTCGTCTGCACCACGGTTGATGCGCATACCTGAAGAAAGTTTTTCCATTGAGTTAGCTGCGTTGCCGCTCACTTGGCCCATTTGGCGGTGAGTGTTAAGTGCTGCGATGTTGTTATTGATAATCATTTTGTATTACCTCCGTGTAATGTTTTTTGTTTTTTTGCAAGAGTTCAAATCCGTTTGAACTTCCTTACAGTATTTATATCGGAGGCTCTCAACAAATGTTTAGCGTTTTTTGAAAATATTTCTATTAATTTTTAAAAAATAAAAAACCTACAAGTTATCTGCAGGTTTTACATTGAAATTACTGTTTCATATTCAAGAAATCACTCAAATTTATAACATTTGAAGTCGCGAGTCGATTCTCTTCTTGAATCTCCAAATATATTTCTTTCCGGTGAATGGTTATATGCTTTGGTGCTTTAAAACCGAGTTTTATCGTATCTCCTTCAATGGCAGTAACGATAATTTCAATGTTGTCATCAATAATGATGGATTCACCTTTTTTTCTTCCAAGCACTAACATATGCTACACCTGCCTTGCTACAGCTTTTTCACTGTGTTGGAATAATGGCTGCCTAATCTTATAGTCTTTATTATCCAGTACAATCTGCATACCTAGTTGCTTGTTATTATTGATGATAATAGGTGCTTTTAAGTTAGTGGTCGCATCTTGTATTTTGCCATTAGCTGTCACTGTTGTTAAGACGAGTGCATCGGTAGGATTCTCTAATTCAAGGCGTTCCACCATTTGCTCTTCAAGTTTAACGTCGTATTCCTTAAAAAACGAGAAAGGATCGACCAAAAAGAAATTCACTTCTTCAATATCTATCGATTGCAAGAAGAAGAATGGTGTTTCTCCTTTATCATCCGCGGGAATTAATACATACTTCTTAGACTCCTCAAATCCTGGAATCCCTTTATTAAAAGTGATTACACTGCTATCTGCTAGTTCTAGTTCACCAAAACGTGTGGTTTGAATCTTCATAAACGGCTCCCTTCATGTTGTAAAGATTTTCTATTTCATTCTAGTATCTATTTTTACATAAATTCGTTTTAGTAGACAGTAAAACTATTTCTCTCACTTCCTAGGAGAAACGTTTTAATTAATAAAAACAGCTTGCTAGATGTTTCCACCTAATAAGCTGTTTAGTTATTTTTTTGTGTTGAATAACCTTCAGAGCCATTCCTATTTCCAATTAATTTATATGCATCCTGGTCAACCAATAACGTGACATTTTCATGTTGCCATAACCAAGATGCTGGAAAGTTTGCATCAATCTCTTTACTCAGTAACTGTTTAACCGCACTAGCTTTCTTTTCACCGGACGCAAGTAATAAAATCTGTTTACTTTTTAAAATGGAGGCAATCCCCATAGTAATGGCGTGGTTAGGAATGTCTTCTTTAGAATCAAAGAAACGAGCATTGTTTTGTCGAGTTGTTTCATCTAATTTTACAACATGCGTTTTACTAAACTCACTAGTTCCAGGCTCATTGAATCCAATATGGCCATTTGTTCCGATTCCTAAAATTTGAAGATCGATAGGTCCTACATTATCGAGTAAATCCTCATAACGGACACACTCCTTTTCAATCGATGAAGCCATTCCATTTGGAATATGGGTATTCTCTTGTTCAATATCAATATGTTGAAATAATCGCTCATTTATAAACGTGTGATAACTATTCGGATGGTTTTTTCCCAAACCAAGGTATTCATCTAAATTGAAGGTTGTCACATGCTGATAAGATATTTCTCTCTCCTTGAATCCATTAATAAGGCATTCATAAAGACCCAAAGGCGTTGATCCTGTCGATAGCCCAAGCACAGAGTGTGAATTTAATTTAATTTGTTCTTCAACCAGTTTTGCTGCTTGCTCGCTCATAGCTTGATAATCTTCTAGTACGATTATATTCATCGTATTCCCTTCTTTCGTTAGGCAATCATTCCTTTATTCTTCATTGAAACACACACTATTCTTCCAATTTTTTTAAAAGAAACCGCAATGAGATTGGTTTCTCTCACGCGGTTTCTCAAGTATTTAGTCAGTGATTATAAACTCATCGGATAACGGAATTAGATTTTCACCATCTTTTTTCCCTTCCCATGCCGTTACTTTCACTGTGTATCCTTCAATCATCTCCGGAAGTTTAAGTTTTGTAGACATCTTCATTGTCTTATTTTTCGGAATGGTTCTTGAAATACGCGAAACATCAACAATTTGACCCTTTTCATTTAGAAGTTCCATCATTACGAGAATATCTTGATTGATTGTTTTTTTATTGGTTACTTCTATTTCAGCAACAATCATTTCACTTGCTGTCAACTGATTGATTCCTTTTCCATCTTTGTTTACAAAGGTATTCTTGACATCCATTGCGTATGTTTGCTTCCAAGTAATTGTATACTCTTTTTCAGATTTACCATCTGTACCAGTTACAACAATTGTCGTGGAATTTTCTCCATCAACCATGTCAACATCAGCACCAGATTGATTTGCTAGTACTTCCAATTTATCTTTTTGATCTGCAAACAGTGTATAGTTCGTCGTGCCAGGTGAAAAGGATGGAATAACAGTTCCATCTAAGGCAATTGATTTTAATGTCGCGTCTGTTTCTTGAACTTTGATTTGATGCAACTCATTACCAAGTGCGTAGTAAATACTGCCATCAATACCGAGAGTCATGTTGTTCATGAAATCTTCCACAAGAACTTTATAAGCAAGTGTTTCTGGATCGATGGCTATAAGTTTACGAGCTAGCGTCGTATATAACATACCATCTGGAGCCCACTCTAATCGGTACGGTAACCATTTGCTACTATTGTATAGACTTGGTCTAATCACCTTGCTCTTTACGACTTCTTTTGTTTCAGGATTCACCGCAAAGATTGTCCCATCTACAGCACCCCAAAGGTTGCCATCAGGACCAAATGATATTTCACCAATCATTTTTGGTGTCTCATCAATGCCTGGGATATCCACTGTAAATTCATCGATTTTCTCACCTTTTGCAACATCCCATACGAAAATTTTCGCCTCTTCCGCTTTCGGATTAATTCCTAAACCACCCCATACAGAAGTGCTCCCATACAGTTTTCCATCTTTATAAGCCAGTCCAATAGTACTTTGATCTTGGACAATGTTCCGGTACTGAGACCACGAATCTGATTGTTCATCAAAAATTGCTAGAGCACCACCAAGAACGCCGTAATCTGGTACCGTCCCTACAAATAATTTATTGTCACCGGAAGTTATCGCAAATGGGCGATCTTGGTGATCTTCAATATCATATTCAAATGAAGGATTCGAATTTAAATCAATTTCCTTAAGTGGATCGTAACTATACATTCTCGCTCCAACATACGTTCCATAGTAGACCTTATCATTTAAAAACCCTATTTCTTCAGGTTGCGCAAAGGTTGGAAGGTTAACTTCTATTTCTTGAGAGAATGGATTATAAATACTCATTCCCCGCTGATAACCACCCATGTATAACTTCCCGTCAAATCCTGCTTTAAGTGACTGGATAGCGACAGCCTGTGATGAAATATCAAGCGCAATAAATCTGACCTCATTTGTTTCTGGATTAAATAACATATACTCACCGTACTGAGTAACCATTGCTAAGACAATTTCTCCACTAGTTAACGTAAGCCACTCCATATCCTTCACTCGAACAGTGTCTGGTAATAAAGGTATGTTCTCAATAACTTTGGACTCGTTCAGGCTAAAATCATATTGATACAATTGATTTTCAAATTTGTAATAAATAAGATTTTCATTGTATGGCGAAGGATTTGAAACTTTATTGCTATATTTAAATGTATGAAGAATCTCATTTGTATTCGGATCAATCACGAGCATTGTTATGGAACCTACCGAAACAAACAATTTATCTTTGATGATCGTAATATTTTCAATCATGCCAGATTGACCGGAATGTCCCTCAATTAATACTTCTTCTTTCTCACCTGTCACTCGATTAATTTTAATCAAATGTTTTGTCGTTCCAATTCCCACGTAAATAAACTCTTCATTTACAGCAAGACCTCTCGCGTATTGTTGTCCCTCTTTTGCAGTACCATAATTTCTGAATTGACCAGTGGCAATGTCATATTCAAAGACGCTAGCATTTGGATAGGTAGTCCCATATATTTTACCGTCTTCGGAAGCTTCAATATCCCATACCCAGTCATCAGAAGGATTGACTCCTAGTTCTTCAACAACCTTTAATTCAGGTAGATAGCGATATAGTTTTCCATTAGCTGTTCCAGCAAAATAAACATTTTTATCATAGCCAACCGTCATTGCCCATAAGGCCTCTGTCGCTTCAATTACTTGAGAAAATTTAATCTCACCTGTTTCAGCATCTAAAACAGAGAATGTCCCTGGTAGACCATTTGAGTGGTAATAGACCTCATTTTCTCCCTTGCTATTTTCTTGAATAACAGATGCTTGTCCTAATTGGACCTGAACCATTTTCCCTAAATTTGCTGGTGTTTCATACTCACGATCTAATGCTAACTCCTCTTCAGCTAACTCCCATGAGATATCATCAAAATATGTTTCCGTCAGACTAATTCCACCTGAATAAAGGGCGAGTCTTGCATAAGATGCGTTAGCTGGAGCATCAGTGAAAACCTTTATTTCATCCCATTGATTTTTCGGTAAATTTCCAAACAGTTCAAACTTCACTTCATCCACTAGTTCATTGTTTTCACTATCATAATAATGAACTTCAAAAACGATATTATGTGATTGCTGGATTACATGAGTCATACCTTTTGCCAAATAAGAGGCTCCTGGTTCGACAGCAATTTTATTACTTAAGACTCTGAGACCTGTTTGATCAGAAGTGTCTTTGAAATGGAGACTTTGATTACCACTATGATAGACAGAATTATTCGTCGTAACTCCTGTTAATCCATTTTCTACATTCCATCCTGGCACCGACCCGTCGCTATTAACTGGAATTTCAAACCCTGCGTTTACAAGAACTTCGAAAATGTCTTCGACAGGGGGTTCAGGTGCCTGTTCAGTTAAAAAGACATTATCAAAGTAAACATCTGTTAAACTGATTTTTCCTGAGTTAAAGGATATTTGCATAGTGACTGCTTCTGCAGGCGCATCTGCTTCTAAGATAATTTCCTGCCAGCCAAGACCAGCTTTACCTTTATGCAACTCGTTTTTAAAACCGACTAACACATTTTTGTCATCGTAGAATGAAAGTGCGAATTCTACAGAGTGGCTTTGTGTAATAACATTCATCTCTGCTGTGGCCTTATAGCTATGGTTAGCAGCTACTGGAATCCGATTCGATTTGGCTTGCGTTTGAACGAGATTTGAATAGTCTTTTAAGCGTAAACGGTTCGGGCCTTCAAAAGGCGTAGATGTCAGTAAAGTTCCTGATGTAATCCATCCTGGAATTACAACAGATTCCTCAAAACTACTATTAGTCAGTTGAAGTTGTTGTCCATCCGTAGTTTTTTCAACCTCTAATTGATCAACAAATATTAGGAAAGGCTCCGAAGCAGAACTCTCAACGACAATTTCCGCCTTTGCTGTTTGCTCAGGTGCTACTACGTCTAGCCCCGAATCAACCCATTGATCATTGTCAGATATAGTGACCGGATAAAGACTTGTTTCTAATATATTTCCTTCTGTATCATAAAAAGTGACTTTATAATCTATTGAACCCTCTACAAAATTTTGCACATAATGCTTAGCTGAAAGTTCAAAATTACCTTCTGAAATAGGAAAACGATCACTTTTTAAACGAATTAAATTTTCTTGGGAAAATATCTGCATACTGTTATTTCCATCTACCTTATTATCTGAAGAGATGGTTCCCACTCCCGTCAAAACCTTCCAACCGGGAATTTGATTGGGTTCTTCGAAAGTAGAATTCTCAATAGCTAAATTATATTCTTTTGCTAAGGTGGCAGCTGGCATTACAGGTAAGCTCCCGATTAAGATGATAATGGATAAAAAGAGTAGCTTTACTAATCGATAGTTAGACTTCAATATGATTCACTCCTAGTGGATTTTATTTAAATAAGATCATACTTTCACAAATGAAATTTATCCCAATATTCAGTCACTTCAAGTCGTACTATTCCTACTAATCACTTCCTTCCTTTACAATTACTAATATGGTTAAATGAACATATATTTAGTTTGATAGAAAAGGAGAATTCCTGACGTGACTATTAACTTGATGACACTCTTTCCATCTCTCCATTTACTATCCGAATATCCAGCAAAATTAAATGAAGATGAATATACGTTCCACAATCCACAGACAAACACTTGGATTAGCATTCGAAAAACTGAAGTATCCAACCGAGAGTATGCTCTTCTCTCTTCCATCTACACGGAAATCAAATCCCGTTCTGCGATTAATGATTTAACTTCAACAAAATGGCTTCATTTTCTCGAATCTAGAGGTCTTTCTCCAATAAATGAAGAAGAGTCTGTTCGGATTATTCAACTATATTTCAAAGAAAACAATGTAAACGAAGCAGATTTAGCTGAAGCTTGCCAAGCTTTTTTTGGAGACTCCATGCAACTTCTATTTATCTCATCTCAAAGTGCCTATTTGATTGAAAAACAAACAACTTATATTTGCACTGTTGAAGATTTTTCTTCCTTTATTGCTGCACTGGAAAGCGATTTTTATAGTAAAGCGAAGCTGTACATCGGAAAATTCCAGACAGTTAATTCTCAGTTCCCCCAGCATTTTTCAACAGAGAAAGATTGGTTTCTCAATAGCATGGAGAACCACCGAGCTGAACGAATCTATACCATGGAGAATTCTTTTCCGTTTCATCTCATCAAGGAAATGTCTGAAGAGATGAAACATGTGCTTGTTAAAGAAATATTAATTCCCATTGATTATGATTTAGAACTTCTGCAGACGGTTCAGCTTTTTTTCGAAAATGGATTCAATGCATCTATTACAGCAAAGAAGCTCCATATTCATAGAAATACTCTTCAGTATCGTTTGGCTAAATTTCACAACATTACAGGAATCCCGGTGCGTCAATTTGATGGAGCACTAGTTGCTTATTGCGCAAGCTTAATTGGGGAGAAGTATTAATCCAACATGCACTAAGTGAAATGTTAAATATTGTGCACATCGTCCATACCCTCCCTCCACCCCTATTGTTAAGATACAAGTAATCATTTCAAAGGGGTGTTTGTATGAGTAAATTCGTGCTAGAAAACATAAACAAGGTCTATGACGGCAAGTACACCGCAGTCTCTGATTTCAACTTACATATAGAGGATCAAGAATTCATTGTTTTAGTAGGCCCATCAGGTTGCGGAAAATCAACGACTCTTCGCATGATTGCTGGACTTGAAGAAATCACATCTGGTGAATTTCGCATTGAAGGAAAAGTAGTCAATGACGTGGCTTCTAAAGATCGTGATATCGCCATGGTTTTCCAAAACTATGCTCTATATCCACACATGTCTGTCTACGAGAATATGGCATTCGGATTAAAACTTCGAAAATTTCCTAAAAAAGAGATTGATGACCGCGTTCAAAACGCTGCTGAGATTCTAGGTTTACAAAATTATTTAGAGAAGAAACCAAAAGCATTATCTGGCGGACAACGTCAACGAGTAGCTCTTGGACGTGCAATTGTACGTGATGCTAAACTCTTTTTAATGGATGAACCTTTATCAAACTTAGATGCAAAATTACGAGTGCAGATGCGTGCTGAAATTGCTAAATTGCATCTAAGATTAAAAACAACCACCGTATATGTGACACATGACCAAACAGAAGCTATGACGATGGCAACTCGCCTTGTCGTAATGAAAGATGGTTTCATCCAACAAATAGGATCTCCAAAAGAGGTTTATGAAAATCCCGATAATGTCTTTGTTGGGGGGTTCATTGGATCTCCTGCTATGAATTTCTTCGAAGGAAAACTAGTAGATGGTCACTTTACTATTGGCCAAGTTTCTCTGAAAGTTTCACAAGATAAACTCACTCTATTAGACGCTCAAGGATACAATGGGAAAGACCTTATTCTTGGTTTGAGACCTGAACATATATATGGTGATTTAGATGCTCTTGCTCGTTTCCCAGATACAACAATAGATTCGAAAGTAGAAGTATCTGAACTAACAGGTGCTGAGCTCATGTTGTATTCTTCTCTTGAAGGTCAACCATTTGTAGCCCGTATACATGCAGATGCTACAGCTGAACCTGAGACAGTGATGCCTCTTTCGTTTGATCTAACAAAAGCACATTTCTTCGATAAAGAAACAGAAAATCGTATTCGATAAAACATAAGCCCATTTTATCGGTGGGCTTTTTTCATGGTCAATATTCTATTCGGTTTAACCACCGAAAGTTTCTTCCATTCTCTTAATAGGATCATCTTTCATGTCTTGGCTCCAATGGAGTACTTGATTAGCATCTAATAATGCTTGCTGTAAATCTTCGTAAGGAATGTTTTGGACAGTAGTGTCATGTTGGATTGCTAGAACAGCGGCTATTCCCGCTGACTGTCCGAGAATCATAAACACTGGTTCCATACGGATTGAACCATACGCGATATGTGAACTCGATAAACAAACTGGAACAAGCAGATTGGTACATTCTTGTGAAGTTGGACGAATTGACCGATATGATATTTCAAAAGGCGATATCGCCACTTGAACATCTCCTTCATTGACACATCTTCCATCAATAACAACTCTGCGACAGTTATGGGAATCCATATGGAATGAAGCCAACCCGATAGAATCATCAACAAAAGATTGGTGCAAACAGTTACGATCTGTCATTACATAGTCGGAAATCATTCTTCTGGCTTCGCGAATATACAGCTGATGCGGCCAATGCCCCGTTTCCATAAACTCATCTTTCGGCAAGCCCCAGGCTACTACTTCTTCACGAATTGTAGGAGGTACGCGAGAATCATTTGCTAAAAAGTACAACATGCCTAGGTCATAGTTGAAATGATCCTGAAAAATCTCTTCGCGTCTTTCGTAGCTACCTTCAGGCCAGTCGTAGTTCATCCCTATGTAATCAGTAGAAATCGCACCATAGTTATTCAAATCTGATTTGCCATTTGGAAGCATTTTGTGAAGCTTCATTGCGTCCCATACACCCTCCTGGATATAGCGCAGTAGGAGACGATATCTTTCCGCATCATACTGCGGAGGTTTAGGAAATGGAATTCGATTCTCCTCATCCTTCGTCAAACAGATTCTGAAATTGTATGCTTGTATTCGATGGTCACCTTGTCCTTGATGTCCTAATTCCGACTTATCTTCTTCCGTTAGCCCAGGTAACAAGCCACTTTCAGATTGACCTTCTACTATATAAGGGTCAATCCATTTCTCGAATTTGTGATGTGGGGCTCCAAACTGAATTCCATTATAGATTTCATGATACGTAGAATTAGACTCTCGTCCCACATAATAAGAAATGCCTGCACGTGCTAAAACATCTCCTTCGTAGCTACAATCAATAAACACGTTTCCTTTATATCGAGTACCATCCTCCATAACAAGCTCCGTAATCTTTTGATCCACTTTCACGACTTCTTCTAGATGTTGATTCACATATACACAAATGTCGTATTGTTTAATCCATTGATTAAACACATACTGAGCAGCTTTAGGTTCAAATGTCCATTCCTTTTCTTTTCCGTAGTAAGCAGCAATTTCCTGATAAAATGTTCTCGACAAACCTCCAATTGCATCCTCTGCACCGAGATCTGTTGCACCTAAACCACTAGTTGTCATCCCGCCAATTTGTTGACTAAATTCAACAATAGCAACTGAAAGTCCTGACTTTTTAACTTGTACGGCTGCTGTTATACCTGCGGGTGTACCCCCATAAATAATAACGTCCTTTGCAATCGAAGATGGTTGTTCCAGCTTTAATGAAGGGACATAATAGTGGAGCTGACTATAATCCATTGAAAGACCTCCATTCTTTTATTCATGTGGTCAGTGAAGCTTCGACTCCCATTCTGCTAAATAGGTCTCAGAAAATGTTTTTACATAATAGACGTACACCAACATCATTTCGTTAGGTGTTAATGAAAAAAATTGGTCTTCATGATGGAGAGGTAATAGAGATTCTATCTGCGTCAAATCCAAGCTCGATACATAGTCTTGTATTTGACGTAAATCTTCTACAATCTGTGCTATATCGTTAGCTTTTTTTACCTTTTCGGGATCCACGACTCTCGCTGGAAAAAGAGGAACATTCCATTTCGTGTGTGCCGCAATAAGTTTTTCCAAGGTGCGAAGCATTTGATGAAACGATTCTCTCTCTTGATCAAACAAATCAAAGTATTCTTCCATTACGGTTTCGAAACTCTCACCCCAAGCCAACCTTAAGTAAACATAGTTGTTCATGTGATGAATCCATTTCCACGGATAGGTCCATTTTTGATCAGGATCATGCGGTTTCTTGTGAATAGGAACAATTAAATTCAAGACGCCAGAGACGCCGAGTTGTTTATACTCTTTCAAATCTTGTTCAATTCTGTTCATCAGCGGCGGGAACAGTTCACTTAACATAAAATGATCACTATAATATTCTAAGACCGTGAGCGTTCGACCTTTCTCTGCAATTCTAGTGCGCCAATCTTGTAATGTGTTGTACGCACGCTGTTGATTTGGTTCTTCGCTATGAATGCCAGTTGAATAATCTCTTCCCCAGTATGCATAGAGTCCATCGACTTGACTTGAAGCTTTTGTGCCATCTCGTTCAAGCATATTCCAAGCTAACCCTGCATTGTAGACGATATACTCTACTTCAATAGCCATCTTTTGCTTCACAAATGCTTCTCTCAATTTCTCAGTAAAACGAATATAATTCTGTAGAAATTCAACAGAAGTTTTCCGATCAACTCCGATATCTTCTGGCCACAAAGAAATCCTAGTCACTACTTCATTTTCCTGACAAATAGCTACGATTCGTTCAATTACTTGTTGTTGTAATGGAGAATGCTCCGAAAAGAATGTAAGGTTTTTCACAGGATGAGAATTCGATTCATTTTCTACAGGTATTAAACCACGCAATAAGTAGCTTAAACTATGACCGCCGAGAGTCACTTGAACTCCACGTTTTTTTAAAGCATCCGTAATATGCGGTTTCAACTCATCCCATAAAAAGAATGTGAAAAAGCACTCATTTTGGCCATTCTTCACTCCCCAATCAATGAGAGAATTAATATACGTCGGATTATTTATCGTCTCGATAATTGTTCCTCTTCTAGTAAACATCGGTTCGTGGATATAAAGATTTTCTGTAAGTGGAGGTTCACCATATTCTTCAGAATCCAACATGACAAAACGATAGCCAAATTGTTGTTTCATATAGGAATAGGCGCCGTATAAAAGAGCGCGTGGTTCATTTCCAATAATCCATGTATCTTTAGAAGAACGTACAATAGCGAATCCATCCTTTTGAATTAAAAGAATTTCTTTATGATTTTTAACTTTTTGATAGTCACTTGCTGTTATCAAGTTAATTCTCGGAAGTTGTTTCTTATGATTACTCCATTCGGATTGGAGCTGGGGGGACGCTTCGTAGCCTGCTTGTAATATGAGTCTCCTTAATTCTTCTACTGCAAATAAAATGGTCTCATCAGTTTGGCTGTAATGAATGTTATACACGTTAGTAGCACCTTCCCAACTAGAGGATTTTTTTCACACAGAATCAAGTTTTTTATCTCTACTATTTATTAAGCTCTGTAGTTTTGATTATTAAACTGAAAATGATTATAGTGAAAGGCGGCGACTCCGGAGGCAAACAAAGGAACGCCCGCGGTACGGGGCTGATTCCTTCTTTTTTATTGGCTATATTAACTGTTGCTGTTGATATTCCGCAAAACAGTTATGCTTTCCGCGGGCTTGCGCCGAACTAACTCGGACTTAACGTCCGAGTGGATTTCTGCACTTCGCTATTCCCGCTGGAGTCTTCACTGTTTTGCTACATATCACTAAATCGAAAGCTATCTCATATACTTTTTCACTAGAATGATTGTAGTAGAAGGCGCCGGGTAAGCGTGTCCAAACTAGACCTCGCAGTAAACGAGTTGGTCTCAACAACTCGTTTGCGACGAGTAACCGCAGGAGCACAAGTTTTTCACGCGAGGCTCCCGGACCGCCCGCGGAAAGCGTCTGCATGTAACGGAAATCATCAGTAGCGATTTATAAACAAATTGTCTTTCTTAATTTACTTGATTCATAAGCTGCCAGTGCTACTTCTAAAGACTTTAATCCATCAAAACCTGTAATTGATGGCGCTCGCCCTACTTTGACACAGTCAATAAAATCGAGGATTAAGCCAAAGTCCATATCATTACCGAAAAAATGATGTTCTAGCGATTTATCTTTGTTGGAAAATACTCGCAGATGTTCCGCAAAAGCATCGACTTTCACCGTTTGCTTCGTTCCGATAACTTCAATCGTCACGTCACCCCACATTGGATACTCAGCAAAACGTGACCAACTTGCATCGTGGGAAGCTATCACGCCATTGTTAAATTCAAGCGTCAAAAGTCCAGCATCATCAATTTCCACTTGATGGAAATACGAATCAACCATTGCATGAACTTCCGTTACTTCTTCATTTAATAACCATCGCATGATGTCGACCATATGAACGGTATGATCGAGGACAGCCCCGCCGCCTGATAGTTGTTCTTCGATAAACCATCCACCTGGGTTTTGTCCACGATTCGTTGTTCGAAAAGCGACAATTTCCCCTAACTCTCCGTGATCCACCATTTCTTTTATTTGTTGAATAGGTGAACTGAATCTTACAGGATAGGCAACCTGCAAAATAACTTGGTTGTCTTCGCATACCCGAATCATTTCTTCTGCATCCTTCAAATTTGTCGCAATTGGTTTTTCGCATAAAATATGTTTTTTCGCATTTGCCGCATTGATTACCATTTCCTTGTGACGACTATTCTCACTACAAATAATGACAGCATCCAAATCCAGTTTTAGAAATTCGGATTGATCACTGTAACAAGTAGTTTTATATACTTTCGCCAATTCACTTCTACGACCTTGATCTTCATCGAAAATTGCCACGAGTTCAACACCAGGAATTTGCATTATGCTATCTGCATAACTGTAGGCGTGCATATGTGCAAAGCTCATCATCCCTATTTTCATACAGAGACCCTCCCTTCTATCAATTCTCGAATAGCATGTAGACTCTTCAACATATTGTCATCCACTTTTCGTGCGGAGGCGATAATATCATCTACAGAGTAGCTTAATGGTAAACTCGTTTTACTTTCAGGTTGTATCGGCTTCATGTGGTCACTATTAAATTCGACAATCGATTTAATTCCACTTAACTCAAGCTCAATTCGCTCTTCATTAGCGACTGTATACTCAATATGTGACATGATCCCTTTTCCGAAATTCACCAGCATAATCATATGAAAAGAGCCTGATTGTCGTTTCGACTGTTTGATATGAACGGATTCAAGGCCTCCAAAAATAGAAGAGAGAACATATAAATCTGATAAGACGAGCGCCTGGTTTTCTTCAAGCATCGTTCGTCTAAAACGAAGTACCCCTTTCAATTGTTGTAGCTGCCCCATGAGTTTTTTGAACTTCTGGAAAAATGGATAGCTTTCTAAATCAAAATAAACGTAACAATCCACTGCTGAATTAAAAGTCATTAGAGACTTAGACGGAAGAAAAACACGATCAGTATGCTTAGTTACACTTCGGACATTATCTTCAGTAGCTTCCATTACAAAAGCGAAATTCTCGTCTTTATTCTCTTTTATTTCGTCAAAAGAGCTTATTGTTTCTTTATTCATTACCGTTTTTCGTTTGTCTAATTTGTCTAGACTTTCCACTAATACGATAGTCATCTTATCCAACCTCCTATCCCAATATATTTCTTAAGCGATTTACCGCTTCTTCATTTGCGAGCTTCGCATCATCATGACCTTCATATTCAATCGATAACCAACCGTCATAGTCTAATTCCTTTAGACCTTGAATGATTATATCGAGATTGACCAACCCGTCCCCTGGTACAGTACCGATCAGTTCCTTACCTTCTGTTGATCGAAAGCCTCGAAGTGATTCATGATCTTCTTTTTCACGAAAATCTTTGAAATGTACATGAACGATATCACCTTTTAAGCGATTAAATGCTTCTAAAGGAGATTCATGCACGAGTAAAAAGTTCCCGGTATCAAATGTACTTTTTACGAATGGACTGTTCACAGCTTGAATAATATGATCAATCATTTCGCTCTTCCCAGCTAATAACCCATGGTTTTCAATAGCTAATAGGATATTCTCTTGTTCCGCTCTTTCTACACAAAGTTTTAGGCTCTCAATAATCCATTCAGAACCATCATCAAATGTAATGTCACCATGGACATCCCCACAAAATACTCGAACTACCGGTGCCCCTAATTGTTTCGCAATGTGTATTCCATCTAAGACTTTTTCTACTTCTTTCATTCGTTCTTCAGGAGATTCTTTCACAAAATTATTGGAAACATCATATGCGGACACATGCAGACCCGTTTCATTTAAGACATGTTTAACTTTCTCGACTTCAGATTGTACATCTTCATCGTTCGGCCAATACATATCCAGCAACTCCACTCCGTCAAGAGAAATACTCTTGGCATAATGGATAAAATCAGCAATGGTCCAGTTTTCTTTTTTGATAGTGGAGGATAAGCTATACATACTTACACTAATTTTCATTTAATCACCTTCTCTTTACATGGAATCAATCAGGTATTTCATGATAAATGCCAGTTTTTTTTCTTCATGAAAGGGATTCGTTTCATGACTAAACTGCGGGTATACCTCTATCTTTTTGTCTTTAGACGATAGATGATGATAGGCTGCAAAGACGGTGGATGGTGGCGTTACGTCATCTTCGAGACCAATTTGCATTAATGTAGGAAAGGGAATGTCTCCACAAAAATGTACACAGTCAATGTATCCAAGCGTACGCATGGCGATTTCATATGTTTTATATTGGGGATCGGACACTTTAAAATAATTGACGATTTCCAGATAGGGACCCGCCGGAGCAATTTTGAGGGCACGTTCAAAATGCGCCAGAAAAGGATAATCAGCAATCACTGCATCCACATTTTGAACAAGCCCCGCCAAGCTAAGTGCCAATCCACCGCCTTGTGATGAGCCTGCTAAAGCGATTTTCGTATGGTTTACAGGAGAATCTTCGGAAACAATCCAATTGAATTGCATCCAAATATCCTTGTAAACATTCGTATAATAATAAGATTCCGAATTTAAAATTCCATCTAACATCCATCCCGGCGTCCTGCTTCCATTCGGATATCTTGCATGGTCAGGAGACTCTCCTTGACCACGCACATCAAATGCATAGACTGCGACTCCTAAGCTCGTCCATTTCAAGTAATCTATTGGTAGACCACGAGACCCAGTGTATCCATGGAAACTATGAATGACGGGACATGCCGTCACGTTTCTAGGTTTCACAAGAATCCCTTTCAAAATTGTACCGTCCCAACTCTCAAATGTAATATCCGCCACTTCAACACTTGGTACAGGATACTCCCTAAAACTAACCTCAACAGTCGGGCTCATATGTTCAATTGATTGAATTTGATTTTTCCAAAACGCATCAAAATCAGCGGGCTTCGTAGATAATGGTGGTCGATACATGTTTAATTCTTCTAGACTTAAATCACCTACACGTCTTCCCATTTCGATAATCCCCTATCGTTTTTCATAAAATTCTTGTGGCCATTCTAATTGAAAGCCATCTTCTCGGAGCTCATTTTGAAAGGTTTGCAATAGCTCCTTACTTTCACGAACTTCTTTTGGTGATGCTTCTGTTTTTATACAAAAAGCCACTAGTGCTCCACAGGCTTCTCCAATATTCCATTCAGTCGGATGGAGGCGATAGCAACCATTAGTAATATGTGTGGTGCCTATATTTTTACATCCTGCTAATAAATTTTCCGCATCTTTTGGAATTAGAGCGCCCAACGGAATATGATACGGCAATGCCGGAATATCTAAATACGTTTTACCTGCCATACTCGGATGTAAATCGATACTATAAGAACCAAGACCAACCCGATCTTCGTAAAACTTGCCTGTTCGAGCCTCATTAAATTCTGGTGAGACATCTTGCTCTACAACTGTATATTCGGCATTAATTCGTCTGGACTCTCGAATATAGGCAGCCTTCGCTAACCCATCTTCTGTTTGAAACACATCTTTTCGAAGCTTCAGTCCCGGGTAACCTTTTCCACCGTCAGGTCTTGGCGCTTCTGTTTGTAGCCAATAGAAAAGGGATAAACTCAGTTGTTTGGCTTGATACAAATGCTTTTTCTTGTCTTGCTCAGAAACATCATAAATATTGCCTAAGAAGTAATCGCTTTGCGGCCAATTCATAAGGCTAAGATCTCCTGCATATACCCATGAATTGAACTGCTCACAATCAAAAATGCGTCGGTAATCCCAAAGGGGAAATCCAGTTTCTTGACGGAAAAGCGTATATTCCCGCTTCTCTTTTGTAATAGGATGAGGTGCATAAAAACTTAAATACTTATCCGGCCAAATCGATGGATGAAAATCTCGCCAAAAGATGTACATTTCAGGCTCTTCGATTGTGTGATCCTCATGTTCTCGATATTCCATGGCTAGCACGTGCGTGATTGCCTGGATATCTTGAGGGTCCGCAACTTCTAACGCATGTGGTTCATTCGTATCGCTCTTTGCTTCAGCCCCTACTACATACTCAAGTTCTGCTAGCGGAAGAACGTCGCCAGCTTCCGTTGCATCAATAAAATAACACGCCGTCATTCTTGTTTCTTTATTTGCGGTCAAGTTATGGATTAACGCGCTATGAAGGGTTCTACCTTCTCGCTTTATTTCACTAACTACAGTATTTAACTTGATGGTTAATTGTCCTGTTAAGACATAGGGCATGAGCATGTCTTGTAAAACATGCAGACTAACTCGTGGATCATGACAAATATTGCTGACCAGACCATTGCCTGGATTAAAAAGCGACTTCTTGTCGTTAACATTCATGTTCTCTAAATACCATTGCCGAACTTTTTCTCGATATTCCCGATATCGTCTAGTTGACCCAAAATTCTCAATCCACTGATGCTCATCGGGGGGTACACCTTGAGAAGTGACTTGGCCACCAATCCAATCCGTTTCTTCCGTCATGACAACTTGTAACCCGTTTGCACATGCTGATAATGCTGCAGCACAACCTCCAAGACCTCCACCTGCAATAAATAAATCTGTATGAGTTGTTTCCATTTATAAATAAACCTCTTTGTTTGTTTTCGCAGATTCATAAATGGCACATAACATCTTCATGACCTCAACACCATCTGCAACAGGAGCCAAAGGTTCTTTTCCTTCTATACAGCATTCTACGAAATGATTAATTTCGTTTGTGAAGGCTTGTTCAAAATCAAAACTTAAGTTGTCCACTTGAGGCGTAACATTTAATATCGTATTGTTTTTCTCCGTAACCATCACTAACTCTGGCTCAATTTCTGCTCCGCCTTTATCCCCAAACAATTTCACATACAATTCGTCCTCTTTTGCTTGAAGTGTAAAGCTTACATCAACGTATAAGGAAGCTCCGTTTTCGAAGCGAATAAGAGCGTTAGCCAAATCTTCCACATCATTTAGAGAAGCATCATAATCTGCTGCCTTATAGAAAGATAGGTTTTCAATATTGTTACGATTGCCTAGTTTTGAATACGTGTTTCCACTAACGGATACTGGTCGCGGTTTCCCCATCATGTACCAACAAATATCAATCATGTGTACACCTAAATCCATCAACGGACCCCCGCCTGATTTGGATTGATTGCTAAACCATCCACCGGGATTACCAAGTCTTCTTAGACAGGTCGCTTTTGCATAATAAATATGGCCTAACTCATCTTGATCAATAAACTTTTTTAACAGCTTCGTATTGGTGCCGTGACGTCTTACAAATCCAATTTGAAGTATTTTACCGGATCGTTTTACAGCTTCTTCGACAGCCAATGCTTCCTCTACCGATATACTTAATGGTTTTTCAACTAAGACATGCTTTCCTGCATCAAGTGCAGCAATCGCAATTTCCGCATGTGTATTGTTCCATGTGCAAATACTTATGGCATCGATATCAGGATTTTGCATCATTTCTTTATAATTAAGGTATAGATGACTAACTCCATACCGTTCACCTGCTTTTTTTAATCGTTGCTCGTTACTGTCACACATTGCTACTAATTCGACAGCTTCGTTTTTTAAATAAGGTTTAATATGAAACTCTGAAATCGAGCCCCCACCTATCACACCAACTTTTAACATCTCTCCAGCCCCCTATTGCTAAATTTCAGTTATAACGAAAAATTTTCGTGAGTGATTGTGACATATTCGTTTTCAACTCTTCATAAGCGGAAGGTGCTTCATCAAAATCGACCTCATCGCTTAAAAATGACTGAACATCAATTCGCTTGTCATGTACCAATCGAATGTATTCTTTAACATTTCTACCTTCTGTCCATCTGATATAGCCATATGGATAATCTGTTGCCTGCTTTTCGTAGAGCGGATCATAACGTCCTGGTCCACCGGCTCGCGAAATCAGAATTTGAGCTTCTTTCGCAAACATTAGATTGCGAGGAAAATCGGGTTCAATATCACCAACGATCACCACTCTCCCTTGATTTCGAATCCAGTTTAGACACTGCTGAGTAAGTGGCGATTTTTCCCCTCCGGCACATAATAGAACTGCATCTGCACCTTGGCCATTTGTCGCTTTTTTCACTTCACTTTCCATGTCTGAAAGCTGTGTGAATGCAGAAATGGCATCTTCTTGCAACAAGGCGATTCGCTCCGGCAGAAGATCAAAGGCAATCACGTTATAGGCAGCTGCATTGGCAATTTTCGCAATCATTTGACCTAATAAACCCAATCCTACAATTACAACCGTTTCTCCGAATTGAAGTTTGGCTACTCGCAATGCATGAATCGCAATGGCTCCGATACCTGCAAGAGCTGCTTCCTTAGGATTAACACTGTCTGGAACTTTTGCACATAATGTGGATGGTACGGCCAAGTACTCTGAATGGCCAACATAAGGTGCTCCGTAGCAAGCCACTATATCACCAACTTGGTAATCAGTTATTTGTTCACCACACTCTTCTACTACTCCGACAGCACTATATCCCAGTGGAATATCATGATCACCACTTATGGAAATTAAGGTATTCTCGGTTCCTGGAGAAACAGCTGAGTAAAGAGTCTTAATCAGTAAGTATGATGGTTTTATTTCTGGGTTTTCGTAGTCCTTAATATGAGCTACTTGATTACATGCAACTATTGACTTCATTTAGTTCGCTCCTAACTAGTTAAACCATTTTTCTAAATTCTCTTTTACAAATTCGTCGTCGTTCAGATGCGGGTATGCCGCATATACACGATCAATTTCTTCACTTTGGTTGGGACTTAATTTTTCCTTATCTAACAAACACCAATTCCCTTGAAGAATTCCTTGTCTTGCCAATACTTCGTTAATACCTGCTATACTTCCTTTAAATTGGTTATTTGGATCGAAAAATGCGGCATTTGCATCGGTGATTTCTTGTCCGAGTGTTAATAACTCACTCGGAATTTCACCATGTGTTAAAGTCTCTTTTACTGTCTGGAAAATATCTACTGTTGTTTTCGTCCACACCGACCAATGTCCGAGTAACCCTCCGATAATTCGCTTTTCCACCTTTTTCCCATCCACATCAATTCGATAAGTCGTTAATAAATCATTGATGATGTTATCGTCATTTCCTGTATAAATAGCGATGTCTTCATTTCGACTTGAGTGACATACCGCTCGAATAACATCAAAGGTTTGATAGCGATTGAAAGGAGCCACTTTTATGGCGTGAACGTTTGGAATTTCAGCAATCTGCTTCCAAAAACCAAATGAAAGGATGCGCCCTCCAACTGCAGGCTGTAAATAAAAGCCGATAACCGGTATGATTTCCGCAATTTTCTTAGTACGAGTAATTAACTCTTCTTCCGTAGAGTCTTGTAATCCCCCCATACTTAACAAACCAAGATCATATCCTATTTCCTGTAAAAACCTTGCTTCTTTGATTGCTTGCTCAAGTGGACCACTGATTCCTCCAATTTTGATAAAAGACTCCGGTACCTGAGCGTTTTTCATTTCTTCCATGGCTAATGACAATACTTTTTCATATAAATTAAATTGAGGATCGCGTATTTCGAATTGAGTCGTATGGACACCAACCGCAACTCCACCAACTCCAGCAGCGATATAATACCTTGTTAATGCTCGTTGCCCTTTTTCATCAAGCTGGCGATTCTCCGTCAGCGCTAAAGGGTGGGCAGGGATAACTGTTCCTTCAAGTAAGTGTTTTTTCACTTCCGGGTTTAACATTTAATACGCTCCTTTACGCTCTTGGAAATGGGTGGGTTTGTTATACGTATCCCCTTTATTTAGTAACCATTCCGCTGTCATATCGAGCATCTGTTGGAGAGTCACCTTCGGATACCCAAACATTTGATGTGACTTTGTCGCATTATTTAACAAGGATGTTGGTTGTTCTTCATTAACAAACTGAGGGAACTTATCAAACCGTTTGCCGAATTCCTCTGCTAACCATCGAACGGAAAGTGTCTCTGGACCCGTCACATTTAAGATTTTCGGAGGAGTTTGACAATGCATTAATGAACGTAGTGCATATTCATTCGCATCGCCCTGCCAAATTACATTCACGCTGCCCATTGTAAGATCAATTGGATTACCAGCTAATACTTGTTTAGCAATTTCAAGTAACACGCCATATCTCATGTCAATCGCATAATTTAAGCGGAACAGTACCGTGGGTGTATTATTCGTTACTGCAAAATTCGTCAGTACACGTTCTCTGCCTAAACAAGACTGTGCATATTCACCGATAGGTCCTGGACTAGTGTCTTCCGAACAATTACCGTTAACGACATTTGTCAATGGGTATACATTTCCTGAGGAAAAAGCCACAATGCGAGAATTCTTATACTTTTCAGCAACTCTTCCTGGCAGATAAGCATTCATCGCCCATGTAAAATGTTCATTCCCCGATGTGCCAAACTTATTTCCTGCCATAAAAATGACGTTTTTGACGTCAGGCAAGGTCTGTAATTCTTCATCTTTCAAAAGATCTACTGCTATCGTTTCGATACCAAAGTCCTCTAATTCTTGTTTTAAAGTACCCGATGAGAAACGAGAAGCACCAATCACCTTTTTCGTAATGCCTGCTTCATGAATAGCTCTTTTGGCCATTTTCGCTAATGTTGGACCCATTTTCCCACCAACACCAAGAATCAATAAATCGCCATCGATAGTTTTCATGTCTTCAACTAACTGTGTTGAGGGCCTCGTCATAAATTCTTCTAACTCTTCAAGAGTTCTCATGTTCTTCACTCCAAGTGATGTATTTTTATCGTTATTAACCCATTTATTAAAAGAAATGTCCTAATAGTGTCCTTAAATAAGTAAAAGTAGATTAAGCCGAAAGACATTGGAATCATTAATGTTTTGACATATTTGAATTTTCTAACTATGATGAATTCAATATCACATTAAAAGACATTACCTACATGCTATGAATTTAAGGGGGCAAGACCATTGGCAGATATGCAAGATACGTCAGAAATTAAAATCGGTATCATAGGGCCCAAGGAATTAGTCGATCAAACAAGGGAAACCTTAAAAATTTTCCCAAACTTCAATCCAGTTTTTCGTATTACGACTCCCACCAGTCAAATCGATCAAGTTGCAAAAGAATTAATTAGTGAAGTCGAAGTTTTAATGATTACAGAGTATCACTCTTACAACTTCGTCAAACAAAACATAGATTTCAAGATTCCTGTACACCATATGCCACTCATGGGAACCGGTCTTTACCGTTCATTATTTCTCATTAAAATTGCAAATAATTTAAGTTCCTTATCTTTTGATACGTTTGATGAAAAATATGTGGAACAAATACTAGATGAGTTGGATGAACATTCACAACATGAACTTTTCGTCTACAAAAGCAGTTCTTCTCGAATTGATATCACTGAGATTGTTCAGTTTCACCTTAACAACTATAGAGATCATCAAGCAGTTGCCCTTACTGGAATTCAAGAAGTTTCGAATCAACTAACGCTACTTAACATTCCTGTACAATGGGTGACCCCAACTCAACAGGATATGATTGTTTCGTTAGAACGGGCACTTCTAGCTACCACCACGAGAAGAAACAAAGAGTCTCAAATCGTCTTTGGGTTGATTAACATCGATAATTATAAAAGTGTAAGCGTCAAATATTCCTCTGAACATGACGTGCAATTATTAACACTACGCCTTCAACAAATGTTGCTCGAATACACCAAGATGCTAGATGGACATCTTATCAATTTAGGAGGCTCTGAATATTCATTCATTACCACTCGTGGTATTTTTGAACGTGAGACACGAGGATATAAATTCATCCCTTTACTGCAAGATGTTAGAACTCAGCTAGGCTTTTCGATTAGTCTTGGAATCGGCTTTGGGCGCACCGCGGCAGAGTCAGGAAATCATGCTCGGTTAGCGTTGCGTCAATCGATTGATTCAGGAGGAAACGTCTGCTACATAGTTCGTGAAGATCAAAGTGTCATAGGACCGGTCGATATCACATCACATAAGCAATATGAAATTTACAATTTAGCGATTACGGATCCTAAGCTACTGGACCGAGCAGAAAAAGCTGGAATGTCAGCATCCTACATGACGAAACTGATGGCTCGAGTGTCACGACATAAGAAGATTGAGTATACAGCTCAAGACTTAGCTACAACGCTTAATATCACACTGCGAAGTGCCAACCGAATTTTATTAAAATGGACAGATGCAGAGTTAGTTGAAATTATCGGTGAAGAAAAAGTCACGCATAAAGGTAGACCTCGTCGTATCTATCGTTTGAGTTTTATAGATTGATAGTTAGATCATAATATTTCGAGGCCGATTGAATGTCTAGTAAGTTAATCATCGGCCTTTTATTTGTTATCAGATTATAAATTAATCGGTTTCCCTACTTTTCCACTTTCATGAGCTGCTTCAATGAAACGGATAATTTCTTTGGTTTCACTTAACGGAACATTTGAATTTCCGCTATGAAAGAAATGAATGATTTGCTCAAGTAAGCTTGCGTAAAAGGGTTTATCTTGAGAGTTAATCGTCACATATTCACTTCCTTCTTCAAAATGAATGAGTGCCCCAAACTGATTATTGCCTTTTCGGTTGCCTCTGATTGTTCCTAAGCGTCCATCATTCCAGTAACCCGTTAAAATATCATGATGCTCATTTGAAATTGTAGAAACTGATTTTACACCTGGACCTAGTATGGCGAATAGCATTTCTGCCATGTGAATCCCGTACCAAAAATACCCTTGCTGTTGATCAATTATTTCAAGGGGACCGAAGCAATCAGCTCCAATAATCCGCCTATTGTTATGTTCCTGAAGAACCTTTGTTATACTCTCCGCATAACGCAGTGCCGAAGAACTCATAACCGGAGTTCCAAATTCTTCAGCTAGCTTCACCATTTCAGCCGCTACTTCCGAGCTTAAAGTAAATGGTTTATCGATAAAAATAGGTTTTTTAAATGCGGCTATTTTCTTAAGTTCTTCGAAATGAACCGATCCATCGACAGATTCTAATAAAATTGCATCACTTTCCTCTGCCACTTCTTCCATCGACTGAACAATCTTGATGTTAAAATTCTCTTTTAACTCTAGAGTGAATTTCTCCAATCTAGATTTACTCAGTTCAAAACTTGGAGAACCCCCTTGAAAGGCTACTACTACTTTTCCACCTTTTACATGAAAGGGATGATTCTTATCATTCAACAATTTGGTAAAGGCAACAACATGTGATGTATCGAGTCCGATGATTCCAATGTTCAAATCAGTAATGACTTAATCCCCTCTTTCTATTTCTTAGGCTCAGTTAAACGATATTGTTGATTTGGTTCCAACTCACTTTCATATTTCGAAGCTAGCAAAGCAATGCAGAAATCCACTCAGACATTAAGTCCAAGTTAGTTCGGCGTAAGCCCGCGGAAAGCGAAACTGTTTTGCGGAATACCAACAGCACTATATAACAAAGCCTTTCCTTAAGTAACCAAAGATTATTTCAAGCCAGACATTTGAATTCCTTCTGTAAAGTAACGTTGGAAGAACAAGAAAATCAAGAAAGTAGGGATAAAGGAAACCACTGATCCAGCCATTTCAATTCCAAAGTTCCCCTCCTTACCTAAGATGGATGCAAGCCCTAAAGTTATAGGGAACATTTTCTCCTGAGTTAAATAAATCAAAGGTTGGAATAAGTCATTCCAGTTTGATATAAAGGAGAACGTTCCAACGGTTGCGACAACTGGGATAGACAGTGGCAAAATGATTTTAAAGAATATTTGAATGTCACTAGCACCATCAATTAATGCAGCTTCTTCTAAATCATTTGGAATACTTTGAAGGAATTGTCGAACTAAAAACACACCCATAATACCCCATAGCTCTGGAATTATAAGAGCCCAGTAGGTGTTGATCCATCCGAAGTCTGAAAACATTATGTACTTAGGAATAATCAATAATTGTTGAGGAATCATAATGACTCCCATGAAAATCCAAAAGATTAATTCACGGCCAACAAATTGCTTCTTCGCGAAAATGTAGCCTAATACTGCGCAAAAGAGCATTTGACTGACAACAGGAATAACAGTTATTACAACAGAATTCCATATCCACCTTAAGAATAAGCCGTCTCTCATAATGTACAGATAGTTACTGACAGTTGGTTCATCAGGTATCCAGAACAATGGATCTAACTGAGTGAATTCTAAATCTTTAAAAGAACCCAGAAACATGATGACAAATGGCATTAGGAAGGCAAATCCCAATATGAATAACGAGAAATATGCGATTATTTTTTTCATAATCTTATATTCTCCTTTCTTAAAAATACGACAATTAATAAATATTCGAGTCCTTCCCTAGGTACTTCCTTTGCACAAGAGAAATAGCGAGGATGATAAAAAATAAAACATACGATAATACAGCAGCATAGCTCAAGTTAAGACTATTAAAACCTTGTTGATATAAATAGTAAACAATCGTCGTTGTAGCGTAGTTTGGTCCTCCACCAGTCAATAAGTAGGCAGAGTCGAAAATTTGAAACGAACCGATTGTGGTTGTGATTAATACATAAAAGTGGATAGGTTTTAACAAAGGAAACGTAATGGTCCAAAAAATCCGAAATGTTGAAGCTCCATCCATCTGTGCTGCTTCATACAAATTTTTGTCAATCGATTGCAGCCCTGCAAAATAGTAAATCATCGTGCTTCCTGCAACCTTGAATACACTTAAACCAGCCAGAACAGCCAAGGCTTGACTGGAATTCGATAAGAATAATTGTGGTTCAATTCCAATAAAGCTAAGGATAAAGTTAATCATCCCTTCCTCTGTCCCTCTAAATAACCATCCCCATATACCCGCGATAATGACAAAGGAAGTGACAACTGGTAAAAAGAATACCCCTTTAAAGAAACGTGCTCCACGAACACCTGAATTAATAATCAGTGCGAGAATTAAACCTAGCGCCATTGTTGGTGCAATGTAATAGATAGAGAATTTCACGGTATTCCATATGGCTTTCCACGCTAGTGAATCGCTGAGAAAATACTTCCAATTTTCGAGACCAACAAATACGGGATCACCAATGATTTTCCAGTCCATAAACGTCAAATAAAAGCTTAATAGAAATGGATAGACTTGAAAAATAGCGAAGTGGATAAGAACTGGGATTAATACGAGATAAACGATGGAATTACGATTCCATTCTTTTTTAAGCCTTATACTAAGAGGCGGTTTCCTTGTCTTGGTAGTCAGTGCTTTGCTCACCGGAACCACCCTTCCCTGTGTATATTGAAATAAGAGAGAGCTTGATCTAACTCAGATCAAACTCTCCAATACTTTTTACTGAACTTTTGCTTTAATCGCCTCTGCAGCTGCATCCGCTGCTTCTTTTGGTGTTTTCTTACCTTCCATCATTGTTTGAAGTTCAGCTTGGATTAAAGGCATGATTGTGCGACCTTCAGGATGAATAACACCTGGTAAAGCATACTGAGTATAGGATGCAAGTTGAGCCAAATATTTCTGGTCGTCAAAAATATCTTTAGCTGATTCACGAGTCGGGATATATTGAGTAACGGTATTAAACTTGCGTTGACTTTCAGTGTTCGTCATGAATTTAATAAATTCTGCCGATGCATCTGGATTATCCGTATTGATTGGTGCTACGAACATACCAGTTGTTCCGTATGATATTTGCTCTTTATTTTTTAATGGTGGAGCAATGACAAATTCAAATATATCCTTATTCAGCATTCCACTCACAGAAATCCCTGAACCTGTGACAGCTAACATTTTCCCGCTATCCCATATTTCATCGTGGTGCATAGCAGTAATTGAATCTTTTGGAACCCATCCTTTTTTATACATATTGTTTATGAATTCGAAAGCTTCAACACCAGCTTCATTGTTAATCAATACTTCACCATCTTCAGTTAAAACTTCTCCACCAGCCTGCCATAAGAATGGATATAACGTTCCATTCATTGAACCTCCACCTTGGAAGCTTGTTGCATAAAATCCTTTTGCTTTCGCTTTAGCTGCCCACTCCTCAAACTCATCCCAAGTTGCAGGTAATTTAGTTGGATCTTCGCCGATCGCTTTTACAACGTCAACATTATAAAAAAGTGTATCTACTGATTGTAGAACTGGTAAACCATATACTTTATCTTTCCAAGTTGTTGAAAGTAATGCTGACTCAACGAAATCATCCATATCGTTATCTTCTAAGTAAGGCGTCAATTCTAAAAGCATTCCAGCATCTGCATATTGTGGCATTTGGTCTGGAATAACGTAAAATACGTCTGGACCATTGTTAGCAGCAAGTGCCGTCAATACTTTTTGGTCACGGTTTGCCCATGGAATTTGTTCAAAGTTAACTTTAACTCCCGATTCTTTTTCATAGCTTGAGATAATTTCTTTCCACATAACGCCTTCAATTTCTTGATCACCTGTGAAAGGATGTGCCCAAACAGTGATTTCTCCCTTGTTACCATCTTTTTTGTCGCTAGATACTGGAGTCATATCTTCTTGACAGCCTACTAAAAGTACAGCACATAGGAAAAGCATGAATAAAGACCAATATTTTTTCAACATTATTATCCCCCTTATGA
>NZ_JBATUX010000017.1:0-23258 GCF_049671445.1 Paenisporosarcina sp. | reverse complement strand
GCTACCCATACGATAACGATCAAAATGCGATGTTGTTTTACATAGGTAATGCCCGCTTTCATATTTTGAAGCATTGTTTCTTTCTTTTCTGTTACTTCTTCGGTTATTCTTGTCGAAAATAATTTAAAATCCATTGTAGCTTCAAGAATAACAGCAATGATATAACTTGCCATATTAATGATTAGAAACATGTCAATGGAAACAAGACCGAACAATAGTCCACCTACTGCAGGTCCTCCAATTGCAGCAAGTGACATGGACATTTGATTAAACGACATCGCTTTTTGAATTCGTTCAGAATCCACTAAGTTTGCTATAGAAGAACTAAACGTCACTCCTGAAAATAGTGATGTAATCGACAGGACAATTTCTGTTAGATAAATCGCAATAAGAGAAAGACCGATAGTTAAACTTACCGCTAGCAAGCCTGCAACTGCCAACACGCTGCATATTTGAGCAACGATAATAATGGTCTTTTTTGAATACTTATCTGCAGCGTAGCCCGCAAACGGTGCTAAAATTACTCTAGGTAAAATACTACAAATTAGAACGATCGCGAAACTGGTTGCAGAACCTGTTACTGATAAAATGTAAAAACTAATCCCGAACGTAAAAACACTTACCCCAAATGTTGAAATCAATTTACTAATAGTGAACGTCCACAAATGATAGGTGGCTTTCCTTAACTTCATAGCCTCTTCCATACAAAAACCCCTTTTGTTTTGAAAAGTTTAATTTAATTAAACAAATAATAACATGCTGACACTTCCCTTGCAAGGGAAAGTTTAATATAATTAAACTAATTAGAAATGGAGCGTTATATATGGATACAATCGGATTACGAATTAGACAACTACGAAAAGAACAAAAGCTAACGTTGGAGGCTTTAGCCGGTAATAAGCTGACAAAGGGCATGCTCAGTTTAATCGAAAATGGCAAAGCACAACCTTCCATGGAAAGCTTAACTTATATAGCTCAGCAATTAGGAGTGGAATCATCGGAATTAATGGAAGATGTCAGTCCAACAGAGAAAAGAACTGTGTTAGAAAAAGCGGAGAAACTTTTTAAAGTGGGGTTCTCTGATTTAACGGATGAACATGAACAAATCGTAGAATTAATCAAACCAATTGCAGATAAATTGACTCTTAGTTATGAGTCAGCGAGATTGCTCGACATATTTAGTCGATCTGCACATCATTTAAAACATGAGGACTGGGAAATTCACTATAATCGTGCGATGAAAATGTATGAGCAATTACATTTATATAATCAAAGTGCGTCTCTTGTACTCTTTAAAGGCATGATCCAGTTCAATACTCATAACTACGAGGAAGCACTGGCCATTATTATGCAAGAACATGCTCGTTTTGATTCTCCATTTGATGCCATGACAACGATTGAATATCTATATTGTGAATCATTATTATTTTCTGCTGTAGGAAATTACGAACAGGCACAAATTAAAATGGAGGAAGCTTTAAAGTTTTCGAAAGAAGAACGCATCTTTTACCGAATTGATGATTTGTATCGATTGGCTTGTTTCCAGGCAATGATTAATGGAAATGAGGAAGATCGATCTTATTATTTAATGAAGGTTAAGCAATACGGAGAGTTTGCGGAAAATAAGTTTTCTATAGCGGTTGCTGAATATTTAGAAGCACATTTTCACAACTCATATACGCACGACTATCTCAAAGCCAATGATCATATCGAGCGGTTTCTGGAACTGGGAAATGAATTTTCTGGTAAAACGCTTATGAAGGACAATAATCACTATCTTCTCGAAAAAGGAAAGGCTTTATATGGGCTAGGTCAAGTCAAAGAAGCTTTACCACTTCTTATAAGATACCAAATACCGACCTATTTGCATCATCCTTACGATTTATCAACAGCTTATGAAATTTATTCCTACCGTGCTCTCTGCTTTGCTCAACTCGGAGATCAGGAGAAAGCGCTGAATGAAGCTAAAATTGGATATGACCTAATTATCAAATTGCCAGACATCCCTTATAAGAAGTTTATAGTTCAAACCTATATAGATTTGAAAAAAAGCAGTGACTCACTTTGAGTTCACTGCTTTTTCGTATGTGACATAATTACTTAACCATAAGCGAAATTTTTCAAATGACTCTTCAAACTCAGGCTGTATAAGTGACAGTTGAACCCAATGTCTTTCTTTCAAATAAGCACTTTGATCATGTAAATCAAATCCAGAAAGTCTAGCATCTTTCGCCATATGTTTATTTATTTCAGGTACTTTTAACGTGACAATCATAGGGTAACTTTGCTTGGTTAAAAATTCAAACTCTCCATTTTGTTCGGCAAGTAAAAGCTTGTCATACCGGTCATTTAATACGTTATATCTGGCATTGTTATCATATGCTTTTAATGCGATTTCTAGACTTTCCAGCAACTGAGAGGAATACGTATAGGGTAGTGCCCCATTGGCATAGCAACCTAAATCCAGATACATCGGAATCGAAGGAGATACGTCGATGTAATGATTTGAAAAAACCATAGCGATACCCGTCATCGTGCCGATTGCTTTTCCACTGACACCACTTGCTAAGTACACGCTTTTTAACTTAAGTGGAACTGAACCAATAGAGCTCACACAATCCATGCACACATGAATATTTAATTCATTACCAAGTCGTATTATGGGGTCCGCATCATTCAGCATACCCGTTGACGTTTCCCCGTGCGCTAGTAAAACCCAGCCATACTTGCCTGATCTCATTTGGCGCTCCACATCAGAAATTATAAAGGGTTTGCCCCACTCTACTTCTATTGTTTCAAAAGCCAAGCCCCATTTTAAGGATTGGTTTTTCAGACGTTCGCCAAACGCACCATTAATTAAAACCAAGCCTTTGGAGTCGAGCCGACTAATTTGAGCAATCATCGCCTCGTTAGCAAGCGTCCCGCTTCCAGAAAGCAAATGTACATGAGACGCTTCTGTCATATTGATCAACTGACTTTGGACTCGTTTGAAACGTTCGGTGAATTCATATGAACGATGTGAAATAGGAGACCGTTGAAATGATTTTTTCAGGTCTGCCGTTAATTCATTCGGACCTGGGTAAAAGGTATGTCGTTTATGTTGGAAACGAGCTGCTACCGACTGTTCATAATCCTGCTTCGTCAAATACATCGGTACAAAAGCTGCTTCTTTGGTTCCAACAGGTTCTGCAAAAGCTTTAAATCCAAGTTGCCCATACAATTTCAATTCACGAACAGTTCCTGATATGACAGCAGCCCCATACCCTTTCTCGTAAGCATAGTCTGCGAAAGCACGAGCCAACATGAAAAACACACGTCCATTGCGATGTTCTTTGCGAACAGACAGCAACCGTATTTCACATAACTCTCCATTTAACGCTTCCTCAGGTAAAGACTCTTCTACTAAACCAATCTTGTGGTCGAGCGAAAACGGCCGTTGATCACGAAGCGCAATCATCCCAACGAGTTCTTGGTTTTTCAAGACAATAATATATGTATTTTCATGATGAAATGCATCCACTCGTTTTCCGCTAGGATGCTGTTCATGTTGTGGTATTTCTTCTACGAACGTATCATAATTTAGTTTGGCAATGGCCTCAAATTCTTTTTCAGCACGAGCGATTTTACACCAATACATACCAAGCACCTTCTAGTTTTATAATATAGAACGTATAAATTAATCCTAAGTTCTATTTTCTCACATATTAGATTAAACCCCTATAAAAATTACGTTGCACTCGGATGGAGCGGGAGATTTTTAGAGCTAGGTAGTTTCTATGAGCGGTTTTGTGTCGTCTATCGGCGGATTCGTGTCGGCTATCGGCGGATATGTGCCATCTATGAGCGGGTCCGTGTCGACTATGGGCGAATACGTGTCGGCTATAAGCGGATTCAAATTTTTATTCGCTTTTTCTGGTCGACAATTAGAATTTCAGCCTCTATCTCTTCCCCCGTCTGGTCACAAACGAAGGCAAATCCTAGACTTGTTTAAATTCAACCTTCATTGGATAAATAGTACTTAGTCATATTTAACCATTCATTATACTTTTCAACATTTACGGTTTACTTTTATGCCCACACCTTGTCGAGTAAAATTTGTTACGCCTCGTCAAAGCGAATAATTTCTTGAACTTCTCACAAATCACTTATTTTTCAACAGTCTTTCTCATACTGCTATCTTTAAGTTATACTAAATTTAATTCAAATTCGTTTATAAGGGGGGACTATATGGCTTCCAATTTAATTAGCATCGGGATTACCGCCATTATCACACTTAATATATTTCTAGCCATTGTGTTAATTTTCCTTGAACGAAGAGATGCCTCTTCTACGTGGGCATGGTTAATGGTATTATTTTTTATTCCGGTTATGGGATTCCTACTTTATTTAATGTTAGGAAGACAATTACGCAAGAAACATTTGTTTCGTTGGGAAGGTCGAAGCAGAATTGGTATTGATAACTTAATTGATTATCAAATAGATGCTATAGAAGACGGAACATTTGAATTCCGATTGGAAGACACCCATGCATTTAAAGATATGATTTATATGCAGTTACGTAACAATCATGCTGTGTTGACTCAAGACAATGCGCTGACCATTTATAATGACGGAGAAAAAAAATTCGCAGCTTTATTGGATGATTTGGAACTGGCAAAAGATCATATCCATATCCAGTATTATATTTTCCGTTTAGATGGACTTGGTTCTCGTATTTATGACATGCTTATTCGAAAAGCAAAACAAGGTGTTAAAGTTCGACTACTATTTGACGATATGGGTTCGCGCAGTCTTCGAAAAAGACATTTCAAGAAACTGATGGATTTAGGTGGAGAAGTGGAAGCATTCTTTCCTTCGATTATGCCTCTTGTGAATCCCAGATTAAATTATAGGAATCACCGTAAAATCGTGGTAATTGATGGGCGTGTTGGTTATATCGGTGGATTTAATGTGGGAGATGAATACTTAGGGTTAGATCGCAAATTCGGTTACTGGCGTGATACACATTTAAGAATAGAGGGTAGTGCTCTTCATCCTCTTCAAACACGATTTATTTTAGACTGGAACCAAGCATCGAATCAAGATATTGAATACTCAGATCGTTATTTCCCTGCAATCCCGTTAAAAGGATCTGTTGGCTTACAAATTGTTTCAAGTGGACCTGACTCAGAGTGGGAACAGATTAAAAATGGTTACTTAAAGTTAATAACCATGGCCAAAAAATATATTTACATTCAAACTCCCTACTTCATTCCAGATGCGAGCTTTATGGACTCTCTGCGCATCGCGTGCTTATCGGGAATTGACGTACGTATCATGATTCCAAATAAACCTGATCACATGTTTGTTTATTGGGCTACTTATTCATATGTTGGTAACTTGATTAAAGCAGGTGCAAGAGTGTACATCTATGATAATGGCTTCTTGCATACTAAGATGATTGTAGTTGACGATGAAGCTTCAACTGTTGGTACAGCCAATATTGACGTACGTAGTTTTAAATTGAATTTCGAAGTAAATGCTTTTATCTACGATCGAGAAACTTCTCATCAATTAGCTGAGTTGTTTGAGCAAGATATGTTGCTATCGACAGAGCTCACATGGGAATTATACGAACAACGAACACGCATAATTAAGATGAAAGAGTCTTTTTCGAGACTTTTATCTCCAATTCTCTAATAGTCACTTACTAAGCATGAAGAGATTTTCCTCTTCATGCTTTTTTGTATGTGGAATCGCTTGGTTTCGGCAACTGTGAGCAGCATCTTATATGAAGTCGAAGTGAAATATGCTATTATTTACGATGTACCAAAATAAGAAGAGGTTCGCAAACTCCCTCTATAAAAAACTAAGGTGAAAACTGTCATGTTTATACAGTTTTTTTGTGCTTTTTGAAGCCTCAATTCAGTTAGGTATACAAGTACACCATGCATACTATGTTAAAAGTTACTGAATCACCTAAATAGAGATGTCGAATATTCATTCTTCAAAAGGAGAAATGAGCAATGAAAAAAGGAAAAGCAGTTGTCGTATTTAGTGGCGGCCAGGACAGTACGACTTGTCTGTTATGGGCTTTAACAAAATACGAAGAAATATTTACCGTCACTTTTGATTATGGACAACGACATATTGAAGAAATTACTTGTGCAAAAGAAATCGCGCAAGAGTTAAACGTTCCATTTAAAGTGTTAGATATGACGTTAATCAATCAGCTATCAGCAAATGCCTTAACAAGAAGTGATATCGCTGTAACGGACGCAACAGATGGTAATTTGCCGTCAACGTTTGTGCCAGGACGGAATCATTTATTCCTATCGTTTGCTGCTGTTTATGCACAGTCCATTGGTGCACGAGATATTATCACAGGCGTTTGTGAAACTGATTTTAGTGGATACCCAGATTGCCGCGATGTATTTGTCAAAGCTCTTAATGTTTCTATTAATTTAGCTATGGATACGTCCCTTCAATTCCAGACACCATTAATGTGGTTGGACAAAGCAGAGACATGGAAACTTGCCGATGATTTAGGGGCATTGGAATTTGTTCGTACGCGCACATTAACTTGTTATGAAGGGATTCGTGGAGACGGCTGTGGCACATGTCCATCATGTGTATTACGTCAAAATGGATTAACCACTTACCTTGAGCAAAAACAAGGAAGTGTAGAGAAATGATCCAACAATTTTATCCACAAACACCCCACTCTTATCGATTCGAATTAAATAAAGATATGCATTTGTCTGCAGCACATTTCATTCCACATGACGATGCTGGCAATTGCCAAAATATGCACGGCCATACGTATTTCATAAACATAACTATTGCTGGTAATCAGTTAGATGAAATGGGTTTTCTTATTGATTTTAAGGTAATTAAAAGTCTCGTTCACAAAAGATATGACCATACGGTTCTTAACGACCATCCAGAATTTAAACAAAAATTTCCTACCACTGAACAAGTAGCACAGGAAATTTGGATGACCATACACAATAAATTGAAGACACTTACACATCAACCAAGATGTTTACAAGTAGTCGTTCGTGAAACTCCAACGAGTTATGTTGTATATCGTCCTGAAGCTGAGGAACTCCTATGAAGATACCTGTGATGGAAATATTCGGACCCACCATACAAGGTGAAGGAATGGTCATCGGACAAAAGACGATGTTTGTTCGTACTGGAGGCTGTGACTATTCATGTTCATGGTGCGACTCTAAGTTCACTTGGGATGGTACAGGGAAAAGTACAGCCATGAAAGCTGATGAAATCATAAGCTCATTAAAAGAAATTGGTGGCGAGGCTTTTTCTCATATCACGATTTCAGGCGGTAACCCTGCTCTTCATAAAGGGTTAGGAGAATTAATCAATCAATGTCATGAGCAAGGATGGAAAGTAGCGATAGAGACTCAAGGGTCTTTTTGGCAAGATTGGCTCCTTGATATTGACGATGTCACGATTTCTCCAAAACCACCGAGTTCATTAATGAAAACAGATTTCAATAAACTGGATTTATTTATGCAAAATCTTGAAAATTCCAATGTCAGTTTAAAGGTCGTAATATTCGATGAAGAAGATTTTGGCTATGCCGAGATGATTCATACACGTTATCCTAAAGTTCCATTCTTCTTGCAGGTTGGAAACGATGACGTGTTAACAATCGATGACCAAGCATTGGTTTCGACACTATTGAAACGCTTTGAATGGTTAATTGATTGTTCAATGAAGTCGACAATAATGAACGATGCGAAAGTACTCCCTCAATTACATGCTTTGATTTGGGGAAATAAACGCGGTGTTTAACAAGGAGGAACTAACGATGAGTGGACGTCAAAAAGAAGAGTTACAAGAACAAGGAATCAATTTACTAGGCAATCAAAACTTTCAATATGATTTCTCATATAATCCAGGTGTTTTGGAGTCTTTCGAAAACAAACATCCTTATCGCGACTACTTTGTGAAATTCAATTGCCCTGAATTTACTTCACTATGTCCGATTACGAGTCAGCCTGATTTCGCTACGATTTATATTAGCTATATTCCTGATATTCAAATGGTCGAAAGTAAATCGCTTAAGTTATATTTATTTAGCTTTAGAAACCATGGAGATTTCCATGAAGATTGTATGAATATCATTCTAAATGATTTAGTTAAATTAATGGATCCTCGCTACATTGAGGTGTGGGGCAAATTTACACCACGTGGTGGGATTAGTATAGATCCTTATACAAACTACGGAAAACCAGGTACGAAATATGAAGAGATGGCTGCACATCGTCTGATGAATCATGATATGTATCCGGAAACGATTGATAATCGATAAATCTGGAGCTTCTCCATAAAAAAGACACTCATTGCGAGTGTCTTTTTTTGTATGAAAATTGATTAGACAAAGCGAACTCGTTCTTAATTCAAAACCTCGGAACTGCTGTCTTTCTTGGGAGGAATGATGTCCTTCTTAAAGAGAATGGGCAGAAACGTTATATAACTGGTCGCAAAACTAATTTAACTGGGCGGAAATGTTATAAAGTTGGGCGGAAAACCACTTGGATTAGTCGAAAAAGTTACTTAGTTGGTCATAAACCACAGGACTTGTCAAAAACTTCGAAGTTGTCACTCTAATAAACTTATACTTTTTTCGGGACCTATCTATTCAAACCTTACCTTTACTCTCACCAAATCTTGAATGCTACCATCATTCGCACTCCGTGTATAAACTCTTAATTCACCGGTAGGAGTAGATGACTCAACGTCAAATTGAAGATTAGTAGAGAATTCAGCGTATTCTGGTCCACCTGCTCGTGCCGTGATGCTTTTTTCATTGGAAACTAGATTTCCTTGTGCATCAACAATGCTATAAAGTACATTCGCTTCAAAAGCCCTTGCCATTCCTTGCATGAAGCTTCCCTCTTGAATCGCTTCACCAGGCAAAGGACGTAATACTAAAATGTTTTGAGAAGCCGGTAGAGGTAAAAGCAAAAGATACCCTATATATAAGACATCAGGTGAAAAGCCGGCTCTTCGCTCATTTGCTTTAACTATCTTATCCATAGACAATCCGGTTTGAGATGAAATACGTGATAATGAGTCTCCAGCTGTCACTTCGTATACAAATGCCGGTACACAAATCACTTGGTTTGTAGAAATAAAATCGGGATTTGCTATCTGTGAGTTAATTCCAAATAACAGGTCTGTAGAAACAGAAAAACGTTGAGCTATGGAGAATAAAGTGTCCATAGAAGCAACTGTATAATACACTTCGTATTCAAAACCGAATCTTTCTCCAGGTATAACAAGTAGCTGACCAGGAAAAATTAATCCAGGATCTGTAAAAGGTGGATATAATGAATTGGCTCTCTCAATAGCAGATACTGAGCTGTCAAAACGACTAGATATGCTGTATAAGGTATCTCCTGGTTGAACTGTATAAACATAATTAGTGCTTTCAATAACAGCCATGTAAGGGCTCCTTTTTTCCCATCATATACAACATAGTGCAAAGGGGTTCCTCGCAATTGAGCTGACAGAGTTTAGTTATTGAAAATGTTCTAGTGCATAGAAAAAGAAGAGGCACGGAGCCTCTTCTTTTTTATAAATCCAAATATTCTTCCAAAGTTTGTTTATGCGTAAACATATCCGTTGCCGGTTCAACTCCGACATAACGGAAATGCCATGATTCATGCATGTAGCCAGTAACTTCTTCTTTTCCTAATGGATAGCGCAGGATAAAACCATATAAATGAGCATTTTGTGCAACCCACTCACCAGCAGGTGTTTCGCCAAATGTTGCAGCGGCCCAGTGCTGTTCAAAGTTTTTCTCTCCGATATCGAAGGCTAAACCCGTTTGATGCTCAGAGTAGCCCGGACGTGCACTATATTGATCTGCAGCTTGCTCTCCATCTTTTTCAACATATTGATTATATAAGACCTCTTGTCTTTCAAATGAGCGAAATGTACTAAATGCAACGAGCTCAAACCCATCCAATTTTGCTGCTGCAGCCATTTCATTAAACGCTGACCGTGCGATTATATCTTCGCCTTTATTATAATCAACAGGCAGTGGATGTTGTTTATTGGCAATAATAAGTCCATTTTTTGTAGTTGGGACTTTAGGATATTTTTGGTTAGGCTCATACATATTATTTGCTGGTTTTTCTACTGGTGGCTTTGGACTTTCTTTTGGCTCATCAGGTGTTTGATTTTTTTCGGGCTCTTCAGAAGGATCACCACCAACATCTTGCAGTTCTTCTTGAGAATCAGCGATTTGCCTTGGTTCAGCTGTTTTTTGCTCTAAATTAAGTGCAGCTAAACTCTTATCGAGATTCCAATTGTGAATCCCTATCCAAATCACTGGTACAATGATGAGAATACTTCCTATAATTACTGTAACCACAATTGGCCACTTCTTTTTTTTATTAGAATTAAAACGTAATTTACTAGATTGCATGAGAAGCCTTCTTTCATATTTCGTAGATTAAGTTTACCATTAAAATCTTTGAAAATGGCATGCATTATTATTTTTCCGCTATAATATATTAGACTTTTAAAATGGATCTGAGGTTTCACTTATGATAAATTCTCAAAAATGGTTATCTATTAACTTTGCAGCTTTCTTTTTTACTTGGGGTGTTTTCCTCCCTTACTGGACCGGCTGGCTAACCAATGAAAAGGGCTTATCCGTACTCCATGCGAGTATTATAATGGGTGCTGGAATGGTAGCACGTGCCATTTCTACTTTTGTTTTTTCCCAGTTGCTACTAAATTACTCTCGATTCGTAGAGTGATGACTTGGACAGCCTTTGCGTCGTTACTTATCATGACGTTATATATTTTTGTAGACACATTTATTCCGTTGCTCATTATCACAATCGTATTTAGTTTAGTTTATCCGAATTTACTTCCTGCTATGGAGAGTAGTGCGTCTGTTTTAATTCAAACCGAACGAATTCATTACGGAAAAAGTCGTTCGTTTGGATCGATTGGTTATACGGTAGGACTTTTGTTAATAGGCGCCGTCACAGCTATATGGAATGAACAAGCGATTTTGTGGGTTATGTTGATCGGCCTTGCCTTAGTGTGGTATTTCCATACCCGCCCTGCTCCACCTTCGCTAACAATCCAACCGGAGATACGGGAAAGCAAGAATAAAAAATCAGAAGTTAAGCGATTAATCACTTCAAAACCTTTCGTTACTGTATTAACGCTATCCATATTGTTACAAGGTGCCCACGCTTCTTATTATAATTATGGATTCATTTATTTACAGGATCTTGGCGTCAATAGCCTCTATATCGGCTTGGTATTAATTGTTGCTGTTCTTCTAGAGATTTTATTTTTTGCTCGTGCTGATCTTTACTTTAGTAAAACCAAAGTATCAACCATGTACTTAATAGCGGCTAGTGGTTCAACCTTGCGTTGGTTATTAATTTTCCTTTTCCCAACTGTTTGGGTATTTGTTATTTCACAGCTACTTCATGCTGTTTCATTTGGTGTAGCCCACTATGCTTTTATTCAATTCATATCTAAGCGACTATCACAAAATGAAATTCCTACAGCACAAGGAATGTACGCTTCCTTAGCGATGGGTTTAAGTACAGCCATTTTAACTTTCATTGGTGGTTATTTATATGAAATCAGTCCAGGGATTGCATTCTTAGGTATGACCGTATGTACGATTCCATCAATTTTCATTGTACTATTTACACGAAAAAAATTCTCATACTAAGGACCTATTTTTATAGATACGGTCAGAAAATACGAATTTAACTCGAATAGTATAGTAAGAAAATCGAGACAGGAGTGTTAAGACAATGCGTAGAATCTCAAAATTTGACGTGCTCCTATTAATGCAACAATTAGATGAGCTATTAGACAATCATAAAGACGATAATAACAAAGAAAATAAACAGAAAAACGCACGTAACCGATAATGGTTACGTGCGTTTTATTTCATTATGATTCCACAAGCTATACGATCTCCCGAATTCCCTGATGGGTCTGTAACATAATCATCTGCTTTCTCATGGATAATTAATGCACTGCCATCTTCATCAAGAAGGGATTTCGCCGATCCTTTTTCTAGCGTCACATTCGGAGTAGTGATTTCTAAATCCACTTCGCCTTTTTTATTTACTTTCAAGTTTGGCAGATCCCCTGCATGATAGCCTTTAGGGTTATCAAAGCCGTGTTGTTTTTTTGCAGGGTTCACATGACCACCTGCTGTTGTAAACTGAGGTGGATCGCACTTTCCTACTTCATGAAAATGAATGGCTTTTTCTCCAGGCTCTAACCCTTTTAGTTGTAACCTAATTCTTACTCCGGTATCTGTTTCTGTTAATTCCGCTGCCCCAATACCATTCCCTGTTGAATCCACAATAGTAGTTACAAGCGTATGCTCAATCGCCCCACTAACAGGCATCAATTCTTTTTGTTGGTTGCAGCCTGATACTAGTAGAACTAATACTAAAACAAACATCCATTTTTTCATAAAAAAAACCTCCATACAAATGATCTCTCATTAGCATGATGGCTTAAAATTGGTCTTTTATACATTTAAAACACAATTATTCCTAATATAACGATGAACGCAACTGAAAAGAAAATGGACATACCTTTCATCCATTTTGCTTCGCGCTCAAAGCCTTTTTCTTTAAAGCTGACAGCTCGAAAACCATTAGTTAATGCAAATAATGCCGTCATAAACAATACAGCTACATATAAATTTCCTTTGATAATAAAAATTAACGCTGCGATACTTACTGCTGAGATTAATAGTCCAGCAACCCAATTTCGTTTCATAGCAGTCACTCACTCCTAAAAAAAAGTCGATGCTTACATGCACCGACTTTAACATATTATTCTTTATCTTTTTCTTTTCCTTCTACTACTACGTCTGTTCCTTCTAGTGCTTTTTCTGGATGGTTTGAATAAAACTTACGTCCTAGATACGTTTGGAAGATTAATAGTAATCCACCAACTGTCCAATAAAGTGGTAGTGCAGACATTGATGTAAAGGAAACGAACATAATCATTATTGGCGAAATATACACAAACATCTTCATTTGTTGCTTTTGTTGCTCGGGTACGGTCCATAATGATACTTTGGCTTGTAAGAAATAGACAGCACCAGCAATCAACGTCATGATTACATCTGGTGATCCAAGACTATACCATAAAAACTGGTGGCTCTTCACATCTGGTGAGTACAGAATGGCAAAGTAAAGACCCATAATGATTGGCATTTGAACAATCATTGGTAAACATCCCATGTTTAATGGATTAACATTATGTTTACGATACAGTCCCATCATTTCTTGCTGCAACTGAGTTTGTTCTGCTTTATCTTTAGTTGCTTTAATTTTCTTTTGGATTTCATCCATTTCCGGCTTCATTGCATCCATCTTTATTTTCATGCCTTGCTGATTCTTATAGTTACGAAGCATTAATGGCATTAAAACAAGTCGAATTAAAATTGTAATTGCAATTATAGCTAAACCGAAACTCCCGTTGAAAAAATCTCCAAAAAAGTTAAGTAAAAAGTCGAACGGTTTTACAAAAATACTGTAAAAGTATCCTTCTTTATTTTCAACACCAGAACATCCACTTAAAACTACAGTGGCCATAACAAGCATTGACAGTAATCCAATTTTCTTCTTCACTAGTTTCACCTTCATCTTTTAAGCTATAGAAAAGTATACCTTATTTACCTATCACATTTCAAACCATAGAAAAAAGAGTCGTTAAATTACGACTCTTCTAAATCGATGTTGGTAACGCAAATCTATAGTAGTCATGGTCTTTCTGATCACGGAATTGTTTTGGTGTCACTTCTGTGTACTTTTTAAAGATGCGAGTAAAATAACTCTGATTACAGAAATGATACTGTTGAGAAATGTCCGAAATCGTTTTGTTAGTATGACGTAAATAGTATTGTGACTCTTCTACACGTCGAACATTTAAATACTCAACTAGAGTAATACCTACATTTTCACGGAAAATGCGTGATAAATGGCTTGTGCTAACATTAAACTGTTTCGCGATATCTTCAACAGATAGTTCAGATTCAACTTCATCATTTATAAATAAAATGACCTTGTTAACTGTTTGATGACTAAATGTCGGTTGTTTTCTTTCTGAAATTACTGATACAAAAAAATCAATTAAATCATCCGCAAATTGCAAGAATTCAGCATCATTCATATGAGAATCAACCATATCAACACAAGCAGCATTGAAAGCAAATGCTTTTTTAGCGGGCACTTGATTTTCATATAACTTTCTCGCCATAATTGAAGACAAAACATTAAAGTAATGTTTTACTCCGCGAATCGTGTGTTTTCCTGCTCGTAAAGAAATTCGATCGATTAAAAGATGCAACGTCTTTTTAGCTTCTTCTATCTCTAAATGGTGAATTTCATACAACAGTTTTGTTTCCAAATCAAAGAAATCTTCAACACCATTCAACTGGGAAGCTATCTCAATTTCTTTCAAATATTTTTTTGATATAGATTCACTTCCGGTTAGTTGATTTACCTGCATAAAACTCACCATCCTTCTATTCAATACGCATATGCGTATTTTACCATTTTCTAAATGAAAATAAATCTTTTTCTATGAAAATAGATACATTACTCCTTCAAATTAATGACACTATTTACTTTTTACAGGTATTTGTTCATAAATAACCGACAAAATACTACAAGTTTCTTATAAAGAATACAATAATTACTGCATTTCACCAATTGGGACTAATACCTCAATGTGCTTTTTCAGTATTTGAATTGCTATAGGAGTAGAACACCCTTCATCTCCATCTAAATTACAGGTCATTTCTTTCGATGTTTCAATCCGTACTTTTTCTGTTTTAATCACAACTACATCTGGATCCTCTTCAAGCTTGCCACGTAGAATAGCTGATGCCATCCGAACAAAGGCTGGTAGACCTTTACTTTTCACAATAAAGACATGGAGGAATCCGTCATCTGTTTGTGCATCCGGAGCCAGTTTTTCGAATCCACCTACTGAGTTCGTTAATGCCACTAATACGATTACAGCATTTCCACTCCAAGTGCCATGGTCATGCTCAACAGTAACTTCTGTTTCATCTTCAGAAGTTAATGCTTTAACACCTTCGATTAAATAGGCTAATGTGCCAAGTTTAGTTTTTTGTTCTACAGAGACATTTGAAACATTTTCTGCTACTTGACCAACGGCTAAAATGTTCATAAAGTATTGATCTTGCGCTTTGGCAATATCGGTAAACTTCGGTTGTGCTGTTTTTAGTCCTTCAATTGCCATTGCAGGATCTAAAGGAATGCCTAGTGCTCTTGCAAAATCATTTACAGTACCTAATGGAATAAAAGAGAAAAGAGGTCTGTGTTCTTGTTCTGCTAAACCATTCACTGCTTCGTTTATCGTCCCATCTCCACCCATGGCAGTGACAAGATCGTAATGTTCTGCACATGCTTGGCGAGCAAAGTCTGTCGCATCTCCTTCACCTTGAGTCTCTTTCACTTCTACTTCATAACCCATACTAGTTAAAGTTTCGATTGTCTGATCTTTAAAATCGCCTGCTAATTCTTTACCAGATGATGGATTTAATATAAACATGGCTTTTTTCAATTAAAATGCCTCCTCTGAATGAGTGATAAATATGGTAACATTAGAAAAAAGAGATAATTGTTTAAAGTGAGGAGGAATAAATTGGATACAAATTCAATACAAGAAATCATGAAAGTCATTCATGAATTTTTCCCTGAACATACTTCTATTGCTATTTCGAACACCAATGAATATGTATATTATCAACCTAGTAAGAAACTAGATTTAAAAATACAACCAGGTGACCCAATAAAAGAAGGCACCGCGACTTATAAAGCGCTTCTTTATGGTCAAAAAGTGAACGAATTTATAGACCCTGACATTTACGGTGTTTCATATTATGGAATGAGTATCCCCATTATTGAAGAAGGTGAAACAAAAGGTGCAGTTACTGCCATTCTCCCTCAACAACCCTCGCCATTTTTAAGTCAATATATGACCATAAAAACGGATGAAAACTGGTATCCAGTAAAACATAGTGAAGTTTTATTTTTAGAAACTCAGCTTCGTAAAACATTTGTAAAAACTTTGACAAGAGAAGGATATCATCGATTAAATTTAAGTGAATTAGAATTATTTCTTTCATCTGAATCCTTTATTCGATGTCATCGATCGTACATAGTAAATATTGCTTTTATCAAAGAGATACAACCTGACTCTCATTCAACCTTCTTACTTGAGATGAATGATGGAACAAGAATTCCAGTCAGTCAACGTTATGCTAGTTACTTCAGACGTTCTTTAGGTTTTTAATTCTAAGCACGACATTTAAAATATGTTCACTTCATTACTTCATTGCCCTAATTTAGGTCTTTCAAATCATTGATTTGTTACTTTCGTCTTTAATATTTCATTTAAAAGAAGCCTACGCTCGCGTTGAGCGTAGGCTTCTTTTAAAGTAAACTACTTACCTCTAATTCTCTATTACTGATGTTTCATCAACCTCGTTTTTAACAGCTTTTTTCGATTTATTCTGCACTTCTTCATTATAGTATTGGACACTAGTCATGGCGCCTTCATCTACCATCGTATTGTCATCAATATCATGTGGATCTGAATGACCAGCTTTCGTCATCCCCGCTTTATTGTTTTTTTGTGATTCAAGGTATGAGTTAACTTTAGTTTTCGTGTTATTGAAAGCTACCATAGCTTTATCGCGATTTTCTTGCTTACTAAAATATGCATAAGCACCTGCTGCCAATCCTGCTAATAATAATGAACGACTATTTCCTTTTGCCATTTTCATCATTCCTCCAGTACTTCTTATTTCTCTTGTTATAGTATGGTTACCCTATATGTCATTTTTCAACACATAATTATTGTGACAAAATGATTACAAATTAATGACTTCTCTTAAGCATGTCCACATGTGGAATCCCGTCTTCATCATATTCTTCAGAAATCTCTATAAAGCCAAAAGAACCATAAAAATGCTTGAGATGTGTTTGAGCTTGAAGTTGAATATCAGTATTCGGCCATTTTTCATGGCTAAATTCAATTGCTTTTTCCATCAATTGTTTAGCTAAACCCTGCCCTCTTGATTTTTGATCAACAATTACTCGACCAATTGATATTCGTTGATATTTAATTCCAGCAGGAAGAATTCGAGCGTATGCAAGGAGTTTATCATTTTCTACATAAGATAAATGGTAGGAATCTATGTCATACCCATCTATCTCAGGATATGGACAAGATTGTTCGACGATAAAAACATTTACTCTTAGTTGTAAGTATTTATAAAGTTCAATGGTTGTTAATTCATTAAAAGATTTGATCATCCACATTTTTTTCACTCCTTTTTATGGATATTATTTCACATGTATAGCAAACTAGCGAAATATTTGGTATGATGACGGAAAGAATTTTGAGGTGAGATGATTTGATACGAGCGATGAAACAAGACGATATTGCTGCGGTACAGCAAATCGCCAAAACAACTTGGAGTGATACATACGAAGGTATTATTCCAACAACAATTCAAAAATTATTTATTGAACGGTCTTATTCCAGTGCAATGATGATGAAACGTTTAGAAAAAACGGCCGTTTATGTCGCCCTTCATGAAGATAACATTGTTGGCTTTGCAAATTTCACTCGTGTCGATGAAGATGGAGATGCTGAACTTACAGCTATCTATATGTTACCTTCCCATCAACATTTGGGATATGGCAAACAGTTGTTAAGTGAAGGATTAAAGAACATTTCCAATGCAAATCAATTATTTGTTTACGTCGAAAGTGAAAATAAAAAAGGTAGAGCATTTTATGAACGAAATAATTTCACTTGTATTGAGGAATTCGATGAATTTTTTGAAGGACATCCTCTATCTACAGCAAAATATGTTTACTATCTAAAAACGCCTGTTAACAATTAACTTGTTAACAGGCGTTTTTTTATAATGGTTGATGAGGTGGATTCGTGTGTTCTACTTCATTGTTATAATATGGGTCTTGTTCATATTGCACTGGTGCTTTGCGAACGAAACACATAATTGCTGCAATATAGAATAATATCGGAGCTAGTAATAAAATACCTGATAAAAAGCCTGCAAAGATGAACAATATTCCTGCTGCTTTTGGACTTTTGTTTTTTGACACTTTCACTACTGCAATAATACTTAAAATCACACTGATTAGTAAAGTAACTACTAGAACCCAACCAACGATTCCAAAGACATCTAATATTACATCAAAAGCGTCATTAACCATCGCGATATCCTCGGGAGTCATTGTAGCATCTGCTGCCATTTGTTCTTCAAAAACTTGTTTTAACTCTACTGGATCGGCATTACCTACAGCTACAACTGAAAAAGTAACGATTACTAACAAAATCACATTTAAAATAGTTCCAATAACTCCTAAAGCAACTTCTCCTGCCCTACTCAAAACAATCACCTCTTCTATTTATCTTCTATAATATATACGAAACAAAACTAAAGTTGGTTTCATAATATCAATATTCCCTTCAAAAAATATGAATAAACCTGTTTAAACTTTTTAAGTGGGGGTACATATTTAGTAACAACAATTTGAGAGGAGTAGATGACGAGATGGAAAAGAAAATAGTATTTAGTCAATCAGATTTTATGTACACAATGGTAGGGGCTTCAGTGCTTACAGGATTTTTATTCGTATTTACACAAATGTGAGGATGAAGACAAATATGAGGAATTATACATAAAAGGCAATCCACTAAAATCAATTAGCGGATTGCCTTTTAATTATGCTTTAAGATCTTCATATTCTTCAGATTGATTAAATGCAGAGACGACATAAGAACAAACTGCTTCCATTTTATAACTTTTTTCACGAGCAAATTGTGCTGAGCGATCGAGTAACTGTTTGGCTACTCCTTTACCTCGAAGTTCTGGAGAAACAAATGTATGATCCATTACCATTACATCCCCAAGCATTGTCCATGTAATTTCCCCTAAAGTTTGACCATCCTTTTCATGTACAAATGCATACGCATCATGACCCAATTCTTTATACTGAAATTCCATTTCTCACCACTCCTTTTTGACAGTTTAGCATATCTCACTCTTTGAATGTTAATGGACGAAGTGATGCCTCAATTTGTTCACGACGAGGTTCTAAAAACGGTGGTAATGCGAGAGTTTCACCTAACGTATCCATCGACTCATCTGTTGCAAATCCAGGTTCATCCGTCGCTAATTCGTACAATATCCCATTCGGTTCTCGGAAATAAATTGATTTAAAGTAATAACGGTCGATTTTACCCGACGTCATGTATCCTCTTGCACGTAATAATTCTTCCCATTTGTCATAGTCCTCAAACGTTTTCACCCTAAACGCAACGTGATGAACACTACCACGACCTGGTCGTTCAAGTGGTAAATCAGGTCTTTCTTCAATATGCACTTCAGAAGCTGGACCACCCTCACCTGTAGAATACACAGTAATATCAGGCATTGCTGTAACATTTGAAGGATACGATCCTACTTTTTCAAATCCCAATACTTCAGTTAGAACTTGTCGAGTTTGTTGTGCCTTCCTAACTGTTAACGTGACATTTCCTAAACCAACTATTGTAAATTCTTCTGGAACACCCGATTTTGTCCAAGGAATACCATAGGGAACTCCTTTTCCATCATCTACTACTAACATGAGTCTTGAACCTTCAAAGTCTTCAAAATACATCGTTTTTCTACCAAAGCGTTCAACCACATCTTCAAAATGAACTTGATGTTGTGTAAAGCGCTCTTTCCAATAAGTCAAAGCAGCTTCACTTTTCACACGAAAAGCTGTATTACTAATACTTGAAGCTCCCGGGACAGTTTTGGCAGCACGCGGGATATCGAAATACGTCATATCCGTCCCAGGTGTACCTACTGCATCCGCGTAAAACAAATGATAGGATGAAGTATTATCTTGATTTACACTTTTTTTAACTAGCCTCAAGCCTAATATGCGCGTAAAGAAGTCATAGTTTTTCTCAGCATCCGCTGTGATAGCGGAAACGTGATGAATGCCTGCTAATTCCATGAAAATGCCTCCTTCAATATAATATCTCGAATTCGAGATATTTTTCTTTTAGTTTATCATCTGTATTATCATTACGCAATTTATGTGATTTTATGAAAAAAACCTCCATATGAGGAGGTTTTAGTTAAACAATGAACGTATAGAATCAATTAAGTTATTGAAAAAGTTTTTTACACTTTGCCAAAAACCTTCGTTATCAACGATATTACCAATTTTATCTTCTATGGTTTTGCTTAAATCATTTAATTGATCTGACCATTTACTAAAATCAATATCTAATTGACGAATTCGGTCCATTAAATCAATTAATAATTGTCGATCTTCAGGGCTTAACTCGATTTTTAAATTCGTTAATTGTTCTTGTACAATTTTTTCGACTTCTTCTTTAGTCGCTGGGTTTTTCTCAGCAATATCTTTTTTAATCTCAGTTAAGAGCTCACTTACTTTTGCTTCATCAATACCTGATTCATTCGCAAGTATAGTTGCCACTGACAGTTCTTCATTTGCCACATCTGTGCGTTCTTTGTCTAGTGTCTCTCCACTCACTTCATACGCTTTGTAAATTCCAACCAAAGCAGAATGCCCTGTTACTTTTTTGGGAGCTGCTACTTCTACTGTAGCGTCTTCAATTCCGGCTGTTAACATTGCATTTTCGTACATTTCAGCAGTTACTTGAGTAATATTATCTTCAGTAACGATATCGATTACTAAGCCTTTTCCAGCATCTTGGCGTGTAATTTTCGCAGATGAAAACATTCGGGCAGAGGCGTCGCCATCCTTAATATAATTTACTAAATCTTCACCAGTCACAGAAATTTCTTCAACTTCCGATTCGTTTGTTACTTCCAGACTATCTTTAACACTTTCTTTTTCAGATTCTGTTAAATCAGCTCCGTAGACAACAATCGGCACACCAAATTTCTCATTAATTCCTTCATCTGAAGCTAATGCACCTGACGGCAACAGTAATGAAGCTGCCAGTAAGAAAGCAACGAAACGTATACTATTCTTTTTCATAACCTGTTCTCCTCTCAAAATTACGTTTTCTCTTGAAATGTGGGTAATCTAATTATGGTTAGCATGTACTCACTCTTACTAATACGAAGAAAAGGTACAAAAAGTTTCGGTGAGCTTTAATCTCGCCTTTCTCTTTGTACCTCAAAAACAATTTAAAGGTTGGATTTGACTAATGTCCAACCATCTTTTTGCTCAATTTTTTTCTCTTTCATTAACTTTCCTAACGCCCGCTTGAATGAGGCTTTACTCAAGTTAAACATGTCATAAATTTCATCTGGAGAAGATTTATCAGTAAATGGCATCTTTCCACCCATATCTTGTAAGTAACGATATAAAGTTTCCGCATCATCCATTAATCTTTCTTCTTTACGCGGTAGCATAGAACCATTCAAAGATCCGTCTTCCTTGACTCCAATCACACGAATATTCACTTCTTCACCCAAACGGGGTTCAGCCATTTGTTCTGTATGGTGGACAAAGACACGGTATCCTTGAGGCACACTAATTAAGAATGATCCGATAGGCAATAGGCGGTATGCACGGGCCTTCAGGTTTTCATTCATTAGAGAAGTGGGTGCTTCCACGAATGTTTCAGCTACACGGTCTTCGGTTGCGAGGCGACCGAATAGGTCTCCATGAAAATCAGTTCTTAATGTCATGTATAAGTGATCTCCAGTTTTTGGCCAAAGCTCTTTTAATAATGGCAAGTCAGATGGTTTCACAATTACTTCACGTGCACTGCCGATATCGACAACGGCACCTTCTCGCTCGTCCATTTTAATCACTTTTGCCCAACCGTAAGTTCCTTTAGTGACATGTGGCAATGCAGAAGTTGCGCTCAAATTGCCACGACGATCTTTAAATAAAAACACTTTAATTGTATCGCCTTCTTGTACTCCTTCAGGTGCTTCAGATTCGTTGATTGGCACTTCAATTTCACCATTGGATAATATCCATTTAGAAGATTCTTGTGACTTTACTTGCAAGTCTACAATTTCTCCAGATACCATTTCGCTCATAACGGACACTCCTTTCGTTTTTTACTCTGATTGTTGCTGTTCTTTAAGTTCTTCTAATTTCCGAAGAAACTCTGGATTCTCTTCCAACGCTTGATTCAAGTCAGCAATCCGGTCAATTGAATTCCAGCTCAAGTGATGTTCGATTCCTTCTACATCTTCATATATTTTGTCTTCTTGTACGCCAATTAAACGCAAAAATTGTTCCAACAAATCATGACGCTGAACCAATCGTTTGCCCAATTTCAAACCTTTCGGTGTTAACATCAGACCTCGGTAACGTTCATATATCAAGTATCCATCTTTGTCGAGTTTTTGAACCATCTTTGTAACTGAAGAAGGAAGAACTGAAAGAGATTCTGCGATATCCGATACACGCGCATATCCTTTTTGCTCAATCAGCATATAGATTTGTTCGATATGATCTTCCATACTAGGTGTCGGCATCACTCTGTTCCTCTCTTTCCATAGCTTATATAAGTGTACTATAGTCGCTATCCGTTCTCAATCATAACGAAAAGCTGAAAGCGCCACTACTTCGACACAAGCGTTGAAAGGAAGAATTATACAGCTTGTTTCATAATAATTTTAAATTATTATCACAAATTTTTGTTCAGATGGTTTATGACTAAAATATCAAGGGTAACTTATTACTATCAAAGCCTAATTGCAGAGAGGATGAGCTTGAATGGGTAAAATGTTATGGATGATTATCGTCGTATTAATAGTTATTTGGTTACTAGGACTCGTACTTAAAATTGGCGGCGGTCTAATTCACTTACTTTTATTGATTGCAGGTATTATTTTAGTCGTACAATTAGTTACAGGAAAACGAAAACTGTAACAAAAGGGATGCCCGTGTATTACGGACATCCCTTTTTTATTTTATCTTTGCATAAACACAGGTATCACGAACATATTGCCCATCAGCCGAAAGCGAATCTTGTTTTAGTATGCCTTCTAACGTGAATTTTAATCTTTCCGCGACTGCTCGACTTCTTACATTATCAATATCGCAGCGAATCTCAACTCTTCTTACACCAAGATCTTCGAATGCAAACTCCGTTAAACGCTCTGCTGCTTCGGTCATATAGCCTTTTCCTTCAAAGCGACTGTCTAACCA
>NZ_JBATUX010000016.1:0-28090 GCF_049671445.1 Paenisporosarcina sp. | reverse complement strand
GAACGTCCAGATGCTGTTGCAGCGGCACTTTTAGATGGGCGCATAGCCATCTTGGTAGATGGGACTCCCTTTGTTCTAATCGTTCCTTCATTATTTATTCAATTCTTTCAATCACCAGAAGATTATTATCAACGTTCATATATAGCAAGTTTAGTTAGATTTTTACGTTTTGTAGCTTACGGGATTGCTTTGCTCGCGCCTGCTATATTTATTGCCCTGACTACCTATCACCAAGAAATGATTCCGACCGCACTCTTGATGAATTTAGCACATCAGCGAGAAGGGGTGCCATTTCCAGCATTTGTTGAAACCATACTTGTGGAGATTACCTTTGAAATTTTGCGAGAAGCAGGACTAAGAATGCCGAGGTCCATTGGTCCAACGATGGCAATCGTCGGGGCTTTTGTTTTAGGATCGGCATCAGTGGAAGCAGGAATGATTACAGCTGCAACGGTAATTGTAGTTTCTATAACAGCCATTTGCAGTTATGTATCTCCTTTATATGACATTTCTATTGCAGTTAGGATATTGCGTTTTATTTTTATCGGACTCGCAGCTTCTTTTGGATTATTTGGGATTATCGTGGGGTTAATGGCGATGATTCTTCATTTATGTAGTTTACGTTCTTTTGGGATTCCGTATATGTCTCCATTGGCTCCTTTTAACCTTGCGGATCAAAAGGATACGCTATTTCGCTTTCCAGAATGGAAAATGTTTACGCGTCCTCGTTTAATTAATCAACAAAATGTGGTCAAAGAGCAAGCTCCTGACTCTGCCAAGCCAGAGCCAAATAAAAATTAAACGACGGAAGAAGACGAGATCTATGAAAAAAAGAATCTTGATACTATTAATTGTCAGTTTAGTTCTTACAGGGTGTTGGGATAAAAGGGAATTAGACGAACTTGCCATTACCATGGCAATAGGGGTAGATGAATCAGATGTTGGATACCTAGTGACAGCACAAGTCGTTGTCCCTTTAGAGGTATCCATTAAAGGGAACACAGGGAATTCACCGATAACGCTCTATCAAGCAGAGGGGGAAACAATCTTTGAGGCCATTCGAAAGTTGGCAAAGATAGTGCCTCGAGAAATTTATCCAGGACATCTTCGAATGTTAGTGATTAGTGAGGCTGTAGCTGAAAAAGGAATTGGGGAAATAGTAGATTTTTTTTCGAGAAATTGGGAAATGAGATCTGATTTCTATGTTGTAGTTGCCAAAGAAATGAATGCAGAGGAAATATTAAATATATCATCAGCGATTGAAACCATCCCTGCAAATAGCATGTTTAACATGTTAAATGTGGCACAAGAAACGTGGTCTTCTACTAGAGGTATTCACATAAATGATTTGATTTCAGATATTGGAAGTGATGGGAAGGAAGCAGTTGTAACGGGGATTGAAGTAATTGGAGATGAGGAATTAGGCTCAAGTAAAAAAAATCTGGAAACGATTACCCCCAAAGCAAGATTACGCTTGGTGGACTTAGGCGTCTTTAAAGAAGATAAACTTGTGGGATGGTTAACGGAGGAAGAAAGCATTGGGTACAACACGGTTACAAACCAAGTGAAAAGTTCGGTTACAACACTATCTTGCCCGGAGGGAGGAACAATGGCTATAGAACTGATTAGAGCTAATTCAGAGATAAAAGCCAAGATTATAAATGGAACTCCTGAAGTTGAGGTGAAAATTAAAACAGAAGGAAATATTGCAGAAGTAGATTGTCAGATAGATTTAATGAAAGCCGAAAACATTACTATGTTAGAAAAACTCTATTCAGAAAAAGTGAAAGAGGTTATGCAAAACTCTATCACCACTTTACAAAAAGATTTTAATGCAGATATTTTTGGTTTCGGTGAAGCTGTTCATCGGGCTGACGCTAAAGTTTGGAAAAAGCTTAAACAGAATTGGGATCAAGAATTTTCCGAATTACCAGTGAATGTTAAAGTAGATGCAAAAATTACTCAGTTTGGTGTAATTGTTAATCCAATCAAAATAAAAGAAAAGGAATAATGGAGCATGATAAAAAGCTTAGGCATTCTTCTCGTTGCAGGTACAATTTGTCTGTTTGAAGTACCGCCTCTATTAAAAAAACAACAAAAAAAAGAACTTCTTGTTTTTAGTATACTTCTCCTTTTCGGAGTAGCGTTGAGTATATTTTTTACCGTAAGCAAATCTATTCCAAATCCATTAGACTATATTACGTTTATATTTAAGCCCTTAAGCGAAGTGATTTCAGGGTTTTTGAAATAAAGGAGTCCTACCCGTAAACTGTTTTTTGTTAAACTGGTGTAAAAGGATGAAAATAGTTGTTCCATTACAAAAAATTATCCGTAGAAGATTTACAAGATGATTTCCTATCGACGTTTAATCGCTATCAAGAAACTCATCAAGTTTTAGTGAAATAGCAAGACCACCTAATCGTGAAGAAGGATTCTTTTGTGGACGACTGGGATCATGAAAAGAAGTCAGCAGTGGTTCACTCATTGAGGTACTGTATACAAGCTGGAGATAGCGTCATTGGTGTTTATCGTGAACGTGAGCTAATTGCGTTCGCAAACGTGGAGAACGAGAAATTTGGCACTTATAGCGACTATGTTGAACTTCCATATATTCACGTCTCACGCGAAGTACGAGGAAGCGGGATAGGAAAAAAGCTATTTGAAATTTGTTGTGAAGAAGCAAAGCTTTTAGGTGCCAAAAAATTGTACGTAGCAGCCCATCCATCTGTCGAAACGCAACACTTCTATAAAAAAATGGGTTGTACGTTAGCAAGTGAAATCAACACTGTAATATTTAATAAAGAAACGTTGGATCTGCAGATGGAGTACCCATTGTAAAAAAACAGCCACCTTACTAAAAAGGTGGCTGTTTTCTATTGTAAATCTTTTCCTTGTTTTTTTGAGTTGGGTTTTAGAACTTCTTCAAATGATTGACGAGGTCGTTGTTCATTTAAAGTTTCATCTTCAAATTTATTATCGAGCCACACTTGAACCCCATTAACACTCACAATAATGTTGCTAGGATCGGAAAACAGTTCTTTTTCACGATTCAGGCTCAAAGTCTTCACTCCAATGGGTAACAGCTAGTTTATTTATTGTTTTTATTGCGTTGGTTTGATGCTTTTGCTTTGCCATCATTGTTTAGATTTTTGTTGATTAACTCTGTGAATTCACGAGAAAACTCTTCTCTTGCTTTTCCAGGAGACGTTTTCATCGCTTTTGGTGTTTGGGGTAATGAATTTTTCTTGTTACTTGATGAATTATTATTGCCTTTTCCCATATGTTCGCCTTCTTTCCAAAGTATTTGTTCTTAAAAAGTATGGCTTTAAAAAGGTACTTTCATGTAACGAATACTGAGGAATATATTTCATTTTATTTTCTTAATAATGCAACTCGATAAGGGAATATTGTTGCTGTCATAATGCCTTCTTTAACTGCTGGATCCTCTTCCATTAACGCAATTGCTTCTTCCTCAGAATTGACTTCCAAAATAACAATTCCAAAACCAAATGAATCCATATTTAATGTTCTTCCTGCAAGAATCAACTTGCCTTGCTGTTCCAACCCTTGTAACACCTCAAAATGGTGTTGGACAATATTATTTTCTTTATCTGTCCAATTATTTTCATCTAATAGTGTAGGAATTAATTTAAGTTGGTATAAAAACTGTAGTTTGTCCACGATTTAACCTCCAAATATTGTTATCAGTATGATCTAACAATAGTGCAAAACTAATATTTGGACAAATTCTTATGAATAAAAATTGATTTATATACCTATGCATTTATTATTTGAAAGACATATACATAACCATACTTAACAAAATAATTTGCCATGTTCAAAAGTAAGATGGCATTCTATTCGATTGAGAAATAAATCTATAAGGAGAAAGGTGAAAACAGTATGAGAGATGAGTATTTGTCTTCTTTAATTGGAAGAGCAGTTCAAGTTTACAAGGGTGGACCGGATTCAAATGTAGGCGTTTTACTGAATGTCAATTCAGATTACTTAACATTGCAAAAAGAAGACGGAGAAATTATTTATTACAAAACAGAACACATTAAAAGTATTCGTGAAGATTCTCAAATACGATTTAATTCTGTGTTAAAAGTATATGACGCTAATAATTTATTTAAGGCTGATACGTTTAGTGAACTAGCCGTTAACTTTAAAGATCAAACAGTTCGAATCAATGGCAAAGGTCCAGAATCTAAGCTTGGCACTCTGTTAGATGTAAGAGATGACTTCTTTGTGCTTTCAACAGATGCCGATGGACTAATATTCTATAAAGAACATCACGTTAAAAGCTTAAGCCATTCAATTCCTGCAGCTTCTAATGATGCAGAAGAAGTTGAGGAAGTGGTTAAAGTAAAAGGTGGAAGTTCTTCAATTGCCGATGAAGAAGCTTTAGAAGAAGTGAATAAATTTGCTGAAATGTATAATCAGATTGCTGCAGATACAACGAATGACTTACTTTCAAACCTTAAATATTCTTGGGTAAAAATTAACAGAAAAGGTCCGGAAAGTATCGAAGGTATGTTGGTAGAGGCTAATGAAGACTATTTAGTATTAGTAGTTAATAATGAGATTTTTAGAATTTCAACATTCCATGTGAAAAATTTCAGCGTAAATCCAACTAAAACAGAAGACCAAGAAAGTGAACAAACAACAGAGCAGGGTACAACTGATCAAGGTACAACTGAAGAAACCACAAACGAAACTAGGTCGGAAGAACAAACTACAAATGTCGTTGAAAGACTAAGTGCTGGTCAATTAGCAACATCAAATCGATCGCATGCCAAGAGAAGAAGAAGGAATAAATCAAAGAAACAAGCAACTACCACAGCATCTGAAACGCCCGATAAAAAAAAAGAGGAAAGACAAATAACTGAACAAGCAACACCGGTAAACACAACAACACCTCTCCCTACCAACACCGTTACTCGAAGAAGAAGAAAAGGTTTTAAAGCGAAAAACCCAAGAGAAGAATATAAAAAGAAAAGAACGTAAGGGTTTGAGGAAGCGATAAACCACCTATTCCGATAGAAAGGAGGGAGGAAATGATCATTTTTTCTTTGATTATGTTTTCGGGAGTAATGTTTTATCAACTATTAACGCCGTCAAGAGAAGTGAGTGTCACGCCAATTGACAGCACTAAAAAGAAAAAATTGAAATTCCGTTTTAATGGGGTTAACTCAAATGCATGATAACCTAATTATTTATACTTTTACGATATTTGCACTCACGACACTCTTTATTATGTGGAGACCTCGGGGAATTAATGAGTCTATACCAGCCATCAGTGGAGCAATACTTTTATTTGTAGCAGGTGTTGTTCCATTTTATGATATTCAACAAATTTTTAAACTAGTAAGCGGACCTTCCATAACCATTATCTCAACAATTGTTATGTGTATTGTCTTAGAAAGTATTGGCGTCTTTAGATGGGCAGCCGTAAATATTGTCAATAGAGCAAAGGGTTCGGGAATTAAATTATTCCTCTATATCATGATACTTTGCTTTTTAATGACGATATTTTTTAATAATGACGGAAGCATACTCATCACTACTCCAATTATTATCCACATTGTTACCATGCTCCATTTAAAACCACACCAGAAACTCCCATATTTATTTGCGGGCGTGTTTATTGCCACCTCAGCCAGTTTACCAATTGGTGTGAGCAATATTGCTAACCTAATCGGATTGAAAATGGTAGGTTTAGATTTAATATCTTACACCCATTTTGCCTTCGTTCCCTCAATGATTGGCGTCATTACGCTCAGCCTACTTTTATATCTCGTTTTTAAGAAAGATATCCCTCAGAAAATTGCCACGTTTAATGATTCTTCTATCGAATTTTTGATTTCAAATCAAACTCCAGGAGCTCATTCACATCCCTTGTCAGGAACACGACAAAAGCCAGAAATAATCAATTGGTCGTTGTTTAGAGTGTGCATCATTATTGTAGTATTAATAAGAGGTAGTTATTTTATATTGCCAGCATACGGAATTCCAATTGAATGGATTGCCATTGCGGGAGCTGTAATTTTAGTCGTAATTAGATGGATCAGTTTGAAAGTTGGCGTCCTCGATGTTGTGAAGAAAGCACCTTGGCATATTTTGGTTTTTGCTTTTGGGATGTATGTCACGGTCTATGCATTAAATAACACGGGAATTACGGCGTTTTTTATTGAATTATTTGAAGGTCCGATGAAAGAGAATTTAGTATTCGCTAGTTTTATTACAGGCATTCTTGTCACCGTGCTATCGAATTTAATGAATAATTTGCCTTCTGTTATGCTAGGCACTTTAATCATTACAGATATGGGATTGGATTTACAAACGCTCCAAGTATCTTATATTGCGATTATTATTGGGAGCGATATCGGGGCTTTACTATCGCCACTTGGTACCTTGGCCACATTATTATGGATGTTTGTATTAAGAAAAAATGGAATCCGAATTACTTGGGCGACATATTTTAAAGTTGCTTTACTGGTGATCCCGGTAACACTTTTAGTCACATTAATCGCCTTTAATTTATGGCTTCTATTGATTTTGTAAGTAAGGAGTTGACTAAATGAATAGCCTTAGTTCATATACAGGAAAAATAATAGAGGTTGAGTTATCCTCCAAGAAAAATATCACAGGAAAACTTATTGAAGTGGGATCAGATATTATCGTTCTCTTCAACGGCAAACATTTCGTTTACTTGCCCTTGCAACATATTCACTGTATTAGAAAAGGTGAATCAACGGATACTGATTTTACCAGTAAGGATTCATCACCTATCTTAAAAGGTGATAATCAACTGTCATTCAGAAAAATAGTAACTAATGCATCTGGAATATTTGTCGAGTTAGTATTATCTGGAAATCATGTTGTGTATGGCTACATTAAACAAATACAAGATGACTATGTTGTCTTAGATTCACCGGCATTTAAAGTCATAATCTTACCAATGGCTCATGTTAATTGTTTAATCCCCTACCTCAATCAAACCCCGTATCAAATTAATGCAGAGAAACAACCAGTGACGTCTGAAGGGTCATTCGCTCAAACATTTCATGAGCAATTGAAAGTGTACCAAGGAAGGATGGCCATTTTTGATTTAGGTAAAAATCCACAGAAAGTTGGGTTGCTAACAAAAGTGGAAGACAGTTTAGTGGAATTAGTAACAGGAAATGGACAAATACTCCATTTGAATATTGCTCATCTCAAATCACTCCATGGATAAAGCCTGTAGTATTAGACAACTGTTATATGAGAAAAGAAGAAGCAAGAACCTAAGAGGTCACCTGCTTCTTCTTTTTGGTGTTATGGATAAATTAAAATAGTCTTTATTTATAGCGTCGGTAATTTGGTTTATTTTTGTTTTCCTCTGGTTGTATATTTTTATTATTTGTTTCCGTTAATTCACGTGAAAATTCGTCTCGGCCATTGTCAGTGCGCGTCTTTTCGGTTTTTGGTGTTTGTGTTTTAGAATTTTTGTTGTTGTTTGATGACTTTTGATTGTTTTTTTCCATGATTAGAATCCCCTTTCAAAATGTCGGTCGTCATTTAGTATGGATAGTAAAAGCGATATTCAAACATGTTTTAGTTACAAATTATTGTTCCGAAAACCAGTTTATTTTTAAACCCATGCCACCATTCACCGATATTTTTTGCTGAACCAATGAAATTTATCCATAGATAGGATGGTCACGATTTGGCTTATATGTGAATAAAGTCTTTAATCTGAATGAAAATAATCATGGATTTCCGTTACGAGCACTCACCAATTGTTATACTAACAAGTAGCAGCTCATTATTAAATGAAGAGCATGAAAAAGGATGGGAATGACATGAATCAATTACCTCAAACAGGTGAGTTTATTTATACATACGCTTATACTCCAGATGAAGAATCTCTGTGTCATCTTGAAATGCGTTCATTTTTTGGAAAGGATACTCATGCAAAAATACTCAAAAGTTCAATAGACATTAATTCAAGTAGAAGTCCTTTTATGAAAGAGCGGATCGAAGTAGTATTTGACGGCGATGAGCTTGCGGATATTTTAAAACAAGTGGAAGTAGTAAAGATGAATGACGCCACTTTTAAAGTGATTTTTGTAAAAATTAACGATTTGGCATCCACAGAAAAAATAGACTACCAACAAAAACGTGATATTGAACGAGAGATTGGCATGATTATTGAAGGGGGAGCTGACGTTCATCATCCTGATGTCACTTTTGGATTAGTGCCGTTTGATGGTCGTTGGTATTTCGGGAAATATGTGAAAAGTGAAGCAGTATGGTTACGTCATCTAAAAAAACCTAGGGAATATTCGACTGCACTTAGTACACGTGTCGCTCGAGCAGTTGCAAATATTGCTATCCCAAATCCTAAGGGCGTCAAAGCAATAGACCCATGTTGCGGGATTGGTACAGTATTGGTTGAAGCTCTTTCAATGGGAATTGATATAGTAGGCCGTGATATTAACCCGCTCGTTGTGTTAGGATCGCGTGAAAATATTGCGCATTTTGGATTGACAGGAGATGTAGACCTCGGTCCAATCGCGGACGTCACTGAAAATTACGATGCCACAATAATTGATATGCCATACAATCTTTACACACATGCAACTCCAGAAGATCAACTTTCAATTCTCAAGAGTGCACGACCTTTTTCGAAAAAGTTAGTTGTGGTCACGATTGATAATATCGACCACATGATTAAAGAAGCTGGGTTTAACATAATAGATAGATGTGTTGCGAAAAAAGGAATCTTCTCGAGAGAAATCCTGGTGTGTGAGTAATCTTAAAATAGAAGAGTGGTCGTTGGTTATTAGCATATCCAATTGATTAAATATGAAACAGGTGATGACAGTGGGGAAAAGTAGAATCACGATGACATGTAAACTTGAAGAACAACTCTTTTCCGCTACCTATTTACTCAAATCTATTACACAACAAGACATTACCAAAGTAGCCGCTACGATGTTAGAAGCTTATGAAGGTACGGTAGATCAACAGGAAGAAACGTTGCAAGAAGCCATTCTTGAAGTAGAAAAGATAATAAATGATGGATATGGTCCGTTTATCGCAGAAGCTTCTTACTGGATTGAAATGAACGACGAAGCTGCTGCAGTGATATGCATCAATCTGTGGAACAAAAAACCATTAATCACGGAAATCTATACAGGTAAAAAGTTTCTTCATCAAGGAATGGCAAGTACGTTAATTAGAGCGAGCATGGATAGGCTAACTCGCATGGGTTATGATGAATTGGCTCTAAATGTAACTGCAGAAAATTCGAATGCCTTACAATTATATGAGAAATTAGGTTTTGTGCAGGAGTAATGCTTTAACAATAGAACTAATTAGAACAGGGGGATGTATATGTTAATAGAATGGAATGAATTGAATATTATTGCCATTATCGTTGGTGGTTTATTGTATATGGTGTATGGGGGTATTTACTACTCGATGAGACTTGGGGGAGATAAACATCCTGAGAAGAAGCACAATGAAGTAGAAGGCCCAATAAAGTATATTTTTTCTGTGGTCGTGGCATTTATTAGCTCATTTATTATGGCTGTTTTTGTACATGCTACAGGGTCTGAAGGAATTGGAGCAGGTATGCTCGTAGGACTTATGGTTGGTCTCGTTATTACTCTTGTGTACATGAAGAATAGATTGTTTGGTCTGATGACGAATCAATCATTCATGATTGCAGTTGGTGATCATCTAGTTATCTTTACGTTGCTTGGTGCCTTGCACGGATTGATGTTGTAAATAAGAAATGGAGCATCTTCTCGCTAGTGAGAAGATGCTTTTTCCGGTCATATGTAGGTTGTCAGTCGTCTTGTTCATGGTTTTCGACCAGTTGAATGTAGTTTCTGCTCATTCGTGCTGGATTTTCGACCACTTGACGGGAGTTTCCGCACAACTTTTCTTGGTATCCGCCCATTCTAATGTACTTTCCGCCCATGCGCGTATTTTTTGGTTATTTTTCAAATTCTACTATCTGAAATTGCTCTGTTAAGAAAGAAGGAATCCCTTTGATTTTTATGTATATTCTACTGGTTGTGGCATTTATCGATATGTTTTCACAGCTACCCGTAATTGCGCCTTTCGCAACTAGTCTCGGAGCATCGCCGATAATAGTAGGCTCTGTAATCGCAGTATATTCGTTTTCCAATATGTTAGGCAATGTGTTGTCGGGAATTTGGGTAGATAAGTTTGGGTCAAAGCGTATATTGGCTAGCAGTTTGATTCTAGCTGGTGGTCTCGTTTTCTTATATACATATGTGGCTAACCCGACCCAACTGTTAGCCGTAAGGTTTTTCCATGGATTTGCTGCTGGTTTTATCGTCCCTGCCGCTTTCGCCGCAATTGGACGAAATGATGATTCAGAATCGAATGGCAAAAAGATGTCTCATTCTGGAGCTGCTATCGGAATGGCCGCGATAATTGGTCCTGCAATGGGAGCCATCATTAGCAGTAGATTCGGCATTGAATGGTTATTCTATAACATTTCTGCCGCCTTGATTTTGATTGGTATTATTTCTCTGGCTTTAATTAAATCAAAACCACGCGGAATAAAGAAGGCGAACATAAAAGAAGATGCGGGATTTTCATTTATCAAGAATCCTGATATACAATTTGCTTACATTGCTATTTTTCTACTGCTTCTTATGCAAGGCTTACTTACGTATGCCATGCCTTTGAAAGTGGAAGAACTTAATTTAGCGGAAGAAATGACCGGCATTTTCTTAAGTGTATTTGGCATTGTGGCTATTATCTTCTTTGTCCTGCCATCTAATCGGATTTTTGATCGAGTCAATAATCGGAAGTTGATGTTTAGTGGATTGTTCACCATTGCTTTATCAATTTTCGCTTTGGGTCTTTCAACTTCTTCAAGTGCTCTATTAATTTCTATGATTTTTTATGGGATTGGCTTCGCCTTATTGTTCCCTTCCACGAGTGCTACCATTATGAAGGGTACTAACTCGCAAAATAGAGGGAAAGCTTTTGGCATTTATTATGCATGTTTTTCATTAGGAGTCATTTTGGGGTCGTTTATTGCTGGAATACTAGGAACATCTCCAACACTCATCTTCACTGTAGGAGCCGCACTTGTTTTTATTAGTAGTATCCTGATGTTTTTGAAAAGGAAACACATACTAAATAAAAGCTGAAAAGTATTCTCAAGGGGTAAGTTGGGTCAAATTTCTGTCCATCATGGTATGCTAATCACAGAAACCAAGTACATTGAAACAGAAGGAGTGATTTAGTTGAATTGTCCAGTATGTGATAATGTTCGAATGAGGGAAGTCGAAAAAGAAAATGTGATGATTGATGTTTGTCCAGATTGTAAAGGTGTTTGGCTTGATCGAGGAGAACTAGAGAAAATCACGCAAGGTTTAAAAGAAGATCAAAAATCTTATAGCCAGTCATACGAAAATGAAAATCGCCAATATAGTGAAAATCGAGACCAAAGAAATGATTATGATAAAGGATACGATTCTAAGTATTCAAAAGACGGATATCCACCAAAACATAAACGCAAAAAATCAATGACCGACATTCTCGGTGATTTATTGGGTTAAAACTAAAAAGAAAAGACTTGTCGCGAGACAAGTCTTTTTATTATGCCAATAACATAGATATTTAAGTGGAATTCAAATGAAATCAGCTGAATGATCGTACTTTATCCGGGTCTTTCTAGTTAAAATTCATAATAACTGCGAAGTAAATAAGAAATCGATTTGCCATGAGGATGATTTCGAATATTTTCTATTAATCCTTTCACAATAGCAGGACTTAAAGTTGGTTCAAGTAGGTGTTGCTTAAGCAGGATTAACGATTCTTTTTCAATAGGTTCTTCAATTTCCTCGATTTTCTGTTCCATGATGTCGAGGATTTGTTCCTTCGTCACTTCTTCGTCAAAGGGTTCCATGACCATTTGCATCATCTCTTGTGAAATGAACGGGATGGTCGTATGACTCGCAAGTAAATTAGTTTTTTCCACGAGCGATAGGGAAAGTAAATTCAAATCCATGGGTAGCTTCTGAATTAAAAATAACTGCGAATAAATGCTGATAAATCCTTTAATGCAATATACCAGATCGTATTTGGTGAGTTCAACTTCTGCCCCATATACACGTTCAATTATTGACGAAATTGTCTTTTCAAACATTCTGTCATAGGTCCGCATTTTAATGATAAAGTCCTTATTAAATGAATGGGTTTGCTCTTTCATTAGAACCTGGGCAAAATCTGAGTGTTTTTGAAAAGAATTGAACGTCGAATAATAAAACTCATAGAACAGTTTTTCATTGTCTTCCGTATTTGTGACTACATAGTCAGCATCTGCTGTGAACTGTATCATGAAATGGTCAATCAACGCTAAAATCAATTCGTCCTTTGACTTAAATGATAAGTAAAAAGCCCCTTTTGATATACCGCAATATTCTGTTATTTGTTGAATAGAAGTTGCTTCAAAACCCTGTTTTGCAAAGAGTTCCAAAGATTTTTCTATAATTAGTTGTTTTTTACTCATTTTATTTTTACCGCTCCTAGTTCATATTGTTGACAACTGACCAAGTGGTCATTATTATAAGTAATTAAGATAGAGAAGTCAATAAGGGGTAGGTGTAAGAGTGAAAGGTTTAGTTAATTTTGTTCTTAATAATAAACTAGCAGTATGGTTACTGACCATTATCATCACAGTATCTGGTATTTATTCTGGTACACGTATGAACATGGAAACAATTCCGGATATTTCGATACCTTACTTAATGGTGATGGATGTTTATCCAGGCGCAACTCCCGAGAAAGTAATGGAAGACGTGTCCATGCCTTTGGAAAAAGCAGTGGAAAACCTTGAGGGAGTGAAATCCGTCTTTTCGAATTCTTATTCAAATATGGCAAATCTTCAAGTGGAATACGAATATGGTGTAGATATGGACGAGGCGAAGCGTGCATTGAAGTCTGCGTTGGAAGCCGTGACTTTACCTGAAGGTGCACAAGAGCCGACAGTAACGGCAATCAGCATGAATATGATGCCAGTTGCTGCGCTAAGTGTAGCTAGCACGACAGAAGATATTGTTGAATTAACGTCAACAGTTGAAGAAATCCTGCTACCGAAAATTGAGAAAATTGACGGTGTAGCATCTGCAACTATTGCAGGACAGCATATTGAAGAAGTACAGCTTACATATAACGAAGAAAAAATGGCTGAACTTGGCTTGACCGAAGAATCTGTAAAGCAAATCATACAAGCAAGTGACTTGTCAGTTTCCTTGGGGCTTTACGAGTTTGAAGAAGGTGAAGAAGCCGTAGCGTTAGACGGCAAGTTCATGACGGCTGATGAATTGAAGGAAATGCTTATTCCTTTAACACCATCAGAAAATAACACAGCACCCTTCGTGAAGCTGAGTGAAATTGCAACGATTGAAGAAGTCGGCAGAGTCCAATCGGTTTCACGTACAAACGGCAAAGATGCCATATCAATTCAAATTGTAAAAGGGCAACAAGCGAACACAGTTGATGTTGTAAACGCCGTAAAAGAGTTAAGTAAAGAACAAGAGGAAAGTATCGATGGCCTTGTTATTGATGTATCACTTGACCAAGGTGCACCAATTGAAGAATCGGTAAAAACAATGATTGAAAAAGCTTTATTCGGTGGATTGATTGCCGTATTAATCATCCTCCTGTTCTTGCGCGATTTCAAATCAACCATTATTTCAATTGTTTCCATTCCGGTATCGATTTTCATGGCATTACTGCTATTGAATTGGATGGATATTACGCTCAATATCATGACACTCGGTGCGATAACGGTCGCCATCGGTCGTGTTATTGATGACTCGATTGTCGTCGTTGAAAATATATATCGTCGATTGCATCTAAAAGAAGAGAAATTGACAGGTCGTGCACTTGTGCGTGAGGCGACAATTGAAATGTTCAAACCGATCCTTTCATCAACATTAGTAACGGTAGCAGTGTTCGCACCTCTTGTCTTCGTTGGCGGTATGGTCGGAGAACTGTTCATGCCGTTCGCATTAACGATGACGTTTGCGCTTGTGGCATCTTTGATTGTTGCGATTACAATCGTTCCGGCATTATCCCACTTCTTGTTCAAGAAAAAGCTATATAGTGAAAAGACGGCAAGTAGTCACAAAGAGTCTGGGAAACTATCTAGCTGGTATAAGGGTATCCTTGGATGGACGCTTAACCATAAAATTATTACATCAATCATTTCTATAGCTCTATTAGCAGGAAGCTTAGCGTTGACGCCATTGATTGGTTTTAGTTTCCTAGGCAGTGAAGAAGAAAAAGTGATGTACCTGACTTACACTCCTGAAGCGGGCGAGCTGAAGGAAGATACATTGGCAAACATTGAAGTCGTGGAAGAAGAGATGCTGAAACGTGATGATATTGATATCGTTCAGCTTTCCGTAACTGAAGGCGCAGATCCAATGATGGCGATGATGGGTGGCGGTGGAGACGGCGCATTGATGTACTTAATCTTCGATCCTGAAATGGAAGATTTCCCTGGAGCGCGCGAAGAAATTGAGGACTATGTATTCAACATCGAGCAGGCGGGCGAATGGAAGAGCCAAAACTTCACGTCCATGTCGATGGCTACAAATGAAGTGAGCTACACTTTCAACAGCGAAAATTTAGAGAAACTGAATGAAGCTGTTGTCATGGTGGAAGACGTTATGAAAGAAAACGAAGGGCTAGAAGAAGTCTCTTCAAGTGCCGAGGATGCATATGTTGAGCATACATTCAAAGTAGAACAAGATGAATTATTGCAGTATGGTTTGACAACGGGCCAGATCGCTATGATGTTAAGCCCGAAAACATCACAAGAAGTATTGACGACAGTTGAAAAAGACGGGGACTCATTAGAAGTAATCGTTCAGCAGGAAAAAGCTGCACAACCAAAATCAATTGATGATATTTTGGCTACAGAGGTACCAACAGCACAAGGTACAACTATGCCACTCTCTGAGCTTGTAACAATTGAGAGAGGGACAACGATGAACACCCTTGCACGTAGTAAAGGTGAATACTACGCAACTGTTTCAGGTACAATTCTTGGCGATGATATTTCAAAAGCGACATCTGAAGTGGATGAAGCAATTGATAAATTGGAATTACCTAAAGGAGTTACAGTCGATGTCGCAGGTGCAGCAGCTGATATGACTGAAACGTTCACGCAACTTGGTTTAGCAATGCTTGCGGCAATCGCAATTGTGTATTTCATCCTTGTGGTCACGTTCCGTGAAGGTGTAGCACCATTTGCAATCCTCTTCTCCTTACCGTTTGCGGTAATCGGTTCATTTGTCGGTCTATGGATTGCTGGTGAAACGATTTCTGTATCGGTCATGATGGGGTTATTAATGTTAATTGGTATCGTTGTAACGAACGCTATCGTACTCGTAGACCGTATTATTCATATGGAACGCGATGGAATGACTATGCGTGAAGCAATTTTAGAAGCGGGAGCTACACGCCTACGCCCAATCCTAATGACGGCATTGGCAACTATCGGTGCATTAATTCCATTAGCAATTGGATCCGGTGGTGGTGGTTTAATCTCGAAAGGTCTTGGTATTACAGTAATCGGTGGTTTAACAAGTTCGACGTTATTAACGTTAATTGTTGTACCAATCGTTTATGAAGTATTATCTAAGGTATTCAAGAAAAATCGTAGAGAAGTAGAAGAAAACTAATCAAGTAGCCCTCCAAGATGATACGTCGCCTTGGAGGGCTTTTTTGTGTAACGATTAAAGAACAGCGTGGTAGATAAAATTCACTCTGAAAGTTTTTATGTAACTTAAACTCATCTGCAGAAACAAAAAGTCTAGTAAAATAGATTAATTTTCTGAATAGTGTAGTATACAAAATGTGGTTAATTAGTTTGGTATACAAGAAATAAAAAAGAAAAGAGGAGTAAATCTATGAAAATTTTAGTAGTTGGGGCCGGAGCAATCGGTGGTTATTTTGGAGGAAGACTAGCAGAAAAAGGAGAAGACGTTACATTTCTTGTGAGAGAGAACAGAAAAAAACAATTAATAAAAACGGGATTGAAAATCAAGAGTACATATGGAGACGTTGAATTGTCCCCTCGATTACTCATGGCTGGTGAATCTGAGGAAAAGTTCGATGTGGTAATGGTTTCAACGAAATCATACCAATTAACTGCAGCGATCGATGATATTCGACTTCACTTAAAAGAGGATGGCATCATTTTACCGCTATTAAATGGAATTTCACATATGGATGAGCTGATTGAGGCTTTTGGTGATGAAGTAGTTATTGGTGGTCTGTGTTTTATTGAGTCGACACTGGATGAAAATGGAGTAATTGTTCAAACAAGCCCTATACATCAGCTAGTCTTTGGGGAAAGAACAGGAAAAAGAACTCCTCGCATTGAACGTTTGAAATCCACATTTGAAGATACAAAAGCTGAATTTAGTTTAAGTGAAGATATTAATCAAGATATGTGGCACAAGTATTTATTTATCACAGCTATGTCAGGACTTACTTCATTAATGGAGTCGTCAATTGGACCTATTCGAAATCTGGAATCAGGTCAACGAGTAATTTTAGAGTTTTTAAACGAAATTTCACTCATAATGAAGAAAATTAATGCGCCAATCAAGGAAGATATTGCGAATATCCAATTTAAACGGATTAATGAAATGAATGAGGCTATGAAATCGTCCATGCAACGAGATATGGAGAAATCAATGCCGCTCGAGGCTGAACATTTGCAAGGGTATTTACTTGGGAAAGCGAGAGAACATAACCTTTCAGTGCCTATTTTGGAAACCATCTATACGAAATTGGCACTTTATGAAAAGATGCGAAAATAATGGGAGTTAGAAAAATTGAGTATTATATTCTTTTGCGTAATGAATAATATTTCCTTTTCGATACACACTAAATCAGATGCACAATTCTGATGAAGAGGAGGAAATTTTTATATGACGCAAAACCCACAAGGTCAAATGCACGAAAATATGCATACAGGTCCTGTTTCGCCGCAATTGAATCATGGAGGTCATGAATTATTTGACGTTCATGAAGTATTATCTGCAGCTGTAGGTGGATTAAACCAGTACACGTTATTACGCCCGCATGTAAAAGATCAAGAATTACTTACTATGTTGGATCGTCAGTTCCAATTTATGCAGGAAGAGTATAACATTACCGTAGAATGTTTTAGTACAGGTCTTGATCCTTCAAAACCAACACAAAAATATATGATGCAACAAGATAATGATTTTGTTTTTGGGCTAAAGCCTTCGCAACCGAAAAAGCCAATTCAGTCGGCTGCTGAATTAACAGATGAAATTATTTCAGGGTTTATGCTTGGGGTGCACAAATCTGGTGCGTCTCTAAAAGCAATGTGTGCACTTGAAACGACCAATCCGGTTGTACGACGTGTGCTAGCAGATTCAGTTCCAAACTGCATTGAAATGGCGTATGAAGTTTCTATTTATCAAAATAAACATCATTATTATCAAGTGCCACAACTTGCACAGCAAGATACAACGGCAATTGTAAATTCTTATGCACCCTCAACCATCCAACCTAAGACACTAAACAATTAACTCCAGAAAATTTGAACTCCCTAACACAGTATTAGGGAGTTCATTTGTTGTTTGCGTCGTCTACTAACTCCATTGATCGACTACTTGTCCACGATTCCCGTATACAGGGTCTGTGGAAGGAACTTCAACTTGTTGTATTTCTGCTAGTACTAGAGGTCTTTCACTCGGCATTCCGGTTTGAATATTGTAGTCCTTGCCATCAGGATAAGCGCCAACAATTTCGAAATCCGGACTGTTCGCTATTTTTTTATGGCCGGTTCCAGCAGGCAATACGATCACATCCCCTTTATTAACATCTATCATTTCTCCTTTTTCTCCGCCTAGTATTAATTTTGCTGAGCCCGCTCGAACGCCAAGTACCTCATGCGTATTGCTATGGTAGTGGTGATAATCTAACACTCCATTCACCCAACTATTTCGCCAATTATTCAATTTGAAAGTAGATTCAATTTCCTGTGGATGTTTTTTAAAGACACCAGGGTATAAAATAACCGGTAAATCCGGATTGTTTGGAATGGTGCCATCGTCTTCGAACATAAAAAGTTTGTAAGTAAAACTCATCACACTTTTCCTCCTTTATGGTGTTAAAAGTAAAACTACCCGTTCTACCAAATAAGTAATCTCCTCGTTTGAATGAGTATAAAGAAGGAAAGAGTACTAGTATAGAACAAATCATACATAACCAATTTACTAGCATGGAAGAAGCTAGTGCGGTGCATAAGGAGGGATTTGAATGACGGATTGTACAATTATAGGTGGAGGACCTGCAGGATTAAATGCAACTTTGGTTTTAGGACGAGCGAGAAGAAAAGTGATCTTGGTTGATAGCAATGATGCACGTAATAAAGTGACTTCTGCTTCACACGGTTTCGTGACACGTGATGGAGTTACACCATCAGAATTTCGAGAATTGGCCCACCAAGAGTTCAGTCACTACCCATCGATTTCCACAGTAGAAGACAAAGTCATTGAAATAATAAAGAAAGCCGATGGATTTACTATCAAAACCGAACTAGGAAAAGAATGGGCAACACGAAAAATAATACTTGCTACAGGAATGAAAGAGAAATTCCCGAATATACCAAACTTACGAAACTTTTATGGGAAAAGTATATTTAACTGTCCGTATTGTGATGGTTGGGAACTTCGAGATAAACCGTTAGCGTTATTTGGTGAGGTTGATTATACGTTCCATACAGCACAAATATTGCGAAACTGGTCGCAAGATTTAGTGGTTTTTACGAATGGGGAAGAACTAACAAAGAACCATGAGAAAAAAATAGAAGAATTGAACTTAAGAGTAGAGACGAGCCCTATACGTCTTCTTACGGGGAAAGATGGAATGTTACAAAAGGTGGAGCTTGAAAATGGTCTAGTCATTGAGAGAGTAGGAGGATTCATCACACCAGAACTTGTACAAGCATCGGAACTTGGAACAATGCTTGGAGTAAAATTAAACGAAACGGGTGGTTATCACTCAGATGAGGTAGGAAACACAAAGATTACTGGACTTTTTGTTGCGGGTGAAGCATCAAATGTGTATCCCGCACAATTGATTATTGCGGCTGCAAGTGGAGTAGAAACGGCAATGGCTGTTAATGTCGAACTAATACATGATGGCATACTCGGGAGTGAAATATAAGGGTTTTTAGCTTCCGTTGCTTTCTTGAAATGGTACTTATTTCTATTTCGTAATATAAAAAACCCAAATTGTAAAGAAAAATCTTATGTTTTGTCACGGAACTGTAATGTTTAAGTGTTATTTTATTTCTACAAACGAGAAATAAAGGAGAAAACAACTTGAAAAAATTCAGTTTCGTGTTAACTTTCGTACTAATTTTCCTCGTCGCATTTGCCAATGACTCGGAAGCTGCTGCTTCTGTACACACAGTTAAAAAAGGTGACACATTATATAAAATATCAAGACAGTACAATGTCTCTGTTTCAACTATCAAATCGATCAACCATTTAAAGTCAGATTTAATTAAACCGAAGCAAAAACTCAAATTAAAGAAAACAGCCGTTAAAAAATCAGTGAAAAAAGTTTCTAAAAAATCTACAAAAAAATCAGTATCTCGATCTAATGACAATGTGGTCAAAGAAATTATGGTGTCTTCCACAGCGTACACTGCTTATTGTCGAGGTTGTTCAGGAATTACGAAGACAGGAATCAATTTAAGAAAAAATCCAAACTTAAAAGTAATTGCTGTTGATCCACGCGTAATTAAACTTGGCACAAAAGTGTATGTAGAAGGTTATGGATATGCTATCGCTGGTGATACGGGTGGTGCGATAAAAGGAAACAAAATTGATGTCTTTATGCCGAGCCATTCAAGTGCTTTAAAATGGGGACGTAAAACAGTGAAAATTAAAATCTTGCGCTAGCTTATATATAGAGCCCACTTACCAACATTGGTAAGTGGGCTCTTTTTGATACTGAAACCCTTATAACAAATCCAAAAATGAATTTAATCACAATTCTATCGATTATTACAGAATTATTACGAAAACTTGCAGGAAAACCTGCATCAAGTTATAATTAAATTGTCAAAGAGTTCGATTATTCATTTCGGAGGGAAAATAATGAAGGATTTACTGCATAAAATTGAAAATTCCTATAAGGATTTTTCAGCAGGGCAAAGGAGAATTGCCGATTTGTTTAAAGAAAACCAAATCGTGCTAGCTTTTTCTTCAGCTTTAGAGGTAGGAAAAAAAGTGAATGTCAGTGAATCAACTGTAATCCGATGGGCGCAAAAATTAGGCTTCAAAGGTTATGCAGAATTTCAACATGTTATGCAAAAAACACTCGCAGAACAACGTATTGAACAAGTGGAGGATGAAGATACCACAGTTTACACGTCGCAATCCATAGTGAAAAATTTGCTTGATGCAGATATAAAGAGCATTTCACAATTGAAAGAAAACTTGCAAGAAGAACAGCTACTTCAAGTTGTGGATTTGATTGGCTCAGCTAAGAAAATATATGTGACAAGCAACTTTTTCGATTTTGGCTTAGCTCATTCGTTTACACATTGGATGAACAGGGTATTAGACAAAACAGAATTACTAATGCAAGGTGACATGCAATACTACCATCAACTGTCAAAATTGACGAATGATGACGTCTTGATTGCTTTTGCTTTTCCACGGTACACGAAGAATGTAATGGAAACTTTACAAACGGCGAAAGAACAAGGAACAACTATTATTGTCATCACTGATAAAAGGGATTCCCCCGCAACACCATTTGGAGATGAAGTATTAATAGTACCTGTGTCTACTAATCTAAGTATTGATTCCTATATTGCTGTTCACGCGTTACTCACCTCTATCATGCGATTCATTTATGTAAAAGAACACGAGCAAGTTAAACGTAATTTAGCTCGTATTGACGCTATGTATGAGCGGAAAAGTATTTTCATCCGAAATGAACCGACCGAACCAACTGAAGAAAAAAACATCTAAGGGGAGATTTATTTTGAAAAAGAAATACTCGTTTTTAACAGCACTAGCAGCTACAGCCATGATTATTACAGGATGCGGAACTGATGAAGAATCAAAGTCTACAGGAGCTGGATCTGAGTACAACCTGACTGAAGACGGAAAACTAACGTATGCATCTAGTGGTTTATATAAGCCATTTAACTTTGAAGAAAGCGGAGAGTTGACTGGTTTCGATGTAGAAATTGGTGCGGCAATCGCAGAAAAAATGGGATTAGAACCGAACCCGGTTACAACTCCATGGGAAACCATCATTCAATCTCTTAAAGGCAATAAGTTCGATGCAATTATCGGATCAATGGCCATTACAGAAAAACGCTCAGAACAAGTTAGCTTCTCTGACCCTTACTATTACTCCGGGGGAATGATTTTTGTACCAGCAGGTAGTGATGACATTTCTTCGGCAGAAGATTTGAAAGGCAAACGAATCGGTGTAGTTGCTCAAAGTACTTACGATACAGCTGCTCAAAAATATAGCGACGATATTAAATACTACAGCAGTGATGTTGTGGCTTTAAAAGATTTAACGGTTAAAGGACGCTTAGATGCGGTCATTACGGCTGACGTTGTAGGATTTGAAGCAATCGCTTCAGGTACGGAAATTAAAGAAGTTGGCGACCCATTATGGATTGAACAAGCTGCAGTAGCTGTACGTCCGGAAGATAAAGAACTTCTGGAAGGGATTAATAAAGCCATTAAAGAATTGGTTGAAGATGGAACATATGAAGAAATTTCAAACAAATGGTTCGAACGTAATCTCCTTGATGTGGACTTGGAAGGAATCGAAATTCTGAACTAATTCACACCACATGTATGAAAGGAGACTACCATGGAATTATTAACTACAGTATTTGACGTATTTATGCGGACTTACCCAGGCTTCCTCGAAGCGACGCTTATGACCTTGAAAATTACGGCGGTCGCACTCGTCTTTGGTACCATTCTGGGATTGGTATTTGCATTAATGAAAATATCACGCTCTAAAATTTTGCAAACCATTGCGAATCTATACATTACCATCATTAGAGGTACGCCTCTGATTGTACAAATCATGTTCTTGTATTTCGGGATTACGCAATTGATTGTCCTATCCGGTTTTTGGGCAGGTGCGATTGCACTAGCAATTCATAATGGTGCTTATATCGCCGAAATTTTCCGCGGTGCTATTCAGGGAATCGATCGCGGGCAACGTGAAGCAAGTAGTTCCCTTGGGATGACCAGGGCGCAAAGCATGCGTCGCATCGTTTTCCCGCAAGCATTGAAACGCTCGATTCCACCGCTTGGGAATCAGTTTATCATCACGTTGAAAGACTCATCATTGGTTTATATCATCAGTGTGCCAGAATTGTTCGCTATGGCTAACCGCGAGGCAGCGCAATCCTATCAATCTCTAGAAACTTTTCTAGTGGTAGGAGTTTACTACCTAGTCTTAGTTATGATCTTTACTTATTTACTGAAACTGTATGAAAATAAACTTAATGTCGACAAGTAAGGAGGAGAGACTCACATGTTAAAAGGAAAAAATATTCATAAATCGTTTGGCGACTTAGAAGTCTTAAAAGGTATTGATTTAGAAGTCGCTCCTTCTGAAGTGGTCGTTTTAGTTGGTGTCAGTGGATCAGGTAAAAGCACGCTTTTACGCTGCTTTAATTTTCTTGAACGTATTAATAAAGGGTCCATCGAAGTGGATGGACAAGTAGTGGATCCCAAGAAACATAAATTATCAAATATCCGAGCAGAAGTAGGCATGGTATTCCAACATTTCAACCTTTTTCCGCATATGACGGTGCTTGAAAATGTTATTGAAGCACCAATGATTGTAAAGAAAATGAAAAAACAGGACGCTATTGTCTTAGCAAAAGGCTTACTTGAGAAAGTAGGTTTATCAGACAAAGCAGATGTTTATCCTAGCAAATTGTCTGGTGGACAAAAACAACGTGTTGCGATTGCACGTTCACTAGCAATGGAACCAAAAGTGCTATTGTTTGATGAACCGACATCAGCGCTTGATCCTGAGCTTGTTGGAGAAGTACTTAGCGTCATGCAACAACTCGCTCAAGAAGGCATGACGATGGTTGTGGTGACTCATGAAATGAAATTCGCACGTGAAGTTGCGGATCGAGTCATCATGTTGGATGAAGGACGTATCATCGAGTCTGCGGATCCAGTTACGTTTTTTGGAAATCCAAGTCACGAACGAACGAAGCAATTCATTCAGTTAGTCGATTAACATAGAAACCCCCGATGTCAGTAGATAACTGACATCGGGGGTTTTTGTGGTTATTCGAGAGGAAAATCATTGTTAGAATGTGGCTAATAGTAGGGGATTAATCTCAATACCACGTGAACTTAAGATTCATCACTTTACCATAGAGGAACATTTTATCGACGTCCATATCCGTAAGGCATGCGAGTTGGCGGAATAACTACAGTTTGATTAATTTCTCTGTAATACGTTCTAGGCACATCCACAATGTGTTGTCTGTTCACATTGATTAAAGGTTGAATATAAGGAACTTCCCGTTTGACATAAGAGTCCGTATAGCGACATAAAGGTGGGCATACAATTGGTGCAACACCAGGTTGTTGAATTGGTGCCATACCAGGTGGTTGATTTGATCCCATACGGTGAGGCATGGATTGGACAGCAGGACTTACCATAGGTTGAGCCGAGCAATGGCAATGTTTCATATGACGATACATAATTAATTCACCTCCATTCTATATCTATTAATAAATGCGGTTTAAGAAGTTTTTGAAACGGCTTTCCAATCATTTATTGCAGTTGGATATATATTACAGTAAAATAAAAGGAATTAAACCTAAACGGAGAAAGGACGAAACGAGTGTAATAATTCATTTTTCTATCTTATTAACTGAATAGATTGAGGAGTGGTATTACATGAATGATCGTCGTTCTTTTTATTTTCTGTGGGTCAGCCAAATGATGGCAAATGCAGGAGATGTCCTGTACATTGTAGGACTAATTCAGCTTGTTTATTTATCCAGTGGCTCTGTACTAACATTAACGCTAATACCAATGACGATAACTTTTTCACGGTTGATTGGAAGTTTTTTAACGCCGCTCCTTTTACATCGATTTCCCTTGCGTCGAATATTATTATTTTCGATGTTTGGTAAAATCGTTGTCTTAAGTGCGGTCTTTTTGCTTAAAGACGAATCAATCTTGTGGGTCTTATTATTAGTCAGTATGATTGCCTTTTTAGATGGGTGGGCAGCCCCAATCCGACAAGCCATGCTTCCCGAATTCGTCGGTATTTCTGCATTGCCAAAAGCAAATAGTTTAGTCGCCATATCCGATAACACAGTGAATCTAGTTAGTTGGCCACTAGGAGCTTTTTTTGTGGTGCAATTTAATGGCGATGTGCTTATCGTAGTAACAATTGTTTTGTATATTTTCGGATGGTTGATGACATTTGGTATCAAATCTATCATCTACGTAAGGCGAGAATTGCCCTCTTTGAAAGAACAACTTTCAGGAGGATGGAAGTATAGCTTTTCCGAAAAATCCATCCGCAACATTCTTATTTTAGATATGTTGACGGCATTTGCAGGCGCAGTGTGGATTTCTGCCATTTTATACGTTTATGTCGATGAAGTCCTTGGTCAAAATGAAGCCTGGTGGGGATACATTAATGCCTTTTATTCAGGTGGATTTATTATAGGAGGATACCTATTTGCAAAACTAGTGAAGGTTTCTGGACAGCGTATGATCGTAGTAGGGTGTTTTCTAACAAGCTTTTTAACAGTTTGTTTTATTTACCCTCAATTTGCAGTTGTCTCTCTAGTTATCTCGCTTTTCCTTGGGTTATTTGGTCAATTACAAATGATTGCCCAACTGACTATTTTGCAAACTCATACCGAAACTAACCAATTAGGGCATGTGTTTTCCGTGCAATCTGTATTAGTCATGGGTGCCTTTGGCGTAGCAACATTTCTTTTTGGTTGGGTAGCTGAAACCTATGGAATTACAAGCGCGTTTTATTTGTCGGCAATAGTCATGTTTGGAATTGGGTTATTTGCGATTATGCAGAAGAAAACATTAACATACGCAAACTAATTTACATTCAAAGCACTTGAGGTATTTCTCACTCAAGTGCTTTTTTATTATTTTAGATAATAATAACTAAATCTAGCACATTCAAATGTTTCATTAATATTTAGTGGGGTACTTTGAGAAAAAGGGAGTGTGACAAGATGACTACAGATGAGCGCTTGATTATCGGACTTTATAACCAGGAAGAACAGTCTTTGGTAGACTTATATGATCGTTACTCCACACTTTTGTGGAAAATTTCATACCGGGTTGTTGCTGATAATGCTATCTGTGAGGACATCTTGCGACAAGTATTTCAAGATGTATGGGCAAAACCAAGTGATTTTAATAATGGAAAAAAATTATCTTCTTTATTAATCGGATGTTGTTTATCGAAACTTGACTTACTTACATTACAAAAGTCTTCTTAAATTTTGGCTATGTTAAATGTTGCTGTTGATATTCCGCAAAACAGTTACGCTTTCCGCGGGCTTGCGCCGAACTAACTCTGACTTAACGTCCGAGTGGATTTCTGCACTTCGCTATTCCCGCTGGAGTCTTCACTGTTTTGCTCCATATCACTAAATCGAAAGCCATCTCATATACTTATTTACTAGTATGATTGTAGTGGAAGGGGGCGGGAAAACATGTGCTCCAGCGGTTACTCGTCCAATATCTTTCCAGCGGGATAAGTGTGTCCAAACTAGACCCCGCAGTGAGCATCATGGATGAACAATGGCTAAGAACGCCACCTCGTGTGGCGACGCCATTGTGACCAACATCCTGTTGGCCCGAGGAGGCTAGTGGACCGCCCGAAGCGGAAATCGACATAACCTCTGTTTTTAGAATGTTCGAGTTTACATCCGGTTTTATGAATTATGATATTGACTTATTTAAATGACAAAATGTTTCACGTGGCACAATTTGTCGAAAAGCATTGAATCCAATTCTTTTATGGTGGAAGATAGGTTTAAAAGGGAAGGTGTTTTCAAATTGCAAAATCGGGATGCCGCTTACTACATAGAACATTTAAACATGGAACAACACCCAGAAGGTGGACACTTTGCACGCAGTTTTTATTCGCATGAAAAAATGAATACTTCGGGGAATACAGTTAGAAACCTTTATACGACCATCTACTTTTGTTTAAAAAGTGAAGAAGTTTCTCATTTACACCGACTACAATCAGATGAATTGTGGTTTTTTCATGATGGAAGTTCACTAACCGTTCATGTCATTCTTCCAAATGGAGAGTATAAGGCACATCAACTAGGATTGAATTTCGAAAAAGGAGATACACCACAAGTACTTGTTCCAAAAGGAGCTATTTTCGGTTCGTCAGTTGATCAAGAAGAGTCGTTTTCACTTGTGGGATGTATGGTTTCACCAGGATTTGATTTCGAAGACTTCGAGTTATTTACACAAGAAGAGCTGCTGACATTATATCCTCAACATAAAGAACTGATTGAGAAAATGGCTTTTCAAAAAATAGTGGGACAAACTCACTTATGACGATTACATATCGTTTTTATGAAGGCTCAAAAGACTTGCAACGTCAAATTGATTTCTGGATTAAAGCCACCAATGAACTTCCTTTTGCTTGGAAGCCAACACTTTCACCAAATCAATTCATCGAACAACAACAATTCCATCCGAAGTCCAGATGCTTTGCTTTCGACGGTGATCAAATCATCGGTTATATGAGTTTCACTGGGAGTAGCGAGTTTGTGTCTTTAGGTTATCCGTGGGTTCTTTCAGGATATGAAGGAGAAGTCCAAGATGAACTTTACAATCGTATCTATGATTTTGCTGTAAGTGAAGCATTCGGTGCGAAGATGTTTGCCCAGCGATTTAGAAGTGACTGGACACAACAAATTGAGTACTTCTTATCAAAAGGGTTTGCCGTAACAAGACGTTCAACACTTCTTGTAAGCAACTTCAACAAAACGTTTGAAACGCAGCATAATGTAGTAGTAAATGAAGGTTTCGATTTTGACATTTGGCAGACAATGGTGATGAAATATGAGGATACTTCTGCTGAACAATTTGCCATGATGCGTGAATACTATGGTTCAGTTGATTTCGATTTCTCTATAGTGTTTGATGGGGAAGGTTACTTTGGAGTGACGATTCGTCAAGATACAGGTTACGCTGAAATACTAGCTGTAGCTTGTCATCCGACCACACATAACTTTATCAATATGGTTGAAATAGTTATGATAGAATGCAAAAAAAGAGATGTAAAATTCATTAGTATCTCCGCTTCACATGTTCCGTTAAAAGATTCGTTAAAGAGACTAGGTTTTACCGAACAAACTGAAGATGTCATGATGATGAAAAAAAGCGAACCTACTGAGTAGGTTCGCTTTTTAAGTTGCTTTAGGTAACGTTAAACAGAAAATGGAGCCATCCTTCGAGCTTTCAATTAATAATAAATCGCCACCGTGTGCTCGAGCTATCATTCGAGAGTAAGAAAGACCTAAACCGAGTCCACGAACTTTCAATTTTTTAGCGTTTCCACGATAGAAGCGTTCAAAGATGAAGGGTTGCTCTTCCATATAAATACCCGATCCATTATCCTTGATATAAATTTCATTAGAGAGGTCGGTTTCTTTTATAGTGACGTTAAGATGACCATCAGCCTGAATGGCATGCAGTGCATTTTGTGCCAAGTTAATGAGAATTTGTTCAACTTTTAATGGATCAATAGTAGAGTCTATTTCTCTTAATGGTTTCTCAACATTGATCATTAATTGACTGTCAGGTAATGTCGCAACCCACTGGTTAAATACTTGCGAAACAAAGGGGTATATTTGTGTTTTAATTGGATAAATTGGAATGCCGCCTGCTGCAAATGAATTGAAGCTGAGTAGAGATTCTATCATTTGCTGGAGCCGTGTAGTTTCTTTCA
>NZ_JBATUX010000015.1:0-13424 GCF_049671445.1 Paenisporosarcina sp. | reverse complement strand
GATTTCTTGTAACTCATCTTGTCCATCCGTGACAAAACGGTTTAATGCAACGACAGGTTCAATTCCAAATTGACGAATTGTATCTACGTGTTTCGCCAAATTCGCCATCCCACGTTTTACGGCATCAGCATTTGGTTGTGTAAGTTGATTCTTATTAACTCCACCATGCATCTTGAGAGCACGAACTGTCGCTACAATGACTACTGCATCTGGATGGAAGTTACCTTTTCTAGATTTGATGTGCATGAATTTTTCGGCGCCTAAATCTGCTCCAAATCCAGCTTCTGTTACGACGATATCAGCAAGTCTCCTTGCTGTGTTTGTTGCCATTAAGGAATTACAGCCGTGGGCAATGTTCGCAAAAGGACCACCGTGAATAATGGCAGGCGTTCCTTCAATCGTTTGAACCAAGTTCGGTTTGAATGCATCTTTTAAAAGCAAGGTAAGAGCACCTTCTACACCTAATTGTCTTACCGTTACGGGCTCTTTATCGTATGTATAAGCAATGACCATTTGTGCCAGTCGTTCTTTTAAATCTTCAAGGCTAGTTGCGAGGCATAAGACGGCCATGATTTCAGAAGCGACAGTAATATCAAATCCATCTTGTCTAGGGACCCCTTGTAATGGACCACCTAAACCAATGGTTACTTGTCTTAGCGCACGGTCATTCATATCAAGAACTCGTTTCCATGCAATTCTTCTCGGATCTAGATTAAGAACATTACCCTGATGTAAATGATTATCGATAAGAGCAGATAAGGCGTTATTTGCAGTGGTGATTGCATGAATATCTCCTGTGAAATGGAGATTGATGTCTTCCATCGGTAACACTTGAGCGAAACCACCGCCAGTTGCTCCACCTTTCATTCCCATAACAGGTCCTAACGAAGGTTCACGTAGCGCGACGATGACAGACTGATTAAGTTGATTAAATGCATCAGCTAGTCCTACTGTAACCGTTGATTTGCCCTCTCCCGCAGGAGTTGGACTGATGGCTGTGACTAATACGACTTGGCCTTGAGTAGTTACAGGTGGTAAAGAATTGACGTCAATTTTAGCCTTATAATTTCCGTATAATTCAAGTGCCTTTTGTGGAATTCCTGCTTTATCAGCAATTTCCTGGATTGGTAACATGGTTGCATTTGTAGCAATGGATAAGTCTGTAAACGACATAAATCTCTCAACCTTCCCGTTTCTGTGATGTGGAAAAAATAACGAAATGATTATGTTAAGTAGCGTATTTCAAATAAGAAATATCATATCATATTGGTGTTGGTTTAAGTGAGGTATACACTTATTTGTTCTTTGAGACACGTGTTGTGAAGGGGATTTTCGGGTATACCTAAACTAACCTACATTGAAGGAGGAGTATTCATGGCCGACTTTAAAAACAAAGACAAGCAAGACAAAAAAACGATGACAAATAAGGATAATGAAACGAAAAACATTAAGCTTTCGTCAAACGATTTGTCAGAAGAGAAAAATGAAAATACCGAGAGTGTGGTGACACAACCACGCATTAATACAGAAGGCCTTTAATTCTCAAAAAGACTATCTCAAATGAGTTAGTCTTTTTTCTATGCATACATATTTATCTAGCATTAGAAAGATAAAAGAGGAGCGTTTTTTAGTATTTCACTCGAAACTTATCAAGCTCTTGGTGTATAATGCAACAGTGAGCAAGCGTAAAGTATACTGTATGAAATTATCATTTTTTAGATAGACACAATGGGAAGAGAGTGAATTTGGAATGGGACGTAAATGGAATAATATTAAAGAAAAGAAAGCTTCAAAGGATTCAAATACAAGTCGAATATATGCTAAGTTTGGACGCGAAATATATGTAGCAGCAAAACAAGGTGAACCAGATCCGGAATCAAACCGAGCATTAAAAGTTGTTCTAGAACGCGCAAAAACATATAGTGTGCCAAAAGCGATTGTTGATCGTGCCATTGAAAAAGCAAAAGGTGGATCAGAAGAAAGTTTTGATGAATTGCGTTATGAGGGCTTCGGACCAAACGGCTCAATGGTCATCGTGGATGCACTGACAAATAACGTGAATCGTACAGCTTCAGATGTACGTGCTGCATTTGGTAAAAACGGTGGGAACATGGGTGTTAGTGGATCTGTGGCTTACATGTTTGATGCAACAGCTGTTATTGGGATTGAAGGAAAAACAGCAGATGAAGTATTTGAACTTTTAGTTGAAGAGGAAATTGATGTACGTGACGTTTTAGAAGAAGATGAATCAGTCATCGTCTATGCTGAACCAGATCAGTTCCATGCCGTACAGGAAGCATTTAAAAATGTGGGAATTACAGAATATACTGTTGCTGAATTAACTATGCTTGCGCAAAACGATATTCCACTCGATGCAGATGCTCAAGTCCAATTTGAGAAAATGATTGACGCATTAGAAGATTTAGAAGATGTTCAACAAGTGTATCATAATGTTGATTTAGGCGAATAAAGAGAAAAAATCCAACACCGTAATTGGTTGTTGGATTTTTTTATTCATTGATAAGGTAGTAAAAAATCTTTTTGAGCTACACCTTCTATAAATGAAATAGCTTTCGATTTAGTGATATGGAGCAAAACAGTGAAGACTCCAGCGGGAATAGCGAAGTGCAGAAATCCACTCGGACGTTAAGTCAGAGTTAGTTCTGCGCAAGCCCGCGGAAAGCGTAACTGTTTTGCGGAATATCAGCAATATATAACAAAGCCAATTGAAAAAGGGACATGCCCAATTGGACATGCCCCTTTGATAGACAAGATAATATTAAAGCTTTGAATGATATTTTTCATCCCGATTACTCGGGGAATAATTTCCTAAGAAAGTGTTCCGTTCTTTCCGTGCCGCGGTCATTTGTCCACTGGTTGTCTTACTTAAGCAACGTAAACCCTACCTTCTTTTACGTCCTTGCGACCCTTTAGTCGCGCCAGTGTGAATAAGTTTAATCATATATACATCAAGTAGATGCCAGAATTTCAAATCTTAATAATTATATTTCTTGTTAACTAGATTATTATTACATAAATTTTGGACTCTGTCAATATGTGGTCAATGACAATAAGTTGACTTTGGTGCATAAAAATCTTTACTAAATGTTTTTTACTTCATTTTCATGTCCCGTAGTAATATTAAAATCTCCGCTAAATCCCTAGGTCCCTCTTGATAATTTACATAAGATAATAATAATCATTGAAGGAAAGGGGGACTTTATCATGGATTATTATGGCGGTTACGGTGGCCACGCTTGCGGTTATTCACCGTGTGGTGGATACGAGGATGCCCCTCGTAGAGGCAACACATTTGCATTAATTGTGGTTCTTTTCATCTTATTAATCATTATCGGAGCAACTTTTCACCATAAAAAATGCTAAGTAAGTAGTTGCAAGATATTTACACACTAACAAGTGATAAATATTCTTGAAATTCCCCTAGATATTCTCCAAATGTGTAAAGAGTGCCTAAACAGCACTCTTTTTTATGTGATTTCCATTTATAACCGAAATATATTTTATTTAGGCAGAGTGGTTCCGCACAAAATACTAGTTCCGGTTGCAACATTATTGAGGTGTTGTTTTGATTGTATGATCTATGGGAACTTACTATTTAAAAGGAGTTTTTCATATGCCTTGGAACAATACCGATTATCCTGATTCTTTTAATAACCTGGACACGCCTGTCCGAAAGAAAGCCATTGAAATTGCCAACGCACTTCTGCGCGATGGAATGGAAGAAGGACGAGCTATTGCAATAGCCACAGAAAAAGCTCGTGAATATGTTGGTGGTAATGTAAAACAACAAGTATACAATGTATTGGAGCACGCAGATGGATGGCAACTTCAGAAAGATTCCGGTACAAAAGCGATTTTCGTAGCAGAAACAAAACAAAAACTATTAGATAAAGCAAAACCTTATGTGAATGAACACAATGGGGTACTGAAAATTTATCATGAAGATGGTTCATTGCAAGACACCCTGTATGATTACGATTGAAGACCTAAATCTCAATAAATTAAAGCACCCACTTCATCTACAAACTGAAGTGGGTGTTTTGCAAATTAAATGTGGTTAGCATTTTTAACTCGGTTGTAAAATAAAATTCCGCTTGCTAGTAATAGAACACCGAATGTAAATGTTTTGATATCTGCAGTTCCGGCATAAATCACCCAGATGGAGTAAGCGGTAGCAAGGACTCCGATAATTCCGTCCGTAATTCTACTTCTGCCATTTGTATATGTTTCACCCGTAAAGACAAGCTTTAACTGGAAAGCGGATGAAATGAAATATGGAACTAGATAAGATAAGGTAGCGACGATAATGATGAAATCAAAAGCAGATGCAATAGTATTTGAAATCGTAGAGAAAATGAACAATTGTCCAAGTAAATTCGTGATGATCAATGAAAATACAGGTATTCCTTTTTTATTTACTTTTGAAAATGAAGGAAGGAATAATCCCTGTTTAGCTGCTTGATAAGGAATTTCAGCACTTAGCATGACCCAGCCAATTGTGGAACCAAATAAACTAATCAACCCGATTGCTGCAAGAATTTTTCCGCCGATTGGACCCAACACAGTAGAAATTGCATCTATTAGTGGTTTATCAGAAGCAATTAATGAATCATGGCTTAACATTCCTAAGACAAGCGTACTGATTCCTACATAAATGGTAAGTGCTATAAGCAGTCCAATAGTCGTTGCTCGCTTAACATCGATTGGTTTCTTAGCACGAGAAGCAAACACGATAGCTGATTCAACGCCAACGAAGGCCCAAAGAGTGGCTACAGCTGCACCATTTACTTGGCCTAAAAGACCAATAGATTGTCCAAGTTCATCATATCTTGGTGCAACAAAAGGTAGAATATTCGCTTTCTGAAAAGCGAATAAACCAATAACAATAAATAATACGAACCCAATAACTTTTGTAGCTGTTGCCACGAAATTTATCTTACCAGCATTTTCAAGGCCATTTAAAATAATAAAATGAACACCCCATAAAAGAAGCGTACAAACTGTAAAGGTTAACGCATTTCCTACTTTTAATGTGAAACTACCAATGGTAAAGAGTTCAGCCTGATTTACTAAAATAGGGAAGAACGTGGTTAAATAACCGGCAAAAGTTGTGATGATGGCTACATTACCAGCAACATTCCCGATCCAATATCCCCAAGATGACATAAATCCTGACATAGTGGAAGCATTACTGCCAGGCTTAAATAACTCCTTCGCATAAATTTGAGGACCCCCGGTTAGATTTGGTTTTCTTAATGCCAGATTACCGAACACTAGGGCAATCATCAGAACACCGAATCCTGTGACTAACCAAGCTGCGATAACGCCTGCAGGGCTTGCGACTTCGCTTAATGTACGAGGCAGCATAAAAATACCGGACCCAACCATATTTCCAACTACTAACGCAGTTAATATCCATAAACCGAGTTTTTTATTCGTATTCATTTTCGTGAATTCCTTCCTCTTTCCTCTATCTATTCAATAAGGGATTATTTGATTTTTTATAAATACACTAAAAAGATGTAAAGAAACCGAATTAGACAACCTTTTCATCTGAAATCACGAAGTTCTCTAACTCTTCTTCAAGCTACTCTTATTCATCTCGAGCTCTATCTCATCTTGAGCTGACTAGTGCTTTATTTATTCAACTGTATATATATTTACATTCAAAGAAGATATCAAACATAATATTTTCAGGAGTAGATATTCACATAAATTATTCGTTCAAAAATTATTTGACTTTGCCGTACCGTAAAGGTATACGATTAGCTTATCAGGAGGTAAAGTGATGGAATATACGGTGCAAAAGCTCGGGGAGATAGCGGGAATTAGTACGCGGACGTTGCGTTATTATGATGAAATTGGCATTCTAAAGCCAGCAAGAATCAATTCATCAGGATATCGCATTTATGGACAACAAGAAGTTGATCGACTGCAGCAAATCTTGTTTTATAAAGAACTTGGTATTAAATTAGAGACGATTCATCAAATTGTGACTTCACCAACTTTTGATGAAACCAAAGCCTTAGCGGACCACCGTTCACAACTTCTTGATAAGCGAGCTCAGTTAGATTTATTAATTGCCAATGTCGAGAAAACAATCTTATCTAAGGAAGGGAGAATGACGATGACAAGTAATGAAAAGTTTGAAGGATTCAAACAAAAAATGATTGATCAAAACGAAAAAACTTACGGAAAAGAGATTCGTGAGAAATATGGTGATGACACCGTCAATAAATCCAATGCAAAAGTGAAAAACATGACGCAATCACAACACAATGAAGTAAAGCGACTGTCTGAAGAAGTACAGACGACGTTAGCTGAAGCGTTCAAAACAGGCGATCCATCAAGTGCTCTTGCACAAAAAGCAGCCGATCTGCACAAACAATGGCTAATGTGTTATTGGAGTGAATATAGCAAAGAAGCGCACGAAAACCTTGCTCAAATGTATGTCGATGATGAACGATTTACTATGTATTATGATAAAGAAACTCCAGGTACAGCTGAATTTCTTAAAGACGCTATTTATGTTTACACTGGGTTGCAAAAATAAAAGAAGAGTATCGATGGCAAGTGCATCGATACTCTTCTTTTGATTTGACGTCTGAAAAATTAAGGGTCACGTCTGAAAAATTGCTGTTGACGTCTGACTTTTTGGGCTTGACGTCTGAAAAACAGCACTTCACGTCTGAAAAACATAATAACCACATAAAATCATAGATCCATCCCTAATATGATTTATTCGTTTGAATATCCCACCTCTAGGAAACAATAAGCATTGGGACCTTACAGAGAGGAGCGGATTTATGTTGAAAAGACCGTGGTTAATGACGCAGGAATGGCATGACGTTTTATTTCTTCATTGGCCTATTTCCCCAGATGTGATTAGAAAGCATATTCCTATAGAACTCGAGCTCGATTTATATAACAACATAGCATGGGTCGGTTTTGTGTTTTTTAAAGTAAAAGGGAATCGTCCTAGGCTCATTCCTCCTGTTCCTGGGATGCGTTCTTTTTTAGAATTAAATTTTCGAACGTATGTTACATACAAGGGAAGAAAAGGAATTCATGCCTTTAGTTTAAATGCCAGTAATTCTTTGATTGTTAAGTTGACGACACTCGGCCATTTTTTACCTTATCGATATTCGAAGGTACGTTTAAAACGACACAAGAAAATGTTCACATACAGTTTAACTCGGAAAAACCTGTCTGAGACCATAGAAACCACATTTCAAGTGGTTTCCAAAGCAATTGAAAGTAATCATTTCGAACAATGGCTAACGGAGCGCTATCACCTATGGACTAAACCGAAACATCAATTATATAGAATTGATACAAGTCATTCGCCTTGGATGTTGCAATATGTAACTGGAATAATTCATGGACATACAATGGCATCTTTTTTGCAGACTAATTCTCAAACGGTGAGTCCAGTCGCTCATTATTCTAAAATGAAAAAAGCGCGATTCTTCGCGCCTGTGAAGGAATATTAAAAGTGTCTCTAGTTTCCGGATTCGTAAAACGCCATGCTCACCAATACATTGGTTGGATAATATCCTTCATTCGTTATCGATAATATATAGTTTGTATCGTATTGTAGGATTCTTTCAAATAAGGCAGACTCCACGGGTGAACCGCCCTGAGTAAATGCAAACCTAGGAATCATGCTTTCTTCCAATACAGTCCCACCATACACACTGGAAGCATTAGCAAGAAAGGAAGTAGCTGCTTGGATTTTTGAACGATCATCTAAATTGATTACCTCAATACGTTTTTTTCCAGGGGTAAAACTTGGACTCTTTATTAACTTGATTCCCAGCTGTTCACCTTGACTTACAATTGTCCTGTTCGGAACATGTGTAATGGTTTCCTTTCCGGTAGAGATTTGAATGTTTAGGCTTTCTCCAGGGGGAATTACTTCCCTATAAGAAAAAGTAAATGCCTGGCCGGCAAAAACAAAACCAAGCCAATAGGGCTGATTTCTAAATTGATAACTGGTAAGTGCCATATCAAACCACCTCGAATACTCGAATTGTTACTGGATATTCTTTCGTTCTTGCATAAATGGTCAAATTCTCATCGGGGTTAAGATCATAAACAATGACCTCTGCAGGAACATTAAATATGTAATTTCCGCTTTCAAATGTAAAGTTCGGATCGGTAGAATGATAAATATAAGTTGCTGCATCATTAACTACCCAAAGTTGTCTTCTTCTGGACAAGTTTTCATCGCCAACTCTTAATGGAGTGGGCTCTGTTGTAATTCTCACTTTTCCCACCAAAGTATCTTTCGTCCAATAAAGAGGTAGTTCACGACAATCAAAGTCTCCCAACTGCTCACTCCTATTTATCCAATTCAGATTGATAATTACATCATATGTAACTCCGTCGAGATTATGTTGATGTTAATATGACAAAAGCCGCTCCAAAAACCTGGAGTGGCTTTACAAATAGGGTGATTTTCATGAAACGCTCATAGAATATGCGGAACCGCTCATAGTCGACACGAATGCGCTCATAGACGACATGTAACCGCCCATAGACGACAAAAATCCGCTCATAGTCGACACGAAACCGCTCATAGAAACATAAAATCACGATAAAATTCTATTCAAGAGGAGAAAGAGCCTTCGTCTGATCCATGTAAATAAAAGCATCATAACGGTTTCCGATTTTTGAAGGGACATAGTTTCCATATGCTTCATATTCAGGGTTGTACACGACTCCAATTGCTCTGTGGCCAATCCAATCAACGAACAAATGGCGGTTGTGTTCATTAAAGAGTAATAGTTTATTAAAGGCACCACTGTTGTGCATCACATCTTCCCAAGAGTCTTTAATCGCAGCAGGAACTTCAATTTGTTGAAATGGAATTCCCCATTGGTCCGCTGCAATTACAGTCCCTCTATGAGTGCCAAATCCTACAGTGTACACATTTTCTCGTCTATTTTGCCCGCGAATAATTTGACCAACATTAATCATGCCGGATGCTTCCATATCTGTTGCAGAAGCATCTCCAATATGGCTATTGTGCTCCCAAATGATGATTTTCGCTTCTTTTCCGTGGTAATCCATGACTTCATTAATCGCCTCAACCATATGCTCGTCACGAATATTCCAGGACAGCTCATCATTTTGCACCATGGCACGGTAGTATTCTTCTGCGTTCTTGGCCACTAAGGCATTCATTTTTAAATTTAAATCAGATTCATGTTTATCTTTATAGTGGGCTTCGTTGGCTCGAAGGGATGTTAATAGATGTGAAACTTCATCTACACATGCTTGTGAAAGGTTAACAGAGGACATTGCATAGCTTTCTGAGTGCCGGTTAAATGGTTCAAAACAAGAGAACGCTTTTTTTGCCAGTTCCAACACCGTGCTATCTGGTTGTGTTTTGCTTAAGTATGTAATCACTTCATCTAAAGATTCCCACAAACTATAGACATCAATTCCATAGAAACCTATTTTGTGATGGGATTCTTTTTGTTCATTGTGTACTTTCAACCAAGAGACAAATTCAGCAATTTCTTCATTCGCCCACATCCACGTAGGCCAGCGGTTAAAGGCTTTAAGTACTTCTTGTACAGTTTGTTCAGCCTCACCATAGCCTTTAATAAATCGGTTAATGTGTTGAGTTGAAGGCCAATCTCCTTCAACCGCGATAATCGAAAATCCTTTTTCTTCAATAAGCCTTTTAGACAGTTCTGCTCGTGCCGTATAAAACTCAGAAGTGCCATGAGTTGCTTCTCCCAAAAGAACAATTTTCGCATCACCAATAGCTTCTATGAGAGGAGATAAATCTTCAGTCTTTTCGAAAGATATAGCATGTCTCTTTATGGATTTTTCAAGTGGGTTCAATGAAAACACTCCTTTAAATGTCTTTTCTCCATGTGCCAACTCGGACTTGGAGCTTTTCATACAAGTTTGAGTTAAGCGACCCTTTTTCATTCATCTCAAGTTTACACGGTTTCGAATAATAAAAAGAATTGATCCAAAGTCATGTGACTCTAGACCAATTCTTTTTTTAATCAATTATTTGAATATGAGAGTCTTCAAACCACACATGCATTTGTGCCAAATGGGCGAGTAACTGTGGACCAGACATCAACTGTCCAAACCAAGGAACTGTAAATGCCATTCCTTTTGATTCAACAAGTTCGTTTAGTCGTTTCGGATCAAATAGTTCGTGAAGAATGGAATTTTTATCTTTTAGAATTTCTTTCAGCCATAATTGAACACGGTCTGTGTAATAGGGATTATGCGTTTTTGGATACGGACTCTTTTTTCGGTAAAGGACATCGTTAGGTAACATGCCTTCTAACGCTTTACGCAAAATACCTTTTTCTCGATTTCCAGCCATTTTAATTTCCCAAGGAATATTCCAGGCATACTCAACGAGGCGATGATCAGCAAAAGGAACTCGAACTTCTAAGCTAGCCCCCATGCTCATGCGATCTTTTCGATCGAGTAAAGTGGTCATGAACCATACCATATTCAAATAAAACATTTCTCTGCGTTTTGCTTCAATGGCCGTTTCTCCATCGAGTCTAGGCGTTTCAGCAACTGTTTCTTCATATGCTTGTCGAGTATAATCCTCTAGCTTTAGTTTTTGACGCCAACTATCCTTTAATAGAGATGCACGTTCGGATGTTGAACGCATCCAAGGAAAACCCGTTGCATTTAAATCATTAGTGTTGTGAAACCAAGGGTAGCCTCCAAATATTTCATCTGCACATTCTCCAGATAATCCGACTGTGAAATCTTGTTTTATTTCTCGGCAAAACCATAGCAAAGAAGAGTCAACATCCGCCATTCCAGGTAAATCTCGAACATGAACTGCTTCCGTTAAATAATCGATTAGTTGATCCTGCGTAATAATCGAAGAATGATGTACGGTTTGAAAAGTATCAACTACTTTTCCGATCCATGGTCCATCCGCATTTGGCTGAAAATCATTAGCTTTAAAAAACTTGTCATTGCCTTCGTAATCAATGGAATACGTATGAAGAGGACCTTTTCCTTCTTGCTTGTAGCGGTTCGCTGCAATTGCGGTTATGGCACTTGAGTCAACACCGCCTGATAAAAACGTACAGAGTGGAACGTCCGAAACGAGTTGACGCTCGACTGCATCGGTTACGAGGAATCGAACTTTCTCAGCGGCTTCATCTATAGAATCCGTGTGCACTTCACTTTTAACGTTCCAGTAGCGCCAAATTCGTAACCCTTGACGTGATACAGTCAGTGCATGAGCAGGGCGTAATTCATTGACTCCATGGAAGACCCCTGAACCTGGTTTTCTAGATGGCCCAACTGCTAATACTTCAGCCAATCCTTCTCGAGACAATTGCGGTTTTAAATCAGAATGTGCAAGTAATGCTTTGATTTCTGAACCGAAAATAAAGCCACCATTATTTTCGCTATAAAATAATGGCTTCACTCCTAGACGGTCGCGTGCAATAAACACTTTTTGTTCTTTTTCATCCCAAATAGCAAAGGCAAAAATTCCATTAAAATACTCCACACATTGCTCTTTCCATTCAATATAACAAGTCAGTAATACTTCTGTATCGGAGTGTCCAGAAAAGGTATAGCCTTTTCGTAATAACTCTTTCCGAAGATCTTCCGTATTATATAATTCGCCGTTGTAACATAGAGTGTAGCGATTGTTTTGATGGGTTTTTGTCATGGGCTGTTTTCCACCTATAGGATCAACAACAGTTAATCGCCGATGACCAAAAACCGCATGTGCTTCTGCCCACACATTGTCATCATCAGGTCCTCGCTTAGACAGTGTTTTTGTCATTTTTTCAACGACTGGTAGTTGTGTTCGTAAGTCGCTTTTAAAATGAACCCATCCTGTAATACCACACATTGTTCATCATCCCTTCTACCTTGAAACATCATCTATTTACATCTTTCTAGCCTATGCAAAAAAAACAATATTGCTCACACGATAGGAGTTCAACGTAAGTTTGTCGAAATCAATTAATTAAAGTTAAACGCGAGTGAAGGGGGAGTATGGGTGAAAACTTTGTTTACCTATAACTGGATGATAAGGGAAGAATGGTATAAATGGTGTGAAGACGTTCCTTTGGAGGAACTTTTAAAGGACCGAACTGGAGGCGTAGGAGGGATTTTACATACGCTATTTCACATTATTGATGTCGAGTGGAGTTGGATTTGTGTTTTGCAAGGTAAACCCGATTTTCAAGAGAGTTTTGAAAGTTACGAGAGCTTAGAGAAAGTGAAAGAATTAGATGAATTCTTTAAAAAAGAAGTAAGGAGCTTTGTCGATGGTTGGAATAATAGCTATGAAAAGGAACTTTTACAAGAGACTAGACAAGACGGAAGCATTGAGACTCTCACTTGGGGAGAAGTGATGAGGCATGCCATTGCGCACGAAATTCATCATGTAGGACAGTTATCCGTTTGGTCTAGGGAGATTGGAAAACAACCCGTATCAGCAAATCTAATTGGCAAAGGACTCACTCTTCCTTAGAGTCTTGAAAAAATAGATAAAAGGCCACGTTACGTGATATCCAAGTAACGTCGCCTTAGGTTATTAGTTTACAGTAATTTCATCTATTGCCTGAGTAAAGGACTGGTAGGAAAGAGAACCGAAATGGTCCGGATTCCCTTTGAAGAATTTCACCAACATGTCTTGTTTTGCACAGGACAAAGAGCATTGGTTTGCTTGCATAACTAAATTCAAATATGCGATAAAATATTCAACGGATAAATTCCCTCCATTGTTTACAACCATTACTGTACCTCCTTTGGTTTAACAACAACTACTTTTTCCACCAATAGTAGAACTACAAACGCCTGTTTCCGGTAAATCTAATTCAACACGTTTGGCAGCTTCTTGGTCACCAGTTAAGTGGGCAACGATTGATCGTACTTGTTCATAGCCTGTTGCCATTAAAAAGGTAGGTGCACGGCCATAACTTTTCATACCTACAACATAAAAGTTTTTTTCGGGTTGACGAAGTTCAGCTTCTCCATGGGGTCGGACAGTGCCACAACTATGAATATTTGGGTCAATGAGTGGTGCCAAGGCTGAAATGCTTTCTGTAGCGGGATCAATATCCAAACGAATTTCTCGTAAAAAACTAAAATCAGGTCGAGAACCTGTATTCGCAATAATTTGATCAATGTGAGGTATCGATATTTCTTCTTGATTTGAAGTACCTTGAAGCGTTAATTTGCCATCTTCGTCTATTACTTGATGTACGAAGAAAGGGGTATGAACGCTTATTATCCCGCTATCCACTACTTGGTGAATGCGCGATCCTAGTTGACCTCTTGCTGGAAGAGCGTCTAAAGCTTCGCCACCGTATACTTCTTCCACTCTCTTTTTGCGAAGAACCCAGACGATTTCGGTCCCTTCCAGATTGGCTAAT
>NZ_JBATUX010000014.1:0-14326 GCF_049671445.1 Paenisporosarcina sp. | reverse complement strand
TATTTACGTAATACTGCAGTTTGTTGGATAAAATGACCAACACGTTCTACAACTTGTTCAACAGTATCTGGATTTTTCATTAAATCGTAATCATTGATATTCAAACGTAGCACTGGGCAAGCATTGAATGTATTAATCCAGTTTTCATAACGCTCATGCATTTCATACCAGTACTCTACTGGTGTAGATTGTTCCATTGGACGTCCACGCTCTTGAATACGACCTAAAATATCTTCAATAGATCCATCTAAATAGATGAGTAAATCTGGGTGTGGGAAATAAGGCGTCATAACCATAGCATCAAAGAGACTCGTGTAAGTTTCGTAATCTGTTAGGTTCATTGTGCCTTTTTCAACATGCATTTTAGCAAAGATGCCAGTATCTTCATAAATAGAACGGTCTTGAATAAATCCACCACCGTACTCAAAAATACGTTTTTGTTCTTTAAAGCGCTCAGCTAAGAAATAAATTTGTAAATGAAAGCTCCATTTTTCAAAGTCGTCATAAAAACGATCCAAGTATGGGTTTGCATCAACCTTTTCAAAAGATGTACGGAAGTTTAGTGCCTCTGCAAGTGCTTTAGTCATCGTTGATTTCCCAACACCAACTGTTCCAGCTATTGTAATGACGGCATTTTGAGGGATGCCATATTTTTCACGTAAGTTCATACATGGAGACTCCTTTGTTGTAGCGTTTCATCTACTTTTTTTAAGATCCAATTTAAATCAGATTCATTTTCAACAAAATCCATTTCGTCTCCATTAAAACGAAGAACCGGTATTTCTGGATGTGTTTCTTCAAAATGTTGAATAAACGTTTGATAATCATCAGAAAGTTGTTTCATATAATCTGCACTTATCATTTTTTCAAATTCACGACCGCGTAGTGCGATGCGTTTCATTAATGTATCTAAACTTGCATGTAAGTATATAACCATATTCGGTTTAGGCATATCTTGTGTCAAAATACGATATATAGATTCATATTTTACATATTCTTCTGCCGGGAGTGTGCGTTTCGCGAAAATTAAGTTCTTAAAGATGTGATAATCTGCCACAACAGGTTCACTCTTTGCAATATACTTCTTTTGAATATCACTTAACTGTTTGTAGCGATTGCAAAGGAAAAACATTTCTGTCTGGAAACTCCACTCTTCGATATCTTCGTAAAACTTATTTAAAAATGGATTTTCATCCACAATTTCTTTTAAAAGCTGAAAGTTATTTGCGTCAGCAATGGCCTTGGATAGTGACGTCTTTCCAACACCAATCGGGCCTTCAACCGTGATAAATGGAATCGGCATTAGAATCCTCCTACTAGTTCTCAAAAATCGTTCAATGCTCCCTATTCTATCACAGCTTGAAAATGAAAAACAGAGCTAAACCACTTTTCCAAAGAGGAAAAGGGTTTAGCTCTATCTTTTTTTGACTTTAAACGTTTCATTTAGAAGAGTCCAATTTTGCGGGAATTTAAAGCCCATGTGCCAGTAGCTGATCCCTCTTAATCCCAATTCTTTAATCAAATTAAATTTTGCTTGAATGGATCGTGCATCTTCGAACCATACCACATGCTCTTTGCCGTCTCGCCAGTAATTGAAATATGGTGCTTGGGCTGTAGTATCGTACAGAATTGCAGCATTACGTTCGCGTGCTAACTCGATTCCACGTTGTGGACTTATGGCTTGTGCTTGTGGATTTCCTGGTTTATAAGGTAATGTCCAATCATAACCATACAAATTTTGACCCATCAGAATTTTTGATCCTGGCATTTCTGTCAGAGCGTATTCCAACACTTGTCTCACTGGTCCTATAGGCGACACAGCCATTGGAGGACCCCCACTATAGCCCCATTCATATGTCATAATCACAACAAAGTCGACTACTTCAGCAATTTGTTTGTAGTCGTGCCCTTCATACCATTTTCCTTTTTGAGTAGCAGAAGTTTTAGGAGCAAGAGCAGCGGATAATGTATATCCAGTCGCAGCTGCTTTTACACGTTTTAAAAAATCAACATACGCTTGTCGGTCTTCACTTCGTAAATATTCAAAGTCAAAATGAATATCTTTGGCATTTTTAGCTTTTGCTTCAGCTAAGATATTTGCAATTAACTTATCTTGCACGTCTTGGCTGGCAAAAATCTCTTGAGCTAAAGTATCACTAAATGCACCGTCTTCAATGTTCGATACGACAATTGCCGAGATAATATTCTCATCAGCTGCAATCTTATCTAGACCTCCCCAGTTTAAAGGGACCAAGGAGCCGTCACGCTTTACATCATATGAAAAAGGCATCATATAAGTTAGCAAAGGTCCTCTTTTTTTCACTTCATCTAACAGAGTTTGGGATGGAGCATCTGTGTAATACTCAACATACCCGTTAGAATCAATCGTTGGTCGATTGGGATTTGGTGTTCCCGGTATTATGATTGTTTGACCAACCACTAACACATCTGGATTATCTAGTTCATTAACCTGAGTTAGTGTTGCAGTCGTTGTATTATACTCTTTGGCAATCGAAAATAGGCTATCCCCTGATTCCACTACATAAATCATCTAAAACCTCCTTGTTCCACATCTCTTTTATGCTATGCGTAGATCATTCAAAACATGCTACACTTAAATCAAGGAGCGATGCATGATGGATGTATTTAAAAAAGATCAAACCTATATGGTAGAAGCATTAGTTGAAGCAGAAAAAGCAGCTGCATTAGGAGAAGTTCCTATTGGCGCAGTTATCGTGTATCAAGATGAAATCATTGCACGTGCACATAATCTACGCGAAATCACCCAAAATGCAACGACCCATGCAGAACTACTAGCTATACAACAAGCTTGTGCTAAAGTTGGAAGTTGGCGTTTAGAAAACATGACTCTTTATGTCACACTTGAACCTTGCCCTATGTGTGCTGGAGCAATTTTACAATCCCGCATCCCACGTGTAGTTTATGGGGCACGTGATGTAAAAGCTGGTTGTGTAGATTCACTCTATCGCTTGCTCAATGACTCGAGATTTAACCATGAATGTGAAGTAACTGAAGGCATTTTAGCTGATGAGTGCGGCGGTATCCTTACTCGATTTTTCCGCAATCTGCGCGAACAAAAAAAGAACCGGAAACGAACTTAAATCTAAGTTCATTTCCGGTTTTCTTTTATTTAGGCTAATAATCGTGGATAAAAACAAACGAGTACATTCATACCTTACGTGGCGAAAATGTATGAAAGAGCCTTTATTTAAGTGGAACTTCCACTCTATTTACTGATGACTTCTTTTCCACCCATGTAAGGACGTAGTACTTCAGGAATGATAACAGAACCATCTTCTTGTTGGTAGTTTTCTAAGATGGCTGCAACTGTTCTTCCTAGTGCTAATCCACTACCATTTAAAGTATGCACAAATTCCGGTTTAGCATTCGGTTCACGACGGAAACGAATGTTGGCACGACGCGCTTGGAAATCCTCGAAGTTACTGCAAGAAGAAATCTCACGATATACACCTTGAGCTGGAATCCATACTTCGATATCGTATTTTTTGGCAGCTGTAAAGCCTAAATCTGCGGTACACATTTTTAATACACGGTAAGGCAATCCCAATAACTGTAGAACTTTTTCTGCATGTCCTGTCAATTTCTCTAGTTCATTGTAAGAGTCATCTGGATTTACAAAACGAACAAGTTCCACTTTGTTGAATTGATGTTGACGAATCAATCCACGTGTATCGCGTCCTGCAGAGCCCGCTTCAGAACGGAAACACGCACTGTATGCTGCAAATCCTTGTGGCAAAGCGTCTTTTGTTAAAATCTCATCACGATAGAAGTTCGTTACAGTTACTTCAGACGTTGGTATCAAGAAGAAATCTTCTTTTTCAATTAAAAATGCATCTTCCTCAAACTTCGGCAATTGACCTGTGCCTGTAAGGCTTGCTCGGTTCGCTAAATATGGGGGCAACATTTCTTCGTAACCATGTTCATCCGTATGAAGATCAATCATAAAGTTCATCAAAGCACGTTCTAAACGAGCTCCTAACCCACGGTAAAACACAAATCGGCTACCTGTCGTTTTAGCAGCACGTTCGAAATCGATAATATTTAAATCTGTTCCAAGATCCCAGTGTGGTTTTGGTTCAAAATCAAATTCACGAATTTCTCCCCATACGCGGTCTTCTACGTTATCATCTTCAGAATCCCCAACCGGCACGCTGTCGTGTGGAATATTTGGCAAACGCATCATCATATCATCGAACTTCTCTTCAACTTCACGAAGTTCATTATCTAGGACTTTGATTTCATCGCCCACTTGGCGCATACGCACGATAACATCATCGGCATTTTCTTTATTACGCTTCAATACCGCGACTTTTTCTGAAGCTTCATTGCGTTCCGCTTTTAATACTTCAGCTTTCCCTATTAGTTCGCGACGCTTTGAATCCAGTTCTGTAAATTGGTCAAAGTTCCCTAAATCTTCTCCACGTTTTTCAAGTTTTTCTTTAATTTCTTCGTAATTGGCTCTAACGCGTTTAACATCTAACATGTGGTTTCCTCCTTAGATTATAGCGATGACAGGCGTTTGAACAACCCGCTATGAGCAGCGTTTACAGATTTCAGACAACAAAAAAAGCCCTCAATCCCCTTGGAAAGGGACGAGAGCTACCCGCGTTGCCACCCTGATTGATTTGTCCATACGAACAAATCCACTTGTCTCATAACGGCTTTTCAACCGGCTACAACTTACTAACTTTCAGTTGCGCAACTCCAGGACGGATTCACAAGGGTTTTTACCGACTTCCACCACCCGTCGGCTCTCTAGAAAAAACTGAACTTGTTACTACTTCCCATCATCGTTTCATATGTGAAATTAACCATACTTTACTACAGGCTTTGAGATTTGGCAAGTTGTCTTGCAAGAAAAAGACAACATCAGCTTGTCCTCTAAAGGAACAAGCTGATGTCTTTGCATTATTTGATTTCTCATAATTTCAGATTAATTCACGCCAACAGCTGTAAATGCTGCTTTTACGCTTGCTACTTCACTGCTACTTGCACCGTAAAGGTCTGTTGCCGCTTGGACAGATGCTACACGATATTGCGCAAACGTTGAATTAGGTGTTAAATACTGTGTTAAAGTACGGTAGAAAATTTTACCCATTTTGTCATTACCGATTCCCGCTACGCTGACACCATAATGTGTGCCACCGTTAGATAACAAGTAAGCAGCTTTATTGCTGATTCCAGAGTTAATATGAACCCCACCGTAATCGCCTGTACCTGTGTAGCGAACAGAATAATGATCAGGATCCCCTTGTGTTGTTGGATCGGCCATAGAACGTAGAGCATCTCCAGCTGTACCAGGAGTATAGATATCTTCTCCAATTAACCAATCTGGATTGTTATTAAAATGATATTCTGTTAATGTTCCAAAAATATCAGACATCGATTCATTGATTGCACCAGATTCATTTTGATAGACTAGATCCGCAGTAGTATCCGTAACCGCATGTGTCAATTCGTGCGCAATAACATCAAGTGCTCCTGATAATGGAATGAAAGTAGAACCGTCTCCGTCACCATATACCATTTGTGACCCACTCCAAAAGGCATTATTGTAATTACGACCGTAATGCACCGTAGAAATTAATTGTGCGCCATTGCCATCATAGCTATTCCGGTTATGGACATTTTTATAATAATCATATGTTTGTGAAGCGTATGCATGAGCATCTACAGCAGGAGCATCAAAAGCTGCATTTAATACATTATCAGCATCCAACCAAAGAGTACCCGGTGTTTGTGTGCGATTTTTACCGTTATAGGTAAAGATTCCGTTCCCACGTGTACGATCCACTAGATACGAACCATTGCTGTTCGTCACTGTATTGAATGATTTTGTATCACCTAATACGCCTTTCCCTGTTCCTACTGTGTTTGTTCCTGTAGGAGAAGTAACGCCCTGAGATCCTTTTGCTTCGTGAAGTTGATTATATGAATTTAGTATTTTGCCTGTTTGGGCATCAACAAAATATTGATAATTACCTGGTTCAGGAGATAAAAACTCGAACTCTACTGCATAGGCAAATTTAGCTTCTCCATCTTTTGCATAAACCACGAATTCAGGTTTAGCTTCATGCTCAAGTACTGGGGCTTGTCCAACTTTTTTTGCTAAATCTGCTGAAGCTGTATTTAGAGCGTCTGCACGACTGATTTCCGCACCACTTTTTAGTGCTTGTTTTTTATCAAGGTCAGAAGCTACTTCACCAGAAACAGCTGTTAACACACCATTGCTATCAACATGAGCTGTCACAACTGATCCGAAAACTGGTACACCTTTATAAATTTGTTGTAATCTCACATTCGTAAACCCAAGTTCATCTTTTGATTGCGCTACTACTTTGAAACTTGAAGAAGGATCATTACTAAATTTATAGATTCCTTGTTTTTGTGCTAAATATCCAAATACGATTTCTTTTGCTGATTTTTGTGATGGCGCCGTTAGTTTACCAGAAATGAAGTCGGGTGCCTTACTTTTTTGATTTACGTGTATTTTTTCAGAACTCGCACTATTTGGTGCGGCACTAACTGGTGCCATGGCTGCAGATAAGGCAACCATTGCTGCTAAACTTAGACTCACTACTTTTTTCTTCTTCACTCAACTTCACTCCTTGGTTTCTGAAAATTCCGAACTCGTCCGGGTAATTAGTATTCTATCTTTTTTACTATTCAGAATATATAGGAAACTATAACTGTTTTTATTTGGCTATATGCGGGTTTATTTTCCTGTAATACCAATTTAAATTTTTTCAATAAAATAGGCTAAAGTAGCCCTCCTTCCAGAATAAGTGAACCTAATGATTTAATTATCAATCCAGTACCCCCCTGCAATACTCCTACCTAATTAGGTTATACTTCCAATTATTACAAATTCCTAGTTTCTCTTAATTTTTAATTCTTTTCTTCGATTAGTAACTAGTAAATTCAAATATGAAACTCTAAGTAAATAATGAATCGATTTATTATGAGAAAAGAGTAGGAAAGGTAGCGAGATATATATAACTTCCCATTATTTTTAAGAAAAAAATACGCTGATTAAATAAGGCTATCAGTTATTAGATAGTTTGATTTAAACAGCGTATTCTGCTTTTTGTTACATCTTAGTGCTTTAAAAAAATCCAGAATCCAAGGTGATTAAGTCTATCTGAAGCTAATCCATTGTCAGAAGATTAATGAATGCAAACTCTTCAAGTTATAGTACAAAAGAAAAAACCTGCACAATGGCAGGCTTGGATGTTACGCATTTTGAATAAAACTTTCAACTAATTGAACAAAGTAAGCTGTAACACGATGATCATCTGTTAACTCTGGATGGAATGAACACCCAAGGTATTGTCCATGTTGGGCCATCACAATTCGCCCATTATGTTCACAAATTATAGTAGTTTTTGGACCGACCTCAGTGATATGAGGAGCACGTATAAAAATAGCTGGAAAATCTTCTGCTATACCTTTAATTGAAAGATGAGCTTCGAAACTATCGACTTGACGACCAAATGAGTTTCGTTCAACCGTCACGTCCATTACACCAATATGAGGTTGATCGTAGCCCACTAGTGATTCAGCAAGCAAAATAAGTCCTGCGCAGGTGCCAAACATCGGATGTCCCGCTTTTGCAAATGTACGTAAAGGCTCCATCATCCCATATAAATCAATAAGGCGACGCATCGTTGTACTTTCACCACCCGGTAAAATAAGACCATCAATTCCAGTCAAATCCTCCGCATGTTTCACAACGACTGCTTGTGCTCCGCTCGCTTCAATCGACTTGATGTGTTCCCGAACAGCTCCTTGTAAAGCTAGTACGCCTATTTTCACCATCTTATAATACTCGATCCTGCATACGATCTTTCGCTTCTAAACGAGAAATTTCAATACCTTTCATCGGAACGCCAAGGTCCTTTGAAATTTCAACAAGTAATTTATAGTCTTGGTAATGTGTAGTCGCTTCAACAATTGCACGTGCAAATTTAGCTGGATTATCCGATTTAAAAATACCAGATCCCACAAATACACCGTCTGCTCCAAGCTCCATCATTAGGGCTGCATCTGCTGGAGTTGCTACGCCCCCTGCTGCGAAGTTTACTACTGGAAGTCTACCTAAGTGTTTAATTTCAAGTAATACATGGTAAGGTGCGCCTAAAATTTTCGCTTCTGTCATTAATTCATCATCATTCATATGAATAATTTTACGTACTTGACCATTCAATTTTCGTAAATGACGAACAGCTTCTACGATGTTCCCAGTACCGGGTTCACCTTTTGTACGAAGCATTGAAGCTCCTTCACCAATTCGACGAGCTGCTTCACCTAAATCTTTGTTCCCACAAACAAAAGGAACTGTGAAATTACTTTTAATTAAATGAAACTCTTCATCTGCCGGTGTTAACACTTCTGATTCATCAATATAGTCTACGCCCATTGCTTCTAACATTCTTGCTTCAGAAATATGTCCGATACGAGCTTTCGCCATAACTGGAATTGTTACCGCATTCATTACTTCTTCTGTAATCCGTGGATCTGCCATACGAGCTACGCCACCTGCAGCACGAATATCAGATGGTACACGTTCTAAAGCCATTACTGCTACTGCTCCTGCTGCTTCAGCAATACGAGCTTGTTCTGCATTGATAACGTCCATGATGACGCCACCTTTTTGCATTTCTGCCATACCACGTTTCACTCGATCTGTACCTGTAATTTGTTGAGTCATTGTAAATAGCCTCCATTTCATCTATGATGATTAGTATAATGCAGTATGACCATATTAAAAGTGTCAGTTTCTCACTTTTTAAGAAGGTCAGTCAGGAGTATTACGATGAACATGTGGTTAACTCAGATTGATAAATCTTCTTCAACTCCCCTTTATGAACAACTTTATCGCGAAATGAAAGAACGTATAATTCGCGGTGATTTAGCTGTTGGCACAAAGTTACCATCTAAACGAAAGCTCGCTGAATTTCTAGCCATTAGCCAAACAACGATTGAACTTGCTTACGGTCAACTTGTTGCTGAAGGCTTTATTACATCAGTCGCACGAAGTGGTTACTTTGTTGAGCAAGTAGAAGAACTTGCTTATGTGGAAGAGGTTCGAGAAGAACTAATACAAGCAGAATCAGTAAAGCGCAAGTACAGCATTGATTTTAACTCGGGTCGAATTGATACGAACGCCTTCCCTTTTAATCAATGGAGGAAGTATGCAAAAGACATCCTAGATGAAACATCACGAGATTTATTATTGCTAGGCCATCCTCAAGGAGACCTTGAATTAAGACAAGAAATTGCCAGTTACATTTACTCATCACGTGGTGTCCTGTGCACGGCTCAACAAGTTGTAATTGGATCAGGAACCGAACAGTTGATGCCACTGCTTATCCGCCTTCTCGGCAAACAAGCCATATACGCGATTGAAAATCCTGGCTATCCTATGACTCATCATATATTCGCCAATAATGATAGAAACACCTTACCTGTCTCTGTAGACGAAGAAGGCATGAAAGTGTCCGAACTGGAAAATCTGCCAGCAACTGTTGCCTATGTTACACCCTCTCACCAGTTCCCTACAGGCGCTATATTATCCGCTTCTAGACGAGTCCAACTGCTGAACTGGGCATCTAACGAAGACGGACGCTATATCATCGAAGATGATTATGACAGTGAGTTTCGCTATGTAGGTAAACCGATTCCCTCTCTTCAAGGAATGGATCAGCGTGAACGCGTCATCTATATTAGTACGTTTTCTAAATCATTGATGCCGTCCTTACGCATAGCCTATTTTGTTTTACCCATACAATTATTACACGCGTATCGCCGTACATTTCCGTACTACTCTTCAACAGTGCCAAGACTCGATCAACATGTTCTTGCACAGTTCATGCAAGATGGACATTTCTCTAAACATTTAAATCGAATGCGAAAATTATATCGGAAAAAACTCGAAAAATTAACGCGTGCCTTAGATGACTATAAACCAACTGTTCTTATATCAGGTGAACAAGCTGGCATGCATATTGTGTTGACAGTTGATAGTGAATCGACTGACCGTGAGTTAGTTGAAATGGCTAAGCAAGCCGATATTCGAGTCTACGCATTGTCTGAGTACCATCAAGCATCTGAAAGCATGTATAGCAAACCTCAAGTATTAATCGGCTTCGGAGGGTTTGTTGAAGCAGAGATAGAGCCTGCTATAGAAGCTTTAATGAATGCTTGGAACATCAAAAAACCGTAATTTCTTCAAATGAAGAAATTACGGTTTTTCGTTATTAAAATAGTCCACCGACAAAGTCAGTTGCGCCACTCCAGAGATTTCCAAAGAAATGTCCAACTGCTTGTAATCCTAGGGAAAACCAGTTTGCACGCTCAACAGCTTCTGTCGTCACTACTTCAGCTGATTTTTTTGTGCCATTGATATATCCATAATCAGTTCCTTCAGACTTAACAAGTTCTACATGACCAATCACTTCATCTTTTTTAATAGCAGCTTCTACAGAGCCATCTTTTACTTTTTTCTCATCTAGCACTAACTTAGGAGTATATAACTCTTTTTCACTAGATTTGATGACCATTTCAATCGGCTCTTTTACAGTAATGCCGACTTTGTCTTCTTTTCCTTTAATTACATCAATATCTTTTTGTTTTTTAAATTCATATCCACCTGGGACAATTTCTTCTTTTTTAAATTGGGCAAAACCATAATTGAACAACGCAGCTGTGGCATCAAAACGTGCTTTATAAGATCCAACACCTTCGCTATCAACAGCCTTCATAACGACAGCAATCACACGAAGACCATCTTTTTCGGCTGTTCCAGTGAAACAATGACCTGCGAAATCTGTTGTTCCAGTTTTTAATCCATCAACTTTAGCACCTTTATATGCATAAACAAGTTCCGGAAGCATGAAATTCCAGTTATCCATTTTAATTGCATCTGTTGTTCCCTCACGGAATATTTTTGAAGGGATACTTGTCGTTTCAAGTACTTGTGGGTAGTCTTTCATTAATTGGAAAGCCAATTTCGCAACTGACTTTGCCGGCATTACGTTTTCATCTTTTTCCTCAGTACCTTGAGGATGCATACCTTGTAAATCAGCATTACTTAAGCCAGTCGAGTTCACAAATTTATAATCAACTAAGCCTAATTCTTCTGCTTTTTTGTTCATCATGTTCACGAACTCAGACTCTGTTCCAGCAATTGTTTCTGCAATCGCTATTGTTGCAGCATTAGCAGAGTATATCGCCATAGCTTCATACAACTCTTGAATGCTATAAGAACCATCTTGACGAAGTGGTACATTACTTAAACGACGATCTTGTGATATTTTGTACGTGTAATCTGTTACTGAGTATTGTTGATCCCATGTAACTTGTCCTTTTTCAATTGCTTCAAACAACAAGTACTCTGTCATCATTTTTGTCATACTTGCTATCCCTAAAGCTGTATCTGCATTCTTTTCATATAAAATCTTTCCTGTATCCGCGTCAATTAATATCGCACCATCAACATTTAACTTTAAACTCTCTTCAGCAGCGTCTGTAGAAACCGGTTGTGTAACAACCATGCTTACCATCAGAACTGGAAGGAGTAACCAGCGCACTAGCGCTTTGTTCCATGCACTCTTCACTTCTAGAACCTCCGCCATTCTCTTTTTAAATTTTTTCCCTTGCTCATTTTATCATAACAAAATGGAATTTGGGACGCTCTATGAAAAAAGCACCCATTCTGCCTAAGAAAAAGACACAGAATAGGTGCTAAAGTTTCGGTTTTTGTCAAATTGAGTAGTTTGGAGATTCTTTTGTAATTTGAACATCATGTGGATGGCTCTCACGAAGTCCTGCACCTGTCATGCGAATGAACTGTGAGTTCTCGCGAAGAACTTGTAAATCTTTTGTTCCACAGTATCCCATACCTGCACGTATTCCGCCCATAAGTTGATGGATTGTATCTGACAGTGGACCTTTATAAGGAAGACGTCCTTCAATTCCCTCAGGAACTAATTTTTTAGCATCGTCTTGGAAATATCGATCTTTCGAACCTTTTTCCATCGCTCCGATAGAACCCATTCCACGATACACTTTAAATTGACGTCCTTGGAAGATTTCTGTATCTCCAGGACTTTCTGAAGTACCCGCTAGTAAACTTCCTAACATAACTACATGCCCACCAGCAGCTAGGGCTTTTACGATATCTCCAGAATACTTAATCCCACCGTCTGCAATAATAGATTTGCCATGTTTTCTTGCTTCTGTCGCACAATCATAGATGGCTGTAATTTGTGGAACCCCAACCCCTGCAACTACACGTGTCGTACAAATTGACCCTGGACCGATCCCTACTTTAACAACATCAGCACCTGCATTAAATAATGCAGCCGTTGCTTCAGCCGTTGCCACGTTTCCTGCAATGATATCCAAGTCAGGATATACTTTACGAATCGCACTCACGGTATCAAGAACACCTTGTGAATGACCGTGAGCAGTATCGATCACAATTACATCCACATGCGCTTTAACAAGATGCTCAACACGCTTCATTGTATCTGAAGTGACACCAACTGCTGCACCCACTAATAAACGACCATGATGATCTTTCGCAGCATTAGGGAATTCAATCACTTTTTCAATATCTTTAATTGTAATTAACCCTTTTAGAACTCCATTTTCATCAACAATTGGAAGCTTTTCAATTTTATATTGTTGCAAAATCTTCTCAGCATCTGCAAGAGTTGTGCCAACTGAAGCTGTAACTAATTCTTCTTTAGTCATAACATCTTCAATTGCTAGTGAATAATCTTGAATAAAACGAAGATCACGGTTAGTGATAATCCCAACCAACTTCAATTCTTCTTCATTATTTACAATGGGTACACCCGAAATACGGTATTTTCCCATTAAATGTTCAGCATCGTAAACTTGATGAGTAGGAGTAAGGAAAAATGGATCAGTTATAACGCCATTTTCAGAACGCTTTACTGTAACTACTTGCTCTGCTTGTTCTTCAATGCTCATATTTTTATGAATGATACCAAGACCGCCTTGACGAGCCATCGCAATCGCCATAGAAGCTTCAGTTACAGTATCCATTCCTGCACTTATTACCGGAATATTTAACTTTACCTTTGACGTCAACTGAACAGATAAACTCACATCTTTCGGTAATATATCCGACTTCGCTGGTACAAGTAATACATCATCAAACGTTAAGCCTTCTTTGACAAATTTTGATTCCCACATAATCTCTAACTCCTCCTATGTCCTCATGAATATTATTGATAAGGTTATCAGCGGCTACTGAGACTGTCAAGGAACAGGTAATAAGTAAGATTATTCGGATTTTTCTTAAATATATTGTAACAAATCATCCTCAATTTTCTTAGGAGATGACTGAGGAGCGTAGCGTTTTACCACTTGCCCATCAGGATCAACCAAAAACTTTGTGAAATTCCACTTTATATCTTCGGTTAAAAGACCTTTTTTCTGAGAAACTAAGTATTGAAATAATGGATGAGCATTTTCCCCTTTCACATCAATCTTTTGAAACATTGGAAAAGATACTCCATAATTTAGTTGGCAAAATTCCATAGTTTCATTCATATCACTATATTCTTGATCACTGAACTGCCCACAAGGGAACCCTAATACGACAAGTCCTTGATCTTTATATTCTTCATGCAATTCTTGTAACTCTTGAAACTGATTGGCAAAGCCACATTTACTAGCAGTATTTACGATAATCATTGGATGCTCTTTATATGTACTTAATGAAACTTCTTCTCCATTTGCTTTGGTTGCAGTGAATTCATATATTTTACTCATAAATAAACTCCCTTTCTGTTTGTAGGTTATGATATTAACATATCGAGTTCCATTAAAATGTACAAGTAATTGGATTGGTCTCCTCTCCAAACAGCACATTGATAGATTTTTGATAGAGTAGCCTGGGGGCTTCTCGTTTCTCGCGTATGAAATACGCTCCGAGACTCGCCCCCTTGTTTCCTCGAACTCTTTGTTCCTCCTCTTTCTCGCACACCTTCGACTAATTAGTAAATAATAAACACAAAAAATCAGTACCTTTCGGTACCGGTTCTGTTCTTCCTCTTTCACATACTTTTGAATCAATAAAAAACCACACAAAAAAACCGATACCTTTTAACAGGTACCGGTTTCTATTTGCCTAGCGACGTCCTACTCTTGCAGGGGGAGACCCCCAACTACCATCGGCGCTAAAGAGCTTAACTTCCGTGTTCGGTATGGGAACGGGTGTGACCTCTTTGCCATTATCACTAGACTT
>NZ_JBATUX010000013.1:0-15911 GCF_049671445.1 Paenisporosarcina sp. | reverse complement strand
GGCGATTTAATTCCAAATCCGTTAGATCCATCCGTTCATCAAGTAGTTGCAAGAGCAGTTGAATTAGCAGCACAAACGAACGAATAATCTAAAACCGTCATCATTCCATTGTGAATGAGACGGTTTTTGTTTTATGATGAGTAGAGATGGGGGTGTCTACATGACAAAAGTTTGTTTTCATCATGCAACATTTTATACGATGAAAAATACGCAAGATACGGTGGAAGCTGTATTAGTGGAAGACGGCAAGATTATTGAAGTTGGTATGTTTGAAGATGTAAAAAAGCGAGCTAATCAATGTATAGACCTTCAAGGCTCATATGTTTATCCAGGCTTTGTCGATAGTCATATCCATTTAATTGGTCATGGAGATAAATTACGTCAAATTGATCTTTCTACATATAAATCTGCAGAAAAAATGACTGCAGACTTACAAATACTTTTAAACGAGCATCTAACTGGAGAATGGTTTGTTGCAGAGGGCTGGAATGAAAATAATTTTGCAGATCAAAAAATCCTTACTCGATATGAACTAGACAAGTTATCTTCTAGTCCACTCGCGTTAAAAAGAGTTTGTCGACATGCCATGATTGTAAATTCTGCAGCACTTCAACTAGCGGGAATTACTAAAGATACACCTGACCCAGAAGATGGTGTCATTGTTCGAGACGACATGGGCGAGCCTACGGGTTATTTATTAGATGGGGCAAAAGCTATTATTGAACAGCACATTCCTGAAGTTTCTATAAATCAGTTGGTTATTTCTTTAGAAACCGCAGTAAACGATTTAGTATCGCGCGGATTTACAGGCGTTCATACGGAAGATATGAGTTATTACGGGGAGTATACAAAGCCACTTCAAGCCTTTAAAGAGGTTATTGGAGAACATAACAAGTTTCGTGTGAATTTATTACGTCATCACACCGTGTTTGATGAAATGAAAGCGGAAGCGACTTATGTTGAACCATGGATTGATCCAGGTGCTATGAAAATATTTATCGATGGCGCTCTTGGAGGACGTACTGCCTTGCTTAGTGAACCATATGCAGACGATCCAACAACACAGGGGGTATCCATTCACTCTCAAGAAGATCTAAATGCATTAGTAGCAAAAGCACGTTCTTATGGAGAAGCAGTAGCTGTCCATGCAATCGGTGATTTAGGAATGGAAATGATCGTAACAGCTATTGAAATATATCCTGTTCCTCAAGGGAAAAGAGATCGTCTTATTCATGCAAATGTATTGAGAGAAGAATTAGTCACTAGGATCGAAAAACTTGATGTGGTACTTGATATTCAACCTAGCTTTGTCACTTCAGACTTTCCATGGGTAAAAGAACGATTGGGAAATGATCGACTGGACTGGGCATATGCATGGAAAAAACTCGCGAATCGTGGCATCTTGTTGAGTGGTGGTTCAGACTCGCCAATTGAAGAAGTAGACCCACGCATTGGTTTATATGCTGCAACTGCAAGAAGAAAACCTGGTGAAACCCACGATGGCTACCAACACGAGGAGAAATTAACTCGCTTTGAAGCAATTGCTTTATATACGATAGGCAGTGCACAAGCTATTTGTAAGGAACATGAACGAGGATATATAGAGATCGGATATGATGCGGACTTTACCGTGTTTGATCGCGATTTACTTGATGGACCAGACGAACAACTGCTTGAAGCCCAAGTAGTGAAAACGATAATAGCGGGAGATATTGTTTTTGAAAAATAATATAAAGAAACGAGTAGCGATAGGCTACTCGTTTTTCTGTTTCAAGGTAATCACTATATTTTAAATTTAACCTATATTAAATATTGCTGGTGATATTCAGCAAAACAGTTACGATTTCCTAGGGAGAGTGCCAAGACTCCTCGTCGCTTCGAAGACCTATTTTTCTGTTTATGTTTCTACGGGGTCTCGACTTCGGTCATTGTCGTTCCTCAATATTACTCTATAACAAGCTATGTTTAATATTTACGATGGTTTTGATGATTGTAGTGAAAGGCGGCGGGTAAACATCTGCTCCTGCGGTTACTCGTCGCAAAGATATCGGACGAATTACAGTTCGTCCGATATCTTTCCAGCGGGATAAGCATGTCCAGGTGAGACCCCACAGTGAGCTTGGCGAACGAGGAGGCTCACGGACTGCCCGCGGAAAGCGTCCGACTGAAACGGAAATCAATACTATCGTTTAACAGGTCCTGAATTTAAAAAATTTCTTTATAATCAGTCACTTCACGTAACGCAGCTTCTTCTTTCGGAATTCGTACACTTAAAATGGCGACATTCAATAAAGTGAAAACGATTGCTGTAAAATAAGCCTCAAACATTAGTGGAATGACAATAAGTTCACTCGTTACCACAACGTAATTAGGGTGTCGTATAAAATGAAACGGTCCTTTTTTCACGACATGGGCACCTGGCAAAACAAGTATTTTCGTATTCCAAAATCGACCGAGGGAAGCGATGACCCAGACCCTCATCATTTGTAAAATGATAAACACCACAAACAAATGTATCCAAAAGCGAGACACTTCTTGCTTGAAAACAATAAATTCTATTATCAAACTGATAAAGAAACCAATATGAATGGCCACCATATAAGGGTAGTGGTTGGCGCCGACTTCATATCCTCCTTGGGAACGTATCCAATTTTCGTTATTGCGAGCAACCAATAATTCTATAATTCGCTGAGTAATAATAAATCCAACTACACAAATGAAAAGTACCATAACTATTGCCATTCGAGCAAAATAAGCTCACCACTAAATCCAGGTCCGAGGGCTGTTAACAGTCCTTTATCTCCAATTTTGCAATCTAGTTTCATGAAATCTTCTAATACATACAAAACCGTTGGGGAAGACATATTGCCATGTTTTCGTAAAACACCTCTAGATATTTCTGTTTTAGAAGAATCAAAACCAAGTGATTTTTCGTAAGCAGTCAATACTTTTTTTCCACCAGGATGGGCGATGAAATGATTGAGTTCACTAGAAGTGAGTTCATTTTCTGATAAAAATTCTGTAACGAAAGGTTCCAACCATTTCTCGATAATTGATGGAATACTTTTAGAAAAGACGACATGCAGTCCATCGTTTTTCATATCCCAACCCATTACATTTTCTGAGTTAGGCATGATTTTTGAAGAAGTGGAAACAAATGTGGGACTTGGTTTCTTAGACAAGATATCCACCTCATCTCCACAAACTAAAGCGCATGCAACTCCGTCGGCAAATAATGACGCACCAATTAGATTGCTTTTGGAATAGTCATTTGGTTGAAAAGTTAAACTGCATAATTCTACACACAACACGAGCACTTTAGCTTTCGGATATGCTAAACAATAATCAAAAGCTCTACTCAATCCAGATGCTCCTCCAGCACAACCTAATCCCCAAATTGGAATTCGTTTGACATAATCAGAAAAAGGAAGTTGATTTAAAATCCTGGCATCTATACTGGGCGTTGAAAAGCCAGTACTCGAAATGAAAATTATGCCGTCAATTTCGGAAGGATGGACTGACTCATTTAAAAATTCTTGATTTTGTAAGCAAGCATTGATTGCTAAAGCACCGTAAGAAGTAGCCAGCTCAATATATAATCGATTACGTTCTTCTAAATCATGGGGATGTTCAAACCATTCCATCGGAACACAAAATTGACGAGATTCGATATCTCCGTTTTGAAAAACTTTCAACATCCGTTCTAAATCTTGGTAGTGATCTGTAAATAAGTTCTTTAATAAAGTCGAGGCTTGATCTTGAGAGTACGAATATGGTGGTAAAAAAGAACTGATGGATTGGATTTTAGGCATAGTGTTACTCCTTATCAAAAATTGATAGACCTAGTTTTTCCAATTCACATTAAATTATGCAATAAAACCCAAGGGAAGCTAAATAATTAGCTTTCCTTGGGTTAAATTATCTTTTGTATTTCATTTTTTCAATCACTAACACAAATGGTGGATGATTCTGCTGATTAACAAATTCGTATTTTAAAACGTGTACAAAGGATTGAGGGAGGCTGCTAACATAATTGAGCAAGACATCTCGCTCCGTCGCACCTCCCTCATGACCGTGGTATACAACCAAAATAATGAGGCCTCCAACTGTTAATAAATCGAGACAACTTTCAATCGCTTTAATAGTCGTTTGAGGTTGAGTAATAATCGAATGATCGGCACCGGGTAAATAACCCAGATTAAAAACTGCAGCTGAAATTTCCTTCGATACATAATTTGCAATCAATTCATGACCTGAATGAATGACCGAGACGCTCTCTTGCCACTCCGATACTCGTAAGAGAGTGGCTTCAACAGCTGTTTGTTGAACATCAAAAGCGTAAACATGTCCATTTGAACCAACAAGCTCAGCGAGGAAGAGCGTATCATGACCGTTCCCTGCAGTGCCGTCAATGACGATATCACCTGGAGAAACGGAGCTCTTTAATAGCGTTTTCACATAGGGTAGTACGCGTTCAAGTTTCATGTACTTATCACCGAACCTTCGAAATACTTGCCTTGCCAACTTTCACGACGTTCAAGTTCAGCATCAATACCATTCAATACATCCCACTTGTTGACACTCCACATTGGACCAATCATTAAATTGATCGGCCCATCACCAGTAATACGATGAATGACCATTTTAGGAGGTAATAATTCGAGCTGATCAACAACTAACCCAATGTAGTCATCTTTATTCATGAACTCAACCAAGCCTTTTTCATATTGTTTAATCATGGGTGTTCCTTTTAATAAATGAAGTAGATGAATTTTAATGCCTTGGACATCTAACTTGGCAACTTCACGTACAGTTTCTAACATCATTTTATTATCTTCAAGAGGTAACCCATTAATGATGTGAGTGCAAACTCGAATGCCGTGTTTACGGAGCTTTTGAACGCCTTCCAAGTAACAAGAAAAATCATGCGCGCGATTAATTAAATTCGCTGTACGTTCATGAACTGTTTGAAGACCAAGTTCAACCCATAAATAGGTTCGCTGATTTAATTCGGCTAAGTACTCTACCACATCATCTGGGAGACAGTCAGGTCTTGTTGCTATGGACAGTCCCATCACCCCATCGACAGCAAGTGCTGCTTCGAATTTTTCTTTTAAAACAGGAAGGGGAGCATGCGTATTCGTATACGCTTGAAAATAAGCCATATATTTGGCGTCTTTCCATTTTTGATGCATTTTATTTTTTCTTTCTTCAAACTGATCTGCAATCGAATCTACTCGATCACCGGCAAAGTCCCCTGAACCTGCAGCACTGCAAAATGTGCAACCACCAAATGCTACAGTCCCATCACGATTAGGACAATCGAAGCCAGCGTCTAATGCCACTTTAAAGATTTTCATTCCAAATTCATCGCGCAAATGGCGATTCCAAGTATAATAACGTTTTCCATCAGTAGGAAAAGGATAATTCATTTTGAGACCACTCCTCTAATGGGTAATTTTATCACGATTTTCAAAGAAAACCTATGACACGGGAAAAGCTGATCATGTAAAATTTAAGACAAAATTAGTAAAGGATATACTCTCTATTAAAAAGAAAAGTTAATGATAGCTTCTGGTTTTTTGCATAATCAAAGATAGTTTGGGAAAATAGAAAAGAACGTATCGGAAGTTGGGGTGAGCAAATTGAAGTCAGTATTTCAACATTTACCAGAAACCGTCCTTGCACAAATACTTGAAAATGCTTTTCAGTGGTTTGTGGTGGTCGATAAAGATTGCCGTATTCTTTATATCAATGAAGATTACTGTCGGTTTTTAGAAGTGCATAGAGATCAAGCTATTGGACAACCAGTAGAAGAAGTGATCGAAAATACGAAAATGCACGAAGTCGTTAAAACTGGAAAAGCGCATGTAGCATCTCCACATTATATTAAAGGAACATATATGCTTGCGAATCGCGTACCATTAATTGTAGAGGGAGAAATTGTTGGTGCATTCGGAAGTGTAGTTTTTCGTGATATGACGGATTGGAAAAAGCTAAGTTCTCATGTAAGGACGACGATGGAAAAAATTCAATTGACTTCAACTGATTCTAATCAGAATTTTTACAGATTAGAAGATATTAAAGGGAGCTCACAAGCCATTCGTTCAATAAAAGAAACGATTCAAATGATTGCACCAAGTGATTTGTCTGTTTTAATTGAAGGCGAAAGTGGAACAGGAAAAGAACTCTTTGCACAAAGTATCCATGAACAATCAGATCGCGCAGATTTGCCTTTTGTGAAAATTAATTGTGCAGCTATTCCAGCAGAATTGTTGGAGGCCGAGATTTTTGGCTCGTACCTTGAATCCAAAAACCAATACAGAAAAGGTCGTTTTGAATTAGCCGATAAAGGGACGTTATTTATTGATGAAATTGGGGCTATGCCAGTTACCATTCAAGCGAAACTGCTACGTGCAATTCAAGAAGGAGAAATAGAACCAATTGGCTCGCAAAACCCGAAACAACTAAGTGTACGAATAATTGCAGCCACCAATAGACCGATTGAACATTTAATGGAACAAGGCAAATTCCGTGAAGATTTGTACTATCGTATCCAAGCCATTACGCTTCGTATCCCCCCGTTGCGAGAGCGAATGGAAGACTTTACAGAATTAGCGAATACATTTTTACAGCAATACATATTAAAAGCGGGTAAACGTAGACTCGTCCTTGCTAGCGATACAAGAGAGTACCTCCAAAACTATCACTGGCCAGGGAATGTTAGAGAATTGCAAAATGTTATGCAAGCTGCCGTCTATTTAGCTGAAGAAGAAATAATAGAACCTGCAGCTTTACCTGATCAAATTAAACAAGTACGCAGAAAAACAACTAAACATTTTGTTAATTTGCAAGCTGCTATTGAAGACTTGGAACGCTCGATGATACAAGATTTATTAAAAGAAGGAACGGATAAAAAGGTCATTGCACAACAATTAGGTCTAAGCCGTTCGACACTTTATGAAAAAATTAAAAAACACAACTTATGACCTATTTCCGAAAAACTGGACTTTATTCCGAAGAATCGGACATTGTTTTTGGTAAGTGCTATAAGGTTTTTTCCTAACTGATGATTGAATCCGAAATTTCGGACGTAATCCTTGATTTCTTAGACAAAAAGTTGTCACAACTACTATTGCGTGAAAATAGTAGTTCTGTTTTAATAACTATTGAAAGCGCTTTTATACAAAAATTCAAACGATTTCTTGTAAGGAGGAAAACCCAATGAAGCCAATTTATTCTTCTGCAGAAGAGGCTGTACAACAAATTCAAAATGGAGCGACAATTATGGTCGGAGGCTTTGGATTGGTTGGTATTCCCGAAAAATTAATTCTTGCACTTGTGGATAAAGGAGTGACGGATTTAACGGTCATTTCTAATAACTGTGGGATTGATGATTGGGGTTTAGGACTTTTACTTAAAAATAAACAAATAAAAAAGATGATTGGTTCATATGTTGGTGAAAACAAAGAATTCGAACGCCAAGTTTTATCAGGCGAAATCGAAGTGGAGTTGACGCCACAAGGGACATTAGCAGAAAAAATTCGTGCAGGTGGAGCAGGTATTCCAGCATTCTTTACACCAGCAGGCGTTGGAACAACTGTTGCTGAAGGAAAAGAAATACGAGATTTTGATGGGAAAGAATACGTGTTAGAAGAAGCATTACGTGCTGACTTTGCCCTTGTTCGTGCAGCGAAAGCTGATAAGTTTGGCAATCTTGTCTATAACAAAACAGCGCAAAACTTTAATCCGATGATGGCAGCTGCAGGTAAATTTACCATTGCAGAAGTAGAAGAAATTGTGGAAACGGGAGACTTGGATCCAAACGTGGTTCAAACACCGAGTATTTATGTACAAGGCCTACTGCAAGCATCTCAAGAAAAACGGATTGAACGTTTAACGACTCGTTCATAGTACAGGAGGAGACAAACAATTATGGGAACAGTAAACGTTAGAGAACGAATTGCTATTCGAGCAGAACAAGAAATTGAAGATGGTAACTACGTAAACTTAGGAATTGGGATGCCAACATTAGTAGCAAACTATATATCTCCTAACAAAACCGTAGTATTACAATCGGAAAATGGGTTACTTGGTATCGGACCCTATCCTACAGCAGATGCTGTCGATCCAGATTTAATCAATGCAGGTAAAGAAACAGTAACAACAATCCCTGGTTCCGCCTTTTTCACTAGTGCTGAGTCTTTCGCGATGATTCGCGGTGGACATGTTGATGTGGCTATTTTAGGTGGCATGGAAGTTTCAGAGACTGGTGATCTTGCAAACTGGATGATTCCTGGAAAAATGATTAAAGGTATGGGTGGTGCTATGGATTTAGTCCACGGCGCTAAGAAAATCATCGTTATTATGGATCATGTGGCGAAGGATGGTTCAGCAAAAATTAAAAAACAATGTGATTTGCCACTAACAGGTAAAGGCGTTGTAAACAAAATTATTACAGAGCGTGCATTAATAGAAGTTACACCAACTGGATTAGTTTTAAAAGAAGTGTTTGAAGGTTTCTCTGTTCAAGACGTCATTGATTCAACCGATGCTTCTTTAAATATCGACAACGTAAAAGAAAACGTCCAGTTTAATAACTAAAACGTCTAAATAAAATTTCGGGGGAAATTTATTCATGGATACTAGTATTGTATTAAGTATGATCGGTCTTATTGGTGGACTGGCTTTACTAATCGCTTTAACACTGAAGGGTGTTAACATTTTAATCGGAGGTCCTATTTCTGCATTATTTGTTGCAGTTATGAGTGGTCTGCCATTATTTCCACAGTTAGTTGAAGAAGGAGCAGCAAACTTTGTTACAAGTTATATGACAGGTTTTACATCATTCATTTTAGCTTGGTACTTGATGTTCTTACTTGGAGCTGTTTTTGGGAAAGTAATGGAAGACAGCGGTGCTGCTGATTCAGTTGCCAAATGGTTTGTTGCTAAATTAGGTATGAAGTTTGCTGTACTTGCACTTGTACTTGCTTGTGCTGTTCTTACATACGGTGGTGTAAGTTTGTTCGTCGTAGCATTCTCTGTATATCCAATGGCTATTTCTTTATTTAAACAAGCAGATTTACCACGTCGTTTTATTCCAGCGACATTAGCACTTGGTTCAGTAACATTCACGATGACTTCTGCAGGTTCTCCAGAAATTCAAAACTGGATTCCAATTCCATTCTTAGGGACAAATCAGTTTGCTGGTTGGGAAGTAAGTTTAATTGTAGCTGCTTTCATGGCAGTTTTCGGTTACTGGTGGTTGAAGAAAATTATTAACAAAGCAGTTAACAAAGGTGAGCGTTTCGAAAGTCGCGAAACAGATCCAACATTTGATGTTAACCGTCCGTTGCCAAATCCTTTCTTAGCCATGATTCCTTTATTAGTTGTTCTTATTATTTCATTCATCTTCCATGATTCATTAAAGCAATCTGCATTAATTGTGGCATTACTTGGTGGAATAATTGCAACGTTTATCGTTAGTTGGAAATACTTTAAAGCTCCTTGGGAAGCAGTTTCTGCAGGTACGATCGGTGCGATTATCGCGATTGGTAACACGGCTGCAGTAGTAGGTTTCGGTGGAGTTGCAAAATCTGTACCTGCGTTTCAGGTAGCAGTTGATGCAATGACAAACATTCCAGGTTCTCCATTAATCGGAGCGGCTGTAGCAGTATCTGTAATCGCAGGTATGACTGGTTCAGCTTCTGGAGGGCAAGCAATTGCTTTACCATTATTAGCGCCAGGTTATATGGATGCCGGTGTTAACCCTGAAGCTTTACACCGTGTTGTGGCTATTTCGTCTGGAGCTCTTGATTCACTTCCACACAATGGCTATGTTGTAACAACGATCCACTCCATCTGTGGAGAAAAATATAGCGCAGCTTACTGGGCTGTAGCTGCTACAACAGTTGTAACGCCAGTCATTGGTGTAATCATCGCAATAGTATTATTCTCATTTGGTTTTGGACTTAATTAAAATGATTCAGCCGCCTAGTGCGGCTGATTTTTTTCTTAACTTACATGGAGAAACAATAATAATATAAGAAATTATCAGCTTCCCCCAAAGTGGGCGCAAACGGTATTTTTCGATGGAGGGACATATAATGGTAAAAGATAAAGTTCTATTTATTACAGGTGCAGCTCAAGGAATTGGTTTTGAAATCGCTCGCGAATTTGCACAAGCAGGAGCAAAAGTAGTATTAACCGATTTAAATGAAGAAAAGGTAAAAGAAGCAGCTGCTTCACTTGGCTCAAATGCAATTGGCTTAAAATGTGATGTAACAGTTGAAACCGATATTGAACAATCAATTGAAGAGACAATCAACCATTTTGGTAAACTAGATATTTTAATCAATAATGCCGGTATGCAGCATGTAGCAATGTTGGAAGATTTCCCAACGGCACGTTTTGAACTATTAGTAAAAATCATGTTAACAGCTCCATTTATCGCCACGAAAAATGTATTGCCACATATGCGCAAACAAGGTTTTGGCCGTATTATCAACATGGCTTCTATCAATGGATTAGTAGGATTTGCAGGCAAAGCAGCATATAACTCTGCTAAACATGGAGTAATCGGTTTAACTAAAGTTGCAGCACTTGAGACAGCAGCGGATGGAATAACTGTAAATGCAATTTGCCCAGGTTATGTGGATACGCCACTTGTGCGTAACCAGCTACAAGATTTAGCAACAACGCGTAAAGTACCATTAGAATCTGTGCTAGAAGAAGTAATTTATCCGCTAGTTCCTCAAAAACGTTTACTTGATGTAAAAGAGATTGCAGATTTAGCAATGTTCTTATCAAGTGAATCTGCAAAAGGGATGACTGGTCAAGCGGTTGTACTTGATGGTGGATATACCGTTCAATAAATCTTGTGCTTTTTGAATACTTCGATTACAATGAAAAATAATAGTGTAAGACTGTGAAAAGGATTAGTACATAATCTTGTGTTTGTAGAGAGCCGACGGATGGTGCAAGTCGGTAACACAACTTATCGAACTCGCCTTGGAGTCTGCAATGGTGAAGTAGTAGTAACCGGTGCCGTTTTTCCGCGTTAAGGAAACAAGTTGAGCAATTTATATTGCTAATTTGGGTGGTACCGCGGGAGCAAATAGTAAACTCTCGTCCCTTAGTCTTTTGACTAATGGACGAGAGTTTTTTTTATTGCTCTGATCAGGAAAAATAACAATCGATGGACAGTATAAGGAAAGCATTAGCTTACAACATGTGGAAGCTAGCAATAGTTTTTCTTATCAAGAGGAGGAAAAAACATGAATTTCAATCATCAACAAATCGAAAAGAAATGGCAAGCACACTGGGAACTAAACAAAACATTTAAAACAGGAGAAGACTCAACTAAACCAAAGTTCTACGCACTTGATATGTTTCCATTCCCATCGGGGGCAGGGTTACATGTAGGTCATCCTGAAGGTTACACAGCTACTGATATTTTAAGCCGTTTTAAGCGGATGCAAGGATACAATGTTTTACATCCAATGGGGTGGGACGCATTCGGATTACCAGCAGAACAATATGCACTAGACACAGGAAACGATCCAGCAGAATTTACTGCTAAAAATATTGCAACCTTTAAACGTCAAATTCAAGAACTTGGTTTTTCCTATGATTGGGAACGCGAAATCAATACAACCGATCCATCTTATTACAAATGGACACAATGGATTTTCTTACAACTTCATAAAAAAGGGTTAGCATATGTGGATGAAGTGGCTGTTAACTGGTGCCCTGCGCTTGGAACAGTTCTTGCAAACGAAGAAGTCATAGATGGTAAATCTGAACGTGGCGGACATCCTGTTGAACGACGTCCAATGAAGCAATGGATGCTTAAAATTACAGCATATGCGGATCGTTTAATTGAAGATTTGGATGACTTGGATTGGCCAGAAAGCATTAAAGACATGCAACGTAACTGGGTTGGTCGTTCAGAAGGAGCACAACTTACTTTCAAAGTGGAAGGCACTGAACATTCGTTTAAAGCCTTCACAACACGTCCTGACACGATCTTTGGCGCAACGTATGCAGTATTAGCTCCAGAACATCCTTTAGTAAATGAACTGACATCTGAAGATAAACGTCAAGAAGTCGCAAGCTATATCGAGTCAGTGAAGTTGAAAAGTGATTTGGAACGTACAGATCTTGCGAAATCTAAAACGGGAGTATTTACAGGTGCATATGCAATAAATCCAGTAAGTGGCGAAAAAATGCCAATTTGGATTGCTGATTATGTTTTGGCTACTTATGGCACTGGAGCAATTATGGCAGTTCCTGCTCATGATGATCGTGACTATGAATTTGCGAAACAATTCGACCTTCCAATTGTCGAAGTAGTTGAAGGCGGAAATATTGAAAAAGAAGCTTACGCAGGTGAAGGCAAGCATATTAACTCAGATTTTTTAAATGGACTAGATAAAATTCAAGCGATAGAAAAAGCGATTAAGTGGTTTGAAGAAAACGGAACAGGAGAAAAGAAAGTAACATATCGTCTTCGTGATTGGCTATTTAGCCGTCAACGTTACTGGGGAGAACCAATTCCGGTTATTCACTGGGAAGATGGAACGATTACGGCAATTGATGAGTCTGAATTGCCATTAATTTTGCCGACAGCTACAGATATTAAACCAAGCGGAACAGGAGAATCACCACTAGCGAAAATTGAAGAATGGGTTAGTGTTGTAGATCCGAAAACTGGCATGAAAGGTCGTCGTGAAACGAATACAATGCCAAACTGGGCAGGTAGTTGTTGGTATTATCTTCGATACATCGATCCAAATAACGATCAAGCAATTGCTGATCCGGAATTAATCAAACGTTGGTTACCAGTTGATATTTATATTGGTGGAGCAGAGCACGCAGTTCTACATTTGTTGTATGCGCGTTTCTGGCACAAAGTATTGTATGACATTGGGGTTGTTCCAACAAAAGAACCATTCCAAAAATTATTTAACCAAGGCATGATCTTGGGAGAAAATAATGAAAAAATGTCTAAGTCTAAAGGGAATGTTGTAAATCCTGATGACATCGTAGAAAGCCACGGAGCCGATACACTTCGTTTATACGAAATGTTCATGGGACCACTGGATGCATCAATCGCATGGTCAGAAAATGGTCTAGATGGAGCTCGCCGATTCTTGGATCGTATTTGGCGCTTGTTTATGAATGAAGACGGTACAGTTAGCAGTAAAATTGTTCCTTCAAACGATGGCAAGCTTGAAAAAGTGTATCATCAAACTGTGAAAAAAGTGACAGAAGACTATGAAGGCATTCGTTTCAACACAGCGATTTCACAAATGATGGTCTTCATCAATGAAGCATATAAAGCACCACAAGTTCCGGTTGAATATGCAAAAGGATTTGTTCAACTCCTTGCCCCAATCGCACCACATTTGGCTGAAGAGTTGTGGGAAAAACTTGGCGGAACAGAAACCATTTCTTATGTGGAATGGCCAACTTTTGATGAATCTAAATTAGTAGAAAATGAAATTGAAATGGCTATCCAGTTCAATGGAAAAGTTCGGACTAAAATGGTAGTGAGTAAAGATTTCACTAAAGATGAGTTAGAAAAAGCTGTACTTGCAGATTCGCGTGTTATTGAACTTCTTGAAGGTAAAGACATTAAAAAAGTAATTGCCATTCCAGGTAAATTAGTAAATATCGTGGTCGGCTAATGGAACCGATATATATAGTCGTTCTACTAATTTTAGTCGCATTTTCTTGGAAGTTATTTACGATTTTACGTCACCCACAAATATCAAGACCTAATAAGCGAATGGCGGTTAGTGTATTTATTATTTCAGTCATCTCATTCGCGATTGCCTTATATTTTGCAGGATAACATTTTCCATCATTAATTTGGGTAGCGATTCAATTTAGGGCAGTTTTAGCGACCAAGCAAGTTTCTGGTGTTGTCACATACACTAGAGAACCAAATAAGCGAGAGGAGGCCTATGCCTTCTCTCGCTTATTTATATTAAGGCAATTCCAGTTTCATACTGCGATTTTGAATTGGAACAGGGGAAATAAAAGACTGAATAAAAATATATGACGATGTACAAGCTGTCTTCAAATGAATTACAAGATATATTTGGAGAGGATAATGAGTCTTTCATGATGGATTTAGTTGCAGTTGTCGTATGGGGTGCTATTGTATTAGCCATGTTGTTACATAGATTTTTAAAAGAAGATGAAAATTAAATGATTAATTTAGGATAAACAATTTCTTAATTGTAATCTCTAATCGAATCGAGGCAAATAATTTATCAACATCTCAAAGAAATATTAAAGGTAAGTGGAATGTCTGAAGACAGGTATTCTATTTTGGGCAATAGTTAATCTGTTTGGGCTCTTTTATGGACCAAAAGTAACCATTATTAAGTGGAAAGGAGCGAAGTGACAAAAAGTCACTTCGCTCCTTTCCTTTCTAGATTATAAAGTAACAAAGCAAACCAGACGCACTGACAAATGTTTAATCAATACTCCACTGGTTCATAAGGGATGGTTTTAGCATGTAGTGCAGCGCTCATACCGGCAATTTTACCCGTAACAAGTGCAGAAGTTATATTATAACCACCTGTATAACCATGGATATCTAAGATTTCTCCGCAGAAATACAAGCCTGCTTTTTTCTTAGAAGCCATTGTTTTTGGCTCTATTTCTTTTACAGAAACACCGCCACCAGTTACAAAGGCTTTTTCAATTGGTTGCGTTCCATTAACTGTCATCGTAAAGGATACTAATAATCCAGCTAATACACGTACTTTTTCATTGGATAAATTAGCACCAATTTCATTTGGCTCGATACCCGCTCGAGTAAGTAAGAATAATAACCAACGTTCGGGTGCAATTCCTTTCCAAACGTTTTTCACTGATTTTTTAGGATCTTCTTTCATGATCTTAACTAACATTTGGAAAGCCGATTCTGCATTGTCATTTGGTAAGGAGTTAATCACCATATCTACTGGCTTAGAGCCGTTTTTCATGCGTTCTTTCACGACGTATTGGCTACACCGTAAAATCGCAGGTCCGCTTAAGCCAAAATGAGTGAATAACATGTCCATTTGATGAGTGACGAGGATTTTTCCTTTTTTGTTTAAAACAGAGACAGCTACATCACGTAGAGCCAAACCTTGAAGTTCTGTTGATCGAATGAATTGTTCATCTGATAATAAAGGGACTTCAGTTGGATACAAAGTCGTGACCGTATGTCCAGCTCGCTCAGCCCAAGGGTAACCGTCACCAGTTGAACCAGTTTGAGGAACAGCCTTCCCACCAACAGCGAGAACAACTGATTTACTCAATAATTCTTCACCATTTTTCAACTTTACACCTAGAATTTTTTCATCATTCATCAGAACCTTAGCCACTGGTCGTTCAAAGAGAACATCTACATGTAGCTTTTCCAATTGACGAATCAACGTATCCACAACGTCTTGAGCACGATTTGAGACAGGGAACATGCGTCCATGATCTTCTTCTTTTAATTCAACTCCAAGACCTTCAAAGAAGGTAATAATATCTTCATTGTTAAAAACAGAGAAGGGACTATATAAAAATCGACCGTTTCCCGGGATATGTTTAACGATTTCTTCTTGTGTCAGTCGATTTGTAACATTACAGCGACCGCCACCTGAAATGGCTAATTTTTTCCCGAGTTTTTTTCCTTTTTCTAAAAGTAGTACTTTCTTTCCAATTTCTCCAGCAGCGATAGCAGCCATCAATCCAGAGGGACCGCCTCCGACAATAATCACGTCATACATTTATATACACACTTTCTCTTTTTTCTTTTATTATAAACTATTTGTGGTTTTCATGTCCGAAGGGTAAAATATCCTGTAGGTTAAAAATTTAGAGGTCAGGAAGTTAAACATGTCAAATACATTATTTAAAGG
>NZ_JBATUX010000012.1:0-5437 GCF_049671445.1 Paenisporosarcina sp. | reverse complement strand
CAGTTCCCTTTTTATATTTAGTTCATTAGATTTTCGTTGCAGCGCACTTCCATGTTTCAAAGCTAGCGAAGCGATGCAACGCCCTTTCATGTTTCGAAGCTAGCAAAGCGATGCAGAAACAGATGGACTATGTTTAATGTCGCTTTTGAATTAAACTGTGCAACAAAATAAATGAAAAAACGAACACCAAAGGATGTTCGTTAAGAAGTTAAATCTTAGTTGCTGTATTGCCCATTGCAATAGATATTCTATTCCAACTGTTTATCTGATTAATAATAAGAACTAGATCAACATATTGTTTTTCATCATAATGTTCTCGGACAAGCTTGTATAAGTCATCAGGAACTCTTTTAGTAGGAATTAGAGTAATATGCTCAGATAGTTCGAGAGCAATTTTCTCTTCAGGTGTATAAAAAGTACATTCATTCCAAGCATTTAAACAATAAATTCGTTGTTCGGTTTCACCCATCTTACGAGCATCCGCTGTATGCATATCTATGCAGAAGGCACAACCGTTAATTTGAGAGACTCTAATTTTGATTAACTCTCTAGTAGTTCTATTAATCGTAGTCTGCTTAGTGTACTTCTCCATATCCATCATAATTTTCATTCCATCAGGTGCAACATCATAGTAGGGAACTCTTTGACTCATAAGGCAAGACTCCTTTGATTTTAAGATAATATTATTATACCTTTATACGAAAATTCGGACTAATGTTTTGTTTGTATGACATTCAAAGTCAAGAGGAACTTCAGTTGTAAAGTTTAATTAGCTGCGTTAGTTGTGTCGCAGTTTCGAACATAATGTGCAATAGTAGATGCTCACTCTGAAAATCATCGATTCGACCGCTGAACCTACTATTAATGTAATAAAACTCAGGAGTTAATGAACACCCTATGGCATCTCCATTCTTATTTGTTTCTCGACAATTCAAGTAAATAAGATATGGATGATGTCGTGTTTTTTCATGTGCTAAATTGTGTGCTTACCCCAACATTTATTATAGAAATATAAAAAAAGGTTAGATCCTCAAGTGATAACCACTTTCGAATCTACCTCATTTTTTTTATTTATCCTCGAAGTTGTGCGTTACCTTCTGTTTCAAGAGCTTTTAACACTTTTGAATGAGCTTTCACGACTTCTTCATCTATTAATGTACGTTCTGGATCTTCGTATGTTAGAGAGAATGCGACCGATTTTTGACCTGGCTCCATTTTCTCGCCTTCGTATAAATCAAAGACGCGCACATCTTTCAATAACTTACCACCCGCACTGCGAATGATTTTTTCTAAATCCCCAGCCGCTTGCGCTCGTTCAACAACTAACGCGATATCGCGTGAGATAGATGGGAAACGTGGTACTGGTGTGTACAATAATGGTTCTATAGAGAAAGTTAGTAATTTCGCTAAGTTCAGTTCCATTACATAAGTTTCTTTTAAATCGCGTTTCTTTTGTTCAGTTGGATGCAATTGCCCCACGATACCAATCATTTTGTCGGCTAGTTTAATGGTAGCTGTTCTGCCAGGATGTAAACCGTCCATTTGCGCTTGCTCAAATGACACATGATTATCTAATCCGAGTTTCGCAAATAAGCCTTCAATGATTCCTTTTAACACAAAGAAATCGACTGTTTTGCGTTCCCCCTGCCAGCTGTGATCAAGCCATTTACCTGTCAAGACGGCAGCAACATGTTCTTCTTCATGAGGAAGTCCTTCTGACGTTTCTCCTAAGAACACTGAACCAGTTTCGAACATTGTTACAGCATCTGCTTTACGCGCAACGTTATATGTTGCAGCTTCAAGTAAATGTGGAATTAGCGATTGACGTAATGTACTACGGTCCTCACTCATTGGCATCAATAATTCTGTCACAGGTGCAGTTTCTAGTGCAAAGCTCTGCGCAAGCTCTTTAGAAGTTAATGAATACGTAATTGCTTGTTGCAATCCAGCACCTTCCAAGTAGTTTCGAACAATGCGTCGTTGTGCTTGGTAAGGCGTTAAACCACCTGGAGTTGATTCTCCTTCAGGCAGTGTTAATGGAATTTCATCGTAACCATAAATACGCGCAATTTCTTCAACGATGTCTTCTTCAATTTGAATATCTTGACGACGTGTTGGTGCTTTGATGTAAAGCAAACCATTAGCCGCTTCGAATTCGAATTTTAAGCGACTTAAGATTGACGTCATATCTTCTAATGAAATTTTCATTCCTAAACGGTTATTAATGAAATCAGGTGATACAACTACTTCTTTTTGTGATTTATTCAGTTCGTCTGCTACTACACTTCCTTGAAGGATCTCTCCTCCAGCAAGTTCAGCAATTAGTTGAGCAGCACGTTCTGCAGCTGCTTCTACACGGTTCGGATCCACGCCTTTTTCAAAACGAGAGCTTGCATCACTGCGCAGATTGTGATCTTTAGACGTTTGGCGAACTGAAGCGGGCTTGAAGTATGCTGACTCGATAACAACCGTTGTCGTGCCTTCATGAACTTCCGAATTTGCTCCACCCATAACTCCAGCAATTGCTACCGCTTTTTGACCATTTGTAATCACTAATTGATGAGATGCTAATTCACGTTCTTGTGTATCTAATGTTATAATTTTCTCGCCTTGACGAGCAGCTCGCACAACGATTTCTCCCGTTTGTAAACGATCATAATCAAATGCATGAAGCGGTTGACCATATTCCATCAATACATAGTTCGTTACATCCACTACATTATTATGTGGACGTACGCCTGCAGCCATCAAACGTTGCTGTAACCATAATGGGGATTCACCAATTTTTACATTTTTCACGACTTTAGCGATGTACAGCGGGTTTGCATCCATGTCTTCTACACGAAGTTTCAAAACACTTTCAGCTGTTTCAGATGATGTTGAATACGTAATTTCAGGGTACTTCATATCTTCTGAAAGAATTGCACCCACTTCATAAGCAACGCCTAACATGCTCATCGCGTCTGCTCTATTTGGTGTTAATCCAAGTTCAAGCACTGTGTCATGTAATCCAAGAACTTCTAGTGCATCTGCACCCGCAAGAGTATCAGCTGGTAACACGTAAATTCCTTCTGCACATGCTTTAGGTACAAGCTTCCCTTCAATTGCAAGTTCTTGAAGTGAGCAAATCATACCGTTTGATTCTTCTCCGCGAAGCTTCGCTTTTTTAATTTTAATGCCACCAGGTAAAACAGCTCCTGGACGTGCAACAATTACTTTTTGACCTTTTGCAATGTTTGGAGCACCACAAATAATTTGTGTTACTTCTTCTCCTACATCGACTTGGCAAATCGATAATTTGTCTGCTTCAGGATGTTTTTCGCACTCTAAAACATGACCAACTACGACGTTTGTCATTCCTTGAGAACGATCAATAACCGCGTCCACTTCAATCCCAGAACGAGTAATTTTTTCAGCAAGTTCCGCTGGATCTAACCCTTTTGTATCTATATAATCAGCTAACCATTTAGTTGATACTAACATGTGATCTCCTCCTTACACTTCAGTCCGGTGAAATTGCGAAACGAATCGCACGTCATTCGTATAGAAATGACGAATGTCTTCCACTCCGTATTTCAACATCGCAATGCGCTCTGGTCCCATACCGAATGCAAATCCTGACAGTTTTTTCGAATCATATCCTGCCATTTCTAAGACATTTGGATGCACCATACCGGCACCAAGTATTTCAATCCAACCTGTTTTTTTACAAACGTTACAGCCACTGCCGCCACATTTGAAACATGAAATATCCATTTCAACAGAAGGCTCTGTGAATGGGAAGAAACTTGGACGCAAACGAATTTCACGATCATCACCAAACATTTTCTTTGCAAACACAGATAATGTCCCTTTTAAGTCGCTCATATTAATGTTCTCGCCAATAACAAGACCTTCGATTTGAGTGAATTGGTGTGAGTGTGTCGCATCATCGCTATCACGGCGATACACTTTACCTGGACAAATAATCTTAATCGGCTCTCCGCCTTTAGCTTCCATCGTACGAGCTTGAACTGGAGATGTATGTGTACGAAGTAAAATATCTTCTGAAATGTAGAATGAATCTTGCATATCACGTGCTGGATGACCTTTTGGTAAGTTCAATGCTTCAAAGTTATAGTAATCTTTTTCAACTTCAGGACCTTCAGCAATTTCGTATCCCATGCTGATAAATAAGTCTTCAATCTCTTCCACCACTCGAGTTAGTGGATGATGATTTCCGGTTTTAGCTGGACGACCAGGTAACGTAACATCGATTGATTCATTTTCAAGTTGTTGTTGAATAGCCGCGTCTTCAAGTACGACTAAGCGCTCATCCAAAACAGACGTTACTTCTTCCCGAACAACGTTAACAAGTGCCCCCATTTTAGGACGTTCTTCAGCAGGAAGTTTACCCATCCCTTTTAACAGATCCGTAATTGGACCTTTTTTACCTAAATAAGCAACCCGCACGTCTTGTAATTCTTTTACACTTGAAGCGGCTTCTATTTTGCTAATTGCTTCTTGTTTTAATTGTTGTAATTGTTCTTGCATTTGTATATCCTCCCTCTAAAAAAATAAAAAACCCCGCCCCTGAAAAAGGGACGAGGAACTATTTCGCGGTACCACCCTGATTACTACGCTGAATTTCCAGACGTAATCACTTCATTGAATTAACGGCTCTTCACCGGCACACCTTTACAGCAATCGCTGGTCCTGATGGCAGCTAACGGGGTGAACTTCGATGATTCTTCTATATTTGCACTTTCAGTCTCGGTGCAAACTTCCTGGATAAAAGGGTTTCATGTACTCTTCCCGGTCACAGCTTTTAACGTATCAAATTACTATCTATTATACGCGGAATTTAATTTTTCATCAAGATTCATTTTCTGTATGAACTAATGTATATAGAAGAATTCCTGTAGCAACTGCTACATTTAAAGATTCGGCTTGTCCGAATAACGGTATTTTCAAATTCATATCCGTTTGCACGAGAAGCTCTGGTGATAATCCACTACCCTCATTGCCCATAATTAAAGCAAATTGTGATTGTGGTTCTACATGATTGTAAGAAACCGAATCGTCTAAAGAAGTACCATAGACTGCTATACCTTTATTTTTAAACGTTTGTAACCATTCTGATAAATCACCTTTTAAGATTGGAATATGAAAATGAGAACCTTGACCCGAACGAACAGTTTTTGGATTATAAGCATCTGCTGAACCTTTTCCTAATATAACTGCATCTAGACCAGCGGCATCCGCAGTACGAATCATCGTTCCAACGTTGCCCGGATCTTGAACTGCATCAACCATCAAGATTTTCGTCCATTTTTGCTGCTCTTTTTGAGTGGTTTTTGGTTGAATACAATGAGCGTAGATGCCTTGTGAATATTCAGTTTCAGCAATTTCTTTGGCAATTTCCATCGTTACTTCAACCATACTCACATCTTCAAGG
>NZ_JBATUX010000011.1:0-23684 GCF_049671445.1 Paenisporosarcina sp. | reverse complement strand
CTAGACATTTCTTTCTCAATTTGCACAGTCTTGCTCAAACCATTACCTCCTACTTACGCTTGTTTCCAATTCTTTTAGTCCTTCGTGTTCCTTGACTACATTTAAAACGTGTTGGAACATAGCTTTTTGTGCTTCGCCATGTGCTTTTTGTGTAAACATATCCACACTTCCGACAATCATTAGAAGTTCACGCGCCCTAGAAAGAGCTACGTTCAATCGTCGGTAATCTTTCAAGAAACCAATATTTCCGTCAGGCTGAAGATGATTACGTACGAAGCTTAGGATAATTACGTCCATCTCCATCCCCTGGAATTTATCGACAGTACCTGTCCTGCAATGTAAATGTGGAAGGTCCAGTTCTTGACTGAGCAAGCGATTCACTTTCTTCACTTGTTCCCCGTAAAAACTGATGATGCCAACTTTTTTCTTCACATGCGAATCCAAACGACCTTGTTGTTTCGCGATTGCCGTAGCCTGGTTCAAATCGAGCAACAATTCACGAGTTTTCTTCAGCTCCGCTGCATTGAAGAAGCTTCGGCTATGTTGTTCGCGCTCCTCTAAGAAACCTCGTTCATTCGGCATGTCGTACCACACAATATGCTGACCACGTTTGAACATCTTGCCATCAAGCAAGTGATCTCTGTCTTTGTTTGAATTGGCTAGACCGCACTCAAGTCCGTAGTTTTTTTCACGGTAGAAAGGATTGATCGTTTCCATGATGTGCTCATGCATTCGATATTGAATACGAAGCGTCGTTTTGCTGTCATCAGGCAAATCCTTAAACAAACGTTCAAAAATTGATTCCTTTAAGATCGCTTTCAATTCGGCTTTTTCGGTAGGGTCTTTCATATCCTCCAATAATTCATCCATCGTGTCTTGCCCAACTAAAGGAGGTAATTGATGATGGTCGCCCACTAAAATGATTTTCTTCCCTTTTAACATTGGCAGTAGTAATTCCGGTGGCGTCGCTTTAGACACTTCATCAATAATGACCACATCAAAATCGGGATATTGGTTTACGAAATCTTTACTCGCAGATATCGAACATGTAACACCAATGACATTCGCATATTGGATATACAACTTCTTGATTTCATCTAAATCGTAAGCGGTTGATTCACCAAGCATTTCTTGCCATTCCAACCGAATGTCGTTCGACACATTCAGGAAGGTTTCTTTTCTCTTTAACTCATTTAGTTGTAAAGAAGTCTGTTCATGCATCAATTTAACTTTGGAAAATAAAGCTTCTACGTCAATTAGAACGATAGCTTCACATTCAGTCACTTCATTTGCGAAAACCGTTTGTTTCATCTGTTCATCAGCAATCTTCTGCTCGATTTCATCAATCGTAGTGTGGAATTGAGTCATTTCTTGCGTTCGTTTTTGCACTACTGCTTGTTGCACAGAAGTTGCTTCGACCAAACCTTCTACATAGCTTTCTTCTGTTCCCAAATGTTCAAGTTCAAGCTTCTTTTCTGCTAGAACCTTTTCCACTTCCTCCGTTGGCGCGAGCGCATCCTTATTGGCAGACATTTCGGAAAGAGTCTTTTCAAAAGAAGCAATTATATCGTCAAGTTCCTTAAGTTGTGGGTTCAATACAGCCATCTCGGACTCGAGCTCCTGTTTATATTTCACTAACGCTTGTAAAACGACGTCTTTCAATTTTTCAAATGTCGTTTTAATTTCGTTCTTTATTTGCTCATTGCCTTGTCCTTGTGTGCTTGGGTTTTTTAAATTCTTTGATCTAGAAACTTTCAAGACCATCATATGTTCATAAATAGCAGACAGTTTTTGTCGGTCGGCTTGATTTAATGGCTCACGGAATCCGTTCATTTTTTTGGCATAATCCCGAAAAGCATCCACCACTTTATTGATATAAGGAGCTTCAAGCTTAGTTCCTTGTAAAGTAGGTAGCATCGAGATTTTCTTTGCCAACATCTTCATATTATATTGATGCGTAATCAGCTGCTGCTCAGCATAGACAATAGCTTTATTCAAGGTAACGTCTACTTCGGAAGGATTGCCACCCGCTTGGCTAGAAGCTTGATAGTTCATACGCAAACGGTCCATGTGATGAATAATTGAGCGGATGTCTGAAGCCCGAGTCCATGGTTCATTGCCAATTAACACTTGAAGATCGGTGAGTTTTTTAACATCTGGAACTTGCTTAGTTATATTTTGCATCATCAATGTCTTTGCAGATAAATTCTTTAGGTTATCCGCTTTTTGCTGGCGATCGTTTCTTCTTTGGCGAAGAGATGTTTCCGTTTGTACATATGTCAATTGCTGCTGAAGTGCTCGAATTTCTTCTTGAAGTCGAGTTTGGAGCTTTGAAAACTCCCCGGAACCTGAATACAAAGTTACTTGGCCTTGTAATCTCTCATAGCGACTTTGTGCGTCCTCTAATAAATCCTTGCTCATGTCCAAATGAAAATCGATTTGGCCTTTTTTACGATTCAATTCTTGAACGTGAGACTGACTAGTCGTCAAATCGAGCTGAAGCTTGTTTAGCTTTTCTTTCGCTAGTTTCTTTTCGATTTTCTTCGATTCCAAATCCGCTATTTCAGACTTCAATTGTTCTACCGTTGTTTCTGTTTCTTTAATAGAAGCAAGTAGTTCCAGTCCCTCTTTTTCAAACTGACTTACATGTGTTTGAATGGACGAAAGCGTCTGCTGTTTCCAGTAAAGAGCGACTTTTTCTTCAACAAATCGCTGCCCCTCTTCTTCAATGCTCTCGCTACGACCGATTCGTAAAATACGAATGTCTTGATCCGTCATCAATTTACCAAGGGCATTATCTACCGCCAAATTGGATTGTGACGCAACAAGCGTTTTTAACCCCATCTTCGCATGCTGATAACAAATTTCAGAAATCACCGTGGTCTTCCCTGTCCCTGGAGGGCCTTGAATAACGTACAAATCTTGTGCAGCAATCGCACCTTCTACAGCCTGTCGCTGAAAATCATTAAGATTTTGCTTGAACGCTAAATCTTCTGGTACTTTCCCTTTACGCACCGTTGGACGTTTTTCAAAAAGGAGTTTCTCTAAGTTCGGATTCACAGCCCAGCCGTTTTCAAGACGTTTGAAGCCATCTTTAAGACGGTTGATTTGCGCCATTTCGGCTACATTATCAAAAGCGAGCTTGCCGTTAACCGGAACTCTCCATTTCCCTTCTCTGGCTTTTTCTTGAAGGTCCTTGGTGAGTTCCACATCGATTGTTCGTTTACCCATTTGAACTTGTACAACGTTCCCAAGGCTTTGATTCGTCTCGACCAATTTCACCGCTGATTTTTTGTAATACTTATCAAAACCGTTCGGCAGCTTCTGTAGCTCAAACGTTACTTTGCGAAAGTCCGGACTTGTCCGAGCATTTCGAATCCCAATTTCAAGTCTGTCTACATCTGCATTTCGTTCCATCACACGCAAATAAGATTCCCAACCCAAAATCCGCTTCTTAATGTACTCTGATCGATCGGAAGCTATCGGCAGAGACTGAATGATTCTATAAAGAGCGAGTGTCATTTCCGTTGACACTAAACCCTTACGATCAAACGACATCTTTAACTGCAAATGTCGATTATTTCCTAACTGCAACCGCTTCTTCGTCACATAAAAATGAGCGACTTCTAGCCCATTTCCAATCCATTCGCACTCCATTACTGGGGTACCAGCCACCACTTCTGAATCTATATATAAAGACACTCGTCGTTGATTCGCCTGGCCATCTGTCAGACGCTCCATGTGTACATCAACAATAGGAGATACATTCAACAAACTCGTCAATTCATCTGCCATTTTCGGTTTACTTTTCCTAAATCGGCTACTCACGGCCAAATTACACCGCGTCACTTCCGTACTTTTCACCACACTCACTGCCTTACACACTCCTAACCCGTCCAAAACCATATCTTCCTATTGTAAAGGATTGTCCCTCTCAAATCGACCGCTCAGCCACAAACCTTTTTGTCAGTTTTGGGAAATAAACCATCGCCACCTACGAACACAAAGAAACGCGGCTGAAGATGCAATTTCAGCCGCATGATACTATCTATATCGTTTAGAAGCCTACTTGCTGCTTTTGGCTATCGCCAAAAGCCATTTCTGTTGGTGACACCCTACGTTATAGTTTCTATTATTTTACTTTTACAACTAAAGTCATGATTTTTACAACTAAAATGATCAAAATTACAATTAAATGCTCCATTTTTACAACTAAACAAGACAAATTTACAACTAAACGATTTTCTCTAGGTAATTTTGATGCAATCTCATGAAAGTATTTAATAGAATCAACCTAAAATATAGGCAATTGGCCGTATTCTAATTACTACTAATTGGTGCTGTTACAGTTTTCTAGTTTACCGTCTATGTAATACGTCTATATTTATTATTTTATCCTGAATAGACTATAAGGGAATTAGAGATTAGTAGAGCAGGACACATCAAAAAGGAGGGATATTAATCTGTCTAAAATAATAGGAATTCTCGGAGGAATGGGACCATCAGCCACAGTTGATTTATTTAATAAAATTATTTCCAACACACCAGCGATTTCGGATCAAGATCATCTTCATATTATTATTAATAACAATCCCAAAATCCCTCCTCGCATTAATGCTTTAAACCCAGGGAGCGAAACTCCTTTACCAGAGCTTATTAAAGGTGCTCAAATGCTTCAAAAAGCAGGAGCGGACTTTATTATCATGCCATGTAATACTGCACATATTTGGTATCAAGAAATTAGCAACTCCATCTATATCCCCTTTTATAGCATGATTACTAATACGGTCGACCAAACATTAATCCAAATGAAAGAAAAAAACCCTCGGGTTCTACTCCTTGCCACTCACACCACTATTAATACACGGTTATATCAACACGCATTTCAACAAACTGCTGTTACTTTACTAATTCCTAGCCTTACAGAGCAACTAGTGGTGAATCAAGCTATTAGCAGTGTAAAAGCCGGATTAATTAAGACCAACCCGTATCTCAAGGACTTGAATAAAATAATAGATGACTATGCAAATAAAGGTATCATGCACATTTTAGGTGGCTGCAGTGAATTACCTCTTTTATTTCCCTATCTAAATGAAAAAATCAACAAACTAGATCCAACTCTCATGTTGGCACAATTTGCTGTATCGAAAAGTCTCTAATGCCTATCGAATGTTTACAAAAAATTAAAAGGAGATGTCTATACTGTTTTTAGTCAAGATAACAAATCAATCAAATCCGAATTTTCTTCATATAAATCACTTCACCCTAAAAGCAATCAATTCCAAATCCAACAGAATCGTGTTGCATTTTGGTCAGATTTCAAAAGAACTCTTATTAATAATTGATAATCAATTACCTGACTATCAATTATTAATTCCTCAGAATGCATTCGGCTCTATTATTATTCCTGACCTGCCTTATGATTGTTACTTTCAAGAAAACAATCTATATTTGGGGCCAGTTATAGGTTTTATTCCTCAAGAAAAGTTCTATAAAGATCCACAACAAATGCTCATGCGTTTTGCGAAGTATGAAAAAATTAGAGGTCTTATTTTTTTGTTTAGACCTGAAAATATCAATAGAATAAGTAACACTATTGAAGGTTATTACTTTAATCCAAAAAATAAAGAATTCATTGAAGGTCTCTTCCCATTTCCAGACGTTGTATACAATAGAATTTCATTATCCAAAAAAACGGCTAAGCTCTTTAATACTATTTTCAATTATCCCAATACCATTAATAAACTAAAATTCTGGACACTACTGAGAAACCACGCTGATTTAAAGGCTTATATACCTAAGACTTTGAAATACACAAATAGTAAAAGCGTGCTGCATATGGTAGAAGGCTGTAACTCGGTTTATTTAAAGCCCTATAATAAATCTCAAGGCAAAGGCATTTTCCACTTAAAAGAGAGTGAAGAAGGTTATCTATTAACGGATGGTTCATTCAATTCAATCCATATTAAAAATAAAAAACAATTAAATAGAGTCCTGAAAAGAAAGCTTAAAGGGTCTTATTTAATTCAACAGGAAATATTCAGTATAATAGCAGGGAAAAAAATAGATTTCAGAGTTTATTTACACAAAGATCAAAATAATAAATGGTTTTTATCTGGTATGGAATCCAAAATCGCTAAAGAAGGTAGCATCATTTCCAATTTTATAAATAGAGAGAATATGATGCCTGGTGAAAAAGCACTGCAACAATATTTCCAACTAAATTCTGATGAGATTGAGCAGTTAAAAACAATCATCTTCGAGTTATCTAAAAAGGCTATAACCGAAATTGAAAAATCCGGCTATAAAGTTGGCGAAACAGCTATAGATCTCATAATAGATGAAGAATTAAAAATTTGGCTTCTTGAAGCTCAACTGAATTTTGCAGCAGAAAAAAAGCTAATACGCTCCGAGGCTGAACAACTTGTTCTTCCAATTATCCTTCCTGCCCCATTTCTCTACGCAAAAACATTATCTGGATTCTGAAACTCTTATCGTGCTTTTGGCTAAAGCCAAAAGCTTTTTTTGATTACAACTAAACTTTTTCTCAATGTGATTTGGATGTAAAAATAAAGGATTTCTTCTTTTTAAATAGAACTATAAACAAATAATCGCAAATTAATGGAGGTTCTTTATGAAATCATCTACTTATCAATATGTAACCTATATTTCGTCTACAGCAGAGAAAGTTTGGGATGCTTTGACAAACACAAAACATACGGAGCAATACTTTTTTGGAACTGCCATTCAATCAGAATGGCAAGTGGGCTCGCGAGTAGAATATTCTCGAGGTGAAGTGACGGAATTCGGAGAAATTTTGAGCTATGAACCACATCAAAAAATGTCCTACACATGGGAAAGTGTGTTTGATGAAACCAAACGAACAGAGCCGACTGTCGTCACCTTCCATTTACACGAATTGAGTGGAGGCATTGTAAAACTCACGTTGATTCATGAAAAATTAACGGATACGGATTATGTGGATGAACCCAATACCTTCAGAGGATGCAATAATGGGTGGCCTTTCATATTAAGCAATTTAAAGAGTTATCTTGAAACCGGGGAAATAATGAAGGTAACTATCTAGCGTGAGAGAAAGGAGTTTTTATAAATGAATATTAAATTCGAAATCGCACAACTTGAAAAAGAGATTGCTGAAAAAAAGACGCGGTTAAAAGAACTTAAAAAATCAAAGCCACACGTATCCGTTAACAATTATGAATTTGTAAAAGAAGATGGAAATTCAGTCTCGCTTCTTGAATTGTTTGGAAACAAAGAAGAACTGATCGTTATTCAAAACATGGGTAAATCCTGTTCGTATTGCACAATGTGGGCAGATGGATTTAATGGGGTTTACCAATATCTCGCTCATAAAGCTCCATTCGTGCTGGCTTCACCTGATTCACCAGATGTTCAAATGGCTTTCGCAGAAGAACGAGATTGGCAATTTCCGATGATATCGACGATGAATAACACCTTTAAACAAGATTTAGGCTTTGTAATAGAGGGGCAGATTTATCCTGGTGTTTCTGTATTTAGAAAAACGACAGAGGATGACATTTACTTGGTCGCAAGCGATTTCTTTGGACCCGGTGATGATTATAGTTCCCCATGGCACTTTTTTGATTTGTTGCCGTCTGGATCAAAAGGTTTCAATCCGAATGCCGTCAGTGGACGAAATAAGTAAAATTTCTTATACAAAGAGAACGGGGCTGTCCTAAAAGTCGTAAACTATGACGATGGGCAGTCCCTTTTTTATATTTAGTAGAGTTTGATTTCTGCTCCAACACACTTCCATGTTTCAAAGCTGGCAGAGCGATGCAGCAAAAGACGGATGCTTCCGCGGCATGGTCTCAGCCTCCTTGACGGGAAAACGAGTAGTGCAAAATTATTTTTGCACTACTCGTTTTCTGCTGGTCTTCAGCTCATGCAGCCTCGTATCAACAAATCTATCATTATCCAACTTGAATGATTTGTAATGTTGCTAGCTTGTAACTAAAACGTTCTTGTAATTCGCCAATTAGTGTTACAACGTCACCTTCAAGTAAGGAACTCAATACCGTGGAAGTAAGAGTGGTGGCAGTTGTGGATTGCGTTAATGATGATCCAATCTTGATCGCATCATTGATTTTCAATTGAAATGTCGATGGAATGCAAGTGAGAGCTGTTGATTCCATTACCACTTTGTAGCTTATCTGATAGACTCCCGCTTTTAAAACCTTTAATCCTTCTCGCATTAATTCAATATCCTGGCAAGGACCAGCGATGGTGAATTTCACATCACCTGACGCTGAATTTTCCGATTGTGAGTAGGCAAATCCATAAGCTGAAATGAAAGCTCCTGGTAATCCTTGTTCACCTTGTGGACCTGCAACTCCAGGTTCACCTCTTAATCCAATGGGTCCCTGCTCCCCCCTTAATCCTTGGGGTCCTGTTTCACCTGTTAGTCCTGTTCGTCCAGCGGGTCCTTGTTTTCCTCTGGGTCCTTGAACGCCTTGGATTCCTCTTGGTCCAGTAGGTCCTTGTTCACCTCTTGCTCCTTGGGGTCCTTGGTATCCTCTTGGCCCTCTTGGACCCCGCTCACATTTACATTGTTTTTGGTTGCATTTTGGACAATAATCCACACCTTCATCTCCTTTACCATAAAGCTAGATGCTTTCTCTAATTCCATTTTTTTCTTATCCGCGAAGATTAATAGGTACATTAATAAGTGTTCCACTCGAGCTGGATTGAATGGAGATAGCTCGTGTTACACCAGGCAGCGTAGTAGAGCCTTCGACGCGATACGCCCATTCTCCAAGTGCATCGACTGGCACTTGTGCAAGAAGTGGATCTGCTAGAGTGCCACCATTAAAGATGGAAATGGTGACTCCAGCGCCACTCACATCTGATGTTCCGCTAATTCTCCATTCCGCATCGCCAGTTCGGAATTCTGCACGTGTAATCGTTAAGTTTTCTGGAATTGAAGAAATTTGTACGGAATCTGAAGAAGTGCCCCCTGGTCCTTGAACTGTTAATTGAAAGGTGAGCGTTGCCGGCTGTGTAGGAAAGATAAACGTTGCGCTTTCCGTATTGGCAGTGGTTAATTGGACAGGCACTCCAGCAGTTTGTGCCCATTGAAAGCTAGTAACATCGCCAATAGCACTGCCTGTTAGCTTGACAGTTGTTCCTTGTTGAACGATTTGATTCGCCCCAGCATTTGCGATTGGTATCGGTGCGGACGCTATTACTTCAACATTTACCGTATCAGTAGATGGTCCCCCTTCACCGTCAACTGTTAATTCAAATGAAAGACTAGAAGGCGCACTTGGGGATCCAAATGAAGGGGTTGCGGTATTAGCTTCTACTAAAGTAACCGGAGTACCCGCAAGTTGGAGCCAACTAAATGATGTGATTGCACCAGTTGAATTAGTACCATTCAGTGAAACTGGTGAATTGATGAGGACGGATTGATCAACACCAGCATTGGCTGTGGCAGGAATTGGACCGTTAGGATTTCCTGTCACTGTTACAGGAATCGTTCTTTCCCCTCCTGCAGCTGACGTAATCGTTACTTGGGATGGTGCAAACGTGAGGTTCGTTGTACTTATCCCTGTCACAGGAATGACGATGTCACCTAAACCAAAGTCTGAGATTGATAAAACGGGTGCACCAAGCGAATCGCTAGACGATGCGACAATCGTAAGTTCTTGAGTGTCCGTGTTGTAGTTGGCAGTGGCTGATATAAAGTCGACTGGTACGACTTCTTTTATACTATTTGGATTATCGCTTACATTTGAAACGTTAATTGCACTAGGTGGGCGTGCACCTGTATAACGGACACGGGCAAAATATTGTCCCTCTGTCCCTTCGAGTAACGTAGAATCGATTCCTGTTCCTGTCGCATTAATCGTTTGAGCTGTATCGTCTGACGTAGCAAATACATCTAACAAACCATTTGAACTTACGCTTTGTGTATAGGTAACTCTTGTCACCTCTACTCCTGCAATCGTTGAAATTTTACCTAATACGGTAAAGTTTCTTGTTTCAATACAGTTATCCGGGTCAAGTCCTGGAGTAGTGGAACGATCTGGAGATCCAATTCCGATTCCTGGTCCTTCAATTCTGAAAAAGTTCTGAGGCTCCCCAAAAGCATCAATAAATAAACTTCCTACAATTGGATGTGACACTGCGGGGTTGCCTAGATATCCTGATGGGGCAAATGGTTCCACAGTGGGATCCCATTGTAGGAAAGGATGTACTCGACTATTTATTGCAAGGTCAAATTCTCCCCCGTTTAATCCTCCGATATCTTCTGTAAAATTAATTTCACCTGCCCCGTCTCCATCTGGCTCAGCAAAAAACGTGTCGATTCCATATGGATGTGACACTGTATACTCTACATTCGGTTGTAATCCAAAAATTCGAATTCGAACTCTCCCAAAGACAATTTGATCACCTGCAGCGGGAACTTCATTTACAAAAGCTGCTTCTAAAGCCAACACGAGTCTAGCTCTTTCACCCGTACCGGTGGTCATTTCAGCTTCTACCTGCATATAAAAAGCTTCCCCAGGATAGTTCGTTGGGAAAGAAACAGATTGTGATGGATCAGGTAAATCAGCAGATGTGATACCAGAGAATGGATCATTTGGGTCAACGTTTAATTGTAAACGCATCCCATTTTCATCTTTGTACCAGACAGGAAATCCATCAAACGCATTAATTGGTCCGACTTTCATGTAATACCTCCTTTTTTTACTTATTCGCTTTAAAATGGTTCTCTTAAGCTTAGTTAACTTTTTTTGGTAAACTCTATCTAACTTAGTTTAGATTCGTAGTATAGTTTAGTTGTCAAAAAACCCTTTAATTTCCCAGTTTATTGTTAACCTGATAGCAGTATATGAATATGAATTGAAAAAAGATAGGCACACATACATTGAAGGAGACAGTGTTTGAAATAATCGTTTAGACTCTTTTCGTTATCCCATGGACAAGTTTCGCCCCTCTCTTTTCCCACATATTGTATGTAGAGGTGGGGCTATGACTACTAGTGCAATCTTATTGTATGTAGATGTATGGATTGTCCTTTGTTTTTATGGATATTTGCTTAAAATCAAGAAACGAATTGGCTTTCAATTAGGGATGAATATTAGCATTGTGATGGGAGGAATGGCCGCTTTACTATCCGGTGTATTACTCATCATACAGTTTCCTTTTCATTTCACGTTCATAACCATGATTTCGACAGTAGCAGGGTTAACAGTTGGGGCATTTTTTGGATTGTTATTCGATTACCAGACGTTTGTAACGGGTTTAACAAACGGTATCATCATTGGGTTAATGTCACCGATGATCGGAACAGTTATAGAAATGCCATCTATGTTCATCATTTTCCTTCATGGCTTTTTTGTTTTTAGCTTACTCACTATTTTTCATTCCATTAAACGGTCGTGACGTAACCATGCTACTTATCATCTTTTTATTCATATGGAATCTAATTGATTTAAGTTCTGTTTACTGGCTTTTCAAAAAGAAACACCGATTATTTGATGACCGATTTACAACAACTATGTGTATGGCTATCACCATGATTTCTTCTTTTGCCCTCGCAGTTTATCTCAAATTACTGCTTCCTGTGAATCAATCTGGTTTTTATCTAGTTCCTATCATAGTAGGGATATGTATTGGTTTACTATTCGGTGGATTCATCCAATCACCCGCTTTGCTAACCGGAATTTACAATGGCATCATGGGCAGCATCATGGGCATGATGTTCGGTGCTGTGCTTCGAAATCCAGCTTTGTGCAACATTCCAATCGACTCTGCGGCAATGATTGAATCAAATATCGTGAGTTTAGCTATTTTCACGGCTTGTTCTCATGCACTTGTCAGTCAATTTATCCGCTATTCGTTTAAGGTGTAAAATCCTCTAATCTAAGAGGCTTAAGGCGGTGATTATGTCGAAAGCATTTATTACGCTTGTGTTAGTAGCTATTGGATTTTTGGTTTTCCAACTTCTTTGGCCCACTACAATTAATTTGCCTAAAATCGGTGCCGTTGACGAATGGCCGCTCACTGAAGTGAGTGGAAATGAGACGTCTATTCGCAATAAACCAAAAATCATTGCCTTCTTCTATACAAACTGCCCAGATATTTGTCCGACTACAATGATGGACTTAAAAGATGTGCAGCAGTTATTGAAAGAAAAAGGCATATCTGAAAATCAATATGTAATAGTGGCAGTTACATTAGATCCGCTCCACGATACGAAAGAGAAAATCAACCAATATAAGGATGCGTTTGGTATTTCGAGTGCCAACTTTTTATTTCTACGAGGAACTGAAATAGAAACGAAACAATTTACTCAAGATTTCAATTTCACCTATAAGCAAAATCAAAATGGGTTTTTTACTCACTCCACCTCCATGTATGTGGTGGATTCCAAGAATCAAATAAGAGCCCTTCACGATATGGCAATTGGCGAAAAACGAGTAAATATTGAGGAAGTAGTAAACCATTTAATCCAGTTAATCGAGGAGTAAAATGAATCAAGGTTGCGGAGGAGGTTCATTATGCATGATAAATACGAGGAAGCTGCAGCTGCATCATTTTCTTCTCCAACAAGTGCAGTTTCCTCGGAAGAAACCAGAATACTTACAGAATACATCAGCCAAAAAAATCTATTTAAAATTACAAGCCAAGACGAAACACGACGCAAGTCCCTTACGTTAAAACAGTTTTTTAAAATGAAACGAAATCAACAAGTTGTGATAACTTCTGCAATCGAAAATGAGGGCAGTAAAATAACTGAAGGAAAAGTCGCAACCATTGGAAGAGATTTCGTCATGGTAACGGATGTACAAAAACGCATTTGGATTCCCTACAAATTTATAGACTCTGCAACAATCCCCTTTGGATTTCCTACTTACTCCAACACCCATCAGCATTTTATATATGATAATCATTTGCAGCAAAAGCTCGTCCTTCAATTTGGCGAAACAGTAGTGAAAAAGGAAGCTCTCATTCGGCAGTTTTTTGAGGAATCTTTACAAACCAATCTGCTTTCTTGGCGCGGCTTGTGGGTTGAAGTGAAAACAGCTGAAAAAATAGTTCTTGGAAAACTAGACAAAACGACGACAAAAGAACTATCACTTCAACTGTTCAAAACAACAAAAAGTATCCCACTACACGACATTCACTATATTTCTACAATTGGTTTTTTTGCTTTATGGAGACAGATTTCGAAAGTTCTTTACAAAAAACTTAAAATTTTAATGACAGGAGACTTTCAAAGTGGATCACACAGAAAATGATTTATTTTTGGTATTTAAGAAGCTCTTGGGAGAAGAAATACTGGTCATCACAAAACCAGTTCAACTTAATTTATTGGGGCAAGTTTTCAGGCCCATTTTTACTGGAACGATCTCCGAAGTGCATGAAGGACATGTGACCTTGTCACCTGTCATTATCAAAATGATTAATGCACCATTTTATAATTTCCCTTTTCCGCTAAGTATTCCATTTGAGCAACTCGTATCTTACTCAACTGAAATACCTAGTGACGCAGTATTCCCATTAGCCTAATAAGGAGTGATGCAAGAATGACCAATCAGAGTGAATCCAAATCAATAAACACAATGAGAGAGGAAGCTCTCGTCACTTACTTTCGCAGAAATATCGGGCGAAGAGTGTTTATTCTAACGGAATCTTTTCCCTTTATGTTTATTGGTAAAATCAAAGATGTACATGGGGATATGCTTGTTTTGGATGTTGAAACAACATCCGTACCTGCTTTAGAAGGAAAAGCATGGAATGTGCATATCGATTCGATTGATTTGTTCTATGTAGAAACAGGTATCGGTGCAAAAATTCCACATTTAAAAAATAATTCGCAAGAAGAAGCGTCAACATGATTAGAAAGTACCATGTTGTAGCCATACCAATTCGAATAGTTGTGAATACATTTGGTGACCACAACCCAAATGGCATGATGTACGTATTGAAAGAAAATGAACAGAAAGTAAAAGATTTAGTGAAAAAAAATCCTTTCTCTCCCGTCGAGCTCGTACGACCTCTCGTCATCAGAGCGACTGAAGGAGAAATAATAGAGATTCTATTTGAAAATAAAATACACTTTCACACGAGCATGCATTTTCAGGAAGCTGAATACGATGTTTGCCAATCAGATGGTGCAAACGTTGGTTTCAATAAAGATAGTACGGTGGCTCCAGGTGATACGATTTTGTATCGAATACATGCCGTTAATGAAGGCACGTATATCTTTTCGGACTTAGGCAATCCATCAAGTGGAGATGAAGCTTCTAATATCAACGGTCTCATTGGTTCTTTGTTTGTAGAGAAACGGTTTTCATGGTGGACAGATCCTGAAACAGGAAAGCCGATGAACAGCGGAGTTTATGCAGATGTTCATCATCCTCTGTTACCTTCATTTCGAGAGTATGCCTGGATTTTTCATGATGAAATGGAAGTGAACGATCTAACAGGAAATCGTCCCATCAATCATTTAACAAACCAGGAAGAGGAATCATTTCACGGAGTTAACTATCGCTACGAACCACTGAATAGACGTCAACAGCTCATTGATGAAGGGGTCGTTTGTCCAAACTGCGAAGGTGAAGAAGTCCACCATGATTCATGGGTATTCGGTGATCCTTCTGCACCTATTCTGCGTGGATATGTGGGAGATTCCGCGAAAATTAGACTGATTCATGGTGGCGTAAAAGAAACACATGTCTTTCATTATCATGTCCATCAATGGTTGAGCGATCACCAAGACCTCAACTCTGAAGTTGTCGATTCACAATCGATTAGTCCACAGAGCCATTACACGGTTGAACCGCTTTATGGCTTAGGAAGTTTGCAAGGATCTTTTGGAGATGCGGTTGTTCACTGTCATCTTTATCCTCATTTCGCGGCTGGCATGTGGGGAATGAACCGAGTTTTCAATACGCTCCAAGATGGCAGTCAGTGCTATCCTAACGGTGTCCCGATAAAACCACTGCAACCTCTGCCTGACACGAAAGCTCCACCTAAGCCTACAAAACTAAAACCAGGGTTTCCTAATTTCATTCCAGGTAAAGTGGGTTATAAAGCCCCTCGTCCACCTCTTGGCATAAAAGGAGGCAGAGGATTGACTGAACTAGAGCGTCATGCGGCAATTGCCAACCCAAGACCTGGCGCAGTGTTTACGGATCCTTGCCCAGTAGACACACCTGTAAAAGAATTCAACATTTCATTAATTGAGCTGCCCATAACCTACAACAAACAAGGTTGGCATGATCCAAAAGGGCGTATCTATGTACTCGATGAAGATATAGAAGATGTTTGTTCAGGAAAAAAAGAACCCGAGCCTCTCGTTATCCATGCACCTGCACATACTAGCTTTCAAATAAATTACACGAACAGAGTGCCTCATTTACTTGATGGCGATGCCTTCCAGCTCGTTACAAGAACGTACGAAAATGGCTTTCATATACATTTTGTTAAGTTCGATGTCCTTGTCAATGATGGTGCGAATGTTGGATGGAATTATGATTCTTCCATATTACCTGGTGAAACTATCCAGTATTCCTATTACGCAGATGTCGAGTTAAAAGCATGGTTCTTCCACGATCACTTATATCCAGCTTCTCATCAGCAACACGGTGTATTCGGGTCAGGTGTTGTGCATCCTCGTTTTACAACTTATGTCGATTCCGCTACAGGAGAAGAAGTCGATCATGGTACGCAAATTACGGCATTGAACCCATTAATTCCAGATTACCGAGACTTTGTGTTATTTGCTCAGGACTTTGCATTGTTATTTAATAAAGACGGAAAACCACTAAACCCTCCGAAATTCCCAGGTTCTAATGATGACCCAGGTTTATTCGCTGTCAATTATAAAAACGAACATCTTCAATTCCGTTTAGGAAAAGATTGTGATCCAGCGTATACGTTCAGCTCTTACACAAATGGCGATCCGGTTACCCCTATTTTGAGAGCCTATGAAGGGGATTCCATTCGCATTCGCCTCCTTCAGGGAGCTCAAGAAGAGTCCCACAGCTTAAATGTTCATGGTTTGAGGTGGCATCGAGAACGCCACAGTCTGAATTCAAAACTTCAAGATCAACAGCATATCGGCATTTCGGAGTCGTTTACGATGGAAACATATATTCCACGGTCTGGAGATTATTTGTGGGCGTTTGAAACGGAAGAAGATTTATGGAACGGCCTTTGGGGTCTGATTCGAGCATATGATGAGAAAGTTCCAGATTTAATTCCTTTACCAGACAGACCCGGTCCATTAAAGCGTTCAAAACCATTACCTGAATGTACTGGTAAAAAGCCGCCGCAAGCAGAAAATCCAACTCTTGTTCCGGCGGATGGACCCGTTCGCCATTTCGATATAGTCGCTTTTCAACTTCCCATAGTCTACAACGATTTTGGTGATCATGATCCAAACGGCATTATTTTTGCGCTTGCTGAAGATATGGAGGCCATTGTAAATGGCACTAAAAAATTGGAACCTTTAGTTATTCGGGCAAATGTAGGCGACACCGTAGATGTGAAATTAACCAGCTTGTTGAAATTCGAATTATTCCCTTTTAAAGATGGCATTTACCCGTATCCAATTGTAAAGGAACAGGCATTCTACCCTCCTTCTCTAAGAATTTCTTTGCACCCTCAATTGATTCAGTATGATGTTAAAACCTCAGCGGGTGAAACAGTCGGATTCAATGGAGACCAAACCGTTGGACCAGGAGAAACGAGAACGTACCGCTGGTTTGTCGATACGTCTGTCGGTGCTTGTGGCATGTGGGATATGGCCGATATTCGTAACCACAAATCACAGGGAGCCTTCGGAGCTTTTATTGCAGAACCAAGAGGAACTGAATATTTAGATCCACATAGTTTATTGCCAGTTCGTTCTGGAGCCAACGTTGTGTTACGTAACCCGTTGTTACCGAATATAAGAGAATGTGTTTTGATTATGCATGATGGAGTCAGATTGCTGGATAAAGAAGGTCAGGTCATTATCGATCCGATTGCGGGAATTATCCCTCCTCTTGTTGAAGAAGCAGAGGAAGTTGATACGTATGATCAAGGGTCCAGAGGCTTTAATTATCGAACGGAACGATTAACAAACCGTTATCAAAAACACCCAGTGATGCATGAACTCTTTGATTCTAATGTTTTTGGAGACCCTGCCACTCCTTTGTTTGAAACGTATGTCGGAGAACCAGTAACGATTCGTTTAATTACCCCTGCTGAAAGAAGACGTTCTCATACATTCCATCTTCATGGTCACCGCTGGCGGTTTCAAGGGAGTAATTTAAATTCGCGTACAGAATCATTCGTTGGATTCAATCTTGCTGGAGCAAATCGGAACTTGGAATTGCTTGGTGGAGCAGGAGCTTACAGCGGATTTCCTGGAGATTATATGTACCGCTCAGGGAATATGATGTGGGACGTCGAGCAAGGGATGTGGGGAATTATAAGGGTTCATAATGAGTTAAAGAATCACTTACCTCCTTTAGAACAATAGGAAAGATTGAGGAGAAGAGGTTTTTCTCCTCTTTTTTCTACTCAAAATATGAAAGGTGGTGAAAAAATGAAAAAAGAGCATACTACTGACCATTCTTCACATTCGGTGGCACATCAACAAAGCGATTATTTCCATATCCCCCATCGCTGTTGCCCCGACCAATTTCCTTCCCCCACATATCCTTCCGCTGCGGATTGCCTGCCGCCAGACATGTTAGAACAAGTTGTTGAAAAAATTAGAGATGCCAATGAACTGTTGCTCAATCTCGCATTAGACGATAATCGACCACAGCATGAAACCTATCAAAAGATGTTTGATGGATTAGTTGGTATACGTGTTGAAATCACGAATCTACTTGGTGAAACCACCGAAGGAAAAATAACATTAGTAGGATTTGTTTTTGTCGTTCTTCGAGAAGAAGAGATGAATATCATGTTCCCCTTTAGTGAAATTGACTCGATTAAGCCATTTGGGCGCTATGCAGAACCTTATCACGATCCTGAATTGACTAAGATAGATTCTTGCTTCCGAAGGGATTTAACGTTTCACTTTGGTGAAGTTGTGTCTTCTTCACCAGAATTAATTCAATTATTTTTCAGGATCCGTTTAAGTGTTTATTTGCTACTATTCAAAGAAAAACGAATCCTCGTAAAAACTGATGCCTTAACACATGAAGGGCTACTGACCGACGTCAATAAAGAGACAATTACCTTGAAAGTAGAGGAAGAAAGTACAATCTTCCCACTAGCGATGATCAAACTCATTACGATGACTGCATAAATGTAAAAAGTCAGCACATTGAAGTTGGACTTCATGAGCTGACCTTTTTTATAGATTGGCTCTTATAGTTGAGTACTTATAAAAAAGAGGGAATTGGCTCCCTTGCCGCTGATTCCCATACTTACTTTCAACAGCAACTTTTATTTGAGAGATAAAAAAACTTTGTTAAAGAAAGCTGCTGATATTGAGTAACAAAACGAAGTGCATTTGCTTATAAAGGCACGCTAAAATTCCGACATCGTGTCAGAACGTCCTCATGACCCTCAAATTTGTTGGCTCAAGTGGACTGTGAAGAAAGCTCAAATGTACGATTAACCATAATATCGTCGTTAAACTGAGCCATCAAGTTCAAGATTCTCTTCCATGTTAAAAGAATGTCCTTTCACTACATTTATTTTCATGACATGAGCTATCTACAACAACATTCACAATTTTTTCAACGGAAAAAATCCATGTACGTCCCTTTTCATGTTCTCTTATATCATTTTCTTCAAGTTCAATATCTTCTAAGTCGTCTTCTTCGCCCAGATGATTTTGATCTGTAAAGATCTCAAGTTCCAATACTTCTTCATGAGTCTCATCGCTAGCCGGCAATGTTTCTTCAACTAGCATTTCAACAAAATTCGAACCGACGAATGCAAGTTTCCCAATAACTTTTGTGCCGTTATCTAATTCTATTTCACAATTACAGCCTAGTAATTGACGCAAGCGATAATTAAGCCCACCTTGTAAACCAGCTAATCGAATTTGAAAATCATTATCGCACAAATTTTCACGACAACGATGGTGTTTACAACCACAACAATAGTCAAAACAGCAACAGCGCGAGTAGGAACGATCGTTAAAATTAAGGTCGTAGTTATTTACCTGTTGACCCTGGCAATTACAATTTTCATAATCATTCTCTTCCATATAACATCCTCCCTTCGTTTTCTTTTTACTATATGAATTTTTCTATTTAATAGATGGTCATTAACCTATGTCAAAGAGTATTGTTTTGTTTTCAATCTATGTAGTCCTATTTTCTATAGTGCCCTGTTAGATTAACCGGTTGATTTCCTATAGCACCCCCTTTCATGTTTCGAAGCTAGCGTATCAACTGCAATATTTAATATAGTTTTCAATAAAAAATAGCCAACCCACTAGTAATGGATTGACTGCTATTTATTATAGATTTCCTTATACGCAATGACTTGTAACGCGAGCATTTCTTCTTTCGTTAATTTCTCGCTAAGAACCTGTAATACTTCTTCTTTAGATGCAGTCCCATTTTGAACATCCGATTGAAGCTCTCGTAGTTCAGTCATGCCAACCTTTTTAATTAGAACACGAGTAGCTTCTCCTTTAGAGGTGAACGGCAAGGTGCTTTCATCCGCTGACTCCGCTTCTTTCACCATCTTTATTAACTCGGGATCACTTTCTATATAGGCTTTCACATCGTTTATTTGTCCACTATCCTCAAGTTCTGTTGAAGCCGAATCTACCAGTTCCTCTGAAGCAACATTAGTTCCGTAATAATAAACACCATAACCAATCGCTCCGAAAATCAAAATTGCAATGAACAATTTCTTCATCTTCTCACTCCCTTTATTCCTTTATTAACCGTGCATTATATAATAGACGTTTGGGAGAGAAATTAGTCACAGAAATCGTCAATTAAACGAATACCCTGTTTTTAGGCAAGAAAAAAAGGAGCAATCTGCCCCCTCATTCTACTTACTCTTCTTCATTTTTGTTTTCTTCATCTACTTCGTCTGCATCTTCGCCATCTTCTACACCATTATCTTGATCTACGCCATCGCCGCAACCTGCTAAACCACCGAATAGTAATGCTCCAACAAGTCCACTAGCTGCTAATCCTTTTTTATAATCCATGTTAATCTTCCTCCTCATATGTTTGTTTTTTATTTGTATTGCGCTTGTTACTGAATTTTACCCCAGATAAAATCGTTATAAACCTTAACTTTTAAAAATATGTATTTAGTCACTGTTAGGATTCCATTCGCTTATTGATTTGGTTTTGATAGAGCGAATGTCTCATCTAGTTAACTTGCTTATGAACCATATTTGAGCGATAAATTCTCGGATTGAGCGATAAATTCCTAAAATGAGCGATAAACCAAAACCCACTTACCATCTCTGTCTCAAGAACCCTGCTTGGTCTTCTAATGAGACAAAACATATTAAAACGGACCACAACAACAGACGTTTCCTAATGCTAAAACAATCGTGTTCGAATGTTATGTATGTATCTGAAATATCATCAGCTTGTCTTTCATATAATTTGTTAAACAATGAATTTGCTTTCCATTGCAGGAGGAATTACATGAAAAAAATAAAGTTGTTCATCATCCTTCTTTTCATTTGTGGATGTACACCGCAACCATCACAACCAAAACCACAAGTCATCCCACCTACCCCATTACCAGAAAATGACTTTCTCATTATTGGCCATCGCGGTGCGTCAGCTTATGCAGCTGGTCATACTCTAGCCGCTTATGAAATGGCCGTTTTAATGGGAGCGGATTACATTGAAATTGATTTGCAAATGACGAAAGATGGAAAACTCGTAGCGTTACATGAATCGGTAGTCACGCTTCATAACGCACAGCAAGCTGTAGCAGATGTCACGTTTGACGAAATTCAACTTCTATCCCCTGGGAAAGAGTTTGATAGAAATCATTTATCGTATACGTTACCGAATTCACTTGATTTACGTATTGTTGATTTATCGAAGATTCTTACTTACTTTGGGGATCGGGTTAATTACTACATTGAAATGAAATCACCTAAAGTGTATCCAGGTATTGAAGAAGAGCTTTTACGGCAACTAAGCGAACATCATTTGCTCAATAGAGATGACCCCATTCCGAAAGTAATTATCCAGTCCTTTAGCGCCAAAAGCTTAAAAGAAGTATTTGCGTTGGAGCCATCCATCCCATTAATACAACTATATAAGTTCAGTAAAAAAGCTCATCTTTCCAAAAAAGAACTTAAAGATGTGACTACATACGCTGCTGGGGTCGGTGTAAATGTGGAGGCAGTGAATCGGAAATTCGTCGATAAGATGCACAGCGAAAACTTGCTTGTTCACCCTTATACCGTCAACGATGAAGATATGATGCGCAGTCTCATGGATCTTGGTGTAAACGGAATTTTCACCGACAGACCTGACGTCGCACTTCGGGTGAGAAATGACCAAAGCAGTACGGAAATTGAGTTGTACCCTTAGAGATTTGCGAGTCTCTTTGGACTGCAAACCGTAGTGCAACCTAACGAACGAAAAAGACGAGCTGTGATAAAGTCACAGCTCGTCTCCTTATTTCTAAAGGCAATAATATGGTAGTTTTTTCGTTTACCACTCCTCTCCAACCTTAAAGATTCAAGTACCTTGTTGGCGGAAGAGAGAATCGATACTTACTTTACACAACTTTTTTAAAACATCGTAACTTTATTTAAAAGCAACCGCTAGTCCCATTTGTACTCGAAATCAAATTTATGTTATCGAACAATGGTAACCGGGCACGGGGCATCGTGAAGAACGCCATAACTCACGCTACCCATTACGACTCCAGCAACTGCCCCCAACCCACGGTAACCCATTACAATTAAACCTGCATTTGCTTCCTTAGCTTCTTGACAAATCTCAACTTTCGGTAAGCCTATACGTACCTTTACTTGATACGGTACCCCTGCCTCTTCAACGATTCCCTTTACTTTCACTAATGCTTCGGCAGCCAACATCTGGGTGTAATCCTCTACATCCTTTTTGTTAAAGAATTTTTTCACATTCGGTGAAGCGAAGTTAGGCTGTACATTTAATAAAATTATTTCCCCATCTGTTTTTTTGCCAAATCAATGGCATACTGAAGTGCTTTAATTGAACTATTAGAGCCATCTGTCGGAACAACAATAACATTACTCATCTCATCACTCCTTATCTGTCTTCATTATAAATAAAATTGCTAACTTTAGGTATACTTATTTTCTGAATATTCATATAAATGTAATTCTAACCTCTAATGTGTATGCTCCAAGCAAAAAAATACCACAATTAGGAAATATACAAAAAGAGCACTTCCACCTCTTAGAGAAGTAGAAATGCTCGAGTCAGAGATAAAGAATTAAATTCCTGCCTTGGTACCTTTAAATCTTAATAAGTTTTTCCCAGCAAGAACTAGTGCAGCTATTGCAGTAATTAAACTTACAATAAAAAAACCATTTGCATATGATGGGATACTTTTCTCTGGTACCCGATCATTTATTTCAAGAAATAAAAAATGTACTCCAATTCCAGTTCCATCAACATTTGTTCCAAGTGACCTTAAATCCATTCCTTTGTTAATCAACAAGACAGTAACAGCTATAAGAAGAACAAAGACACCCCATCTATAATAAATCTTCATTTTCACCCCACCTCTTCACTTATAATTCTATATTTTCTATTTTAATCCTTCTTTAAAGAGTAGATTGAATATACACATTAATTCACTTACTCAAGTGGATTGAACATATACAGAATAGGTAGACACTGTTGCCAAATTCGTTTAAATTTTGCTGATGTAAATAGTATAAAGAGATCATTGTCTAAAGAGGCTGGCTTTAAGTCACTTTACGATAGGCACGTCTCTCTGCATATTCGCTGCACGGTACACAAACGTGCATCACGTCATTTCGATCATTTCGAAATTTTCGCAACGGCTTCACTTTTCGCTTACAAATCGCACAAGACTTTTTAAATAAACCAAACATGTACATTCTCCCCTCTCATCAGTTTTTCCCCATTTATTCTTCATCCGGGCACAATACACAACGTGACCCTCTCCTATTTATTCAACTCGTGACATTCGATTACAAACTAATTATGTAAATCAATCATTCTCCTATATTTTTTCAGGGATGCTTTTTGCATTCTATTAAATGAAAGAATAGATACACGCTGCATATAAAAAAACGGCTGGAGATTACAATTTCAGCCGTTTCTTGATTTTCCTATACATTTACGGACGAACAAATTAAGACTCGCCTCTTCATTTGATATCATTATTTATGGACATCCAATATCTTATTCTATGTTAACAGCAGTTACTGTTATTCCTGCCAAAACCAACCGAATCTTGGAGTAATAGATCCTTTACTTTTCAACAATAAAGCCACTTAGTGCACTTGCGTAAAGAAATGGGTTACGTATTATTTTACCATATAATTCTAAATCCTTTATAATAGGAAAACTTTTATACCCATACCTTTTATTCACTTCCAATATCCATACATGTGAATCCTTATTTAATATAAAATCAATTGCAAGATCCCCATAACAACCATGTTGATCAAGCGTCTGACATGCTTCAATACAAACGTTAACAATTTTTTGCTC
>NZ_JBATUX010000010.1:0-62607 GCF_049671445.1 Paenisporosarcina sp. | reverse complement strand
GCATAAAATCTTTCACATAGCATCGTGAAGGAGGACAAGAAGTGAATCAAGTAAATTGGCAACTTCAAGAAGTATTTTATTTTCCGGAAAGTTTTGGTGTTCCAACGGGTGCATCACGTATAGAAGTAAAACCGCAAGTTGAATTTCAAGAGGTCAAAGGAGTTTGTAGTTTATACGGCATTTATCATATTGCTGCAAATGTCGTTTTTCAACCAGGTGAATGTGAACATCATGGAACTTCTGAATGGATTTCGATTGAAGATTTAGACGTCAGCGGAGAAAATGGATATTTCGAATACGCAGTTCCATTATTTGTGGAATTGCCACCTACGTATGTACATGGCAATAAAATACCGGAAATTGAACTGACAGATGTGAAAGCACACGTTACTGACCAAAATGCTTTAAAAGTGGAATGGCAAGTTACGTGTTCGTATGAAAAACCTGTTGAACGGGAATCCTCTTCTATAGAAAGTAATAGTTCCTCTTCTAATGAATTGGAATCACCAACTTCTGAGGAGAAAGTACCTTCAAAAGAAGATATGGAATTACCATTTTTCTTACGTGGCTTAAAAGACGCTTACTCCGTATACGAAGTTAAATAATGTCTTTTTGAAACAACACTAAGATACCGATCAATAAACATAACAGTAGAAAATCGAATGTGGTCGGTATAAATATGGTTCGGATTAATTCGAATACTGTGATCGGCAAGATGATATTCTTGCAATAAAAGCGAGTTTTCCGAAGCCAAGGGGGAAGCAAGTAGGGGTTATATCCTCGTCTCATAATAAATCCTCCTTTCAAAAATACTTGACGGTAACATAAATCATTCGATACAATACGTATCAATAGTATTATTAAAGAAATGGCAATATAACTAAATAGTGATGCACTGATTGGGAAGAGTAAAATGCTGTTGTTTTCATTAGAGAGGAAACGCTTGGTGAAAGTTTCCGTAAACACACATTTGAATGTCGCCCAGGAGCAATTTCTGTGAAAGAAGAAGTAGCAGAAATCGGTTAAAAGCCGTTATATAAACTTGAGAGCGTGATGATTTTTTTGTCATCTGCGAATAAAGGTGGTACCGCGAACAACTCCTTCGTCCTTTTTGTGACGATAGGAGTTTTTTTGTATTCAAAAAAGGAGGAACATATGATGACTGAACAACAAAACACACAACTGCCAACGAAATATGATCCTAAGTCCATTGAACAAGGACGCTATGAATGGTGGCTTAAAGGTAAGTTTTTTGAAGCACAACCGGAAAGCGGTAAAGAACCGTATACCATCGTTATTCCACCACCAAATGTAACGGGTAAATTACATTTAGGTCACGCTTGGGACACAACTTTGCAAGATATTTTAATTCGCATGAAACGCATGCAAGGATATGATGCTCTGTGGTTACCAGGTATGGACCATGCAGGTATTGCGACTCAAGCAAAAGTTGAAGAAAAACTTCGTTCTGAAGGCAAATCACGTTACGATTTAGGGCGTGATGCCTTTGTCAAAGAAACGTGGAAGTGGAAAGAAGAATATGCTGGTCATATTCGTACACAATGGTCAAAACTAGGATTAGGTCTTGATTATTCACGTGAACGTTTTACTCTCGATGAGGGATTATCAAATGCTGTAAAAGAAGTATTCGTTAAACTTTACAATAAAGGTCTCATTTATCGTGGTGAACGAATCATCAACTGGGATCCGGCAACGAAAACAGCGTTATCCGATATCGAAGTTATCCATCAAGACGTACAGGGTGCTTTCTATCATATGCGGTACCCACTAACAGATGGCACTGGATTTATTGAAGTAGCAACGACTCGCCCAGAAACAATGCTTGGAGATACTGCAGTTGCAGTTCACCCAGAAGACGATCGTTACAAACACTTAATCGGTAAAACAGTTACGTTACCAATCGTAGGTCGTGAAATTAAAATCGTTGCTGATGATTATGTGGAAATGGACTTTGGAAGTGGTGCTGTGAAAATCACTCCTGCTCATGACCCTAATGACTTTGAAATCGGTAATCGTCACAACTTAGAACGCGTGTTAGTAATGAATGAAGATGGCTCTATGAATAAATTAGCTGGAAAATATGAAGGAATGGATCGTTTTGAATGCCGCAAGCAAATTGTTGCAGACCTTCAACAAGCAGACGTGCTATTCAAAATTGAAGAGCATTCGCATTCAGTAGGTCACTCAGAGCGTAGTGGTGCTGTTGTAGAACCATATCTGTCAACACAATGGTTCGTTAAAATGCAGCCACTTGCTGATCAAGCGATTAAAGCACAACAAAGTGAAGACAAAGTTGAATTCGTACCGGACCGCTTTGAAAATACCTATTTACGTTGGATGGAAAACATTCACGACTGGTGTATTTCACGTCAATTATGGTGGGGTCACCGAATTCCTGCTTGGTATCACAATGAAACGGGTGAAATTTATGTTGGACATGAAGCACCTGCTGACATTGAGAACTGGAAGCAAGATAATGATGTACTGGATACGTGGTTCTCATCTGCATTATGGCCGTTTTCAACAATGGGCTGGCCGGATGAAACGAATGAAGAATTCAAACGTTATTACCCATCAAATGCATTAGTAACAGGTTATGACATTATTGCATTCTGGGTTTCTCGTATGATTTTCCAAGGTCTCGAATTTACAGGAAAACGTCCATTTGATGATGTATTAATTCATGGATTAGTACGAGCTGAAGATGGTCGCAAAATGTCTAAGTCATTAGGTAACGGAATTGACCCGATGGATGTTATTGAGAAATACGGTGCAGATGCACTTCGCTACTTCTTATCAACTGGTTCATCACCTGGTCAAGATTTGCGTTTCTCGATTGAAAAGGTAGAGTCCGTTTGGAACTTTGCAAATAAAATTTGGAATGCTTCTCGCTTTGCCATGATGAATATGGAAGGCATGAAGTTTGAAGACATTGATTTAAGCGGAGAAAAGTCGGTTGCTGATGCATGGATTCTTACTCGTTTAAATGAAACGATTGATCAAGTTACGAAACAAGCAGACAAATATGAGTTCGGTGAAGTAGGTCGCTCCCTTTATAACTTTATCTGGGATGATTTCTGTGACTGGTACATCGAAATGGCGAAACTTCCATTTCACGGTGAAGATGAAGACGCTAAGAAAATGACTCGTTCTGTATTGGCATATGTATTAGATAATACGATGCGTTTATTACATCCGTTCATGCCTTTCATTACTGAAGAAATTTGGCAGAGCCTACCACACCAAGGTGAATCGATTACAATAGCGGCATGGCCGACTGTAAACGAATCATTAACGGATAGCAAACAAGCTTCAAGTATGAAGTTGTTGTCTGATATTATTCGTTCTGTTCGAACAATTCGTGCGGAAGTACAAACACCAATGAGCAAAAAAGTACCATTATATATCTCGGCAAAAGATGCAGAAACGTTAGCTGTACTTGAAGAAAACGCGAGATACTTGGAGAAATTCTGCAATCCAGAGCCATTAGTAATAGGTCAAGGGATTGAAGCACCAGGGCAATGTATGTCTAGTGTCGTATCAGGTGCAGAATTATTCTTACCATTAGAAGGCTTAATCGATATCGCAGCTGAAACAGCGCGCTTAGAAAAAGAGCTCGAGAAATGGGCAAAAGAAGTTAAACTCGTTACAGGTAAACTGTCAAACGAACGCTTCGTTTCAAAAGCACCAGAAGCAGTAGTAGCAGAAGAGCGCGCGAAACAACAAGATTACATCGAAAAACACGCAATCGTTGAAAAACGTTTAGCTGAATTGAAAACCTTATAAAAATGAGGGCGTCCTAGTCTAACTAGGATGCCCTTTTTTACGTTGATGGGAATCTCAGTCTGACTTTTTGGGGTTGACGTCTGAAAAAATCGAGTCGACGTCTGAAAAAAGAGACTTCACGTCTGAAAAAAAGAGGTTGACGTCTGAAATTGATCATCTCGGAAACTCTTACCCGAATGATGTAAACATGAATAGTGATTATTAATGGAACTCGTTATAAGTCGAGTCAATTTCATAATTGCTTTTTGATGAAAAAGACTCGATAAGTTATTGGGTATTTCCTATGAATTTGTTGATCATTTCAGTAATTTGATTGGAGTGAAAGGCGGCGATAAAAACATATGCTCCTGCGGTTACTCGTCGCAAAGATATTGGACGAATGACAGTTCGTCCAATATCTTTCCAGCGGGAATAGCATTAGCTGAAGACCCCGGAGGCGAGCTTGCTCGTCGAGGAGGCTGAGGCAATGCCCGCGGAAAGCGTCCGCCTGTAACGGAAGTCAAAACCATTAAAATTATAAGAGCATATTATTTCCAAAGTTGTAGCTGTTATTCTGAAAAAATTTTCTTTAGTTACTAGAAATAATTCATATCTTTTATTCGAATGAACATGATAGAATAAAGTGAATTCTCAGAAGTTCAGAGAATATTCAGTTTGAGGAGTGACCTATGTGTTTACATCAGTTGATAAAGTAATTGAGTTTATATATTCCATGGATCAGAAAACGGAACGCAATGGTCGATTAAGTCGTATCAAAGCGATCTTATCAGTCCTCGGAAATCCACATGAAGCTTTCCGTTCTGTTCACATTGCCGGGTCAAACGGTAAAGGATCTACATTGAATGCACTAAAAGAAATCTTAATTGCAGAAGGCCTCCATGTGGGGAGTTTTATTTCACCTCACCTTGAAAAAGTAAATGAACGCATCATGATGAATGATGTAATGATTACAGACGATCAATTTATTCAATATATGAACGACATTTATCCGCTCTTGCAAGAAGGTGAAGTTGGAGAGGGATCAAACTTTTTTGAAATATTAACTGTTATCGCGTTTATGTATTACCGCGATATGAAAGTCGATATAGCCCTAATCGAAACAGGTATTGGTGGAAAATTCGATTCAACGAATGTGATCACACCTCTGTTATCAATTTTGACGTCAATATCTCTTGATCACACGCAAATATTAGGGGATACAATAGAAGCAATCGCCATTGAAAAAGCGGGAATCATTAAACCATCGGTGCCCGTTATCAGTGCTGTGAAGGCTAAGCAAGCAGTAGACGTAATCGAGGAAAAAGCCTCGTTGGAGCAAGCACCAATCTATCAACTGTATAAAGACTTCATTATTGAAAATGTCACGCAAGAAGTGAACGAGCAACGTTTTACTTATCAGCTAGACGATGTTTCTCTTGTGGATTTACACCTGAAAATGAAAGGCCATCACCAAGTTGAGAATGCATCTCTTGCCATTTCAGCAGCCTTATTATTGAACAAATACTATGGCTTTACTATTACGGAAGCCAGCATACGCCAGGGATTGATTACTTCAAGTTGGGCTGCCCGATTTGAAGAAGTTTTACCGAATGTTATTATTGACGGGGCACATAACCCAGCAGGAATGGAAGTGCTTCTTCAAACCATTCAACAACGGTATACAGAGAAAAATATTCACGTCGTCTTTACAGCACTTCAGGATAAAGATATTACGTCAGTTCTCCATATGTTAGATGATATTGCATCAAGCATTACGGTGACAGAAATTCATGTGAAAAATGCAGCGGTCGCTAAAGATATTTTTGAAGCGACTAACCATCCTGAAAAAGAGTTAGTGTTAAATTGGCAAGATGCACTTGATCAAACGTTAGAGAAATTAGATGAATCAAGTATTGTTCTCGTTACGGGTTCTCTGTACTTCATGTCATTAGCCCGTCCATACTTAATACAAAAAGCACAAGCGAAAGTAGTATAATTATTGACCCTGCCTTAATTTTTGAGGCGGGGTCGCTTTGATGAAAGGGGAGTCTACAATGATTCCGAAATTTAATGAATATAAACAACGTTTTGAATTGGAAAGTAAAAATATAATTGAACCCGGTCTAGAAGCTGTAGAGGATGCATTAAAAAAAGTTTGCAACCCACATCAGAACCTCCAATTCGTCCACGTGGCAGGAACGAATGGTAAAGGATCGACCATAAACATGATGAACGCCATGCTTCAAGCACATGGAGTGAAGACTGCGTGTTTTTATTCACCTTGTTTTATGGATGTGCATGATCAAATTCAATTAAATGGACAATACATAACCTCCAAACAATTAGATGAAGTTTTTATATCAGCGAAAGAAGCGGGAATTAGTGGCTTGCTTACAGATTTTGAATTACTAACAGTTCTCGCCTTTATGGCATTTGAACGATTCCGGCCCCAAATCGTTTTGCTTGAAACCGGGATGGGGGGCAGGTTTGATAGCACAAATGTGATTACTCCTCTTATTTCCGTAATTCCAAGCATTGCATTAGAACACGAACAATTTTTAGGGAACTCAATTAAAGAAGTGGCTTTTCATAAGGCTGGAATTATTAAAAAAGGGATACCTGTGGTTATAGGTCCACTTGTAGAAGAAGCGAAGGACGTCTTAGCAACGGAAGCGGAAAAGCTTCAATCATCACTTTGGATGATTAATCAAGATTTTTCGTTATCTAACGGAACCTACGAAAGTCATTTAGAGACGAAAATTACCAATCTGGAAGTGCCGCTTTCAGGATCACACCAACTTGATAATGCCGCCTTGGCAATTCGAGCGGTTTTATATGTTTTGGAAAAACTTCATATTAAAATGAATGAAGATTTAATTCGTGAGGGTTTAAGAAAAGCGTTTATCCCAGGTCGTTTTGAAAAAATTGCAGATAACTTATATTTTGATGGAGCACATAACCCTGCAAGTGCCAGAGCACTCGTTAACACGATAAAAGAAAAATTTCCAAATACACCTGTTCATTTTTATGTGGGAATGATAAAAGGTAAAGATGCAGAAACTATTTTACGAATTTTTGAAGAAATTTCTTCAACATTCACATTTATAGATTTCGAAGATACTCGCTCAATGCCAGCTTCAGAGATGTCGAAAATTAGTGAATCACCCTTCACTTTAGTGACTAAAGACCCATTGGAAAATATTCAAAAAAGTCTTTCAAAATCACGTGTGACAATAGTCACGGGTTCCCTCTATCTCTTGGCAGAGCTGCGTTTGAAGGCTCTCGAAATGTTTGGGAAATCTTGATATTTAAAAGATGACAAAACTTTCTAACTTTGATACGATGTATTTTGTACTAGATAAATGGAACCATATTGGAAGGGGCGCTTATGGATATATCTAAACGGACGCAAGGATTGATTTGGGGCATTTGGGCTCTGTTTGTTCCATATGGTCTTTATCTCATCTATCAGTTTCAAACACCTGGTCAAATTGATTGGATCATATTAATTGGATACGCATCACTCGCTTTATTAACCACCTATTTCCCATTCAAAGTAGCAGGAACCACAATATTTTTAGTGCAGTGGATTAACCTCGCTATATTTTTAAAGTATGGTGTGTTTGTCGAAGCCATTGTCATGCAACTAGCTATTATTCCATTAGCGATGAAATTAAAAATTGGCTACAGTGATTTCTATCGTGCTCTCTGGAATTCATTTATGTTCTTTATGGTTTCCGTCATTAGTGGGGTCTCAGTGCTATTAATGGGCTATCAAGTAGGGAGTATCGATTTTAAAGAAATACTATTATTCGGAGCTATCTATCAAGTTATCAACATGTTTTCAAATCATGTTATTCTCTATTTTTATTTAAGGGTTACGAAACAAGAAAACGAAGGATTTTTCGGACCAGACACAATATGGGATTTTGCAGGATTTATTGTCACATTCCCATTTGGAATTACGCTTTATTTACTCAATGAGTTTGTTGGACCTGCCTCATTCCTACTTTTAGGAGTCCCTTTTTTAATCATCACGTTCCTCGTGCGTTTGTACAGCAACTCAGAACGTGTGAATGAAGACTTGAATCAAGCAACTGAAATTGGTCATGAACTGGCTGATCGGCTGACTGCTGATGAAATTATCGATTTGTTTTTGACTAAAATAAATAAGATGTTACCTGTTGATTATTCGTATATTCTTGATATTCAAAGTCAAAAAGGTGAATTGATTTTCTTGAAGGCGATGGAAGCAGATATTGATGTCGAAATTACCCAAACCCATGAAGAATTATTAACTAGTATTGCCGGAATGGTTTTCAAGAAAGAGAAATCGGTATTATACAATAAGCAATCTGAATGGAGAAGGGTGAATTCTGAATTTCTTCCACTAGATGCAGAAAGCGTCATTTCTGTTCCCATTATTCGAAATCAAAAAATGGAAGGCATCTTGGTTATTGCTTCAAGAAAAAAATACGCTTTTGAGACATACCAGCTGCAAATAATTAGTCTATTATGTTCCTACTTTGCCGTTTCTCTTGAAAAGGCTCGTTTTGTCCAAGATGCAGTTTCAAAAAGCGAACGTTGCGGCTTAACAAAACTTTACAACTATCGTTATTTAGAGCAACAACTTGAAATCAACATGGATGAACTTTTAAATGGCGAACTTCGTCAATTATCTTTACTAATGATGGATATTGACCATTTTAAAGCTATCAACGATACCTATGGACATCAGAGTGGGAATGACATCTTATTTGGACTCGCTAGATTGTTAGAAAGAGAAGTAGAAGACATCGGTATTCTTGCAAGGTACGGTGGCGAAGAATTTGTCGTTATTCTACCAAACTACTCCAAAGAACAATCTCTAAAATTAGCAGAAGAGTTACGAACAAAAATCGAATCCACTCCATTTGAAATTCGCACTGAACTTGAAGACAAACCACAACTAACATTAGTCAACATTACAACAAGCATTGGTGTTTCAACAGCACCAGAAGACTGTGACGAAGCCATGGCCCTTATCCGTAATGCCGATCGTGCACTTTATATCGGAGCGAAGCGGGAAGGTAGAAATAGGGTTGCGGAGTATGTGAAATAGAATATATTGAAACTACTGAGCCAAGATAATTGGCTCTTTTTCTATTTATTGAGAATTTTATCGACATTTTCCTATATTTATTGGATAATCAAACTATAATACTAGGGGGAGTGTGACAAAAGGATGAAGAATAAGACACCTTTTTCACAACAGAGTGGTTTATCACTTGTTGAAGTTTTGGCAGCTCTCGTTCTTTTAGGAATAGTAATGGTTGGAATCATGACTGTCTTCCCTCAAATGACACTTTTTAATGACCGAACAGATGCGAAGCTGGATACGATGAACTTAGCAAGAATGGAAATGCAACATTTGCAATCAACACCCTTTGAATTAGTCGGAAATACAACTTTACAAAATATTTATTCAGATTCAATCTACCAAAATGTTTCAATTTCTGAAACGGCTACCAACAAAATAATAACTTTTTCATCAAATGGATATGATTTTATAATTTCAATTAATTTAACAAGAGAGAATGTCTCTACTAATGAAATTGATGCGAATTTAGATTCAATCAGTCTACATCTAGTAACTATGTCAATTGAGAAAAATGGTCAAAAACGTTCAGAGACTTATGGATATATTGCTCAAGAGGAGGATGATCCAAATTGAATCTGAATGAAAAAGGCGTTACTTTAATCGAGCTGTTAGCTGCATTGGCATTAGTTTCAATTATCGCTGTGTTAGCAATGACAACATTTAATATTGGAGTCAAATACAACGTTACTGAAACCAAGAAAACGACAATGCAACAAGAATCTAATCTGATTGTATCGACATTAATGAATGTGCACCGTACAGAAAAATGCTATGAGATTGAGAATACAACTACAACCGCAATTACCATGAAAATATATGATGATGAACAATGCACTTCACCTTCTAGTAGACAAATCGAGTTCAATCAAAATCAATTCACATATGAATTAAATTTGGAAACGGGTACACCAGAAAAAATTAACCCTCAAGAAACAAACTACTCCTTAACCCTAACCATCAAAGACAATAGTAGTTCTTTAGAGAATAGTTACCAAACTCAAATATATAGATTAAATACTACTTATTAAGTTGGAAGGGTGAAAAGAATGAAAAAAATTCTTATAAATAGTCATGGGTATGCACTATTAATAACTCTCATATTAGTCGTCTTTTTATTAGCTCTTTCAACGATGTTTGTTGCCGCATCTTTAAATCATAGCCGTCAAGAACAAACGGTAGATAATTCAAATCAAGCAGTGGTTGCTGCAGAAATGGGAACACAATACTACGTCAAAAATGTTGAAAATTTGGTGGCCCTTGAAGCTAAACAGTTTGTTCCTTCTGTTCAAGCTGAGTTAGATAAAATAAAAATTAGATTCAATATCTCTTTATCAGATTATTATGGGGGTAGAAGTTATTCCAAGCTAGGTGAATTTTATGATGTATGTAAACCAAAATTGATAGCTGGAAATTTTGTCGAATTACTGGACTGCGAAATAAATGAGATGAAAAAACTACAACCTAGTAAGTTTGTACAACAACTAAACGCTGCCAACCTTGTTTCAAAAGTCAATTTAAATGAGCGTGAGGTAAATGATGAAAAAGATTTAAAGTACAAAATTACGAGCATTGATATTGTTCAACCGACAATAACTTCCGATATTATTTTAAATATTAATGTTGAAGGATCGATGGGAACACAAGTCAAACGGAATCTGCATTCTGAGTTGAACATTGGATCACCTAATTTTCTTTCAGTCGAAAAAACGCCAATCATTAGCTACTCTGATAATGCAGTAAGCGATATTTTTGAACCTCCGAATGATACTGGAAGAATCTGCACGATTCCAGCTAATACAAATCCAAGTGGAACCTGTACTTATGCAGGTAATGATTTAGAAGGGTTTTTAGCAGCAATACCGGAAGGTAGCGATATTATTATTAAGGTCACCAACTATTGTGCAGCAATAGGAACAAACTCGAATTGCAATTTCAGTGCATATGATGGTCAAAACGTACCGATTTATATAAAGCCTACGAACGGTGTTTTAGATGGTGGAAATGCTAATCAACTTAAGGATTCTATTTTTTATATAGACGGGTTTTTAGACTTAAACAATATGAATCAAAGTTCAGGAAACACCATTATTACTAGATCAATTGAAATGCACAATGGAGTGAATATGACTGATACAACGATTGTCGTAATGGGTAATAGCGGTAAAACGGGACTCGTGAAATGGAAAGAGCAAGGAGCAAATAGCTTGATTATCGGGCAGAATTCAAAGATGTGTGTTAATTTAAATGCCATCAAACTTGATGGTGCTGATAGTTCTACAAATTTTAATGACAATTCATTCAGCTTCAGTGGAAATGGCAAAATAATATACTATCCAAGAATCACTCATGCCAAATTACTACCAGAAACTGCAAATCAAGTAATCTACACAGATGATTTTGAAGATTTTTTACGACAATGTTCAGTCAGCATGATTAATATTGATGGTGAATATCAGATGGAATCCATGGAAAATGGCGATTTTAATTTTGAAACATTCATCAACTACAACCCATAAGAGGTGAAACATAATGAAATTTATAATGTTAATTTTAGTAGCACTAATTGTGTTTCCAATAGTCATACTATTCGCAAAAAAGATTGATTTAAAAACAAAACTAATGTTTTTGGTTGGCGGGCTTTTTATCGCCTTTTTAGGATTGGTAGTGCAATCTACTTTAAGTTTTTATTACGCATTGTTAATTATGTTAGGTTTGATATTCGTGGGAGCCGTATTCTTTACTAAACAGTTTGAAAGTCAAAAGTTAGCCGAAGAGGAAGCCCATATCTATGTGCCTCAAACTATTAAAGAAGCGATTGAGAAACCAACCCAACAATATGTAGTGCCGACAACAACCCCTGCTGTTGCAGAAATTAAAAATGATGACTGGTTAAAACCATCGAAGAAGGAGAGCTGATAAATGAATAATAAAGTATTTGGAACCACTTTTGCTGCTCTTCTTGGCTCATCTATTTTGTTCTTTGGCGTAACACAAGCCGGTACATATGTTGTAAATGAAGTTATCTTTCCTGCTAAAGATTTTGGAGATCAAACATACATAGGACCGTTTGATGTATCGAATTTGCCCGAAGAAGAGGCTGCAGTAACTATTCAAACAGGAGTTAAAGGTTGGTTCGATCAAGCACAAGTGAAAATTAAAGTGCAGGATGCTGTGGTTCCATTCCCATTAGAAGTCGTTGAGTTTAATACAAATAATACACTGACTTCTGCGGAAGATGGAGCAAAAAACGAACTTCAATTTGATGTTACCGAAGATTCTGTTGGAACGTTTTTGAACCAGCAATTTTCGCCTTTTGTTTTTAGTGATGACGAAATAATAAGTGCAACGGAGGCCATTCGTGTTCAGTTAGCTTCTGGCAGAAAAGATCAAACGATCGATATTTCAAATGCATTATTAAGCACGAATACAGAAGCTACAGTTACAGATGTAACGTTTGATTCCATCGACACGTCAGTAGGGCTTCAAAATCTCGTTCTAGCTTTAGATGGTTATGTAATTGATCCATTGACAACGTTCTCATTACTAGAGTTCATTGAAACTGCTGATGTTGGAGTTGTAACAGAGCAAGATTTAACGACAGTGGCATCTATTTTATACGCATCTGTACTTCAAACGAATTTCGGAGTAGGTGAGCGCAGTATTGGGCCAACAGTTCCAATAACAGTTCCACTAGGTTTCGAAGCTACAATAAATCGCGAACTTGGTGTTGATTTTGTTTTTACCAATCCAAATTCAACTACTTTTACATTAAACCTAAACACTAGTGGAACGAGTTTAAATGCAAACTTAACAGGTCTTCCATTTGTTTATAGTTACGAGACTGCAATAACCGATCGTGAAGAATTCAAACCTAAAACGATTAAGCAGTTTAGTTCGTTCGTTGACCAAAATACAATTCGCATTAAAACTGAAGGCGAGAATGGCGTTCAAGTTTCAGTGCTGAAAACTATCATTTCTGGTGACGATGTTTTAGAAACTATTAATGTATCCAAAGATTTCTATCCACCTGTACATAAAGTAGAAGTACATCCATTAACCGTGCCTGCACCTCCTGCGGGTACAGGGACTTCGACTGGAGGAACATCCGGTACTACTGATGGTTCTGGAACATCCACAGACGGAACAAGCGGACAACCATCAACAGATACTGGAGATGGCTCAACAGATAGTGATTCGTCGACTGATGGAACAGGAACAGATGACGGGAATAATAGCGACAATTCAGATGAAGAAACAGAACCGCAATATGATAAAGGTGGAAATTTAATTCCATCAAGTAAGTAATAGGGGGAAGTAACTTGATTCGTAAAAGATTGGGTGATTTATTAGTTGAAAACGGCTTAATAACAGATGATCAACTGACTACCGTATTACAAAAAAAGTCGCGTGATGAATTACTTGGCGATGTCTTATTGCAACAAGGAATTATTACTGAGCAGCAGCTACTCGAAGTGCTCGAAATTCAGCTTGGCATCCCTCAAGTTCAATTATTTCATTATCCATTTGACGCGAAAATTTTCAGCTTAATTCCAAAAGATTTGGCAAAACGCAGTTTGATTGTTCCATTAAAAATCGATGGTGATAAATTATATGTAGCGATGAAAGATCCAATGGATTTCATAACGATCGATGATTTACGATTAATTACTGGCTTTCAAATCATCCCAGCGATTTCTTCCAAAGAAGATATCTTGAAAACCATTAACAAATACTATGAAGACGAAACGTTTGATGATTTCTTGGTTGATCAAGCAGTTTCTGCAGAAAAGCAAGAAGAACTGTTAGATGTGGACGCTCCTGTTGTGCGTATTGTTAATCAGATTATGTCTGCTGCTGTAACTCAGAAAGCAAGTGACATACATTTTGATCCTCAAGAAACTCGTTTATTAGTGCGATTTCGCATAGATGGAGTTTTACATGATGAACGGACGCTTCCAAAGTTAATGCAAGGAATGGTTACCGCACGTGTGAAAATTATGGCCAAGCTTGATATTACAGAGCATCGGATTCCTCAAGATGGACGGATCAAAACAAATGTTGATTTCCGACCAATTGATTTGCGTGTATCCACATTGCCGACTGTTTACGGCGAAAAAATCGTAATGCGTATTTTGGATTTATCGAATAATTTAACAGACATTTCAAAGCTTGGTTTATCTGAAAAGAATTATGAACGCTTCATGAAGGAAATTGCAAAACCAAATGGCATCGTATTAATTTCTGGTCCAACAGGCTCAGGTAAATCTTCAACTTTGTACGCGGCACTTAGCTATTTAAATGATGAAGAAGTGAATATTATTACAGTTGAGGATCCAGTTGAGTACCAGCTTGAAGGCATCAATCAAATTCAAGTGAATTCCAATGTAGGATTAACATTTGCGGCGGGTCTTCGTTCTATTTTGCGTCAAGATCCAGATATTGTCATGGTCGGAGAAATCCGTGATAAAGAGACAGTTGAAATAGCCATTCGTGCTTCTTTAACGGGTCACTTAGTTTTGAGCACCATCCATACGAATGATTCGATTGCCTCTGTTACACGTTTAATGGATATGGGCGTTGAACCATTTTTAGTTACAAGTTCTATTAATGCTGTTGTGGCACAACGTTTAGTACGTCGTGTTTGTCGTGACTGTAGTGAAAAGCAAGAGCCAAGTATTCGCGAAATTGAGATTTTCAAAAAACGTGGGCTTGATATTCAAACAATATCTCGAGGTAAAGGTTGTCCGTCATGCGGGATGTCGGGTTATCGAGGACGGATGGCAATTCACGAAGTGCTTGTGGTAGATGATCAAATTAAAAATGTCATTAACAGAGGCGGTACTGCAGCGGAAATCCGTGAAATTGCCCAATCGAATGACACCATCTTTTTAATAGATGATGGATTAATGAAAGTACGAGAAGGCAAAACAACGACAGAAGAAATTCTGCGTGTTGCCCTTCAAGATTAGGTGGCAAAATGAGAGAATCAGTCGATCAATTATTAACCAATGCTTTTCATCAAAAAGCATCAGATATTCATATAACAGTTGGAGTTCCTCCGATTTTTCGTGTACAAGGGGATTTAGTCAAGATTGGTTCTACAGCAATCACTGCAGATATGTCTCGAGAAATGGCACGAGCGATTACACCCGATAAGTTATGGGATACTTTTTTGGAACTAGGAGAGTTAGATTATTCGCATGTTGTTGAAAATGTTGCACGTTTTCGTGTCAATGCGTTTCATCAAAAAGGGAAAATCTCCATTGCTTTTCGTACCATACCGCAAATTATTCCAACGGTTGAGCAATTACAAATGCCAAATACGTTGAAGAAATTAGCGGAAACTAAACAAGGTTTAATACTAGTCACTGGTCCAACGGGTTCTGGAAAGTCGACCACATTAGCGGCCATGATTAAACATATGAATACGGATTTAAGTTTACATATCATCACATTGGAAGACCCGATTGAATATATGCATGAACATGGTACGAGTATCATAGATCAACGTGAAGTAGGCTTTGATACGAAATCATTTACAAGTGGCTTACGTGCAGCGCTACGACAAGATCCAGACGTTATTCTTGTTGGGGAAATGCGTGACTTAGAAACGATCAGTATTGCCATCACGGCAGCTGAAACTGGTCACTTAGTGTTAGGTACATTACATACTTCTAGTGCAGCTTCAACGATTGAACGTATTATTGACGTGTTCTCACCAGAACAACAAGCACAAGTGAGAACTCAACTTGGTGGCGTACTTAAAGCTGTAATCAGTCAACGTTTGATTAAAACAGTGGACGGCAAAGGTCGTCGTGCCGCAACTGAAATCTTAATTTCGAATCCAGCTATATCGAATTTAATTCGCACGGCAAAAGTCCATCAAATTCCAAACGTCATCATGACTAATCGTGCTCTTGGCATGCATATGATGGCAACTTCGGTGAAAGAGTTGGTCGAGTCTGGCCAAATTACACAAGAGATGGCCCAGCCATATCTTGAAGGAGAAGAGCATTAATGGCACGTTTCCAATATATCGGTCGTGACCGAAAAGCCGTGCGAAAAGGTATTGTTCAAGCAGCAAATCAACGTGAAGCCATCATGAAACTTCGTGATGACGGCATTCGCATTACAGAAATTAAACAAATGGCCGAAACCGCTCTACAAAAAGAAATTTCCATTGGTAACCCAGTAAAACGTGAACAATTCATTATGTTTTTGCGTCAATTTGCGACATTAATGCGAGCTGGCGTTACTATTGTGGATTCATGTGTCATCCTGGCACAACAAGTGGAGTCAAAAGCATTGCGTCGTGCTCTAGTTGAAATTTCAGACGATCTAAAAAGTGGTAATGCTTTATCGGAAGCGGTAAAAAAATTCCCAAGAATTTTCGAACCTCTGGTAGTCAATCTATTACAGGCTGGAGAATTGACGGGATCTCTTGACGAGTCATTGGATCGATTAGCTCTACACTTTGAAAAAGCATATGTCACTAGACAGAAAGTAGTTTCAGCCATGACCTATCCATTAATCGTGGCAGTTTTAGCAGTTGGCGTAGTCATTTTCCTGTTAACATCTATCGTGCCGATGTTTGTAGAAATGTTCAGTAGTTTTGGTGGAGAACTGCCGTTACTTACTAGATTCGTAATGGGTGCCAGTGATTTCGTACAAGGATACTGGTACATATTAGTAGCTATTGCTGTTCTTTTTGCGGCCGGATTATGGTTAATTAAAAGAGATGCAAAAGGACGCTATATGCTAGATACGTTTTTATTGAAAATGCCACTCTTTGGAAACATCTTAAAAAAAGCAGCACTTGCTAGAATGACACGAACGTTAAGTTCTTTATTTTCTAGTTCTGTTCCAATATTGACTGCTCTAACCATGGTAGAAAAAGTAGTTGGTAATGAAGTAATCGGTAAAGTAATTCTTCAATCAAGAGATGGTTTAGAGCGAGGAGAATCAATGACTGGCCCCATGATGGGACACTGGGCTTTTCCACCACTCATTCCTCATATGATATCAATTGGTGAACAAACCGGAGCACTCGATCACATGCTAGAGCGAGTTGCTGAATTCTATGAAAAAGAAGTAGATGCAGAAACCGATAAGTTAAAAGCCATGATTGAACCACTTATGATTGTATTATTAGCGGGACTAGTGGGGACCATCGTTATGGCAATTATGTTACCTATGTTTGGTATGTTTGAGAATATGGATAATATGTAGAATTTTAGTGAAAATCACTAAAATGTATAGACAATCAGAACCTTGTATTTAAGTTGTAAAATCAATTTCATTTTTTTAACACACATAAGAACAACTAACTTAATTGGCATGATAGAACCCATAATAATTCTTTTATTAGTAGGACTTATGGGAGCCCCTATGTTAGTGATCATATTACCTATATTTATAGTGTTCGAGCTTGAGGTTACCATGTAATATAGCTCAAAAATACTAAAATAAAAATGAGTAAAAAGTCTAATTATCTATATATTTCGACATATAAACATGGTATTATACAAATGTACTCATTAGTACCAATATTTAGAGAAAAAAGGGGAGGCTACAAGAAATGAGAAAGTTCATTCAACAAAAGTTAAAAGATCAAAAAGGTTTAACATTAATCGAGCTTTTAGCAGTAATCGTAATCCTTGCGATTATAGCAGCAATTGCTATTCCGGCAATTGGGAACATTATTGAGAACAGTCGTTACAGTGCAGTTAAGTCCGATGCGGTTAATGCATTAAGTGCAGCAAATATTTATTTTACTGAGAATTCTTCTGAAACAACTGTTTTAGTATCTAAACTTAAAACTGATAAATATTTAGATTCGATTGGGAAGTTAAAAGGTTCTGAAACTATTGCGAAACCAGCAGCAGGAGTTTCAACTGGTAATACTATTACATCTCTTACAACTGGCGGAGGAATTACCTATTCAGGAAGTAAGAGTGTAACTTTTACCGGTGCAACTGTTGAAACAATAAATGGTGATATACAAAAAGGTAGTACAAATGGAGCAACCGTAACTATTCCTTAATAGCAACGGCAGGGGCTTAAAAACAATAATCGGAGCTGATTCTATGAAATTCACACCATCGTTCTTAAACAAACGCACACGCGTGGCGACGGTTACAATTGAAGAAGATGCGATCCGAATGGTGGAAGTGAAGTCAACGTCTCCTATGCATGTAATTTGTGCAGAGGAGCGTTCTTTGCCTTCTGGCATCATTACGGATGGCAAAATTGTGGACGCGGATACGCTGGTGTCGATTTTAGGCGAGGTCGTGGAGGAATGGAAACTTTCCCGCAAAGCTGTTCGCTTCTTAGCACCTGACGAGTACGTGATTATCCGCAAATTGCCTTATCCTCATGACGTTCGACGGGATGAGTTAAAAGGCCACTTCTTTATTGAAATTGGTTCAACACTATATTTACCCTTCGAAGACCCCGTTTTTGATGTAGTGCCATATACTGCATCCACTGAAACAAAAGAAGCGATTTTAATAGCTTCAAAAGAAAGTATTTTAAATACATATGAAGACGTTTTTGAAGATGTGAAAATGAAACCTGTAGTTGCGGATATTGGGCCGCTAGCTTTATATCGATTGGCGTATTCGCAATTTGAGTTTACTGGTGAAGAACATATTTTGTTATTAGATATCAAAAATGATAACTATACGGTATCTATTTTCCATCAGCATTTCCCGTTATTTATGCGTCCCGTGGAAGTCGCCGAACCAGCTGAAGCGAATTACTTTAGTGGAACACAATCATCTAGAATGGATGCTCTTGTATCTGAGATTGAAAAACTCATTAATTTCTATCGCTACAATATGAACCAAGGTAATGAAGGCATCACACATGTGTTACTTAATGGTGAGTTCGATGGATGGGAAGAATTATTACAAAGACTCGGATCCCGCTTTGATGTGACAACTTCAACTGTTATTCGTGAAACGATTTATTTAGAAGATGGAAAAGCCATTCCTGTTCGTTTTAATCGAGCGCTTGGACTAGCTTTGAAAGAGGTGTGACGATGTTAGTAGATATTAATTTACTTGGCGATAAAGAACGGGACCGTCCCGGCTTTGTCGTAGCAGCCATCTCACTTATTCTTTTAGGATTAGTTACGGGGCTCGTTTTATATTTCCTCGGTAATACATACAGCAATAAACAGCAAGTTCTTGCAGCACAAAGCGCAGAAGTCGTAGGTCAACAAGTTGCAATACAAGAACAAATGGTAACGACAGCTGCACTAAGTGACACTCAAAAACTACAAAAAACAGTAGAGTGGGCCGAATCTTATCAATATGACACGTTGCCGTTGATTCGCGAACTTACGTCGTTGTTACCTGAACGTGGATTTTTCATGAGTTTTGCTTTTTTAACACCTAACCAAGTAAACATTTCTGCTCAATTTGATACTTCTCGTGATACGGCATTTTACTTAACTCAACTTAAATCTTCTGAAATGATAACGGATGTAGAGCTGTCAACTGTTTCCTATCAACCTGTAGTTGAAGAAGCTGAAGAAGAGACTGAAGCTAAAACTACAGAAGATGAAGAGAAAGAAGAAGTAATGCCACGTTATTTAGCTACTTATGCAATAACTTTCTTAGACACACGTATGCCTGCTGATGGCACAGCTGTTCCACTCGATCCGAACGCGCCGCCTGTCGAAGGTGAAACACCGGCACAGGGTGAAACGACAGAAGAACAACCAGCAGAAACACCTGCTACAGAAACACAACCTCCTGCAGATGATGCACAAGGAGACGATGCAAATGAGTAATTTAACTAAAAAGCAAAAAGAAATAGGTCTTATCGTTTTATCAAGCTTGTTTTGTCTAATTATGATTGCTTATGCATATTTCACTTTTTATGTACCGAAAAAAGATAGTCTAGCAGTTGCGGAAACCACTCTCACAACTGATAGACAAGTATTGTTTGCATTAGAGCAACAACTGGCTGATCAACCTGAAACGCCGATTGTCAGTTCACTCGAGTTACAAAAGAAAGTACCAATTGATCCATTAACAGAATTAATCATTTTGCAAGTTGAAAAAGCTGAAGTCGTATCGAATTCACTTGTTCAGTCTATGGGATTCTCACAAGGACCATTTGTTATTGAAGCTCCTCCAGAAGGTGTAGAGACGCTTCAACAGCTTCTAGTCACTTTAACGATAGAGACATCAACGTATTCAACGTTGGAAACGTTCATTGATGAGATTGAAAAATTAGATCGCATATTGATAGTGGATAATATTGCATTCAGTTCACCTGGTGAAGTTACAACAGAAGAAGTTGACCCAGCCAAATTGCAACTGTCATTGTCATTCACAGCATTCTATCGTCCAGATTTACTTGAACTTGTTGATGAAGGACCAAAAGTTGATACGCCTGCACCTGCTGAAAAATCGGATCCGCTCCCAACTAATGACGGCATCGATGATGGAGAAGTGGTTGATTCTGAAATTGATGAGACTACAGAGGTGGATGACGAAACAGCAAGCGAATCTGATGAAATCTCGAAGGCTCCTGCTAAAAAGCAAGTAACCAAGGTTGCTTCTGCAAAATCTTCGAAGGTAGTAATTAAAGCTAAAAAAGATCAAGCGAAACCAACAGCAAAAGTACAATCTAAACCAAAAGCTCAACCCAAAGCTAAACCAAAATACAGAACCTACAAAGTAAAACGTGGAGACACCTTGTATTCCATCTCGATGCAATATTACGGTAGTCGATCAGGAGAAAGAAAAATCAAGCAAGCAAATGGCTTAAATTCTAATAAAGTCATGACTTATCAAACGTTAATCATCCCATATTAATCACAGCAAAACTGGAGAGTGTACGATTTCTCCAGTTTTTGTTTCAATTCTTATTTATGGGCTATGTTTAAAGAGCATTAAATGTTCAAAACGATTTATACCAATATAGTTAATCGAGCCTATATTTAGTCAGAGGGAGTCTTTATTCCTTCCGTGGATGAACAGGCAAGCCTCCTTACTCGTGTTTAGTTCATGTTAAGTTTAAAGAAGATGTTGAATATCAGTCGAAAGAGTATATTTGCGACTAGAAAGACGCAGTGGCTTGGTGAAGAGGCTGTCTAATAAGCCCATAATATAAAGTTTGTGTAGAAAATAAATCTCTTCTCTGTACCTATATTGAATATTGTAACCATTTTTAATTGTTTGTTTTGCACATTATGAACTTAAGGTTGATTGGAGTGGAAGACGGTGACTCCGGCAGGAATAGCATGAGCTGAAGACCCCGGAGACGAGCTTGCTCGTCGAGGAGGCTGAGGCCATGCCCGCGGAAAGCGTCCGTCTGCAACGGAAATCAACCTCTAATTAATATAAAAGGGAGCTGCCCTTGGTAGTTATTAAAATTTTGAATTCAGTAATGCAAAAACACTTTGAATGAATTGTGTTTTTCTAGATTGAGAGGCATTTATGGAGATTCTTTATACAATTTTCTTTTTTATTTACGGACTAATTTTCGGGTCATTTTTTAATGTTGTCGGATTACGTGTGCCGAAAAATGAATCAATCATTACCCCACCATCCCATTGCACAATTTGTGATCGTCGTTTGACATTTAAGGATTTAGTACCCGTATTTTCATTTGTATTCTTAAAGGGGAAATGTCGTGGATGTGGTACGAAAATTCATTGGATTTATCCAGTGATGGAACTGACCACAGGAGTATTATTTGCTTTTGCATACTGGAAAATCGGGTTTTCACTCGAACTCATCGTAGCGATTCTATTTATTTCCATGCTAGTAATTATCACCGTATCGGATTTGGCGTATATGCTGATACCAGACAAAGTCTTACTATTTTTTGGAGCTTTATTAATCATTGCTAGAGTCTTTTCACCACTAGAACCATGGTGGGACAGCATCATTGGTGCTGTCGGAGGGTTTGGTCTTTTGTTATTAATTGCGATATTGTCGAAAGGTGGTATGGGTGGTGGGGATATTAAATTATTCGCAGTTATCGGGTTGGTGTTGGGGATAATACCTACACTGTTAACGCTATTCCTTGCTGCTTTTATTGGTGCCATCGTAGGTGTGATTCATTTGAGGCGTTCGAAACAAGGTCGTAAAACGCCAGTGCCTTTTGGTCCGTCAATCGCACTTGCCGCTATCATCGTATATTTTTATGGGACACAAATGCTCGACTGGTATACGAATTTGTTAGTTTAACTCGAAAACTTTTTTAGACAAGCCGACACCGGTCTTGTCTTTTTTTATTGCTCAAATGTTAGCGTTAAAGAAAAACGAGGTGATGATATGCGTTTTACGAAAACGTTCTCTAAGTTTTCCTATACTCTAGCAATTTTACATGGCTTTTTTATCGGAGCTGTGTCGATCGGTATATTCGCGATTTTAATTCAGTGGCAAGATATTTCGACTGCCGAGAAGACTGGGTCTAAAGAAGAGGTTCCGGAGAAAGCTGAAGAAATAACAGTCGATGCCCCAGCCGATGCCGGCAACCCGACTCAATTTTTTGCTAAACAACATGCGGTGTTTACGACGGCTGATGGTGCGACGGCTTTATTGCAATCCACTCCAGCGATGAAATCGGCAGCTATTATCATTGCGAACAACCAGTATTTTGTATGGTCTGCAGCAAGTGTAGTGGAAAGTGAAATGAAAATACAAGGCACTACCGAGTCGTTTATTAAGCCATTCAAAATAAATTCATCAGCTTGCACCGAAAAAGCGATGAAAAATCTGCCCGTTTATCTTGCAAATCCAGACCCTGCAAAATTTAATTTTGAGAGTACTGGAAATAAGGATGCCATACCAAAAGATTGGGTAGCAAATAATGCCGCTATATCAACACTTTCAAAGGATAAAAACGTCATCCGTGTGCAACTTTTATCGCACTATTCTACTCAAAACGACTGCCTTAAAATTGAATTTTGAGGATGGTTAAGTGGTCAAAATTAAATTATTGCCCTTTTGACACATTTTTCAACAGAGAAATAGTTCTGTATGATGTCAAAAAGGAGCTGATTTGAATGAAATTTAAGACAACAAAACCGCTTATTTTAGCATCTGCCTCACCGAGAAGAAAGGAACTACTATCGTTACTAGGTGCACCATTTGAAGTGAAAACGATAGAAGTGGATGAACAATCAGTTTTTGGCTTATCACCAGCTGAATTAGTTTGTAATATTGCCATGGAAAAAGGTCTACAAGTGGCTGAACATAATCAACATGCCATCGTCATTAGTGCAGATACGATGGTTTTTATCGATGACGAACCGATAGGAAAGCCAGATAGTGTAGAGATGGCAAAAGATCATTTGCGTAAATTGTCTGGAAGGACGCATACCGTCATTACAGGTGTGGCCATTTATTTCGACGATATTTGTAGCGTGTTTTTCGAGAAAACCAAAGTTACATTCTTCTCTCTTTCTGAGGAATGGATTAGTAATTACGTAGCTAGTGGAGATTGTTTTGACAAGGCGGGGGCTTATGGCATTCAAACTGCTGGCGCCTTAATGGTTGAACACGTGAATGGCGACTACAATAACGTAGTTGGCTTACCAATAGCTGGGCTTTATCGAGAACTAAAGCACTTAGAACTTATTGAACATGTAAAGGCTGGAGCACGCTATGATAACTGATATCAAACCAACATTGATGATCCGTGATGTGCCGGCTTCCGATCGCCCCCGTGAAAGATTAATGAAACAAGGTGCTACAGCGTTATCAAATCAAGAGTTGATTGCGATTTTGTTGCGAACAGGTACGAAACAAGAATCAGTTCTTCATTTAGCCAATCGAGTATTAGTATTTTTTGAACAACTTCACGAATTGAAAAATGCCACGATTGAAGAAATCATGTCGATAAAAGGAATCGGTGAAGCAAAGGCAGTTCAATTACTAGCGGCAGTCGAACTTGGTCGACGCTTAGCTCAACAACAAACAGATGGAAAATTCACCGTGCGTTCACCAAAAGATGCTGCAACCTATTTAATGGCGGATATGACGTCATTAAAGCAAGAAAATTTTGTTGTGCTATTTATGAATGTGAAAAATCAAGTTTTACACAAACAAACGATCTTTATAGGCAGTTTAAATGCTAGTATTGTACATCCCCGAGAAATATTCAGAGAAGCGGTGAAACGTTCTGCCGCCTCGATTATTTGCGCTCATAACCACCCTTCTGGGAACCCGTCTCCGTCACCAGAAGACATAGAGGTAACGAAGAGAATTCAAGAAGCCGGACAGATCATGGGCATCGAATTACTTGACCATGTGATTATCGGAGATCATCAATTTATAAGTTTGAAAGAAAAGGGTTACATGTGACACTGTGATTTTCTCTTTTTATCCGTTATAATCAAAGTTATGGTTTAAACTAAGCTAAGATTAACTGGCTAAGGATAGAAAGGAAGAACAAAACGTGTTTGGATTCGGAGCAAAAGATGTCGGGATAGACCTTGGCACAGCAAATACTTTGGTATTTATTAAAGGAAAAGGGATCGTATTACGCGAACCTTCAGTAGTAGCTAAAAATACAAATAATGGTGACATCGTGGCAGTAGGTAACGATGCTAAAAATATGATTGGTCGTACTCCAGGTTCAATCGTTGCCATTCGCCCAATGAAAGATGGAGTTATTGCAGATTTTGATATCACAACAGCAATGATTCAGTATTATTTAAAAGAAGCAATGAAAGCGTCAGGCGGTACTTGGAAAAAGCCAAACGTCATGATTTGCGTACCTTATGGAATTACGTCTGTTGAACGTCGGGCAGTAATTGATGCAGCTCGTCAAGCTGGCGCAAGAGATGCTGTAACGATTGAAGAACCATTTGCGGCAGCAATCGGTTCAAACTTACCAGTATGGGAACCAACAGGTAGCATGGTAGTAGATATCGGTGGCGGTACAACTGAAGTTGCAGTTATCTCACTTGGTGGGATTGTGACAAGTGAATCAGTGCGCGTAGCTGGTGACGCGATGGATCATGCGATTACTAGTTATATTCGTAAAATGTACAACTTAACGATTGGTGAACGTACAGCCGAAGCTATTAAAATAGAAATCGGTTCTGCTAAAGTCATTGATAATGTTGAGAAAATGGAAATTCGTGGCCGTGATTTAGTGACAGGTCTTCCAAAAACACTTGAAATCTCTTCTGAAGAAATTGCAGAAGCGTTGAAAGAATCAGTTACTGCAATTATTGATGGAGTGAAGAAAACATTAGAACAAACACCTCCAGAATTATCTGCAGATGTGATGGAACGTGGAATTGTCTTAACTGGCGGTGGCGCATTACTTAAGAACTTGGATAAAGTGATTAGTGATGAGACAAGCATGCCAGTCTTTATTGCAGAGAACCCGTTAGACTGCGTTGCAATCGGTACGGGAATGGCGCTTGAGCATATGAATATGATTCGCCAAAATTCTAAACAATAAGGAGGACCGTTCTAATGCCACAACTTTTTTCGAATAAGCGATTGATTTTGCTGCTTGTCGGGGTAATCTTTCTTGTGGCATTGATCAGCTTCTCTCTCAAAGATCGTGATAATGCATCGTTACCTGAACAAATTATTAAAGATGTGGTTGGTTTTGGGCAATCTATTTTCTCGAAACCAACACAGTACATAACAGGTGTTTTCGATAATGTTGATTCTTTGTTAAATACGTATGAAGAAAATAAACGATTAAAAGGTCGTTTAGAAGAATTTGCGAAATTACAAGCTGACGTCAACGATTTATCATCCGAGAATACGAGATTAAGAGAAGTTGTAGACAAACAAGACGATCTTCGAAAGTATGAGCCGATACAAGCAACTGTAATCGCGAGAAATCCTGATCAGTGGGAAGAAAAAGTAATACTCGATAAAGGCGAAGTTCACGGAGTCGAAAAGAACATGGCAATTATGACCGCACAAGGCTTAATTGGGAAAATCATACTTACGACACCATTTACTTCTACTGTAGAACTTTTATCGACACAAAATCCAAACTATCGCGTATCTGCGATGGTAATGGGCGATAAAGAAGTATTCGGCTTAATTGAAGGATACGATGATGAGCGAAACGAACTAATTCTAAAACGAATCGATTCAAATATTGAAATCAAAAAAGGTCAGAAAATCATGTCATCTGGACTAGGTGGGATATTCCCGAAAGGTCTTCTGGTCGGGGAAATTACTGAAGTATCGACAGACGATTTTGGTTTAACGAATATGGCTTATGTAAAACCTGCAGCTGATTTTGCCCTGCTTGACCACGTGATGATTGCCAAACGAGTTATGACAACGGTCGATGGGACAGATGGAGAAAATACTGCGACTGATGAGGACGAATCATGAAGCGTTTTATTGTTCCAGCCATTGCTGTCGTGCTTTTTTATCTTGAACCCGTTTTCGGGCTATTTTCTCCCCTAGATATTAACGGGGAGTATCGGTATTTAATCCCTCGATTTCTCATCATGTATTTGATATTCATTTCCATCTACTATAGTCGCAACCGCGCGATGGCGTATGCATTACTTTTTGGGCTCTTGTATGATGTGTTTTTCATTGATATTATTGGATTGTATTCTTTTTTATATCCATTAATTTGTTTACTAGCTAGTTATATAGTGAAATTCATACACCAGAACTTATTGGTGACAACAATCGTGTCACTGGTGTTAGTTGCTGGTCTTGAGTTCGCGTTATACCAATTCTTTTCATTAATTGGATTGACCGATATTTCGTTACAAGCTTTTGTTAGCGATCGTCTCATTCCAACAATGATTGCAAATTCAATTTTCTTAGTGGTGCTAGGCTGGGCATTTAAATATGTAATCAATGCACGATTGTTGCAACGATTAAATCAGCCAAATTGATTCTACGCGTGAGGTGACGCATTTGACGAAAAAGCAACTAGTCTACATAAAAGGGACAAAAGATGGTCTAGTGCTTCGGCTTGATGATCAATGCGCATATGCCGAACTGGTGGATGAACTAAAGCTAAAAGTTTCGGACGAAGGCATCGATGGACAAGCAGAGGTATTATTACAACTTGGAAATCGCTATTGCTCTGAAGAACAAATAAAAGAACTCATTGCAAGCGTGCACACGTCTCCACATTTACGTGTCTCAAGAGTGCAAAGCGATGTCATTTCCGTAGAAGAAAGCAATCGACGCATTTTAGAGCGTCAATCAGAAACATATGTTGGCATCGTTCGCTCTGGACAAGTTGTCAAAGCAGAAGGTGATTTAGTCGTCGTAGGAGATGTTAACCCTAATGGCAAAATCGTAGCGGGTGGCAATATTTTTGTACTTGGCCGCTTAAAAGGTAGTGCACATGCAGGGGCGAATGGCAATAAAGAGGCTGTTATCGCGGCATCTTGGTTAGAAGCGACACATATTAAGATTGATGAAACACTTGAAACAATGACGGATGAATTGACGATTCTTTCTGAACAACCCGAGATGGAATGCGCATATTTGCATGCAAATGGCTTCATTGCAATCGATAGATTACAAGAACTGCGTTTATTAAGACCGCAATTATCTACATTTAAAGGAGGAAGCTAATGTGGGAGAAGCTATCGTAATTACTTCAGGTAAGGGAGGCGTTGGCAAAACAACGACAACCGCCAACCTTGGGACTGCATTGGCACTTCAAGGCAAGAAAGTTTGTTTAATCGATACTGATATTGGCTTACGTAACTTAGACGTAGTACTTGGATTAGAAAACCGAATTATTTATGATTTGGTTGACGTAATCGAAGGTCGTTGTAAAGTTCACCAAGCTTTAGTAAAAGATAAACGTTTTGATGACAAATTATATCTACTTCCAGCAGCGCAAACGACAGACAAAAATGCTATTAACCCGGAGCAAATGAAAGAACTTGTAACGGAATTAAAACGTGACTATGATTATGTCGTAATTGACTGTCCTGCAGGTATTGAACAAGGATACAAAAATGCAGTAGCAGGTGCAGACCGCGCAATCGTCGTTACCACTCCTGAAATTTCAGCAGTGCGTGATGCGGATCGTATTATCGGTTTGCTTGAACAAGAAGATATTGCTCCACCAAAATTGATTATCAATCGTATTCGCCAACATTTAATGAAAGCCGGCGATGCGTTAGATGTTAATGAAATTACGACACACTTATCTATTGATTTACTTGGTATCATTATGGATGACGAAAGCGTTATTACATCTTCTAACAAAGGTGAGCCAGTAGTTATGGATCCAACAAACCGTGCTGCTCAAGGCTACCGCAACATTGCGCGTCGTATTTTAGGCGAATCGGTACCATTAATGTCTATGGACTCGCAGAAAAAAGGCATATTCTCAAAATTAAAAGCCGTTTTTGCTAAATAAATTAGTTAAATCCTCCACTATTGAATGAGTGGAGGATTTTTTTAGGAGTGATAAGACTGAATAATTTGAAAACATTCGAGTTGCATGTGTTAAGAATGTGTGTATTGCATTCGAGAGTTGTCGATAAAAGATTGATTAGCGAAGATTATCGGACGACAAAAGCAGGATTTGCTGGCGAGGATAAAGTATCGCGATTTTTAGGAGAGGTTGTTTTAACTGGCAAAATGGAGATTTATCGAAATGTCGTGATGGACAACACTCAAATGGACATTATTGTGGTGACACCGAAGATGATTTGCATTTTGGAAGTGAAAAATATGAAGGGTGAATTTTATTTTGATTCCACGTCAAAACAATTTTACCGGGTAATTGACGGCGGTAAGAAGGAGGGTATGAGAAATCCGGAACTTCAATTGCAGAGAGCGGTACGAGTTTTGCAGAGAAAATTTACGCTTAGAGGAGTTCACATTCCCGTTCAAGGTTTAATTGTCTTTGCGAGTCGATCAGGCATTGTTATTCAACCTCCAACGCTTTTCCGTTCAGTTCCTATCGACGCCATGTGCGATACACTCGAAGAGATGGAAGCTAAGAGTAATAAGCTTTTGACAAATGAAGAGTTGAAAAAAGTACGGCATATTCTGAAACGTGGAACTTATACTGTCCATGATGTGGGATTAATGGAGCGACTTGGTATCGAGCGAAAAGAGATTCGTCCAGGAGTGAAATGCGGGAAATGTTTCGCAATAGGGATGAATCGAGTGTATTCTACGTGGGTGTGCGGATATTGTGGATGTCATGACAAGGATGCACATTTCGCGACATTGCAAGAATACCAACTTCTATTTGGCAGCGAAACTACAAGTAGAGATGTGAAGTGGTGGTTGGGGATTGACGATAAATATTTAACTTCGAGATTATTAAAGAAGTGCATAGAAAAGTATAGTGGTAGTGATAAAAATAGAATCTATACATTGAAATTTGAACCATGGCGGTTGGAATCATTTCTAGCATTTGAAATGAGGAAGAGATAAAGGGTTAAAATCTAATTTGGCAGCCTTGCGCTTACGCGAAAGGCTGCGTTTTTGTGGTAAAACCGGTCGGGAATTAGGGGGAAATTGGATAGTTGCAACCAAATCGAGAAAGTTGCAACGAAAAAGCAAAAGTTGCAACGAAAACAGAAAAGTTGCAACCAAATGACGAAAGTTGCAACGAAATCAAAACCTCCCTATAACTCTCACTCTAAAATCTATATATCCATAGAAATATATAAAACTAAGTCTGCATATACTACCCAAAAAGGGGGGCTGCAGCATGAAATCTGCACAAAAATGGATCATCGCATGTATATTCACCGTTGGCATCATTGCTATCGTTCAAATCCAAGAGCAAAAAGGTGGAACTTCACAACTACGCACACTATTTACCCAAGGGAAAGATATTCAAATGGTTCGCGAATTTGTTCTCGCGCAGTTACCAAGAGATTATCAACCCGAACTCATTCCTGTGGCAGCAACTCCCAAAGATGAAATGATTCCGACGATGGCGACTTATGAGACTATGCAACCTTATGAAGAAGGTGTGCTAGTTTCATACAATACACCGATTCAAGTGACTGCCAGAGAAGATGGAATCATTCTGTTTACTGGTCACACGCGTCATACGGGGAAAACGATGACGGTTCTTTATGATGGTGGAGATATTGTGACCTATGGTTTTGTAGAAAATTTTTCTAATTTACCATATACAGCGGTTGGAGAGAATGACTTAATTGCAGAAGTTCAGCCAGGATCGATGTTTGTGAAAATAGAACGTGGAGGTATAAATTTAGAACCCTCTGCAGTTACAGAATGGATGACCGATGTACTTTACTAAAATTCGTATGCATCCGATTATGATTCCTATCATTATTTACTTGATAGCTACTGCGCAGCTCGCGCACTACAGCATCATTATTTGCTCGTTGATCTTTCATGAATTAGGTCATATTGCGGCAGCCAAATGGACGGGCCTTAAGTTGACGAGTTGTACCATTCTCCCCTATGGTGGAGCGATTAAAATCAAAAATCTTTACCTTGCTCCCTCACATCAACAGTGGCTTATTGCGATTGCTGGGCCACTTGCAACGGCGGTGCTTTATTTGACTGCACAATTTTTTACTTTTCCAGGACAAGCTTTTTTTAATCAAGTTCAATTGACGATACTTGCGCTGAATTTGATTCCCATCTTGCCTTTAGATGGAGGACAAGCGTTGAAGGCCATACTTCCGAAATATCATCAAAACACTCATTTAGCATTGTCTATCTGTGTTTCTACCTTGCTTATATTAGTTACATATAATCAAATGCATCTCGCATTTATATTTACATTTATCGCATTTCAAAATATTCGCACATGGCAATATCGGAAATATGAAGAAGCTTTCAATAAAATTGTGACGAAGCAGTTGACGCTACCTTAGCAGTATGGTAAAGTTTTAATGTTATTGTTTGTAGCACCCGTGCTACTACAACCGCTCTGAAGAGGTCAAAGTATCTGAAAAGATCACCTCATTTAAGGCGAGTCTGAGTCTAAGAGGAGGTGCAGTAAAATGTACGCAATTATTGAAACTGGTGGTAAGCAAATCAAAGTTGAAAAAGGTCAAGAAATCTACATCGAAAAATTAGGTGTTGATGCTGATGAAGTTTTCACATTTGATAAAGTATTATTCGTAGGTGGAGACAATGTGAAAGTTGGAGTTCCTTTCGTTGAAGGAGCAACAGTTAAAGCGACAGTCGTGAAAAACGGCAAAGCTAAAAAAATCACTGTTTTCAAATATAAAGCTAAAAAGAACTATCATCGTAAACTAGGTCATCGCCAACCTTACACGAAACTTGTGATTGATTCGATCAATCTATAAGATGTGTAAAAGATGATTAAAGTAACGATTGATAAAAATCAATCCAATGACATTCTTTCTTTTGAAATGAAAGGCCATGCAGATTTTGCTGAACATGGAAAAGATTTAGTATGTGCAGCCGCAACAGCTGTTTCTTTTGGAGCAGTTAATGCAATCGCTGAACTAACTAAAGTGATTCCTGATGTGAAGCAAGGACAAGACGGCGGATTTCTCAAAGTCTCGTTTTCGCAGGACTTAGTTCCAAAAACGAATGAACAGGTACAATTAATTGTACAAGCGATGATTGTTTCTTTACAAACGATTGAAAAAGATTATGGACAGTATATAAAAATAACCTTCAAAAAGTAGGGGGTGAAACAAATGATGTTAAGATTAGATCTTCAGTTTTTCGCTTCGAAAAAGGGAGTAGGTTCGACTCGTAACGGACGTGACTCACAATCAAAACGCCTTGGCGCTAAACGCGCTGATGGTCAACACGTATCAGGTGGTTCGATTTTATACCGTCAACGCGGTACTAAAATTTATCCAGGTGAAAACGTAGGCCGTGGTGGAGATGACACACTTTTTGCGAAAGTTGACGGTATTGTACGCTTTGAGCGTTACGGCCGCGACAAGAAAAAAGTTAGTGTATATCCTGTAGCTCAAGAAGCTTAATTCAAACAGCCAAAGGACTGCATAACTGCAGTCCTTTTTCTTTTTCCAAAAAACAATATTTACTTAGAAATACACACGGATTTAGATATTCTGTGTTTAGCTACAAGCGCTATTTCGCATCTAAGCTTTAGGGACTCATTCGAAAGTAAGTTTTCGATTCGTTCCTTCCAGAGTCCGGTGTCGAACTAAGGTAGCGCTTTACGCTTTTCTAATTTGCAACAAAATCGCTTCATTTCTTGGTATACTAAGGAAATGAGATTAGCATAATGGAGAGTGTGAGATATATGACCGATAAAGCATTTTCAGTAAATGAAGCATTGAGATATGCAAGACATGATTTTTTAAATCAGTTGCAGCTTATTAAAATGAATATTGATTTAGAGCGACTGGATGAAGCGAAAGAGGTCATTAATCACTATACCACTGAAGTTAAAGCATTTTATGAATTGTCGAAGTTAAGTCTACCCCTCACTTCTGAGTGGCTTCAAACCGTGAATTGGCGTTTTGCTGGCTTTCAAGTGAAGATATCTAGTCATATTGAGACTACCTGTAATGCCTTATTAGATTCCTCGATTCGTGATGTGCTTGAACAAGCAATTAAGCTTTTGCACACACAATTAAGTCCCTTTACAGAACAACAATTACACATTCATATTGTGTGTACCCAGTCTGGATTTAAACTTACGTTTGAAGCAATCGGAGAATGGGAACCAATACAGCATGAAATTAACCATGAACCACAAGTTACATTGACTCATGAATGCAAAACGTCCAAGAATTGGCGTTTTCATATAGAAGAAAGCAAGGAGGGATAGTCTATGTTTGTAGATCACGTAAAGATATCCATTAAAGGCGGAGATGGCGGAGATGGTATGGTCGCGTTTCGTCGTGAAAAGTATGTTCCAAACGGTGGACCCGCAGGCGGAGATGGCGGCCGTGGAGGAAGCGTAATCTTTGAAGTTGAAGAAGGTTTACGTACACTAATGGATTTCCGTTACAAACGATTCTTTAAAGCGGACCGTGGAGATCACGGACAAAGTAAAGGTATGCACGGCCGTGGTGCAGAAGATTTAATTATTAAAGTTCCACCGGGTACCGTGGTAATGGCTGAAGAAGGCGGTCCAGTATTAGCTGATTTAGTTGAACATGGTCAACAAGCAGTTATTGCAAAAGGTGGCCGTGGAGGACGCGGAAACTGTCGTTTTGTAACACCTCAAAATCCAGCACCTGAACTGTCAGAAAAAGGCGAACCGGGGCATGAAATTGATGTAGTTTTAGAGCTTAAAGTATTAGCTGACGTAGGATTAGTTGGATTCCCAAGTGTTGGGAAATCTACACTACTTTCAGTTGTCTCTGCAGCGAAGCCAAAAATTGCTGCTTATCATTTCACGACGATTGTTCCTAACCTAGGAATGGTTGAGACAACAGATCACCGTAGCTTTGCGATGGCTGATTTACCAGGTCTTATTGAAGGCGCTAGCCAAGGTGTAGGTCTAGGTCACCAATTCTTACGTCATATTGAACGTACACGTGTTATTGTGCATGTTATTGATATGTCTGGAATTGAAGGACGCGACCCATATGAGGATTATGTGACGATTAACGAAGAACTTCGTCAATATAACTTGCGTTTAACTGAGCGTCCACAATTAGTGGTTGCTAACAAAATGGATATGCCGGATTCAGAAGAAAACTTAGCAGAATTCCGTAAGAAATTACCGGAAGATGTGAAGATTTTCCCGATTTCAGCACTTTCACGTAAAGGGTTAAATGAATTATTATTCGCTATTGCTGATTTACTTGATGTAACAGAAGATTTCTTGCTTCACGAAATGGATGAAGAAGAGTCTGATAAAACGGTTCTTTACAAGCATACATCTGAACGTGAAGGTTTCGATATATCACGTGATGACGATGGCGCGTACGTATTAAGTGGTTCGTCAATTGAACGTTTATTCAAGATGACCGACTTCTCACGTGAAGATTCAATTCGTCGTTTCGCACGTCAGCTTCGTGGTATGGGTGTTGATGAAGCACTTCGTGAACGTGGTGCAGAAAATGGCGATACTGTAAGACTTCTCGAATTCGAATTTGAATTCATCGAATAGAAAGTGAGGATGGAGACATGAAAGACGTATCTGAACAACGATATTTTTTAGTACGCGAAGATGTGTTGACGGAAGCGATGCAAAAAACACTTGAAGCCAAGGAGTTATTGCAAAGTGGAGAAGTCGCGTCAATTTGGGACGCGGTAAAAAAAGTGGACTTATCACGTAGCGCTTTTTATAAATATCGAGATGCCGTCTTTCCATTCCATTCCATTGTTCGCGAACGTATTTTAACAGTGTTTTTACAACTAGAGGATCGCAAAGGAACTTTGGCTACGCTACTTCATACAGTTGCAGAAACGCAATGTAATGTGCTGACGATTCATCAAACCATTCCTATCCAAGGGCGTGCCAATGTGACGCTTTCCTTGGATGTTACGGCGATGAATGTCCAATTGGATGATTTCCTTCAACAATTGAAACGTTTAGATTTTGTGGAGTCAGCGGAAGTCATTAGTTCGGGTGCATCTTAAGGAGTGTTTAACATGGTAAAACAATCGTGGGAATCACGAGTGGCTTATTTAGGACCAGAAGCATCCTTTACACATTTAGCAGCAGGTGAAGTGTTTGAAGGGGAGTGGCTGGTGCCCTATGCGACCATTCCTGAGTGTATAGAAGCGGTTGCCAACGATGAAGTCGAATATGCCGTTGTACCTCTAGAAAATGCTCTGGAGGGCTCTGTACCCCTTACCATTGATTATTTGTTTCACGATGTAAAATTACATGTGTCAGCAGAAATTTTATCACCGATCCAGCAACATTTTATGGTTCATCCTGAGCAAGTAACGAACTGGCAAGATATCGAATCGGTATTTTCCCATCCTCATGCTCTCGCCCAGTGTCATAAATATTTATATTACCGTTTCCGTGGGATTCCTTTAGAACAAACAACCTCGACTGCAGCTGCAGCGAAATTTGTTTCTGAGCATCCTGACAAAACGTATGCTGCTATCGGTAATGAATTTGCTGCGAAGAAATATGGATTAACCATTGTGGAATCGAATATTCATGATTTTCATTTCAATCATACGCGATTTTTTGTCCTTCAAAAAACAAACAGAAAGCTGAATAAAGCAGGTCATGACGAATCACCAAAAACGACTCTTATGATCACTTTACCAGTGGATGATCGATCGGGAGCACTACATCAAGTGTTATCTGTATTTGCATGGCGTCAGTTGAATTTGAGTAAAATTGAATCGCGCCCATTAAAAACAGGACTTGGTCATTATTTCTTTATCATGGATGTTCTAGAAGATGAAAATGCAACGATGATGCAAGGTGCTAAAGAAGAACTACGTGCTCTAGGGTGCGAAGTAAAATCTCTTGGTACATATTTTACATACAAAAAGGAATGATTGCAGATTCTGCAATCATTCCTTTTTTATTTCTAAGAGTTTAGGATGATTATCGTGTTTTCGTTGCAACTTTCTTCATTTGGTTGCAACTTTTCTTGTTTCGTTGCAACTTTTCTTGTTTCGTTGCAACTTTTCCGATTTGGTTGCAACTTTCACGATTTGGTTGCAACTATCCAATTACCTCCTAATTCCCACTCGATTCACCCACAAAAAAGCAGCTCTCGCAAAAGCGACGAGCTGCCAAATTAGATTTTTCACTTTCATTACTATTGATCATCAGCCAAAAACCCTTTAGAACGCATTCCTTCAATTGCAGCATCTAAAGATTCACTTGTGTTGGCTGCGATTAAATGTAAATGAATGCCGTCGGTCAATTCAGATAAATAACTAGCACCAGTTTCTTTTACTCGACTCAAGAATAAATCGACTTCATGTCGATTGGCGACCATAATGGATGCCGTTAATTCACCGTAAACCGGATGTTCAACCGTGACGTTTTTTACCACCACACCTGCATCTACAAGAGTATACAATTCTTCCTGTGCATCACTAGGTGTGTGAACACACGCGATTTGACGCTCAAAGGCAAGGTCGGTATTCGATTGACTCATATAAATATATCCTTGACTGGTTGCTAAGATGGGCTCATTGCGTGCTTTAAGTAAGGTCATGTCGCCAACTATGACTTGTCGGCTAACACCAGCTTTTTTCGCAAAGTCAGTTCCTTTGATAGGCTCAGTCGCCGTCTTTAACAGTTCAAGTAGTTTTTGTCGTCGTTCTTCACCTAATAATTTCTTCAACACAATCCCGTCCTTTTCATGCATAACTATAGCACTTGTTCTCATAGTTTATCATGTACACCTAAAAAGTGACCAAATCAAAACTTCATTCATAGGATACATGGATGAGAGGGGGAAGTATTTTGCACGTACATGTTGTGCAAAAAGGGGATACACTATGGAAAATTTCCAGACAGTATGGTGTATCTTTTGATGAAGTAAAACGTTTAAACGCGCATTTGGCAAATCCGGATTACATCGTTCCGGGGATGAAAATTTTCGTTCCGGAAAAATCGACGAAAATGCATGAGATGAAAGAACATCCGTATACCAATGATCGCCCGGTGAAGAAAAGTAAGGAGGAGTATACAGCTCAGCCAGCTCCTAAACCGATGCCAGTACCGAAACCTACTAAACCTACTAAGCTAACTATGCAACCGCAGCCAATACCGCAACCTATACCACAACCACCCGTTCAAATGCCACCACAAATGATGCCGCAACCGATTAATCAAAATTTAACGATGACTCAAATGATGCCGCAATTTATTCCTTATGGTTGGATGCCGGTACCTGATATGGATGTTAATCTTCACGTACAGATGCCAGCACAAGCAGCACCACCACCGCCGCCTCCACCACCAATTCCAGCACCAACACCTGTACCGAAACCAATACCGAAACCATTACCAAAGGCAAAACCTATGCCTAAACCAACACATGGTTGGGAATTAGATGATACAAGTTCTTTATGTGATTCTTCATCACTAGAAATTCCAATGTTACCTCCACACTATGAACACCATCAACAGCCGCCATGTGGTTGTGCACCGCCACCTCCGCGACCTTGTGGATGTGGACATCATTACCCTGCACAACACGTTTTCGCTCAACCACCGTTTCCAACTCAAACACTTGGCGAAAACCAAGGTCATCCTAACATGATGCCTCAACAGATGATGCCGCAGCATATGCCTCAGCACATGGCACCATTTATGGCATGCTCACCTTGTCACATGTGGCCTGCTCATCAAGGGCAATGGGGATACCAAAATCCCGTTCGCTATTACTGAAAAGTGGAACGAGGGAATTATGTCCAATTAAAGCCTAATGTGTGGAAATGGCAAATTGGACCCCATACGTATTCATTAAAGAAATACGAACGTCATGATGATGCCGCAAAAATCCGCTTTATACATGAACAATTAAAATCTATTGGTGCTGATTATATCGTGGCGGTAGAGCCATATCCAGATGCACTGGTCATTCAACAACCATGGATTGATAGTGGTCGTAAAGTGAAATTCAGTCAGTCCAATGACCGCATAAAATCACTTTCATTACTACATCAACTCCATGCTACTAATAAAAAGATTGCTTGGCACAAATCTATTTATTTCCATGAAATCGATTTAATTCGCAAATGGACACATCGATTAGAAAAATGGCAACAACTTGAGCCGTTTTTAAATCAAAAACTAGGGCCATCAAAAACACAGAGAATTACAGAACTTGCCAAAGCTTCGTTAGATCAGCTCCGGCCGATTCGAAGTAACAACTTAACGCTATTGCATGGTGATATCGTTCATCACAATTTTGTGAGTGATAAAAAAGATCGCTTGTACATCATTGATTTTGACTTGGCTTGCTTAGGACCACCAGAAGTAGAGCTTATTTTATGGTCGCATCGCGTGTTACCGCATTTTGATTATGATTTACAAGCACTTATTCAAGAGCATCCGTCTCTGCGCAAAATCGATTGGAACTATTTATTATTTCCAAACGAACTGATGCGTGAGTGGTTGTATGCTAGTACATTATCAGATTTGCAACTACGTGGATTTTTACCGAAATTAAAAGTATTTACAGACAAGGCTTTAAAACATATGCCTCAATTATGGGATGATTGTGGTAGAAAATCATGAACCAACTGAACAGCTACGTTTGTTTGAGAAAACGTAGCTTTGAAAGTGATTAGTTCGGAAAAATAATGCTTTTGGATTGACTATCATTACTTACGAACAAAACAACACCCGTGATTGTGGAAATCACGGGTGTTGTTTATTAGTGCATTTATTCTTTAGAATCTTCCAGGCTTTGTTCATTTTGTGCATTTTCTACTTTTTCATTTTCATCATGGTTGCTATGTTCTTGATTGTACTGCAGTTTTTTACGCTGTAATTCATTTACTTCACCTTGCTCATTTTGATTGTTGTGTTGATTGTTTTGGTGAGTAAAGGTATCATTATTTCTTCCCATATAAAACGCCTCCAATTTAGTAGGTATTGTTGTTGAGAATCTATTCCCATTCATACTAAGTTTGAAACATTTCATTTGTGAATGATAGTTCCTTAATAAAATACGCACATAATTTTCTATTAGATATCATGGGTGATTGCTAGGTTTCCTTCTGCGAACATCCGTTTTATATGCTATAATCAGTACGTTGAATGTGAGGAGAGACTTAAATGTACGATTACATAAAAGGTGTAGTTACACGTATAACACCTGAATATATGACGGTAGAACAACAAGGGATAGGGTGGCAAATATTCACACCTAACCCATACGCATTTCGTGTGTCGCCAGAACCAAAGCAAATCTTTACACATTTGAATGTTCGTGAAGATGCGCAGTTGCTTTTTGGTTTCGTTTCGCTTGACCAGCGCGAACTTTTTCGCAAACTGATTCAAGTGTCTGGCATTGGCCCAAAAGGAGCGTTAGCCATACTTGCTAGTGGACAACCATCACAAGTTGTACAAGCAATTGAACGAGAAGACGAGACCTTTTTGGTGAAATTCCCGGGAGTCGGGAAAAAAACAGCGCGTCAAATGATTCTTGATTTAAAAGGAAAACTAGGTGACTTATCTATCGATTATGACATGCCAAGTGGAGAAGACGAACTCCAATTGTTCCCTGAAACATCAGGAAAGCTTGAGCTAGAAGAAGCATTCTTAGCACTTGCTGCTCTTGGTTATTCAGATCGTGAACTAGTGAAAGTACGCCCACAATTAGTCTCTTTACCAGAAGCACTGGATACAGAAGGCTACATGAAAAAAGCATTACAATTGCTATTAAAGCAAGGCTGATGAAGGGAGGTCATAAGCATGGAAGAACGCGTTATTTCTACCGAAGTGTCGGAGTTTGATGAACGATTTGAACAATCACTTCGCCCACAATATTTGTCCCAGTACATAGGCCAAGATAAAGTCAAAAATAATTTAGACATATTTGTGAAGGCAGCCAAAATGCGCAAAGAAAGTCTGGACCATGTTTTATTGTATGGACCTCCTGGACTTGGGAAAACTACTTTAGCAGCTGTTATTGCTAATGAAATGGAAGTCAATATTCGAATGACGAGTGGACCTGCGATTGAACGTCCAGGCGATTTAGCGGCGATTGTCAGCTCACTTGAACCAGGTGACGTCTTATTTATCGATGAAATCCATCGTTTAAATCGTTCGATTGAAGAAGTATTGTATCCAGCAATGGAAGATTTCTGTCTGGATATTGTCGTTGGAAAAGGACCGTCAGCTCGTTCTGTGCGCCTTGATTTACCACCATTCACGTTAATAGGTGCCACGACGAGAGCAGGAGCATTATCTGCTCCACTGCGGGATCGCTTCGGTGTATTACTGCGACTTGATTATTATGATAATCATGCGTTAACCGAAATTGTCACTAGGAGTGCTACCCTTTTTGACGCAGAAATTGACCATCCTTCAGCTGGTGAGATTGCTAGTCGTTCTCGAGGAACACCTCGTATTGCTAATCGCTTATTGAAGCGGGTGAGAGATTTCGCTCAAGTCCGAGGAAACGGCACCATCTCAATCGACACTGCACAAGAAGCCCTCGAATTGTTGCAAGTTGATGCACTCGGTCTAGATCATATTGATCATAAGTTACTAGTTGGCATGATTGAACGCTTCAGAGGTGGACCTGTTGGACTTGATACAATTGCTGCAAGTATTGGAGAAGAATCGACAACAATTGAAGATGTCTATGAACCTTACTTATTGCAAATTGGTTTCTTACAACGGACACCAAGAGGACGTGTCGTGACGAAACTCGCTTATGACCATCTTAACTACCCTTATTTTGAGGAATAATAATAAAAAGGAAGTATACCCATGCAAGTAGAAGATTTTGATTTTCATTTACCAGAAGAATTAATTGCTCAAACACCGCTTGCCGATCGTACATCGAGCAAGCTTTTAGTACTGGATAAAGATAGTGGTGAAGTAACTCATCACACGTTTAAAGATATTCTCCATGAATTTAAAGCAGGCGATTGCCTTGTTTTAAACGATACACGCGTGCTCCCAGCGCGTCTTATGGGAGTTAAAGAAGATACAGGTGCCAACATCGAAATTCTTCTCTTAAAGCAAACTGAAGACGATGTGTGGGAAACATTAGTGAAACCTGCGAAGCGAGTTAAAGTGGGTACAGTTGTATCTTTCGGCGAAGGCTTACTGCGTGCACAATGTGTTGGTGAAGCTAACCACGGAGGTCGTCTGTTCAAATTTACTTATGATGGTATTTTTTACGAGATTTTAGATCAATTAGGTGATATGCCCTTACCTCCGTATATTCGAGAGAAATTAGATGATAAAGATCGCTATCAAACGGTCTTCGCCAAAGAACGCGGTTCTGCAGCTGCACCTACAGCAGGTCTTCATTTTACGGACGAGTTGTTAGATGACATTAGAGCAAAAGGTGTAGAAGTTGTATTTATTACGCTTCACGTTGGTCTGGGTACGTTTAGACCAGTAAGCGTTGATTCAATTGACGACCATGAAATGCATTCAGAGTTTTATCGACTTTCGCAAGAAACGGCAGATACCATTAACCGAGTAAAAGCTGCGGGAGGTCGTGTGATTTCGGTTGGAACTACTTCAACACGCACGCTTGAAACAGTTGCGAATAAATTTGAAGGTCAATTACAGGAAGATAGTGACTGGACATCGATTTTTATATACCCAGGATATGAATTTAAGTGCATTGATGGCTTAATCACGAATTTCCATTTACCTAAATCTACACTTGTCATGTTAGTTAGTGCCTTAACTTCCCGTGACAAAATATTGCATGCTTACGAGCAAGCCATTTCAAATAATTATCGATTTTTCAGTTTTGGAGACGCGATGTTTATTCGCCCTTCCGCTAATCAGAAAGGAGTTCGTGCATGACAGCCATTCGATACGAACTAATTAAAACATGTAAACAAACAGGAGCCCGTTTAGGTATCGTGCATACGCCACACGGTTCATTTGAAACACCAACATTTATGCCAGTAGGCACACAAGCGACGGTAAAGACGATGTCTCCAGAAGAATTAAAGGCCATGGACGCTGGAATCATTTTAAGTAACACATACCATTTATGGCTGCGTCCAGGTAACGAAATTATCAAAGAAGCGGGCGGCTTGCATAAATTCATGAACTGGGATCGTGCCATTTTAACTGATTCTGGTGGTTTCCAAGTCTTCAGTTTAAGCGAATTCCGTAAAATTGAAGAAGAAGGCGTTCATTTCCGTAACCATATGAATGGGGACAAAATGTTCTTAAGCCCAGAAAAAGCAATGGAAATTCAAAATGATTTAGGTTCAGATATTATGATGGCGTTTGATGAATGTCCACCATTCCCAGCTACTCGTGAATATATGCAATCAAGTGTAGACCGTACATCACGATGGGCAGAACGTTGTCTACAAGCCCATGCTCGTCCAAACGATCAAGGATTATTTGGAATCATTCAAGGTGGAGAATATGAAGATCTTCGCCGTCAAAGTGCAGCAGATATTACATCACTCGATTTTCCAGGTTACGCAATTGGCGGACTTTCAGTAGGAGAACCAAAAGACGTTATGAATCGCGTATTAGAATTCACAACTCCATTTATGCCATCTGATAAGCCTCGTTACTTAATGGGTGTCGGATCACCAGACTCACTAATTGATGGAGCGATTCGTGGTGTAGATATGTTTGACTGTGTATTACCAACACGTATTGCGCGTAACGGAACTCTTATGACAAGTAACGGTCGATTAGTTATCAAAGGTGCTCAAAATGCTCGCGACTTCGGACCTATCGATGAAAACTGTGATTGTTATGCGTGTAAGAACTATTCCCGTGCGTACATTCGCCACTTAATCAAAGCAGAAGAGACATTCGGACTTCGCTTAACATCAACTCATAACTTACATTTCTTAATGAATTTGATGAAGCAAGTTCGTCAAGCAATTCGCGAAGATCGTCTCGGAGATTTCCGTGCAGAGTTCTTTGAACAGTATGGATATAACAAACCTAATGCAAAAAATTTCTGATTCTTGTATACTAAATGTATATAGAGAGAGGGGGAATATATAGAATGGAAACTTTAATCGGCTTATCACCAATTATTTTGATGTTCGTAGTGATGTGGTTTTTCATTATCCGACCAGCACAAAAACGACAAAAAACGACAGCAGCTATGCAAACAAACTTAAAACGTGGGGATCGTATCGTAACAGTAGGTGGCCTTCACGCGTTAGTTGATGCAGTAGATGACGCAACTGTTTTTGTAACAATTGCAGACGGTACTCGCCTTCAATTTGAACGTGCAGCTATCGCTCGTACGATTGACTCTTCACCGGTACTATAAATAAACATGCAAAAACCTGTTTTTCCATTATGGAGAAACAGGTTTTTTGTATAGTGTAGTCCTTTTTCTCTCATACTACATAGAAAAAGGGGGATGCATATGGGCGAACTCGGACTCCTATTTATTGTTGCGTGGAGAACCATTTTTCTTTACCTCTTAATTTTAGTCATCTTCCGTGTAATGGGTAAACGTGAAGTAGGAGAACTGAGCCTCATGGACTTAGTCATCTTCGTTATGATTGCGGAAGTGGCTTCATTTGCGATTGATAATCCAGAACGTAAATTATTTGAATCGATTTTACCCATGATTCTATTGTTACTCATACAACTAGGCACGTCTTATTGGTCACTAAAAAGCAAAAAGGTACGAGATTTAATAGATGGTGATCCTTCCGTTATCATACGGAGCGGTGAAATAATCGAATCTGAAATGCGTAAACAACGATACAATTTGGACGACTTATTTCAACAACTTAGAGAACAGCAAATAGGCTCAATACAAGATGTTGCGTATGCTTTTTTGGAGCCGTCAGGAAATTTATCTGTATTTAAAAAAGGTGAAGATCACCCCGTTTTGCCTCTTATTGTAGATGGAGACGTACAAGAATCTCATTTAGATTTAATTCAACAGGATAAAGAATGGTTATTAGATGAATTAAAGAAGCTTCATATTGATGATCCGCGAACCGTTTTTTATTGCAGCTATGAAAAAGAAAAGCTATATGTCCAAATGAGAGAACGATTTAAGTCTTCTTAATTAATTTACGAAGCAGACGAACATCTGAAAAGCGAAGTTGACCAAAAACAATTAATCCAGCTAAAACCAGTAAACCTGTAATAAAGCTGTCAGCAACCCAAGGCATTTCTGCTAATGGCCATATAACCGGACGAAGAATCGTCACGATGATAAATAATAAATATGGAATAGCAAAGAATGAGAAGCCAATTCCGGCTTCTTTTTTTTGTCTCAGCGTAGCCATATGTAAAAACGAAGTTAAACAAACACCAAATCCAATGGCTAAAATCGCACCTTTTTCTTCAATACCTGCTTGGGAAGCTAAGACAAACATCACAAATAATTTACCAAGTCCTCCATAAATTGAATTCATCATGGCAGCTTTAGCTTCATGCATAGCTTGTAGGATTGCATGAAGTGGACTTTGTATGTAATAAAAAAAGAACACTGGAGCTAGAAGTTCCATATAACCTTTTCCTTCGGTGACATGAAAAAGCACTCGAACAATATGCTCCCCATGCAAATAAAAAATAGTCGCAGCAAAACATCCTGTAATGGCCGACACACGCATCGCAAGAGATACACGTTCTTGTAACATAACTCGATTAGAACGAGCTCGAGCATCACTTACAGCTGGAACTAAGACGATGGATAACGCATACGGAATAAAAGCAGGAAATAACAATAACGGAATGTAAACAGCCGAGATCATCCCATATAGGTTGGTGGCTGCTACTGCAGTAACTCCTGCTACAGCTAAAGCTTTAATAAAAACAATGGGCTCTAAAAACCAAGTAAATGAGCCGAACAATCGACTTCCAGCTGAAGGTAATGCTACTTCTAAAATAGGAGTAGTTGGATAGGTCACACCTTGTTCTGATATTTGTTTCACGCGTTTGTACTTATACCATAAGTACAAGAATGAGGCGAGTTCTGCCAGTAATGCCAGTGACATAGCCGCCGCTGCCGTAGAAGCAGGACTTGATTGATTAACTACATAAGGTAATAACCAAGTGATTAAAGCAATTCGGAAAAATTGTTCGATTAATTGTGACCAAGCAGTTTCTTCAACTTTGGCTAAACCTTGAAAATAGCCCTTTAAAATTCCGCCAAAAGCTGCAATTGGAATGGTTAATAAGCCAATATAAAGTGTCTTGCTAATAGCTGCATTTTCTAACAAACTAGTTGCGACATAAGGAATAGTGAAAAATAAAATAGGACCGAAAATAATTATGGAAAGCCATGTTAGTTTCCATACTTTTCTCATGAGTGCTTGAATTTCAGCATGCTTTTTCCCTGCATACAATTCAGCTGTGATTTTGGCAACAGCAATTGGTAAACCTAATGTTATTAAGGATAAGAAAAAAATAAAAGCTGGATAAGCCGCTGAATAGATACCTACAGCTTCCTCGCCCGCAATTCGCACAAATTGAATGCGAAAAACAAAACCAAACAATTTTGATAAAAATACAGCCCCCATTAATACCATTGTCCCACGTAAAAATGTCGACAATTCTGCCACTTCCTTCTCAAGTCACCCGAATTCGTATACAATATCCTTATGCGAAAATAACGATGTTTAATACCATAGAAGAGGGAAGTGTTTAAATGAGTGTTAAATATGAAGAATTATTTCAAGTTGTGCGGCCCGCATTGGAAAGTAAGATTCACGAGTTTCGTTTGTATAACTACAATTCTGTTATAGAGGAAGATATTTGGCATTATTGTATAAACAAAAAATGGCGAAAGCGTGACATCTTGGATATGCGTGTTTCCGAAATGGTCAATGATGTGTTAGCCGTTTCACCCGCACAGTTTATGACACACACTCAAATTGAAGACTTTAAAACCTCGAATTGGTTCTCAGAACTCAATGAGGGTAGCCTTCAAGAACTATTGAAGCCTTCAGTCAAATCCGTTAAACCTGTACGATTATTACCAGAGTCGTCAGAATCTTAAGTCCATTTGACACTTAGCGTCACGTGTTTCATAATAATCTTGTTGTGTTTTTTGAGAATGGTAGTGTTTTTCTACCATTTGACAATTTGAGGAGGAAATTTACATATGAAAACAAGAGGCCGAATTATCGCATTTTTATTACTTATCGTAGTATTTGCGGCTTCCATTAGTACAACCGCGCAATCGGTTGTCAACAATATCAAATTAGGATTGGATCTACAAGGTGGGTTCGAAGTACTATATGAAGTCGAACCACTTAAAAAAGGTCAAAAAGTTTCAGAGGAAATGGTTACTGACACCTCAACGGCGCTATTAAACCGTATTAATGTCCTAGGTGTTAGCGAACCAAACATTCAAGTTGAAGGCGAAAATCGTATTCGTGTTCAGTTGGCTGGTGTGGAAGATCAAGAATCAGCCCGCGAGTTATTGTCTACTCAAGCAAACTTGTCTTTCCGTGATGTTGACGATAATTTAATGTTAGACGGTTCAGATTTAAAAGAAGGTGGAGCTAAAGCAACATTTGATGCGAATGGCCAACCTATCGTGACTCTTGAACTAAAAGATTCATCTAAATTCGCTGATGTGACTCAGCAAATAAGTCAAAAACCAGTTGGGACAAACTTATTAGTTATTTGGTTAGATTTTGAAGAAGGCGTCGATTCTTTTGCAGCAGAAGCAAGCAAAGCAAAGCCTAAATTTGTATCTAGCCCTACTGTTGATGAACGAATTAATTCAACTGGTGTAGAAATTAACGGAAGGTTTACAGTAGAAGAAACGAAAAGTCTTGCTGGCGTATTGAACGCTGGAGCGTTGCCTGTTAAGTTGACAGAAATTTATTCAACTTCTGTTGGTGCACAATTTGGTGAAAAAGCTCTTACCACAACAGTGTTTGCTTCTTTAATTGGTATTGCACTAGTAGCATTATTCATGCTCTTGTATTACCGTTTACCTGGCTTGGTAGCCATGATTACATTGTCTGTATACGTGTTTTTAATCCTCTTAGTCTTCGACTTGATAAATGGAGTATTAACATTACCTGGTATAGCAGCGATTGTTTTAGGTGTCGGTATGGCTGTAGATGCCAACATTATTACGTACGAGAGAATTAAAGAAGAACTAAGAGTTGGGCATACCATAAAAACAGCATTCAAAAAGGGTGCAAGTTCATCTTTCTCAGCTATTTTTGATGCGAATATTACATCATTAATTGCTGCAGCCGTACTGTTTTATTTTGGGACGAGTTCGGTAAAAGGTTTTGCTTTAATGTTGATCATCAGTATTTTATCCAGCTTTATCACTGCGGTTTGGGGATCTCGTGTACTTTTAGGTCTTCTTGTGAATAGTGGAATGTTTGATGGGAAACCATGGTTATTTGGAGTTAACCCATCAACCATTCATCCTGCAAAAGAGGAATTTGATACATTAGACTTACCAACGAAATTTGATCGTTTTGATTTTGTCGGTACTCGTAAGAAATTCTTCACAGCTTCGATTGCATTTGTTGTGATTGGTGTAATTATTCTTGGGATTTTCCGCTTAAATCTTGGAATCGATTTCTCAAGCGGAACGCGAGTTGAAATTCTTTCTGAAGATACATTGACAAAAGAAGAATTGACTACTTATTTAGAATCAATTGATCAACCTTCAGAAGATATTGTGTTGTCTGGTGACAATCAAGAAATTGGGGTTATTCGTTATAAAGAAGAATTCTCTCAAGAAGAAATTCTTGCTTTGAAATCGACGATAAAAGAAGAATATGGTGACTCAAACGTTAGCACCGTATCATCAACAGTTGGAGTTGAACTAGCGAAGAATGCTGTGTATGCACTAATTTTTGCAGCAATTGGTATTATTCTTTATACGGCATTCCGATTTGAATGGCGAATGGGTGTGGCAGCAATCTTGTCACTACTACATGATGCATTCTTTATGGTTGCGATATTTAGTATTTTGCGTTTAGAGGTAGATATTACGTTCATTGCCGCTGTTCTCACAATTGTCGGGTACTCAATAAACGATACCATCGTGACATTTGACCGTATTCGAGAAAATATGAGACGCTCGAAGAAAATTGAAACTGAAGAAGACCTTGCCATTATCGTGAACAAATCACTTCGCCAAACACTTGGCCGATCTGTAAACACTGTATTAACGGTTGTGTTTGTTGTAGTAGCATTGTTAGTCTTTGGTTCTGAATCAATTCGTAACTTCTCAATCGCATTACTTATCGGTTTAATTTCCGGTACGTATTCTTCAATTTTCATAGCTGCACAACTATGGTTCGTATTGAAAAAACGCGAATTAAACAAACGTGGAGCAATCGATGTTGAAGCGGATGAAAACAAACGAAAATGGGGTTCTGACGAGCCAGTAGTATAAAAGTTTATGAATGAAAGGGAACAGGGTATAGAAAACTATACTTTGTTCCTTTTTTTTACGTATACTGTAACAAATGTATCATTAAGATAAAGGAGGAATACCGATGAAATTCCAATGGTCTTTATTAATCGCACTTATTTTCGCCGTTATTGTAGCTGTTTTTGCTGTTGTAAATGTAGAGGATGTTCCAGTCAATTACGTCTTTGGGACTGCACAGTGGCCCCTAATTTTAGTTATTTTAGTATCTGCTTTACTTGGCGCTCTTGTAAGTGGATCTGTAGCAATCTTCCGCTCATTCGTTTTGCAACGTCGTGTTAAGCAACTAGAAAAAGATAACACTGCAAAAGAATCGCTAATCGCCACTCAACAAAATGAAATATCAGCTTTGCACAAAAATGAACCTGTACGATATCAAGACACACATCTAAAAGATGAGATGAATCCCGGTGATACTTCAGCAGATGTTCGGTCAACTATTTAAAGTTATTAAAAAACACCCATCGCGGGTGTTTTTTTTGCGTTATTTTCGATTTGGTTGCAACTTTTCCGTTTTGGTTGCAACTTTTCCGTTTTGGTTGCAACTTTCATGATTTGGTTGCAACTTATTAAATTTCGTTGCAACTTTTCCGATTTCGTTGCAACTTTCGCTATTTCGTTGCAACTATCCAAATATCTCCTAATTTTCACCGCGAACATGAACTCTTACAATTACAGAGGGAGTCTGATAATGTATAATGGAAAGTATGAGGAAGTGATATAAAAATGATTGAATCTAAAAAGAGATGGCGTATGGAACGTCCAGATGACCAAATCGTTCAACATTTACAGCAAGAATTAAGCATACCAGCAGTTTCAGCTAAACTTCTCGCCTCTCGAGGCTTTTTTGATGTCAATAAGACTAAAGCATTTTTGCAAATGGATGAATCATCGATGCATGATCCATTCTTACTTCATGATATGGACAAAGCGGTGGCCCGTATTAAACAAGCCATTGCTAACGAGGAATTAATATTAGTCTACGGAGATTATGATGCAGATGGCGTGACGAGTACATCCGTTATGATGACTGCTCTTCAACAATTAGATGCACATGTTACATTTGCCATTCCGAATCGTTTTATAGATGGCTATGGGCCAAGTGAACGATTATTTAAAGAGGCATTTGAAGACGGTGTGAACTTAATCATTACGGTTGATAATGGGATTTCAGGTATAAACGAAATTCAAATGGCAAAAGATCTTGGAATGGATGTCATTGTTACTGATCACCATGAAGCTGGAGACATTCTTCCACCTGCTGATGCCATTATTCATCCAAGACATCCACTCGGCACTTATCCATTTGGCGAACTTGCTGGAGTAGGGGTAGCATTCAAAGTTGCTCATGCCTTACTCGGCGAAATTCCAAAAGAGTTATTCGAACTTGTTGCCATTGGAACGGTTGCAGATTTAGTTTCTCTACACGACGAAAATCGCTATTTTGTACAAGAAGGAATTAAACAACTTCGCTCTTCAAGTCGACCAGCCATTCAAGCGCTATGTCAAATAGCAGGAACGGAACAAAACCAAATTGATGAAGAAACCATCGGCTTTTTATTCGGACCACGAATTAACGCTCTTGGCCGATTAGCAGAAGCAGCTCCAGGTGTTGACTTGTTCTTATCGACTGATTCAGTGGAAGCAATGGCTCTTGCTAAAGTTCTAGATTCGCATAATAAAGAACGTCAAGGGATTGTTAGCCAAATGACTGAAGAAGCAATAGCGATGGTTGAGTCTGGAGAAGTAGGGCTTGATCCACACGTCATTATCGTGGCAAAAGAAGGCTGGAATCCAGGAGTAGTAGGGATTGTCGCTTCTAGACTCGTTGAAAAATACTATCGTCCTTCCATCGTTTTAGGGCTTGATTCAGAAAAAGGAATTGCTAAAGGATCAGCACGAAGTATCGAAGGCTTTCACTTGTATAACGAGCTAGCAAAAAACCGAGATATCTTACCACATTTCGGTGGACACCCAATGGCAGCCGGCATGACTTTAGCTATTGACGATGTAGCAGATTTACGCCAGCGCTTGCAAGAGCAAGCAGAAGCAGAATTAACTGAGGCAGATTTACAACCTATTCAACAAATCGATATTTCAATTAGTTTAGATGAAATTGATTTAGTTGCTATTGAGTCATTAAAAAAACTCGGACCTTTTGGGATGGATTTCCCAAAACCGATGTATTGTATCGAACGAGTCAATATTTCTTCTATGAGAAAGATAGGGGCTAATCAGAACCATGTGAAAATGGAACTGTCAGATGGTCCACAAGTTCTTGATGCTGTAGGATTTAGTCAAGGACATTTAGCAGACGAATTAACACCTGGTGTAGCTGTATCCTTTATTGGTGATTTACAAATCAATGAATGGAATGGCCGAAAGAAACCCCAATTTATGATTACAGACGCCAAGACAGATGATTGGCAGTTGTATGATATTCGTGGAATTCGCCAAGTGAACAGATGGAATCAAATGATCCAAGCTGATCAAACGATTTATATGGCATTTGATAAAAAAACGGTCACTCATTTTGAGTCATTATTGAATGTAGACATAACTTTGGTTTCAAAAGATCAAGCATTACCTTCACCAAAGCCTTATATCGTATTACTTGATATTCCACAAGATGAAAAGATGCTTGAAGCTGTTTTGACACATATTCAACCAAAACGAATATATGCACATTTCTTTGCATCTGATCCGACCTATTTTGAAGGTATGCCTAGTCGTGACCATTTCAAATGGTATTATGGATTTTTAGCAAAACGACCTTCATTTGACTTACAACAAAATGTAAATGAGCTCGCAAAACATAAAGGGTGGAGCACAAGTACATTATTTTTCATGACAGAGGTGTTTTTTGACCTTGGGTTTGTTAAAATAAACAATGGACGAATTGACATACAAGAAGCTGGTGTAAAACGAGATCTTGCAGAGTCAGAGGTCTATCAATCACGCGAACAGCAAATGCAATTAGAACAAAAGCTGTTATATGCGCCATATATGGAATTAAGACAATGGTTTGACACACGCTTAGCTGAGCAGACCGTTCCTGAGGAGGAGCAACAACAATGGATTTAAAGCAATATGTAACAATAGTAGAAGATTGGCCGAAACCGGGTATTCGTTTCAAAGATATTTCAACAATCATGGATAATGGTGAAGCCTACAAATATGCAACTGACCAAATCGTGGAATATGCGAAACTAATGAACATAGATATGATTGTTGGACCGGAAGCACGTGGATTCATTATCGGTTGTCCAGTCGCTTATGCGATGGGTAAAGGTTTTGCTCCTGTTCGTAAAGAGGGGAAATTACCTCGTGAAGTCATTCGTGCGGAATATGACCTAGAGTACGGAACAAACGTTTTGACAATGCATAAAGATGCCATCAAACCTGGTCAACGTGTGTTGATCTGTGACGACTTATTAGCAACAGGCGGAACAGTAGAAGCAACGATTAAACTTATTGAACAAATGGGTGGAATAGTTGTAGGCTGTGCGTTCTTAATCGAGTTGACTTACCTTGATGGTCGCGAAAAATTAAAAGGCTACGACATCTGTACATTAATGCAATATTAAGTAGGAAAAGGTGAACTTTTAAAGTTCATCTTTTTTTTATGGAATTAATTTCAGAATTTACTAATCTGCTCGCTTGTTTCATAACTTGTTCACTTGTTTTATGAGACGAATTTTTATTGGGAAAATAGATTGTGGAAAATTTATCAATCATTTTGAGGGGTTTATCGCTCAATCTGGAGATTTATCGATCATTTCGAGAATTTATCGCTCAATCTGACGTTTTATCGCTCAATACTGTCTTATTGCCGAGTCGACTTGTAGAAACCATAAAGTAAATGTCACATTAAGTTGCGATTAGAAGTCCGAAATTGTATCTTCGGCCGAACATTTCTTTAAAGTAACCATCTATTCAATAGTAAACCAAACGACCTTTCATTTAACGGGAATATGTTTGTCATGTCTATTCATGAGAAAACTACAAACAACGAATGAAACCCAATTTTATTGGGAAATAATGAAAAACATTCATAGTTCTTTTTAAGAAAACTCATCATCTTTTATCATTTGGGGTGCAAGAAGTGTATATCTGCTATACAATAGACAATACATATATTTATCGAAATTGAATGGAGTCTGGTGATTCGACATGGCGAAAGACCAAGTATTTACAGCTGAAGAAGTATTCGCAATTGTCGCGACGTACATGAACGACAAAAATGTTAAATTTGTCGAAAAGTCGTATGAAATGGCGGAGTACGCTCACCGAGAACAATTCAGAAAATCGGGAGAGCCCTATATTATTCACCCGATTCAAGTAGCGGGGATTTTAGCACAACTTCAAATGGATCCTGCAACAGTTGCTGCAGGTTTTTTACATGATGTCGTAGAGGATACTGACATCCATAGAGAAGACATAGTTCGGGAGTTTAGTGAAGAAGTAGCGATGTTAGTAGAAGGCGTAACCAAGCTAAGTAAAATTAAATTTATGTCTAAAGAAGAACAACAAGCGGAAAACCACCGTAAAATGTTTGTCGCTATGGCACAAGACATTCGCGTTATTTTAATTAAATTAGCTGACCGTCTACACAATATGCGCACATTGAAATTCCAACCGGTTGAAAAACAACGCCTTAAAGCAAGTGAAACGCTTGAAATATTTGCTCCACTCGCACATCGTCTCGGTATTTCCACCATTAAGTGGGAACTTGAAGACATTTCTTTGCGTTATTTAAATCCACAACAATATTATCGTATTGTGAATTTAATGAAGCGTAAACGTAATGAGCGGGAAGATTACTTAAATAATGTAATGACAGATATAAAGACGGAGCTTGAAGAAGTTGAAATTGATGCTGATTTATTTGGGCGACCTAAACATATTTACAGCATTTATAAAAAAATGAATATCCAAAACAAACAGTTTAACGAAATTTATGACCTCTTGGCAGTACGTATCACGGTTGAGAGTATAAAAGATTGTTACGCAGTACTAGGAATTATCCATACGCTATGGAAGCCAATGCCTGGTCGTTTCAAAGATTATATTGCGATGCCAAAACAAAATCTTTACCAAGCCCTTCACACAACTGTAATTGGTCCACAAGGGGATCCTTTAGAAGTGCAAATCCGTACGGAAGAAATGCACAAAATTGCTGAGTTCGGTGTAGCTGCACACTGGGCTTATAAAGAAGGCAAAACTGTTGAATCTTCCAATAAATCGGTTGATTCAAAGCTCACGTGGTTCAGAGAAATATTAGAATATCAAAATGAGTCTTCTAATGCAGAAGAGTTCATGGAGTCATTGAAATTCGATTTATTCTCAGATATGGTCTATGTATTTTCTCCAAAAGGCGATGTAATGGAACTTCCAGCAGGATCCGTTCCTATTGATTTTGCCTATCGAGTTCACTCTGAAATTGGCAATAAAACCATTGGCTCAAAAGTAAATGGAAAAATGGTTCCTTTAGATACTAAATTGAAAACAGGCGATATTGTTGAAATTCTAACGTCAAAACAATCGTTTGGTCCAAGTCGAGATTGGTTGAAAATTGCTCAATCGTCTCAAGCAAAGAATAAAATTAAGCAATTCTTTAAAAAGCAACTTCGTGAAGATAACGTCCATAAAGGGCGTGAAATGATTGAAAAAGAAATAAAATCTCAAGAGTTTGAAGTAAAAGAAGTGTTAGTTAATGAAAACATCAAACGAGTTTGTGAAAAATTCAATTTTACAAGCGAAGAAGATATGTATGCGGCTGTTGGATTTAGTGGCATAACTGCCCAACAAGTCGTCAACAGATTAGCCGAAAAAATGCGTAAAATTCGTGATCATGAAGAAGCGTTAGAAAAAATCACTAAAGAAATGAATGCACCGAAAAAGGCGACAGAATCAGGTGTAATCGTTAAAGGCATCGATAACTTACTCATCCGTTTATCAAGATGTTGTAGTCCGGTTCCGGGTGACGAAATCGTTGGATTTATTACAAAAGGACGCGGTGTTTCCGTTCATAGGGAAGATTGTCCTAATGTTCAAGATGCAGATGTCAACGAGCGCATTATCGATGTTGAGTGGGGGAGTCATCTCACTCCAAATCGTAAGGAATATCAAGTCGATATTGAAATTCAAGCATTTGATCGTTCTGGATTGCTCAATGAAGTGATGCAAGTGGTTAGTGAAACCAAAACGAATATTTCGGCAGTTAGTGGGAAAGCTGATCGCGACAAAATTGCGACTATCCATATGACAGTGATGATTACAAATATTGCTCACTTGCATAAAGTGGTAGAACGTATCAAACAAATTCCGGAAATTTATTCTGTACAACGTATGACGAATTGAGGTTTCAGATGTGAGAGTAGTTTTACAAAGAAGCTTAGCTGCAAGTGTGAAAGTCGATGGGAAGGTAACGGGTCAAATTGACAAAGGTTACGTATTACTTGTTGGACTAACACATGAAGATACAACAGAAGATGTTCGTTACGTTGCAGAAAAAGTTGCAAACTTACGATTATTTGAAGATGAAGAAGGTAAAATGAATCGATCCATTTTTGAAGATGGTGGTTCAATTTTATCGATTTCACAATTCACTCTTTACGGCGATACGCGGAAAGGGAGACGGCCGAGTTTTAGTGAAGCAGCTAAACCGGATGTTGCGAAACCTCTTTGGGATTTATTTAACGAAGAATTACGTAAGTTGAATCTTCAAGTTGAGACCGGTATTTTTGGAGCAATGATGGATGTGTCATTAACGAATGATGGACCAGTTACATTAATTGTAGAATCAAAATAGCTGAGTCAATTTCATAATTCATAAAACCGGATGTAAATACGAAGATTCTAAAAACAGAGATTCTGTCGATTTCCGTTACGGGCGGACGCTTTCCGCGGGGTGGTCCGTGTGCCTCCTCGTTCGCTTAGCTCACTGCGGGGTCACACCTGGAGCCACTTTTCCCGCTGGAGTCGCCGCCCTTCACTCCAATCAAATGACTGAAATTCTTAACAAATCCAAAGGAATACACTTCAAATATTCATGTATCTTTCATTAGAATTCATTTATGATTGACTCAGCTAGTAAATAAATATTAAAACACCCTTCTCTTACAAGTAGTTTGATACTACGAAGTAAGGGACGGGTGTTTTTGTTTAGCAACAGCTAGTTGGAAATAGCTTCTGTTTTTAATTGATAAGCTAGAATTGTAAACTCTAAAGGCTTAAGTTGAACTTCTGTTGTAACATCAGTTGATACAAATTCCTCATCGGTCCAGAGATTCTTAACGCTTATTCCTTTCACTAAATGAGGAATCGTAAACGTTTGATCAGCATCTGTAGGGTTAATGATGACTAAGATATTTTGATCATCTTGATATTTACGATAGGCCACAACTTCGGTTTTAATTTGATTGAAGAATTGGAAGCTACCTTCATTCGCAAGTAATTTTTTCGATTGGCGTAAAGACATCAACTTTTTAACATGATTGAGTAAATCGGTGTCTTGTTTTTCAGGATTCCACTCCATGCATTTACGGCAACCTGGATCCTTCCCGCCAGTCATGCCGATCTCATCTCCATAGTACATGCATGGTGACCCCATAAATGTGTAGAGCATGGTGTAAATGAGTTTCACACGGTCGACATCTTCTTGGCATTCAGTAAGTATTCTCGGTGTATCATGACTACCAACTAAATTGAACGTGACGTCCATTACATTTTTAGGATAGCTCTGGATGACTGTTGTCATGTCATTCATAAATTGCGCAGCTGAAATGGTTTGACTTGCTAGTAAATTTAATACGTTAGTTGTAAATGGGTAGTTCATAACTGCATCGAATTGATCTCCTAAAAGCCAAGGCATTGAATCATGCCAAACTTCACCGAGAATATAAATATCTGGTTTCTGTTCTCTCACAACAGTTCGAAACTCTCTCCAAAATTGATGATCCACTTCATTTGCCACATCAAGGCGCCAGCCATCAATATTAAATTCATTAATCCAATAGGCAGATACATCAAGCAAATACTTTTTGACATCTGGATTTTGTGTATTCAATTTAGGCATTGAAGCTACAAACGCAAAGGTTTCATAATTTGGTCGATCTCCACCTTGAAGAGGGAAGTTATGTGGATAGAACCAATCTGCATACACAGACTCTTGACCTTTTTCAAGAACGTCTTGGAAAGGTGCAAAATAATACCCACTATGATTGAAAACGGCATCAAGCATTATTTTAATTCCTCGATCATGACATTCTTTCACTAGTCTTTTCAAATCTTCTTTCGTGCCAAATTGAGGATCAATTTCGAAATAATCGATGGTGTCATATTTATGATTTGAAGGAGACTTAAAGATGGGTGTGAAATAAATCCCATTGATACCTAGGTCTACTAAGTAATCAAGGTTCTGAATGACTCCTTCAAAATCCCCCCCGAAGAAATTGTTTATTTGAGGCTCCACTTCACCCCAAGGCAACGTATTCTTGGGATTAATGGAGGGATTCCCATTACCAAAACGCTCAGGGAAAATTTGATACCAGCGAGTATCCTTTACCCAGTCAGGTGCATTGAAAAGTTCAGATGCATGTAAGTATGGGAAACAGAAATAATTCTGACAATCATAAATCACTTCTTCGTAAAAGCCTTTTTCTGTATAGAGAGCTGTTTCTCCATTGCTATGTAATTCAAAGCCGTACCGAATTCTACGGTGTGGAGGGGATATGATAGATTCCCAGTAATCAAATAAAGCATCCGTAGCAACCATATTCATTTCAGCCCTGGTGAGAACCCACTTTCCATCCTTCCAAATATAAGGATCGCCATGAATCAGCTCAATTCTCTCTACGTCATTTTTTTTTGTCCTAATTCTAATCCCTAAAGTTGTCTCATTAAGAATAAAAGAATAGTTTTGATCAGGTCTATGATAAACTGCTGAACGTTCCAAACTAATCACTCCTCATTTCAATTATTGCAAACGTTTGCATGAATAATAATCTTTGATACAGAATAACAAAAGGGAGTAGTGTATTCAATACGATGGAAGGATATTTAACGCAAATACAATGAATAACGAAAAATAAAAATTATGATTTTGATAGTATTTTTTAAGAGTGAAATTCGTATAGTGATTTAATGTGAAAATAGTTGTTGTAAAATTAAATTTAATCATTATAATTAAATTTATATTTGTGCAACCGCTTTCACAGACGAAAAATTAGGTTTGTGCAACCGTTTGTATAGATTAAGAAAAATATAAATAGAATATAGGAGGGTCATGATGAAAAAGAATTTATTATTAATGATGCTTATTCTTTTACTAGGTATGCTTGCTGCATGTGCACCAGACCGAGAAGAAGGAACTGAACCTGCTGATGGAGAAAAACCAGAAGCAACTGAGGAACCAAAACCTGAGAAATTGGTTATTTGGGAAGACTTAGAGAAAAGTAAAGATTGGTTACCAGCTGCACTTGCTTCATTCGAAGAAGAGCACGGTATCAAAGTTGAATTCAAAGAATTAAACATGGCGGACAAAATCCGTGATCAATTACGTCTTGATGGACCAGCTGGAAATGCTCCAGACGTAGTAACTCTTCCACATGACCAAATTGGCCAAGTGGTAACTGAAGGTCTAATTCAAGAAATTACTGTAGAAGATACAGTTCTTAAAACATATAGCGAGTCTTCAGTTAATGCTCAAATGTATGATGGAAAACTTTACGGTCTTCCTAAAGCAACTGAAACTCCAGTTTTAATTTATAACAAAGCGTTAATGCCTGAAGCTCCAAAAACGATGGATGAACTATACACATTCTCTAAAGATTTCACTAAAGGCGATAACTATGGTTTCCTAGCACTTTGGGATAACTTCTACTTTGCACACGGTGCAATCGCTGGTATGGGTGGATATGTGTTTAATGAAAAAGACGGTGCTCTTGACCGTGACGATGTTGGCTTAAACAACGAAGGCGCTGTTGAAGGTGCTGAATACATTCAAAAATGGTATGCAGAAGGCTTATTCCCTAAAGGAATCATTGGGGAAAGTGGCGGTGCTGCAATGGACGGATTATTCAATGAAGGTAAAGTAGCAGCAGTAATGAATGGTCCTTGGGCATTCCAAGGCATGAAAGATGCTGGAATTGACATTGGTATCGCTCCAATGCCAACACTTCCTAACGGAGAACCAGTTAAAACATTCATGGGTGTTAAAGGATGGCACGTAACAGAATTCACTGAAAATCCTTACTGGGCAACGAAATTAATTGAACATTTATCTAACGATGAAAACTCTAAAGCACGTTTTGAAGCAGTATCTGAGATTCCAGCTAACGTTGCATTAGTTGAAGATCCAATTATTGCTGACAACGAAGGCGCTAAAGCAGTAGCAGTTCAATCTCAATACGCTGTACCAATGCCTAACATTCCTGAAATGGGAGAAGTATGGGGCCCAATGGCTTCTGCACTTCAAACATTGGCAACTGGAAAAGCTGAAGCAAAACCTGCTTTAGACGAAGCTGTAAAAGCTATTCAAGCAAACATTGAAGCTAACCACCCTGCAAAATAATAAAGGTTAGCTGATAAAACTTGCAAATTAATACGTAGGAAAAAGCAAAGGGCGATATCTTCCTTCTTGGAAGGTATTGCCCATCCTTTTATTAAGACGCTCACAGAAGTAGAGAATACATTAAAAAAGAACTCAATTTAGCAAGAAGAAAAAATCATGCGTTGATATCGATTTCTGAGTTACATAGGTTACGAAAAGAAAAGGTTAATAGTTTGATACAAAATCAACTACTTTCTCCTATTCTGAAAGAGGAGGCTTAGCAATTATGGAAGAAACAAAAACGACTACTCATCATGGAAGAAACGCTGTTTTGCTTTCCATCATTCCTGGATTCGGACAGTTTTATAATAAGCAATTTTTAAAAGGGTTCATCTTTTTAATACTAGGGCTATCTTTTGGTATTGTGTTTAAAGATATAATACCTGTTGGTTTTTGGGGACTATTTACGCTAGGTGAAATTCCGAAGCTGGATCATTCAGTATTCCTATTAATCGATGGAATTATTGCTTTGATTATTACCATCATGGGCTTGGGTGTTTATGCGCTGAATTTAAATGATGCGTACCGCAATGGTGAAAAACGAGATAGAGGATTCAAGTTGAATTCGGTGCGCCAACAATATCATAATTTAATAGACAATGGGTTCCCTTACTTAATGATTACACCTGGATTCTTCCTATTAATTTTTGTTGTTATCTTCCCGATTTTATTCGTGGCATTATTGGCATTTACCAATTACGATTTATACCATTCGCCACCAGCAAAATTAGTAGACTGGGTTGGTTTCCAAAACTTTATCGATATCTTCAAATTAGATATTTGGAGAACTACTTTCTTCGCCGTTTTGGCTTGGACAATTATTTGGACATTCGGTGCAACTACTTTACAAGTAGCATTAGGTATTTTCCTTGCGATTCTTGTTAATCAAAAGGATTTAAAAGGTAAAGCAATCATCCGTACTGTCATGATTTTACCTTGGGCAGTTCCTTCATTTATTACGATCCTAATATTCTCTGGAATGTTTAATGAAACTTTCGGAGTTATCAATAAAGACATACTTCCTTTCTTTGGGATTGAGGCTGTGTCTTGGATGACAAATGAAACGTGGACACGATTAGCTCTGATCATGATTCAAACGTGGTTAGGTTTTCCATTTATTTTTGCCATGACGACTGGAGTTTTACAATCGATTCCAGATGAACTTTACGAAGCGGCAACTGTTGATGGTGCCTCTATCTTCCAAAAGTTCTTTTCTATTACATTGCCATTAGTATTATTTGCAACAGCACCGATTATTATTACGCAATATACCTTTAACTTTAATAACTTCAACGTCATTTTCCTATTTAATGGTGGGGGACCGGCTATACCAAGTCAAAATGCGGGTGGAACGGATATCCTCATTTCGTGGATCTATCGCTTGACGATGACAAGTGCACAATATGGTAAAGCAGCAGCTGTCACGATGATTCTATCAGTCATTGTTATCTCGGTGGCACTATGGCAGTTCAAGAGAACAAAATCTTTCCAAGAGGAGGATATGATGTAGTATGAACGTTAAAAAAAGTAAAATTATCCGACTCACAATATCCTATATCTTAATTGCATTGATGATTTTTATCGTAGTTTATCCTTTACTTTGGGTAATTGGTTCTTCCTTTAATCCAGGACAAAGTCTATCGGGTTCAAAAATGTTCCCAGATAACCCGACGTTGAAACACTATCAATTCTTGTTTGATCTAGATAAATCTAATTACATGTTATGGTATTGGAATTCAATGAAAATAAGTATTATCACAATGGTGTTATCTGTCATTGCCGTATCGTTTACAGCGTATTCATTCTCTCGTTATCGTTTTATTGGACGAAAAAATGGCTTACTAACATTTTTAATCTTGCAAATGATTCCTAACTTTGCAGCATTAATTGCTATATTCGTATTAGCAAACCGTACAGGGTTAATCGACACACATATCGGGTTAATTCTTGTCTACGTTGGTGGTCAAATTCCAATGAGTACATGGTTGATGAAAGGTTATTTAGATACGATTCCTAAAGAACTTGATGAATCAGCTAAAATGGATGGTGCAGGTCATCTGCGTATCTTCTTCCAAATCGTGATGCCTTTAGCTAAACCAATCATCTCAGTTGTCGCATTGTTCTCTTTCATTGCACCATTAGGGGACTTTATCTTGGCGAGAATTTTACTACGTTCGGAAGATAAATTCACACTAGCTGTTGGTTTATATGAACTAGTTGCGAAGCAATTCGGAAATGAATTCACAAAATTCGCAGCAGGGGCAGTTTTAATTGCCATTCCTATTGCTATTCTGTTCTTAATGTTCCAAAAGTATTTTGTTTCTGGCTTAACTGCCGGGGGCACAAAAGGATAATTCAAAAAACAATATAAATATGAGAGGAGGAACGGAAAATGAAAAGGGGTCACGTATTGCTCATTTTAATTCCGTTTCTTCTTTTTTATGCATTTCCAGTAAGTGCTGATGAAAAAGAAGAGCGCAAATGGCAAGATGAATCCATTTACTTCATCATGGTTGATCGTTTTAACAATGGTGATACAACCAACGATTTTAAAGTGCAGTCAGATGATTTGAAAGAATATAACGGCGGAGACTTTAAAGGAATCACGGACAAGCTTGATTATATCAAGGACATGGGTTTTACTGCGATTTGGTTAACACCTGTTTTTGATAATGAGGACAAGGGCTACCACGGTTATTGGATTAAGGACTTTTATAATACGGAAGAACATTTCGGAACGATGGAAGAATTTAAGACACTCGTCACAGAAGCACATAACCGTGATATTAAAGTAATTTTGGATTTCGTAGTTAACCATGTGGGACCTAATCACCCATGGGCGACTGACGAACAGAAAAAAGACTGGTTTCATGAAAAACAGCCAATCGTCAATTGGGGTAACCAAGAAGAAGTAGAAAATAATTGGCTATATGATTTACCAGATTTTGATCAAGAAAATCCTGAAGCACGAAAATATTTGCTAGATACCGCTAAGTGGTGGATTGAAGAAACCGATGTGGATGGCTATCGATTGGATACAGTGAAGCATGTTCCGAAAGAATTTTGGACCGAGTTTTCACAAGAAGTCAAATCGGTAAAAGATGATTTTTATTTATTAGGGGAAGTTTGGCATGATGACCTTCGAGTGGTAGCCTCTTATGAAAAGACAGGAATAGATGGATTTGTCGATTTTCCACAAAATCAACATCTTCGTACAATATTTTCAAAGCCAAACCAAAGCCTTGGTTGGCTATTCACTTCATGGGACCGCAATAAAGCATTTTACCAACACCCAGAACTCTTGGGTAATTTCATGGATAATCATGATATGACCCGTTTTACTAGAGACATTTTAATAAATAGGGAAGATCCAATTGTTCGATGGAAATTAGCCCTCACTTATCTTTATACTGCACCTGGTATTCCAATTTTATATTATGGTTCTGAAATTGCTCTTGATGGTGCAGAAGATCCAGGTAATAGAAGAATGATGGAGTTCGATGAAGATCAGACATTAACCAAGTACCTTTCTAAACTTGGAGTGCTTCGTAATAAGTATCCATCCCTCACTAGAGGAGACTTGGAAGTGTTACATGATGAAAGTGGTATGGCAGTCTATAAACGAACTTACAAAGAAGAAACAATTGTCGTTGCCATAAATAACACAACGGATCAGCAAACTGTCAGTTTAGACGAGAAGGATTTGCCTTTGGATATGGAATTAAAGGGCTTATTGGCTGATGGAAGTGTCAAAGAAAGTAAAGGTAAGTATTCTCTAACTATTGATTCGGAACAGGCAGAAATCTTTTCAATCTCAGAGATAAAGGGCTTAGATTTTGGATTTCTTGGGCCTATCATATTCATTTTTAGTGTATTGTTAGGATTGGTTATCTTGATGTGGAAAAGATATAAGAAATAGACTTATCATGATTTCATACTTGTCACGCGGAATGATCGTCAACCGCAATTATAGGATAAATAAAACAACAATTAAAAAAAATAATGGTTTAGAATACTAGTGATTTTATATGTATAGTTACATCTTGGATTTGGAGGTTTAATAAATGAATAAATATTGGTGGAAAGAAGCTGTTTGTTATCAAATCTATCCCCGTAGTTTTATGGACAGCAATGGTGATGGAATTGGAGATATACAAGGTA
>NZ_JBATUX010000009.1:0-3494 GCF_049671445.1 Paenisporosarcina sp. | reverse complement strand
ATCGTTCCTAAGAACGCTGTGATTAAGATAACGATTTTAAGTACAAATATTCCGACTTTTTCAGCATTGCCTTTTAGTAAATACGCAACATTTGTTTCAGCCATGTAGTAGTAAGCCATGATAGTTGTGAAAGCGAAGAAGAATAGCGCTATCGCTACAAATCCTGCTCCGATACCTACCCCTGGCATTGCCATATCAATAGCAGCTTGTGTATAACCTGGGCCAGCATCTACTCCAGGAAGATTTTCAACAACAAATTCTCCATCACCCGAGTCTAATTGTACATTGTACATCCCGGTAAACAGAATCATAAAAGCAGTAGCAGAACACACAAGTAGTGTATCAATATAAACTGAGAATGCTTGAACTAAGCCTTGTTTAACTGGGTGAGATACTTCTGCAGCAGCTGCTGCGTGAGGACCTGTACCTTGACCCGCTTCGTTTGAATAAATACCACGTTTTACACCCCAAGCAATGGCAGCACCAATCATCCCACCAAATGTTGAATCAAATCCAAACGCACTTGAGAAAATTAATTTAATAACGCCTGGCAATTCAGTAATGTTCATTCCGATAATGATTACAGCCATTAACATGTAAGCAATCGCCATAAAGGGTACTACGTATTGAGCAACAGTTGCAATACGTTTAACACCACCAAGAATGATAATCCCTAAAATTACAACGATAGCTGCTCCTGTGATCCATTTTTCAAGACCAAAAGCATTTTCCATACCGATTGCAATTGAATTCGATTGAATTCCTGGCATTAGGATAGACATTGCCAAAAGTGCAGCTATTGCAAACACGATGGCATACCATTTCAAGCCAATGCCTTTTTCTATGTAATAAGCTGGGCCACCACGATATTGACCTTGATCTTTCACTTTGTATATCTGAGCTAATGTAGATTCAACAAATGCAGAAGATGCGCCGATGAAAGCAATCATCCACATCCAGAAAACAGCACCAGGGCCACCGAAAGCAATTGCTGTAGCAGTACCTGCGATGTTACCTGTTCCAACTCGACCAGATAACGCAATCGCTAATGCTTGGAATGAAGATACACCAGCATCCGATTTTTCACCTTTAAATATTTGTGCAACCATATCCTTAAATAACCTAACTTGTACAAAACGCGTAAGAATAGAAAATAACAGTCCGACAGCTAAACACCCATAAATCATCCAAGGACCCCATAAAAAGTCGTTAAGATGTCCAATAAACTCTTCCATTCTATTTCCCCCTTTATGTAGTTCACTATTTTGTCACACAATTCACTATATTACATAAAGTCTATGTGTACAAGTACAGTTAAAGAAATAAACTTCTTGATTTTTTAGAATTTTTTGTGTAGAAAAGAAAGAGATTTTCTAAATATATATGCAACTTTTAACAAAAAAATACAAGAATTCCTCATTTATATAGTTATTATTGCAAAAAAAAACACTCGAAAAGAGTGCTTAAACAATGTAACCTATTGAACGCAAAACATTGTTCATAAATGATTCGGTATATAAAAACACATCTTCTTGTTCTGGTTCATGAAATAAGTCATGAAAACAATTTCCCCACTCTTTAAATTGTAATTCTGAAAGTTGCTGTCTTTGCAACCAGTTCTTAGCGTAGGTTTGATCAGTTACTTTGTCTTGCTCAGCTGTCATCATTAATATAGGTATATTTTGGATGCTTTCCTGTCTTGAAGTTGTTGCTTTGATTAATTGTTGCAGCTCATGATACCACTTTAATGTAATGGTTGTATTATAAAGGGAATCATCTTTATCTTGAGAATATACATCATAGTTTCTCGTCAGTTGCTTAATCGTCACATCATGTGTACTTTTAACATTCTCCGCTAACTTGCCCATGCTCGACAAAGCAGTTGATAATTTAGATGGATGAATTTTCAAATGTAACCAAGGAGACGTCAGTATAACAGCTGCACATTCAATTGATTTTACTTGTAATGATTGCATGACAAGCGTTGCGCCTAAGCCATGCCCCATAACAAAAACTGGTAAGTTATACGAGATAGACGCTTCAACTAATTGGTCTACAAAAGTCCCATATGATTGAAAATCTTCATTGTGAGCCACTTTATTTTGAGCCTGTTCTCCATGCCCTGGCAAGTCTCCCATTACAACATGAAAACCCGAACTTCTAAATTTTTCGATTAACCAAGCATATCTACGATGATGTTCATACGCGCTATGTATAATTGCGACGACTGCTTTAGCTTGACCATCCGCTTCCCATTTCCACATGAACAGCGCCCCTTTACTATTTCTTTTCTTCACAAATACTTGTTGTAATTTTAACACTTGATGTTGATATAAATAAATCATTGTCACTCAAAAGACTTGATATGGAAATATGGTTAGCCTTATTAATGACATAAATTATGCTCATCCTTATATGAATTCCTCTTTTTTTGTATAATGAAACCATACGCATTAAGAAATGAGGCAAAATAATGATTTACTCTTTTAATAATAAAACACCTTTGATTGATCCATCTGTATATATTGCTGATTATGTCACAATCAGTGGCGATGTGACAATCGGTCAAGAGTCTACTATTTGGTTTAACACAGTGATTCGTGGAGACGTTAACTCAACACGAATTGGTCGCAAAGTAAACATTCAAGATTTGTGTTGCTTACATCAAAGCCCTGCGGCTCCATTAATCTTAGAAGATGAAGTAACCATAGGACATCAAGTAACTTTACATAGCTGTACAATCCGCAAAGGAGCTCTTGTCGGAATGGGCTCAATTATTTTAGATGGCGCTGAAATCGGTGAAGGTGCATTTATTGGAGCTGGAAGCTTAGTACCTCCAGGTAAGGTCATTCCAGCGGGGATGCTTGCATTAGGAAGACCCGCGAAAGTTGTCCGCGAATTGAATGATGAAGACCGACTTGATATGAAGCGAATTGTAAAAGAATACGCTGAAAAAGGACAAATTTACAAAGAGATGCAACAGATTAGTATTGATAAATAGAAGAGAGCAGGCGTTTAATTGCCTGCTCTTTTTTGCATTTTAATTGTGTTCATTCTATTATAAATTGTGTTTATTCCCATTCAAATCGATTTATTCCCTTTCGCGTTGTATTTATTCCCATTCACACGCTGTTTATTCCCTCTCACTAGATGTTTATTCCATTCACGATTTTTCTCCATAAAAAAACTGTTCCAGAATTACCCGGAACAGTTTTTTTATTATTGGCCAGCTTTTTCTTTTAACATAGCCGCTCTGTCAGTTTTTTCCCAAGGTACATCTAAGTCTGTACGACCAAAGTGACCGTATGCTGCAGTCTGTTTGTAAATCGGACGACGAAGATCTAACATTTTGATGATTCCTGCAGGTCGAAGGTCAAATGACTCGCGAACTACTTCTACAAGTTTTGATTCTTCTACTGTGCCTGTACCAAATGTATCGATTGCAATTGATACTGGTTGAGCAACACCGATTGCGTAAGCAAGTTGAACTTCAC
>NZ_JBATUX010000008.1:0-53959 GCF_049671445.1 Paenisporosarcina sp. | reverse complement strand
AGGCTATGTTAAATGTTGCTGTTGATATTCCGCAAAACAGTTACGCTTTCCGCGGGCTTGCGCCGAACTAACTCGGACTTAACGTCCGAGTGGATTTCTGCACTGCGCTGTTCCCGCTGGAGTCTTCACTGTTTTGCTCCATATCACTAAATCGAAAGCTATCTCATTTACTTATTCACTAGAATGATTGTAGTAGAAGACGGCGGGAAAATATGGTGCTCCTGCGGTTACTCGTCGCAAAATGCAGGGCTAAGAAATTTGACAATGCCTTCGTAACCAAGATCCTGTTGCCCCAAGGAGGCTAGTGGACCGCCCGCGGAAAACGTCCGCCTGTTTCTGTTTCTGTTTCTGCATCGCTACGCTAGCTTCGAAACATGAAAGTGCGCTGCTTCGCTCTGCTCGCTTCGAAACATGATAGGGCCTTGGAACGAAGATCAACAATATCGTCTAACTGAACCTAATCAAAAAAAAGCGACTGAAATATATTCAGCCGCTTTACTTCTATCTTAAATCACGAATATCTTTAGGGTCATCTGATTTACGGTCTGTTAAAATCCCCATTTCATCAATGTGGCGCCTTGCAGTTTCATCACCCAAGTGATAAATAATCGCGTACAGGACTTTTTGAGCTTTATCATAATGCGCATTTTCATCTTGGTTTTCAAATGGAATATGTGCTTTCACATATGATTCTAAATCTGCTCGATCTTTGTCATCGAAAACCGACTGCAAAACATGTACTTCCTGATCAGTAGCCTGAATAACAAAACTAGGCGTCTCCACAGGTTCAGTTAAAATGCTTTCTGCCGTTATATCAACATAATAAGTCTTTTTTTCCTGAATCATCACTTCATCTCCTCTTAGTCTTTACTATTTAGTACCCCGCGAAGCATAAATAAAACATGATTTACAGCTACCCACCGCTTTTGTAAACGAAAGAAGTGACTTTCTTTGTTAATGAAAAAGGCGGCTGAAGATGAAATTTCAGCCGCTCTAACCACTAATTAAGTTGATTTGATCCTAACCACAAGTTGCGTCACTCTTTGCTTCGTTATCGTACTAACATGACGAAACTTTCTTAATGGGTTTTGTCGTCTTCCTTTCGAAAGTAAATATATCCAGGTAATAAACGCAGTTCCACATGTTAGGTAGCTGACAAAGACTAGTGTAGATTTTAATGTCATCCAGTAGCCATTTCTAAAATTAACATCAATTAGATTTCTACCAGAATAGGCTTCAATAACAAGTGGACCGAATGTAATCACGAATAGAAAAGCACCCATAAACGTTACGAATAAACTCCACATTTTATAAGGTTTATACCAGCCGACTGTAAGCAAAACTCCTGCCAAGCCTAAAGAAAGCCATCCGAAATCCCGAAAATACGTAAGAAAATCGTTCATGACAAATGACAAGATTAAAACGAACATTATCGACAGAACAGTTACCGACATAACGGCAGTCATTCCAAAAATCTCATAAATCGTTCCAATTATGCTTACTGGCTCTCTCGTTTCGAATGCCTTTTCCCTCTTAAGCTTCTTTTCTTTTCTTTTATCTAGAAAATCGTTCACGATCTGCCTACGTTCTGAAAGTTTCAGTCCTCTTACTAGTTCTTTAAATTTCCTTTCAACTTTTGGAAATCTATACCTCCCTGAATCCATTTCATCCCCTCCAAATTTTTACACTCATATCTTCATTTTACGATTCAAGGTACCTGTTTTATACCTAACATAAGGAATGATTTGTAAAAAGACTGGAAAGTGCTTCCTGCAGTAACGGAATGAACTCCTCAACCTGGACTTTGAATACGTAGGATGATATTTTTCAAAAGCACATCCCTTTCATAAGTAGCATAGGATAATTTTATAAACTGTGAAGGGATTGGGAAAATGTACTATCATCCTCATATGTATCAATATCCTCATTATGCTAATCCACCAATGTATAACTATGGAGGACAATCTGTGTGCTGGGCTTGTCCTCAGAGAATCCAGCATGTAAACGATTCTTTTCGCTCTTACAATGGTGAGAGCATTATTTCGTTAAAAGATTATGGACCAAAACCATTTGTCATTAACATCAATGAAGCAACAAAGCAAAACAATACCTATCGTACTGCTTTATGGACCGGAAAACATTTACAAGTTACTTTAATGAGTCTCAATGTTGGCGAAGATATCGGTTTGGAGATGCATCCTGACGTTGATCAATTCCTTCGTATTGAACAGGGACAGGGCATTGTTCAAATGGGCAAGAGTAGAGATAATTTAAACTTTGAAAGACATGTCTATGATGATTCTGCCATCATGCTACCTGCTGGAACATGGCATAATCTAACCAATACAGGTACTATCCCACTAAAACTTTACTCCATATATGCTCCTCCTAACCATCCATTTGGCACCGTTCATGTTACCAAAGCAGATGCAATAGCTGCCGAAGAAGGGCACGGTCTTGGCAATGGAAAGACCGTTATTTCTGGGAAGACTCCAGATGAATGGATAAAGCACACTGAATTTCTAGTAAAAGAAGGATTAGAGGATGTTAAAAGAGGAATAAATTCTACACACATACTTCAAGAATTTATTCTAATGGGAGTTCTTGTGGGGAAAGGCTACTCTCCTGAAAAAGCATATGAAATAGTAGAAGAATGGGAACGTACAGGAGAATCGAAACTTCTTCAACAAAGTAAAAATATGTAGAACTTGAGTTATGGATGCATAAGCAACAGTATAAATTCTCCACAAAAAAAGTGCGCGAGCAATCGCGCACTTTTTTCTGTTTTCTCCTTTGACAATTTCACTGTGATTTAGACCACCGAAGTTTAGAATACTGCTGAAACAGAGTTTGAAGTAGTTCTTAAAAACTAGAAATTAATTACATATATAGGATGATAGAACCTTTAATATTCAGAAAATACAAAATATATTGACAATTATTTTTACAGTTAATAGTATAAATATGACAGTAAAGGAAACTAAAGAAAGGAGTGATTTTCATGAATAGTTGATAAATAGATTCATAATAATCCACATGCTAATTAGAGTTTGAATGAGTGATAGCGATAACAAGATAAACCTAATCACAGGAGGAGAAGCTTTGAAATTTAAAATTAGTATTATCGTCACCTTGTTAATTATGGTCATTACAACAGTAATGCCATTTGCCTCATCTCAAGCAGTTAATGCAAAAGAACAAAGGTTTTCAGTGAAAGATCAGTTTGAAGAGCCCGTGGATTTAGGGGAAGCAGTTAAGAGCCCATTATCTCAAGTTGCAGCCTACGGTCAGAACAGTAAAGGTGAAAATTTGCAGTATATTGCTGTTACTGGAACGCCTGCCGTATTTTATGCCGTTAATGCTGAAACTGGCGAGCGGAAGTTTTCACAACAGATTCCGCATTCAGATGTTATTTGGGCAATGACGGTCGGAAGCGATAATAACGTGTATTTTGCAAGCACGATGAACGGTATTCTTTACCGCTATCTTCCTGATGAAAACCGAATGGAAACCATCGGCAAAAATCCATCTGATGATTTCGTTTGGGATTTAAAGAGCAGTACCGACGGAAAAATATACGGCGCTACCTACGATGAATCAAAAGTTTTTGAATATGACATCGAGAGCAATAGTTTTAAAGATTTAGGACCAATGAAAGAAGGTCAAAAATATGCTCGTGGGTTAGGAGTAACGGATAAGTACGTGTACACTGGAATTGGTACTATCTCTGGAGTCGTCCGTTACGACCGTTCTACTGGTGAAAAGAAGGATATCCCAATTCCGACTTCAGGGAAAAGCGGAACAATTTCTGAAATTGCGATTTATGATGGGAAATTGTTTGTTCATGGGGCTTCCCAATTATTTGTCATTGATGAAGCTACAGAAGAGCATATCCGTACAATTTCTTTCCAAAGTAAAATTTCATCGCCATCTCCATACAATCCAGATTTAATTTATTACAAACTCCAAGATCAATTATTTTCTTATAACATAGCAACCGACACAATAGACAAGGTGGAAAATATTCCTTCTCTACCTGGTTCCACTGCAGTAAAAGCGCATAACTGGCTTACATTAAGTACTGGAGAAACTGTTTTGGCAGGTATGACTGCTTTTACTGATTCATTTTTCTTCAATCCAGAAACAAAGGAATATTCCGTGCATTTTCCTGACGTTGATGCACAAGGAGCAACCATCAATGCGCTGGCAGCTATTAATGGCAAAGTATATTCAGGCGGCTATCAGCGGGGACTTAGTATTTATGATGAAAAACAGCAAGCTTACACCTACACAAACTTTTCCTTCCACCAGACAGAGGGAATTAATCAATTAGACGGGAAGGTTTATTTCGGAACCTATACTGGAGCTAAAATGTATCGATACGATCCTAAGCTGCCGATAGAATATGATGAATATGGCAAAGCTAATCCGGGTCTCTACCTGGATATTGAGTCAGACCAAGACCGTCCATTCGCAATGACAAGCGGAGATGGGAAACTCTTTATCGGGACTTTCCCGGGCAATGGAAAGCATGGCGGTGCATTGACTATTCTAGAAGAAACAGCAGGGGAAAATGGAGAGATTACAGTTGAATCGCAAACATACCGGAATATCGTTGAGAACCAAAGTATTTTTGGACTAGCTTACAAAGACGGGAAAGTATTTGGCGGTACTTCAATATACGGAGGCTTTGGCAGTAACCCGGTAGAAACAGAAGCCAAGATGTTCGTTTTTGATGTTGAAAAAGGAGAGAAAATAGCTGAATTCAAACCAGATATCCCAGGTCTGGATTCCCCTACTCTGACAATCGGAGATTTTTCGTTTGGTCCGGACGGTCTCCTTTGGGGATTGATAGAAGGCACCATTTTTGCCATGAATCCAGAAACATATGAAGTTGTTAAAAGTAAAGAAATTTATGACACTGCTTATAACTCATCTAAATTAAGACCATATTATTTGAAATGGGGACCAGATGGAAATCTCTATACTACACTCGGTAGAAAACTGACTGTGGTGAATCCAGAAACATTGGAATCTGAACAACTAGTAGAAGATTCAGTTCAACTAATGGATTTATCTGAAGATGGAAGTATTTATTATGCAATCGGCTCTCACTTATATAAAATGTCAGTGAAGGTAAAGCAAATAGAATTGCAGCTTGAGAACAAGTTAATTACGGGGCTGCCAGTGAAGCCAACCGTCACTGCAAAATTAGTGAATGGTGAATCAGTTGTATTGAGTGATAACCAGTACACCATCTCTGTAAGCAATCCTGATGTGTTGGAAATTAATTCAGATTCACAATTAATAGGAATTAAACCTGGAACTTCTACAGTCACCATTAAGGCAGAACTCAATAATAAAACATATAGCTCAAATGAAGTAAGGGTTACAGTTGCAAACGGGAATCGTGGATTTCACTAATATTTCCTTGCAGTAGATTTTTAAAATCGGCAGTTGTTTAAATTCTCCACAAAAAAAGTGCGCGATTGCTCGCGCACTTTTTCATTTGATAAATACAGCTAGTAAGATACCTGCTATAAAGGTAAGAGTTAATACTATTTTTAATGCCATGGGTGGTGTATCCATCCCTTTTTTATTTATTATTTCCTCTTGTTCATTAACAGTCTTACGGTAATTCGGACTGCAGCAGCCCATTACTCAGTACGACTCCAAGATGAGACATCTACTTCTAGAGGTAGGTTATCTGCTCTATTTTTCTTAGCTGCTTTAAAGAACAACAAGATAATAATAATGGTTATAATTGCAGCTCCAACGTATGCTGCATTAAGTGATAAACCAAATCCTATTGGAGCATTTATAATGTACGTCATTGTCGCCATCGTAATGAATACGGCTGGAATCATAGCGATCCAGTAGTTTTTCTTAGCGATGAACAAATACATTGCTCCTACCCACAATGCGATAGCTGCTGTGGATTGATTTGCCCAAGAGAAATATCTCCATAATAATGTGAAGTCAATTTTCGTAAGTGCAAAAGATAAAACGAATAGTGGAAGTGCAATCCATAATCGGCTCATGATCTTCTTTTGTGAAAGATTGAAGTAATCTGCAATAATCATTCGAGCGCTACGGAATGCTGTATCTCCTGAAGTGATTGGTAAAATGATGACACCAAGTATAGCTAATGTGCCCCCAATTGAACCTAGCAATAATGTAGAAGCTTCACTTACAATTCCAGCTGGTCCGCCGTTTGCAAGCATATCGTTTAATCCATCGTAGCCGTTGAAAAGACTCATAGCAGCTGCAGCCCAGATCATGGCGATAGCCCCTTCAGCAATCATCATGCCATAGAAAATTTTGCGTCCTTGTTTCTCACTTTGAGTTGTACGAGAAATGATAGGAGTTTGTGTTGCATGGAATCCAGATAAAGCTCCACACGATATCGTCAAGAACAACAGTGGGAAGATTGGAAGATTATCAGGATGCATATTTTTCAATGTTAACTCTGGAATTGGAGCACCCGTTAGTACTAATTGAATCAAGATACCTACCGCACTAATAATTAGCAATGCGCCAAAGAACGGATAGAAACGTCCGATAATTTTATCAATCGGAAGTAATGTTGCTAGTATGTAATAAATAAAAATTGCTGCAAGAATTACGCCCATTGCCATCCAACCATCCATTAAGTTGTACAGCAAGGTTGCTGGTGAAGATACAAACACAGTTCCTACTAATAGTAGAAGTAAAACTGCAAAGACGTTTACTACATGTTTCATGACTTTCCCTAAAAATTTACCTGCTAATTCGGGAAGATGTGCACCACGATTACGAATTGAAATCATGCCAGTCAAATAATCATGTACCGCTCCTGCAAAAATCGCACCAAACACAATCCATATAAATGCGACTGGTCCATAAAGTGCTCCCATAATTGGTCCGAAAATCGGTCCAACACCAGCAATATTTAACAACTGAATTAATGCGTTCTTTTTCGTAGACATTGGTACATAATCTACATCATCGCTATTGACATATGCAGGTGTTGTTCGATCCTCTTTAACACCAAACATCTTTTCAACAAACTTACCATACGTGAAATACCCTACGACTAATAGAATAAGACCGCCAATAAAAGTATACATATAACTCCCCCTCCTCATAATGAAAACGTTTACATTATTGTAGAGGTTATGTGACAAAAATAGGTCATTTGCGTGACAACATGTCAGTTTGGAAGATTAAGAGGTTCATATAAAGGAGTGAAATGTGTATACAATATCAGAATATTAAATTTTCCAAATAAAATGAGACTCCAACTGAAGTTGAAGTCTCTGGATGTAGAGGGTTTTTTCTATGAGCGGATTTGTGTCGACTATCGGCGGAAAAGACTTGGCTATCGGCGGTTTTCTGTCGACTATCGGCGGTTCTTTGTCGTCTATCAGCGCTTTCGTGTCGTCTATCAGCGGTTTAACAAAAATGGGGACATCCGCTTTTGTGGATGTCCTTATCAAATCAGATTCTTGGTTTTGGTGGTTTATATTAACTGTTGATATTTGCTATCGGCGGAGTTGTGTCGTCTATCAGCGCAAAAGACTTGGCTATCGGCGGATTTTTGTCGACTATCGGCGCAAAAGACTTGGCTATGAGCGGTTCTTTGTCGTCTATCGGCGTTTCTCTATATTTCCGTATTTTCATTAAGTAAAAACTTCTATATTTCAAGGCGTCCTCTAAGAGCTTTCACATAATTACGGCTAACCGATAGCATTTCTTCTCTTCCAACCATTTCTACTTCATAAGCTCCATTAAACCAAGGTGTTAAGCGTGCTACATAAGTTAAGTTAACAAGAAAACTCTTGTGGATTCGGAAAAAGGAGAAAGGGATCAATCGACTCTCTAACTCCTTTAATGATGTACGAACTTCATAACTTTGTGTAGTGGTTATGATCTTCGATACTTTTTCATCTCGGTAAATATAGATAATTTCTTTCGGCTCTAAATAAAAGATTTCGCCTTCTGCTTCAACCGCTAGTTTTCCTAGTGGTTTAGTTACTTCATTCTCAGAGGAATTAGCAAGTAATTTCTCGATTCGTTGTATGGTCTGTTGCAATTGTTCTTCATCATAGGGTTTCAGCAAATAATCAGTTGCTTCATATCGAAATGCTTCAGCTGCAAAATGTGGATAGGCTGTTGCAAAGATAATTAACGGCCTCTTTTTCAACTCCATTAATGCCTTCGCCACTTCCATCCCATTCATTTTCGGCATTTCAACATCGAGGAAAATTACATCGGGTTGATGGTAGAGCGCTTTAACAATTGCATCTTCACCAGAATCAGCTTCTCCTACGATTTGCACGGATGCAAACTCACCTAATAAATGCTTGAGTTCATCACGGCTATAATGTTCATCATCTACAACTAAAACGCGAATCAAATTGTCCATGTTCTTCCCCCCTTTATCCCATAATAAAAGAAACTTTTGTGCCTTTATTTTGTTCGCTATCAATACGAAGAGTACTCTCCTCGCCAAACATCATCGTTAATCGTCTATTCACATTGTAAAGTCCAATTCCAGTTCCACTATCTGAAACTGCGCGTTCCTTACCTAACTGTGCAATCCGTTCTGGAGTCATGCCTTGTCCATTATCTTCGACACAAACTATCGTCGTCGAATTTTCTCTTTGTATGCTAATTTTAATCAAACAGTTCTCGCTCTTATCTTTAATTCCATGTTTCACTGCATTTTCAACAATTGGTTGTAATGTAAGCGGAGGAATATTTTCTAACAGTATTTTGTCGTCTATGTTGTATTCAACGATTAGTTTATTAAAAAAACGTGCTTCTTCTATCTCTAAATACGCTTTTACATGTTTTAGCTCTTGCTCAAGTGTCGTCATTGTTTCAGTGGTAACATTGAGATTTTGACGCAAAAAGTGAGACAGCGATATAAGTAACTTTCTTGCTTTTACCGGTTCAATTCGAACGAGCGAGACAATAGTATTCAACGTATTAAACAGAAAATGGGGACTAATTTGAGCTTGTAACGCTTTAATTTCCGCTTCCTTAGCAAGCTGATATGACTTATCTGCCTCTGCAATTTCCAGTTGTGTACTTAACAACATACTTAAACCAGAAATGAGTTCAAGTGTAACGTTTGTTATCTTCTTTTCTGAAGGAAAGTAAAACTTCAATGTGCCAATCGTTTCACCACGCTGCTTTAATGGCGCAATAACTGCAACGCCAAGTGGACAATTTTTATTGCCACAATGAATGGAACGATCCAGAGAAATAATGAGTTCGCCTTGCTGAATGACTTTTCTTGTTAGATCCGTTTGTATAGGTAAATGCGCCCGATGATGATCGTCCCCGATACCAACATGGGACAAGATCTCTGTACGATTTGTCATCGCAACTGCGCTTGTTTCTATTTCTTTATGTAAAATACCGCATACAATTTTAGCTGATTCAACGTCCATACCCTTCCTTAAATAAACAAGAGTCTGATCTGCAATTCTTAACGTTTTCTGAGCTTGTAACGCACCGGCTTTTTCTTCTTCATTAAATACACTTTTGGTAATCAATAGGAACAACGCAGAACCGACTCCATTAGCCAAAATCATCGGAATGCCAATAACCTCAACAAGAGTAAGTGCTTTATCGAAAGGTTTAGCCAACACTAAAATAATAATCATTTGAATGGTCTCTGCTAAAGCACCAACAAAAAACGCATAACTAACCTTGTTTTTTATATTCTTCTTATGAAAAGCACCTGCAAGAACCCCAGCGACAATTGCAGCAAGACCACACGCTAGCGCCGTATATCCTCCTAACGTAAATCGGTGAATCCCGGCAATGAGTCCCGCTCCTATCCCTACTTTATAGCCACCAAGTAAACCTGCCATTACCACGCCAATGACCCGCGTATTTGCGATTGCTTCTTCAGACGACAATCCTGTCGCTGCAGCCCAGCGGTTAAAGTCTAGCGTGCTCATATCGAATGACACGCCTGTATACGTCCCGATAATACCAAAAAAACCAAAAAACAAAATAGCCGCAAACTGTTGCTTACTCCCTAGCTTATCTTGATAAATCATTTGACGGAAAAACCGAAAACGAGTTAATACAAACGCAATCATCACAATAATTCCTAGACGTTCAAACATCGTTAAGAAAAGTTCATTCATACCGGGGTTCCACCTTTCTAGGAAATAAAATAAACAACTGCATGGTTTAAATATCTCAATACTTATAAGGAAAAACTATTACATTAATAGTTTCATAATCGTACGAAGTGTTTTTCTGATTTTACCATTGTCCTATGTTAGAAGCTATGGCAATTGTTATTTGTCGACTGAACAAGCAACCCCAATAATCAAAACGATTATTGGGGCGCCTGCTCTTAGATATACTTAGTATAATTCCACTAAAAAATGTTGAAAACGTGATTCAGGTGATTGTAAATCTAAATATGAACTTTCTAAAAGTTATACCTTTCATCACTTTCATGAATCCATTTGGATACCCCATCCTTGCATACAACAATGGAAACCTTGCCCTACTTGTTGTCTTTCAGTGTTTCAATTAATGCTTCTAATTTTTCATTAATGCTTCTAAGTTCATTATAAATACCACTGTTCCGATTATTGCTCGAAGCATCTGAAATAGCACTTGAAATTTGGGAGCCCGCAAACAAAATTGCTAAACTTAACAAGACTATAGCACCCGTTATAGACAACCGTATTTTTTGATCATTCAACCAAAAATCCCCCTTGTAAATACATATATATAACTATCTCAATTATACCAATTAATTACAATAAAAAATAACGCCTATGGAATAGAAGATTGCATCAAAAAATCCAGTAGCATATAAAGCTACTGGATTTCAGAAAATCTTAAGTATGGAGTTTTGTCCTAATCCATATACCGTGAAGTTCTCACTTGACGTCTCTCATCATTTTCGATTTTAGCGGAGATAAGTCCTAGTATTGCACCTAAAGTAGCACCACCAAGCACTTCTATCGGTTGATGACCTAGAAGTTCCTTTAATTCTTTATCACTTTGTACATATTCAAAACTTGGGAAATCTCCCGACATCGCTACAATACTGTCTTCTAAATTATTGACCAATTGTGCAATTTCTCCTGTATGTCGTCGAATTCCTTGTGCATCATACATGACAATTACTCCAAAAACAGCAGCAAGTGCCGTTTCCGTATGACGTGTTCCTTTGTTAGCTGCTACATATGTTGCCAGCGCTGTTACACCAGCTGAATGGGAACTCGGCATTCCGCCCGTCGTGAACGCTTGCTTCCAATCCCATTTACCCGTTAACCTCTTATGAGTCAAGATTTTCAACCCTTGCGCAATCCCAATGGCCGAAAATGCTGTTACCATTCCACGATTCATCGTCTTCATCTACATCGCCCTCCACTTCACTAATCGATTAACATCATGTGCCAACCGTACTTCTATTCCTTTTCAATACCCCAACTTGAATCTTTTTATGCGAAATTAAATGAAAAATATTCAAAAATGCACACTTGATCATTCTAGTTTCAGACACATCTACATCATTTATACTTGTCCCCTGAAACAAAACCCTTTTTTCTTTCTCATTTAGTAAGGCATAAAAAAGCTTGTCAGTTCGTTCGTTGAATGGGAGCCAATTCCCTCTTCTCTATAACAGGATCTTCGAGATTATTTTGTTGCATATCGTACATTTGCGCTGGGCACACGTGCGGCTTGCTAGGTACAAATTGTCTCTTTCTTTATCAACTGCTGCATTATTCAACGTAGTAATTTAATAAAGAAAAAACAACTTAAAAGTAATGATTTCCACTATTCATAAAAAAGAAGCTTCTGAAGACACATTTTCAGACGCTTCTTGCATAATTTTAATGGTTTCAAACCCAGACGATCAACTATTTGTGTTTATCTTTAAAGCCTTCAATCCATTTATAATCAATCGGTCCATTTGTAACGACATATTGATCGTGTTCTGCAAGTACTGTATCTCGTTCCATAAGCGACGGTAAACTAATTCGTTCATCTTTATATTCAAGTTGAAAAGAAAATTGTTCGTTGGGATATTTAGACGAAAAATTTCTCGTTCCGACTTTCTTCACTTTATATTGTTTGAGAAAATTCACGAATTCTTCAATAGAATCTTGATCGCTTACTGTTCGGTTAAACGCAATTTCTTCATCAAATGGTGGCTCATTAAACAAGATTTTTTCTATTTCCTCGCCATCTAAAACATCCACTAGCTTTTTCTCTCGATAGTCATTCCATCTGAAAATCGTCATAAATAAGGCTATCGTAATCAAAAAGGATAATATATACACATATTTTTTCTTTATGACGTCAACCTCCTCTAGCTAAATAAATTAAGTATATGGCAACAAAAGGGAAAAATCCAACACCTAATCAGGATGTTGGATTTTACTTTCAGTATTTGCTATAAATTATTTTTTTCAATCACATTAAACAGAAAATCAACAATATGCAAAGCCTTCATTTCTTTTTCAAGTCCTTCTCGTTGAATCCCTACTTGCATCTGCATTAAACATCCTGGATTTGAGGTTACGATGACCGCTGGTTGGAGCATTTTAACGCCTTTCATTTTGGCCTCAAGAATGCGAGATGCCATTTCCGGTTGCAGCAAGTTATAAATTCCTGCGGAGCCACAGCAACTTGCTGCATCAATTAGCTCTTTATATTCAAAGCCCGGAGCATCCTGTAAAAGCATTCTTGGCTCAAGAAAGACTCGGTTCACATTTCGTAAGTGACAAGAATCTTGATAGGTCACAATGGCTTGAACTCCATCCGATTCTCTCTTTTTTAATAAGTCATTTAAGTTAAGTTTGACTAAAAGAGAAGAAATATCGATATTTTTTCTTGAGAATCGAACTGCTTTTTCTTTGTAAAGTGGGTCAGAATGAAGATGCTTTTCATATTCAGATAAAAAGGCACCACACCCACCTGCATTATTTACGATAAAGTCATACTCATCCGAATCAAATGCATCGATATTAGCACGTGCATTGCGAACGCCTTTTGCTAGTTCTCCACTATGTCCGTGAAGGGCACCACAACATTGTTGCTCTTTTGGTATGTGAACTTGAGCACCGAGTCTCTCAAGTAAGGCAATCGTTTTGCGGTTGGTCTCTTGAAATAATGTATCCATTAAACAGCCTGTAAAAAAAGCGACGTTTACAGTTTTTGGAGAAGATACAGGTGCAGATTTTGATTTTCTTTCAATTTTAGGTAAGACACTTTCCATCTCTTTCATGAATGGTGGAAACAAGTCTAAGAATCCTATTTTCCGAGTCACTTTTTGCAGTCCAGATTTTTGATAAAATTGAACTAACTTTACTGTTGTCGCCATTTTCTTTTGATCTGCAAATAAATGGTTGAAGGCTACATTCCGTATCCCTTTTTCCTTAATCGTTTGTGGCTTTACTTGTTGTATTGCGACTCTGGTTTCTTCAATGAGTGCACCGTACTGAACCCCAGCTGGACATGCTGGTTCACATGCTCGACAACCTAGACAGACATCAAATGATTCTTCTACTGAACCGTCCCAGACAACGTCTCCGTCCCTCATCGCCTTCATTAAAGCAATCCGTCCCCGCGGGGAATGTGTTTCATCTTGATCTGTCGCTAAATAGGTAGGACAAGCAGGAAGACAAAACCCACAACGCATACAGTCCATAATATATTCTTCGTTGACGTGTTCACGAAAGCTGTCCTGCATACGTTGTTGCAGTTCACTCACCATGATGAATCACCACCCTCATCTTTTTCTCTTTGGCAAATATTTTACCAGGGTTCATGATGTTGAGTGGATCAATCGCTTGTTTTATCTGCTTCATCAGTTGGATACCGCTTTCCCCAAGCTTCCATTCCAGGTAAGGCGCTTTCATTTCACCGACTCCGTGTTCACCCGTTATGGTCCCTCCTAGTGAAATAGCCACTTCAAATATTTCTTCAAGCGCTTGTTCCACACGTTCCATTTCTTCATGGTCTCGTATATCAGTCAGACAAGTTGGATGTAGATTGCCGTCCCCCGCATGACCGAATGTACTTATTTGGACGTTGTATTTAAGAGCGATTTTTTGAATTGAGCGTACCATGTTGGCAATTTCAGAACGAGGTACCGTTGCGTCTTCAAGAATAGTTGTTGGACGTTTCCTTGAGAGTGCTGATAACGCAGAACGTCTACCTGTTTTCAACAAGTCAGCTTCCTTGACTGAAGCGGCGATTGCTGTTGCTTTCGCTCCTTTTTCAATTGCTACATCAATCATGAGCTGTATGTCTCGTTCAACAAGTTCAATATCGCCATCTTGCTCCATCAAAAGCATTGCTTCTGCATCTTTCGGTAATCCGAGTTTCATAAATTCTTCAACTGCATCCATCGTTCCTCGATCCATAAATTCAAGAGTCGCAGGTATAATTTTGTTTGCGATGATCGCTGAAACAGTCTCTGCAGCATCTTCCAACGAATTAAAGTAAGCGATGCCTGTTTTTTTATATACAGGTAGAGGGATTAGCTTAAGTGTAATTTCTGTGATAATTCCAAGAGTACCTTCAGAGCCCACGAGTAAAGAGTTTAAATCATATCCAGCAACATCTTTAGCAAGTTTTCCTCCAGTTTTCAAGACAGAGCCATCCGGAAGTACAGTGGTGAGCGCTCTAACATAGTCCTTTGTGACCCCATATTTTAGTCCTCGTAATCCTCCTGAGTTTTCACTGACATTTCCACCGATTGTCGAGATTTTCATTGAGCTTGGATCTGGTGGATAAAAGAAACCGTGCATTTCTACATAGTTACTAATGTCTTGCGTAATCACTCCAGGTTGAACAGTAATCGTTAAGTTTTCTTTATCGAGTTCTAAGATTTGATTCATTCGATTGAATAATATAACGATTCCGCCTTGAGTTGGAACCGTTCCAGCTGCCAAATTTGTGCCGGAACCTCGTGAAACGATTGGTATTCGGTGCGTGCTACAAAGCTTTACTATTTCTATTATTTCATCAATGTTTTTGGGAGAGATGACGAGATCTGGTTTTGCTTGAAAGTTTGCTGTGGCATCATACGAGTAAGCTAGTAGCTGCGCTTGCGATTGTTTGACATACTGAATGCCCACGATTTCAGTGAATTTTTGTTTAATTTGTTCTTCCATTATGTACTTCACCCCTAAATTGTAATAGCTTACGTAACCATACTATTTTGACTGCTATGAATACTATGGAAAAAACTACAGATATTAAGAGAATATAATTAGAATTTTTGTCCCAAAAGACAAAAACACCCTCCGAATGGAGAGTATTTCATTAAATATTTGTATATATCCGTACCGCAGTATAGATTAACGTAAGGTCATTCTTATCTGTAAAATCAACATCAAGAAGTTTTTCGGCTTTTTGAAGCCTGTATTTCAAGGTATTTTTATGAATATGTAATTGATCAGCAATTTCTTGCAATGACCCTTTAGTTTTCAACCATACTTCTAGAGTATTAAGTAATTCTTCATCCTTCACAATAGGTGAAATCGTGCGGCGTAAGAATTCTTCTCTAGTGTCTAACGGAATTGAATTGTATAACAGTTCTAGTTTTAAATCTTCTTGAAAAATAATTGTGTTTTGTTTCTCAGCAACAGTGACCGCTACTTCAGCTTGAGTGAACGATTCTTTTAATTGGAAAAACTCCTTTTGTTCACCGATTCCTATGATAACTTGACGTTTCGTCTTTTCTTTCATTTTGACTAATAGGTCCTGTAAACCACGATGTAGATCTACTTTTGTCATCTGGGGTATTAACAGGACGAGTTTATCCATCCCCCAGCGGATTATTTTTAATTCTGTATGAATTAATTGAACCCGTAAAATATTTTCTATTTCGTTAATTTCTAATGGGTTGCCTTCTGTATGAATGATCCCTACACGGGAGTAAATGCTGATATCAATATTTAAAAGTTTAGCGCGATCTTGCAGTGTTGTTTGAGAAAGTTCTGTCGTAAATAAGTCTAATATAAAGAACTCAATTTCCCGAAATCCACGTTCTCGATCCTGGCGCGAAATAAATTCAGTAATAAAAAGTTCGACGACTTTGCGAACAAGTTTGGCATATTTCTCAACTTCAAATGGTTTCCCCGTTATGCCAATTCCTCCAATAGAGGTATTCCCAATAACTATGGGCATGACCATCCCTGGACGGACACCTTCTAATGTTTTACACATATCAATGGTCATATGAAATTCTTGGCGATTCTTCATCGCAATAAACGCACCTTCATGATATGTGTTCAATCTAGATGAATCCGTACTCGCTATCACAAATCCGTTTTTATCGGTCAGAATGACATGTTGATCGATCAGTGTAGAAAGTTCTTTAACAATTTGAGCCCCTAATACTTGAAAATCAAACATGATTCCACCTCCATAAAACTCTTAGTTCGACTATACATGAAAATTGGGTTACCATGCAAAATGCTCCATTAGAAAATAGCCACGTATCCCAAATGACACGCAAAAAGCCACTGAAGATATTTTTCAGCGGCTTTCTGGTGTTATATAAAATTACTTTAATTAACATGATAATCCTTCATTTGAATCTAAATTGATCCTTTTTCCTGAAGAGTTTTAATCGCTTGTTTTAAAGAGCCAAATGTTGGTATGGCTTTAAAATCAATACCTAGCTGAACAGCAGTTTGCGCTACAACAGGACTAATGCCAGAAAGAGTGGCTGTAATCCCAACAAGACGCAATGAATCAATAACTTTAAAAATTTGATTCGCCACATGTGTATCCATCACAGGAACGCCTGATAAATCAATGATTAATGACTGTAACTCTAGTTTAAGGCTTTGCGTAAGTGTGCTATCTAAAATACAAGTTGCTCTAATCGAATCGATATCTCCAATCAACGGCAGCACCCCTACGTGATTAGATAGCGGGATAATCGGTGCACTCAAATCTCTAATGACAGCTTGTTGCGAAACTAAACGTGTCGTTAAAGCATTCATATAAACAATTGAGAAACTTTCAAAAATAAAATCAAACGTCATGTTAATGGTTTTTTCCCATTGAAACCATTGCTTGATCGTCACATCCCCTAAAGAAGTTTCCATAAACTTTTCGATATACTGCCAATATACTCTCCGGAAATACCTAAGTTGCTCCGCAACATCGCTTAAAGACGTATCTGAATTAGCACGATCTATAGCAGTCTGACTAGTCCAATCAAGGACACTCTTTTTCATTTCTTCTTCAGACTGTAAAAGTGAATCTGCAATCACCCTTACATAGGTAATGTTCTGTTTCTTAATTCTCTCAGCAACTTCAGTGGATGCATCCGCTGAATAATGTGACCCTGTTTTTGTAAATCGCAATCCCAACCAGCTTTCAGTGATCTCAATCGAATGCGTTATCAAAAAATCATATAAGTTTTGTGTATTTTCTTTCATGTTGTCACCCAGTTCTCTTTCAAATATAAAACTTTACTAAAAATTATAACATATCATTTTGTATTGCCATATATTCTCAACGAACAAAATATCAGGTGGTTTTTTTGCTGGGTTTTGTTCTATGAGCGGTTTCGTGTCGACTATCGGCGGATTTCTGTCGACTATGGGCGTTTTAACCAAAAACACCTTATTTCAAGAACATCCATGCAAAAGATTCAGCAATTGACTCAATTGCTGAGTTTTTTGCTAGGTTTTGTTCTATGAGCGGTTCCTTGTCGACTATCGGCGGATTTCTGTAGACTATGGGCGTTTCGCGAGTTCTATGGGCGGTTTCTTGTCGACTATCGGCGTTTCTCTGTCGACTATGAGCGTTTCAATCGAAATGTCCAATACATGATCTTATAAATAATAACCAAATGCCTCATAGCCAAAATATACAGAAAGTAGCGATAGAGCAGCTAACACCATATACTCTACTGTTCCTCCAGTACGTGTTGTAAGTGGGAATCGTACTCTTATCTTCAATGGAAACAACAATTTAATGCCGTTTCTCGTTGCCATATCTAAAATCAAGTGACTAGCCATTCCAACTAATACGCCCGCAGTTACCGATTCATTTGTCACGAACGAATTCATAAGAAACGCCATAATCACTAAAAACAGCAAACTATGTGTAAATGAGCGATGTCCAAAAAGCACATTAATTACTTTAGAAACTACTGGAAATGCCCGGCCAACCTTACTGCCACCGTGGCAAATATCTGGAAGTATCGCGCCAATAACGCCCGCTCCCACTAAAAGAACTGGATCATAACTCGTAACTTGTGCAAACGCAAGACTTGATGCCAAACCGCCAATGATGTGTGTTTTACCTGTCATGCTGTATACTCCCTTTTCTATGTGTTCAAGACACTACCTATATTACTTTACACCATTTTGGGTAACGACTGAATAGAGCATTTCAACTCAATTGAACTGCGGCTGAAGATACAATTTCAGCCGCTCCTTGCGTAAGTTATAGTACCTAAAAAAAGACTCTGGATTTTACCCAGAGTCTTTAATCGCAGTGATATACACTTTTTGAACTACTTATTTTTGATGTTTTTAAACTTCCACTTTTTCGAAGTATTGTCATAGTAAGCGCCATCGACCGAAGTCTTTTTGCCTTCTGAAACAATAATGAAGTAGTCATTGAATCCATTTGTAATTTCATTGTCTGTTGAATCAACGAATGACATATCTTTTAGTTTTAAATCGTCTTTGATTTTGCTTTGATTTTTCTCTTTCAACAAACCTTTTGGTCCTTGATAGTCTAAGTTGAGAGTGAATTCGCCACTTACCGCAAGGACGTCAAAGTTTTCAGCCGTGATAGTGAATGAACCTGTTGAAAGATCGATGACTACATTTTTATCAGCAGCATCGATTTTAGTGACTGCAGATTCTGTAAAACGAATTTCGGTGTGTCCTGCTTCATGTTCAACTACTCCGTCTACTTTGATAACAGGAGTAGAAGTGTCAATTTCATCTTCTGTAACAATAACTCCACCATCTTCAATTGCAAAGACAGTCACGTTGATCGTCACGGAGTTGTCTCGGTATTGTGCAGTAATTGTTGTTGAGCCTTCAGCTTTTGCCGTGATAACACCTTTTTCTACTGAAATGATGTCCGAATCAAAACCACTGTAAGTGGCTTCAGCTGCTACATCTTTAGTAGTCGTTGTACCATCATATTTTGTTGCTGTTTCAGTTAGGTTGATTTGAGCTGTTTCACCAGTTTCTAATTCAAAATTAGGTTGATCAGTAGAAAGTGTATACGTGTCTTCTTTGTGTAAATCAACTTGAATTAATACTGGATCATGGTCAGATGCATTACCGTGAATTTCCATGTAGTTCGCGTTAATGTGGATAATGTCCACTTTTGTTTTGCTTGCCAAGTTGTCTGTTACCAACATATGATCAAGTACTTGGTTGTTTCCTTGATAGTAATACGTGAAACGTTCGCCAGCTGGGACTTTTTCGATCATGTTTGTTAAGATGCCGCCTTTAAGTGCTGCAAGCGTTGGTGTGAATTCGAAATCATTCATATCCCCAGCTACAATTACTTTAAGGTTCGGATCTTGTGCTTGTCCTGCTTTTACAAAATTGTTGATCATTGTCGCAAGTTCAATACGTTCTGCTTCAGAACCTAAGAATGGTGGTTGGTTTTTACCAAATAAAGGTTGATCTCCACCTTTTGAGTTTAAGTGAGCGCCGATAACGACTACTTTTTCACCTTGGAACTCAAATTGAGCTGCTAATGGTTTACGTGTGTTGGCCTGAGGCAAGTCAAGAATACGACCAGGGTTTTTAGAAAGTTCTCCATCTACCCACGTTACCGCTTCCGTTGAACCGCCTTTTGTTCCTTCTGCAAGAGTTACACGTTCAGGATTGTATAGATACCCTACGCGAATATTCCCGCCTGGTTGTCCACCATCTTGATTATATTCAGGTGCGATATCAGTCCACTCATAAGCTGGACCTCCTGCTACTACGATTGCAGCAATCAGGCGCTCATAGCTTTCTGTTGCGTCGGCGTTGTTTGAAGCAGTTGCACCGTCATTATCTTGAACTTCTACTAGTGTGATAATGTCAGGTGACTTCATGTTTTCAACAAATGATTTAGCGATTTTCTCTACTTTTTCATCCGGTGTTTGTTCAACGTTGTTTGAGAAGTTTTCCACGTTATAAGCTGCTACGTTCAGCTTGTCTTCAATTGGTTCAATATCAGTTACTAGATTTGGTTTTTCAACACGTGTGATTTGTGGAAGTGTATCTTCTTTAGCCCACAGTTTGAAGTTACCGAAGCCGAAGCCCATAACCCCAACGATATCACCCGTATAGTAGTCACCTGATTTTGCATCGTATGATTCGTTATCAAAGTCTACGATAATACGTTCTGGGTTGTAATCATTTTCCGAGATGTTAATACCACCCAAAACGTTGAATTCAGTGTTTGTAGAGTTTCCTGCTACAACTACCACTTCACCGTATTTTTGTGGTCCTACAATTTTTGCATCTGATACTGCGACACGCATTAACTCAATAGATTCATAGAAGTCGATGCCGTCTTCAGCCGGATCAAATGATGTTAAGCCATCGTTGTCGATAATTTCAGTCGGTTGGAAGATGTCGTCTCCGATTACTAATGGTTCAGGAAGTTCATGTGTTCCGTTTGCCACTGCAGTAGTCGCTTTGATGCGCGTTACTGGCAAGTCAGCAGTTTTCATATCTGAGTATCCTTCGTAGTACCATTCTTCAACAGTTCCTTCAACGGTAACTAAGTCACCAACATTAAGACCATTTGAAGTTTTGTTTACGATGATAGCTTCAGATGTTGTATTATCTTCATCTGGGTTTACGTCTTGGATTACAAAGTTTGCTGAGTTATAAAGATGTGTTACTACACCTGTGATGTCTCTTACATTAGCACCTTGGTAATCTGAATAGTGACCTTCGCCTTGAATGTCACGGATTAAAAGGTTGTCCACTTTTAACACGTTATAAGTGAATGAGAAGACTTCAGAAGTCGTGTCCCTTACAGCGATTGCTTTAATTGTCGTGTCTTTTGATAAAGTAATTGGTGCTGTGTATGGTGTGCTTGCCGATGTAGGTGTTGACCCATCTAACGTATAGTAGATAGTCGCTCCATCGATTGGTGTAATTAACGAAATGTCTGTGCCTTCAGATACTGTTCCTGGGAAAATATCTGTATAGACAGCGGGCTTGTTCACTAAGTCAAAACTTTCTAGTCCTAGTGTTTTCACTTGATACGTTGTGTTGAATTTAGATGCGATTCCTGAAACGTTTACAAGGTCGCCTTCTGCATAACGTTTGATGAAGTCATTGTACGCCAAACCATTGCGGTTATCGTTACGAATCACCACTGATTCACCGTTTTCATGTGTAGCTGTGAATTCGAAAGTTCCGAAGTCATTTACTGATGTAAGGTTAGTGATTGTTACATTGTTTAATAGAATGCGTTCACTTTGAGTATCTTCATTCACACCAGCTGGAGTGATGTCTTGTGCTACTGGTAGTGGGTTTTCTGAAGAAATAACGGTTACTTTAGATGGTTGAATTTGAAGTTCGCCGCTGTATGGACTTACTTTCCCTTCAAGTTCAACGATGTCACCAGGTTGAACGTCAGCTGCTGTTGTATATACATAAATACCTGCGGACGCATCTTGGATATAAAAGGCTTTTCCACCCCAGAACCCTGTGCCTGTCGTTACAGTACCTGTTACTTTGATTAATTTATTCGGATCTGTAACTGCACGAGCAGCCGCGATATCTGCCACTTCTACAGCTACTGGAGGAGGAGTGCCTCCGTTTATGATTGTAAATGCACTTGCACTTCTCAGACCTGGAACTGAGAAATATGCTCCTAGTGTTCCTGTAATTGTAACTTCTGCTTTGAAGTTAGTAGGATTGTCTACTAAATTTACTCCTGCACGTACGCTACCCGTAGGTAATTGAACAGGAATAATTTTTGTTGTATCTGTTTCATTTGGATTATCTGCTAGTCCAATATTTGTAGCGACTGTAAATGGTGCTTCTTGGTCGTAACTTGTTCCACTAGATGCAGTTCCGACAATGAAACCTTTTACTGTAGCTGTTCCTGTATTATTCGCAATTGCTTCTGCAACCGTAATTGATTCTGCGGCTTGAGCACTTGGTACCGTGACAAATGGTGTAACCATCGATATTACTAGTAAGAAAGCTAAAGCGATCTTACTGAAAGCATGCTTCAAAATGCCTTCTTTCGTCATCCATTTCACTCCTCAAAGAGAATTTATTGTAATTCCCACTGATTATAACAAAGGATTGTAAGGGTTTTCATAATTATTTGTAAAGTTTTATGAAGATTCCAATAAACAGGTAATAAGACCAGTTCAATACCATTTAAATGGTTTTTTTATCCACCTTAAATTCTAGTCAAATAGACTTACTCACTGAAATAAAATGCCATGCCATATTTTCTGTAAGTAACCTTCTACTTAATGCAAGACTATCATTCCACATAATAGAAAAGCGCCAGACACTTCCACTTTGTAAGGGAATGAATTTCCCATTGAAAGCGAAAGTGCCTGGCACTCGAATTATTTTTGGCCATACGTTTTGAATTTTTCTGCCATACTTTTCATTTCTGTTTGGTCAAGGATAACTGGATTTCCAATTGATTTTGCTTTTACATATACTTCGCAGCAAAATTCAATTTCTTCTGCAATTGCAAAGGCTGTTGGTAAGTTATTTGAACCAGCGAGTAGTCCGTGATTTGCTAATAAAACAGCTTGGCGATCCTTCATTCCTTCAAAAGCGTTAGTCGCTAGTTCGGGTGTTCCGAAACTTGCATACTTTGCACATCGAACGTTTTCTCCCGCAAATGCCACAAGGTAGGATACTGCTGGCAGCTCCCATCTTAGTGATGCAAGAACAGTAGCGTTAAGTGAATGTGTATGAACTATGGCGTTAATGTCTGTACGTTTTTCATAAAAAATCGCATGCATTGGGTATTCACTTGAAGGCTTTTTATCGCCGTTAATGACATTGCCTTGAAGATCGCAAACGACAACATCTTCAGCTGTCATGATGTGGTAATCGATTCCGCTGGGACTAATAATCATGTGATTGGCTTCTCGATTGAAAAGCGAGATGTTTCCACCTGTTCCTTTTGTAAGACCTCTCGAGATAAGCATTTTACAATAATCCACAACTTCTTTTCTTTCTTTCATATACATAGTGGCGTCCCTCCTTGTTTGGTGGCGCTTAATTTAAAGGCAAATAGGGCTTCACACAAATAGTTTCTTTAAGTTTTCGGTATATGGTGCTTGGACGATGCCTTTTTCAGTTATGATCGCCGTGATGTGCTCAGCGGGTGTGACATCAAAGGCTGGGTTGTAAACATGGACATCTGCAGGTGCAGTGAGTTTGCCGAAACCTTCGATGACTTCAGATTTGTGGCGTTCTTCGATTGGAATGCCAGCTCCGTTTGGCGTATTCAAATCGATTGTTGGTGTCGGTGCTGCTATATAAAAAGGAATCCCATAGTGTTTGGCTAAAATGGACACGCTAAGAGTACCGATTTTATTAGCAGTATCTCCGTTTGCTGCAACGCGGTCACAGCCAACAATTACAGCTTGGACTTTGCCCTGTGACATGACCATCGCTGCCATACTATCTGTTATAACTGTCACGTCAATTCCTGCTCTGCTTAGTTCTAGTGCCGTTAACGTGGATCCTTGTAAACGCGGGCGTGTTTCATCTGCGTAAACTTTGAAATTCCAGCCTTTTTCTTTGGCTAAATACATTGGAGCGGTAGCTGTTCCGTACTTCGATGTAGCGAGAGCGCCAGCGTTACAATGCGTCAAGATACCGATGCCGTCAGAAAGCAATGTTAGTAAATTCTCGCCGATGGTGCGGTTAATTTCTTCGTCCTCTTTATGAATGGCTTGTGCTTCTGCTAATAGCGCGTTTTGATAAGTAGAGTTTGAAGCTGTCACTGATTTCATGCGGTCTAGTGCCCAAAATAAATTAACCGCGGTCGGTCTTGACGTAGCTAAATACGCTGCAGTTTTTTGCACTATTTCGACCAAAACGGTTTGGTCTGTATCTGCTTTGTAATCGCGAACGCCTAAGTAAACGCCGTATGCTGCTGCTACGCCTATCGCAGGAGCACCGCGGATTTTCATGGTGACGATGGCATCCCATACGCTTTCGGCTGTTGTAAATTCTTCGTAAACGACTTCATTTGGTAATTTGGTTTGATCAAGTAATACAAGGGCATTATTTTTCCATTCGATTGGATTGAGTGCTTCTGTCATTGGTTTTCCTCCTGTTGTGCGTTTTGGAGCGCTGCTATATATTGTCCACCTGTTTGGAATTCTAGTGGGTTGAGAATCAGTTCTACTGCGACGCGCAGGCAGAGTCGTTCTGCTTTTAGGCGTTTTTCGATTGGTTCAATGGTGGTGATATCTTTTACTTTAGCGAGTCCAACGATACGACGTGCAAGTTCGAGCCCCGCCATGCCTGCTGTATCTTTTAATATGTTTTGGATATAGTGCTCTTTGAATTCAGCGTTTTTAGCAACGACTTCAGTAGCATGCTCTTCCCATGCAGCGCGGAATTTCGTTTCGAATAAGTCCATGATGTCGAACAAAGTGTTCTCGACCCACTGCGTGAATTCTTTATGTTCGTATGCGCGTCCTCTAGCCCATGCAAAAATAAGGTTCGCCATGATATTTCCGATGTCGTAGCCCATAGGTCCAAAAAATGCAAATTCAGGATCGATGACTTTGGTGTCGTTTTGGTCAATAAAGATGGAGCCTGTGTGTAAGTCGCCATGAACAAGTGATTGGGTATTGTTCATGAAATGGAACTTTAATTTCGCGACTTCTAGATGAAGCTCTTCGTTTGAGTAAAGAAGTTTTTGAACGAATTGTTCGTTGCCAGGTGTTACTTCGTTACGGTTAAAATTGTTATGGAAAGGCTCAGTAAACACAAGGTCTTCCGAGATTTCGCAAAGCTCAGGGTTGATGAATGTGCGAACTAATTCTTTCTTATCTTTATGGTTTAGCACGACGTCTGATGTGCCAAGTAAGGTGTTCACAAGGAAGTCGGTGATGTGTTCAGCGAAATGTGGAAATGTCTCAAAATTAGTTAGCGCTGTACGCATGATTGTTAATTTTGATAAGTCTTCCATGATGCAGCAACTCATGATTTCATCGAGTAAGTAAATTTCCGGGACTAGTCCTGGTGCTAGTGTATGTTGTAATTTTAGCGCTTCGGTTTCAATTTTGTTGCGACTTGTTGATAGGACGAATTCGTCTGAAATGCGCGCAGTGGTTCCTGCTTGTTTGACGATAACTGATTCGTTCGTTTCTGTATTGACGACTCGGTAAACGTAGTTTAAGTTGCCATCACCTATTTCCGTGCACGAAATATGTTTTGCATTTTGAAAAGAATCTATTTTAGATTTCACATAATGAATGACGTTTTCAGTGTTCATAAGGAAGTATTGTTCAAAAGTGGGCATGGCTTTGTGCTCCTTTGAAAATAGTATTTTTTCTATCATATCAAAACGAACGCGGGTGTGGGGATGGTTTCTTTCAAGATAGCGTTAGCAAGTCTCTTGGGGGTATCCTATTTTCTTCACGTTAAGTGGTAATCCAAACAACAAAAGTCTCTTTCCATGGCGGAAAGAGACTTTTGTACTGGTTTAAAACACCAAGTATTTAATATAGTTTTTCCAGCCAATTGCTTTGGCAGATTCCCATGATGGTGAATCGACAGGCATCGGAAGGAAAATGGCTGGTGCGTAGCGATAGTCGGTAATTTTCGGTTCATACACCACAATTGAACCCGCTTGTAATCCTTCACTAATGACAGAACGTGTTTTCCAGTCAAATGCGATGGTAACAGGTAGTTTCGCGGCAAATCCATTTTGACTCATTACGTATGCAACAGCTGATTCGTCTAAACGGTCGTAAAGCCAAGCCGTATTTACAGATGGCGCTTGCTTCGCTTCGTTGACGATGATCATAGCATTCGTGTTGTTGCCAAATGGCAAGTTTTCTATCGGTTCATTAGCTTGTATACGCACTTCATAGTATGCAAGTGGATTCGCATGCTCTTTTGGATCTAGTGATTTATAAGTAGTGAGATATTCGGAATCGCGTGCAGGAACTTGCGATATTTCCGTAACAGTTCCTTCAATTGAACGATCCATTCCATCTGCTTGCAAACGAACGCGATCGTTTACTTGGATATCTTGCCATTGCTCTTCAATAGCATAGGTGATCATGATTTTTTCCGTGCTGTAAATTTCAATTGCAAGTCGGTCATTGGTATCTCGTATTCTCGACACCACGCCATCCACAGGGCTAATGACTGCAGCCGCACCTTCTTGAGCCAGTTGTGCTTCAACGACTTCCAATTGCTGATTCACATCAGCAATTTTTTCTTGTGCATGTGCGATGGCTTGAGCAAACGCACCATCTTGAGAAACAACAACATCAACCCCGACATCCACATTAATGTCTACATTTACGGTTTGGTCTTCAGTAGATTCAGTCACGTTATCTGAGGTGCTGCCGTTCGAGCTGCTCGAGTTTGAGTTTTCTGCTTTTGTTCGATCCGATTGTAATGTACGAACCGTTGAATTAAGTTCAGTCAGCTGGCTTTCAAGAGCTTTTTCTTCTGATTCCCACAGACTTTTTTGCTCGTCCGCAGTAGACGTGTTAAGTGTGGCCAGTTCTTGCCCAACAGTAACAACGTCCCCTTCTTTCACTAACCAATCTTTTATTGTGTCTTCATTTTTAATATAAATAGTATTCATACTTTGTGGTGCAACGAGTGATTCTTTTGGTAATAGTTCCTCAAAAGAATCATTAGCTAGACGTTCATAGTTATGTACATAGACATCTTTTAAAACGAAGCTCTTATCACTAAATAACAGGATTGCGTTGGCTCCAATGAACGCTGAAATAGCGATAGATAGGCAAATGCTTAACCATTTATTCATTGAAGGCACCCCCTTCTACTAATTGTAGGTACCATTCTTCTAGAGGAAGAATGCTAACAGTCGCTGTAATTAAGGCCATGACTATATGAATTGTAATAATAATTAGGAATATAATGCGAGGGTTCATCTCCGTAAATGAACGAATAAAACGAACTTGTAACGCAATAATCAGTGCTGTGAAAATTGATAATTGATTAAAGAAAAATACTAGAAATGCATGGTCCAATAAAGTGGCTGCGAGTGGTCCAAATGAAAATAAGGACACTGGCGTGGTGACACCCAAAAGGACAAAGATAAAGAATAACAAAGCTTTTTCAAGTAATAGAATTCCCACGACAAACAGTTGTAAAACGGCTAGTTTTGATAACTCGATTCCTGTGATTTTATTTAATAGGAATGAAATGCCAAAAAAGTGGAATGAAAGGTAGAGGAATGCCCAAATAATAATTCCGGCTAGTGATACGAGTCGTGCAATTGCAAATGGATCTGTCCCACCCGCTGCATATACAGAGGTGATTTGCTGTGTATTCATACCCCACAGCTCTTGTACTATAAATAATAGTAATCCGAAAAAGCCTACCATCCATACACGTTTCTTAAAGTCTCGTATCGTGGAAAAGCCAAGATTATCTATTAGTTCTTGCTGATTTGCAAGATATCGCCAAAATCGAAAATCAAAAATCATAAGTTCGAAATCCTTCCTTTACTATCTTAAGCTAGTATTCTTTTATTTACTTTACCAAATATCGACATCATTTGTAACGTCAAAAGGACATAGTTTCAGAAAATTAGTGTATTTTTTGAAAGAATTGATTATTAATGTGAGATTTTAATGCATTGAGTCATAATTTTCCATGTATTAACAGGATTTAATCCAACTATTTTCGACAAGATATTTGTTTGAGGACCGTATTTTATTCCATATAAGTAAAGCATTTCTGAGACTTGAGAATTTAGAGAAGCGCTAACCCTTTTAAACAAACCCTCGACCGAAGATGAAATTTCGGTCTCTTCAGCTTAATTTATTCTAAACATTGAGAGTTTAACCAACGCAAAAAAGTGTAAGCTCCCAACTCTACTTACACTTTTTGCGTTATTTTCATTTCAAGATTTAGGCCCCAACCTAAATAGGGAGTAAGGATATTGTTCATGGAGTTTAAACTGCAAGCGGTTAAATAGGAATGAGTCGAGCTAGCCGCTGCACTATGTATGGAAATCCTATTCCCTCTATTTCCCCTTCCCCAAAAAGGGAGTAACAGCTCTTCTATAGTTTAAATCTCTTGTTTGTAGAATGAAATATTTCTCTCTAAATTTGAATTTTGCATACTAATACCATTCCAAAAACCAAATTTCCTCTTGAAAAAGGGCAGCAAAATCGAATTTTGTTTTATCTCACATAAATGAATAAATATTTTTATTCAAACCTACACTTTATATAACCTATCAAAGGAAAACGCTTACATATAATAACTTCATCGTATTTCCTGCAATGCGCAATTGATAGCATGTCATAATGCACAAACAGATGAAGAATTTCACTACTTCGAGCAGAGAATTTATTTAGAAAGGACGTGTTAGGTTTGAAATTTGGCAAACTATTTGATTTAAGTGCAGCCGATTTATTGTTCGGCGTCATTGGTTCAAGTGTATTTATCATTGGTTTGTATATGTTTACTTCATTCTAGGAGCGTATTCTATGGACAAATACGAATAGAACCCTTCCTCGATTGATTCGTTCGATGAAGGGTTTTACTATTATTATAAGATGGAAGTGAATCTTATTAAGAGGTGGTCATTTTTAAAGGAGATAGCTATTCTTACAGTATTCGGCATATCATGACCAATATTTCATTTGTCAGACGTGAGCACGTATTTTTCAGACGTCGATGCCGTTTTTTCAGACGTGAAGTCTATTTTTTCAGACGTGAACGGTAAAAAGTCAGACGTGAAATCAAGATTCCTACGTGACGCTTATTTTTTCCTACGTAAATCCCTATTTTTCCTACGTGGTTCCCGATTATTCCTATGTTACATACTAAATTCTTTTCCTCGCATCAACATCTGCCTTTAACCAGAAAAAAAGTCCACATAAAAACACCTTCCTCATATAAATTAAGGTAGGTGTTTTCATTTTTTATAGAATTCCATGGGTATCCTCCAACGGTTAGTGTAATAAACGATTAAAGAGATTTTCATCGCGATTTTGAAGAGCGTAGTCAATCATTCGACTAAGATTTGCTTCTTCTAATAAAGAGATGAATTCGTTTGCTTCTTCTTTTACATCGCTACCAGGCTCTCTGTCTTCCGGTTCGCCGTGTTGTAAAATTGTTTGCAGATGCGTATGAATATCTGACACTAGCAATAATTGATAGAGTGGCAAACGAATAAAGCGATTACCTTTTTGAAAAACGAAAACTTCAGATAAGTTTTCCACTTGGTATGTGTTCATATTGACGATGATTTCTTTGCCTTCGACAGGAATGAAGTGAAAGAGTTCGTCATCTTTTTTTATGGAAAAGTATTGATAAGCAAATACCAATTTCATCTTTTGTCCTTCTAGTTTTGAGTAGAACGGTTTCATTAGTTGTACGTGTAACATTGTGATCCCCCCTTGTTTTAATCAAAATATTCTGATTACTACTATTGTATCACATTCCCGTCTATTTCGTGCAGGATAAAATCGGAAAAAATACCGCCTAGAGTTAGGCGGGGCGGTGGTTATGTAAGAGGTTTTCCGAACGTAAAATAGGCCATTGATTTATCATGATATCGAATAAAGAATCCAAGCAGTATGTATTGTATCGTGGAAGTCATTTCATTACCTAGTCGTTCGTAGCAAGTAAATGAACATTTATTTTTAAGAAAATCAATTTGAATATCTTCAATTTGAATACAATCAAATGTCATTCTTTTAATTCTTGCTATTCCTTTATCATTCGACGTAATAATCGCTGATTTCTTATTGCCATTCGGTGTAATATAAAGTAGAACTTCTTGTCCACATGGATTCACTTTGGCGCTTTGATTTAACCCTGGTAAGTTAATTTCGTAGAATGGGCAAACAGATCAACCTTTCCCTTAATAAATTTAATTTGAATTTCTCGCTAATTTAATTCCCAAAAATGGATGTAAATAAGAACATTTTAAAAACAGAGATTCTGTTTATTTCTGTTTCGGTTGTAAAATAAATTTTACTACTTGCACATAATCGCGCTATGATACAATCCTAGAAAGCAGCATACTCCCTGTATTTCGTAAAATGTGCAAACTCTATCAATTTCCGAGAGAAATTATTACGAGTAAAAGAACCCATCGATGATTAAAGACAAGTAACAATCAACCCTGTCTATCTCGCATATAAATTAAATCCTACTTTTCATTAATTTTTTCAAGACTTTGCTAATCAATCTTCGCTTAATAAGAGCGATCTAAAAGAATTTTTGAAAGCTTATTTGAATTTAAAATCTTAATTCTTTCCTTTCACTTACGGTTTTCCTCGAAAAGCCGTATAATGAAAGGAAAGTTTTTTTTTGGAGATGTTGCTATTGAGCCATTCATTATTTAATATTGCTGTGCGTTACCAATCACATATCCAACAATGGATGAAGACGCTTTCTGAAGACCTACACCCTTCTCATTTAGATGATGAAGAGCTTGTTCGTCGTGCTTCCTTTGCCGTGCGTAACGGGGCAGTCCGCGCTCTCTCCTATGATCCTTACGAACATACTTTAGAAGCACGAGTGCATGATGTCAGTTCAGCCGTTGTGACGATTCACTTAGTAGATGAACAAATAACATGTTCTTGTCCAGAAAAACGGTTATGCCGTCATAGCTTAGCTGTTATTTTTAGTTTATATATGCAAAAGTCATCTCTCTCTGAGTGGCTCCAGGAATGGCGTTTAAAAAAGACAGAACAACTTTCGATCTTAGCCAATGAACGTACACCTGAAAGCTGGAATGCGATTGTTCAATCGACGTTTAATGCCGTTTCTGGTGAATGGTCTTGGAAAGAACGCTATTATATCGACAGTTCAATCAATCAAATGAAACAAAAATTAAAGAAGTTTATGCCTTTTGAACGTGAATGGCAGCCTCTTTACGATGTCTACACGCGTACCATGTTATTACGTCTTTTGTTTGAAGTAAGTGAAGACCTAAACGAAAACATGTTCCGGGCCACCATTCAGACCGATATTGAAGATATGCAACATCAGTTAATTACTCTTTCGAATAAGCCTCGTTTATTCGCAGCGGACCCTTTTTATGATGCACTAGTTTTGCATGTGCGTCATATCGTTTATGATCTAAAAACCATGGATGATCTTCGCTTTAATTTGCTTCATGCATTCTGGGTAATCATGCTGACTGAAAAAGGTCGTCGTGAGAAAGAATATGAATACTTACTTGAAATCAAGAATTTTGACAACGCTATCTTCCGTGCATTCTTCTGTGTACTTCTCAAGAAGCCAGAAGAGTTACAAGAGATTGCCGATAAAATTCATGCTAGTCAAATGCCAGAGTGGATGCATTTAGCGAAACTCGCGAAAGAACAAGACGATTTAACATCACTTACGATTATTTTACATGCGATGCGTCCACATATTTTTGACTATGTGAATAGCCATTTATCTGCATGGAACCGCTCCTTGTTCGTGTCAAAATTATATGCGTTGTATAAACATATCGATTTGCCGGATGAAGAACGTGAACAATTGTTTTGGCAGTTCGGATCATTTGGTGTTCGGGCTTATTCAGATTTCTTAATTGACCAACATCGTTATCAGGACTGGGTTGCGCTCCATCACCGCTTTGCATCAACTCTCGACTATGCAGAGTCATGCGGTATGAAAACTATCCTACAAGAAGCTCCAGAAGCCGTGTTACCGTTCTATCATGTCTTGGCACTTAATGAAGTGAGAGAACGCAATCGCCATAACTACAAGCAAGCAGTGCGAATTTGGAAGAAAATGAAATCCGCTGCCAAGAAAAGTGGCAAAACCGATTATTGGAACCTATATGTAGGTGAGATTCAAACAAAATATCGCCGCTTACGTGCACTACAAGAAGAGATACAGAAAGGAAACTTGCCTTTATGACTTCCCATGTATCGCCTTTTATGAAGAATTTAATCCTTTCATTCGACAAAATGGATGATGGATTTACGACCGTTCATGCCTATAACGATGAGGGCATGCGGTTATTTACTGAACAATGGATTTCGTTTATATCTTTTCAGCATGAACCATCTTTTTATGGTCTGCATCACGATGAAGAAACAAACTTTTCATCATTAGAGCTTGTCGAGCTATTTTCTCCTATTACTAAACATCCTTACGTCCACGTTAGTGGGTTCGCTCCAGAAGATGAGTCGATGATTGAAACCATTCAACAAGCTTCGAGTTTTTGGAGTTCACCAACTCTGTGGGACGATTTATCATTTGAAGAGGATTCGCTCGTTCATTCTTCACCTGATGCACCACCTGCTGCAAAACTGATGCTGACTTCGGCTATACAGCAAAAACTCTATAGTGTCGGCTTAACGTTACATGATATTCCAACTCTTCTTCCTTTCTTCAAGCAAGGTGGATGGCCACTGCAATCACAGACTGGTCAAGGAGAAGTCAACGTGGCACTGCGTCTTAGCGAGCCTGAATCTTTATCAGACGAATGGATTCTTGAAACAGTCGTTCGGGGCAAAAAAAGTTCAGTTCACTGGACTCCCGCTTTTCGAAAGAAACAGTCTCCTATCGAAGAGGCATTACCTGATAAATGGAAAGTGCATGCGTCGTACGTGCATGAAACTCAATCTAATATGCTTGATTTGATGAATATTGAAGCCGATGGAAATCGGTTTATATCATTGGCACTGAGTGATCTAGACGTTCGTCACTTTTTACGGGATGATGCGGCGCGTTTGCAAGCTCTCGGCTTTGAAGTCATTTTGCCGGCTTGGTTAAAAGCAGTGAAGGAATCCAAACTCCGTGTGAAATCAAACGCGAAAACGGCGACATTTAAAACGACAGCTGGTTTAAATGAAATTTTAACTTTCGATTGGAATTTCTCTTTAAACGGTCAAGCGATTTCAGAAGATCAATTCAAACAAATGGTTGAAGAAAATCGTGAATACATTCGTGCTGGAAACGAGTGGTTCCGCATTGATTCGAATTGGATGCATGAAATCCGTCAATTAATGGAGCAGACTGAAAATGAAAACTGGACAGTCAAAGAATTGCTTTTCCGTGAATTGCCTGATGCTCTTATTAATGAAGATGAAACTGGCGAAGAAGATGAAGATCCATTATTCCAATTTGAATTGAATCAATCGTTGAAAAGGTATTTGGAACAACTTCAAGAGAAAAAAGAATTGCCTACAACAATCGTATCCCCTCACCTATTAACCGAGTTACGTCCATATCAACAACAAGGACTAGACTGGCTTGTGTTTATGCGTGAACAAGGATTCGGCGTATGTTTAGCTGATGATATGGGTCTTGGGAAAACGGTTCAATTGATTGCTTATTTATTACACGTACATCGTACGAATCAAACCTTTAAGCCATCGTTCATCATTTGTCCGACTTCTGTTTTAGGAAACTGGCAAAAAGAGCTTGCACGTTTTGCGCCTGACTTAAATGTACATGTACACTATGGACAGACACGTTCTAAAGATGAGTCACTTGCTGTCGAATTAGGAGCTTTAAAACCTGACGTAGTCTTAACTACGTTTGGTACGGCTTCACAAGACGCAGAAGCGTTAAGTGAAATTGAGTGGTGTAGCGTGACACTTGATGAAGCACAAAATATTAAAAACATGCATACAAAGCAAAGCCGAGCGATTCGAAAATTGCGCGGTGAACATCATCTAGCGTTAACGGGTACACCTGTAGAAAACCGCTTGTCCGAGTTATGGGCAATTTTCGACTTTATTTATAAAGGTTATTTGGGTAGTTTCCGTAAGTTCCAAGAAAATTTCATTGCACCCATTGAACGTGACGAATCAGAAAATCATAAGCAAAAACTACGTGCCAAAATACGTCCTTTCTTGTTAAGACGTACGAAACAAGATCCGGATTTGTTATTAAATCTTCCGGATAAACAAGAACAACGCGAGTATTGTCCACTCACAACAGAGCAAGCTGCACTCTATGAAAGTTTGATTCAAGAAACGTTGTTCAAGCTTGAAACCTTAACCGGATTTGAGAAAAAAGGTCTTATTTTAAAAATGTTAAGCAAGCTGAAGCAATTGTGTAATCACCCAGCTCTTTATTTAAAAGAGGGATTTGGTGAAGCGGAGTATATGATGGAGCGTTCTGAGAAGTTAGCACGCATTGTCACACTCGCTGCCGAAATTGCCGCTCGCGGTGAGCAATGTCTAATTTTCACGCAATATATTGGCATGGGCCACTTGTTACAGCATTGTTTAAGTGAATTATACGACATTGATCCACCATTCTTGTCGGGTAGTATGCCAAAAATACAACGTGACAATCTTGTAGAAGCGTTCCAAGAAAAAGAATTTCCAGTGTTTATTTTGTCTCTGAAAGCTGGCGGTACAGGACTTAATTTAACAGCAGCAAATCATGTATTACATGCCGATCGATGGTGGAATCCAGCGGTTGAGAATCAAGCTACAGACCGTGCTTATCGTATCGGGCAAACGCGTTTTGTGCATGTTCATAAGTTTGTAACCATAGGTACAATTGAAGAAAAAATCGATAAATTACTGGCTGATAAACAAGCACTATCTGAAGACTTAATCCAATCGAGTCAATGGATTACTGAAATGGCAGATGAAGATCTGAAGGATTTATTAACTTTAGGTTAACTATGCAAATAGGTTTTCACTGCGCTTCTGACGCTTCCTCTGCTGCACTATGATCTAAATATTTAAGAGTGGGGCTTGTGACTTCGTCACTCGCCCCATTCTATTTTTTTAAATCATTCTGCGGCTGGGATTCGTCCTTAGCTCCCTAAAAATCTGAATGCGCACAGTTTAGTTTGTTTGGTTTATGAGAGAATAGATTCTATCTATTCGTAGATAGTCGACCGAAGATGCAATTTCGGCCTCTTTCTGCTTACTTTATTTCAGACCATCCTTTAAAGCTAATAATAAAAGTTACTCTAAAGGAAAAATAGACGGTGGCAGACTTAGCCACTAATGTTCCCCAATTTTTGGCTGCGACTGATCCCGTTGGGGTGTTCTTTATAAAAAGTGAATGCTAATCATCTGCGGGAGTTCTTTCCTCCGATGAAGAGCCGCAATTGTTCTTCAAATTGTGGCTCTCATCATCATTCTCACTCTCGCGGGGACCTGACTGCCCGTTTTTCCGCGGGGGAGTCGCATATTCCCTTCCTGTTTCAAACATTTAATTAAACTACTGTGTCAATTTCATATATGCCATTTGATGGATGATATACGAATATTTAAAGAGTATTCTTTAAATTCGTTAAGAATTTCGGTCGTTTGATTGGAGTGAAGGGCGGCGACTCCGGCGGGAAAAGTGTGTCCAGGTGTGAGCCCACAGAGAGCGTAGCGAACGAATTGTGTGCAATTCGTTTGCGACGAGTAACCGCAGGAGCATAGGTTTTTCAACGAGGAGGCACACGGACCACCCGCGGAAAGCGTCCGCCCATAACGGAAATCAACCGCATCTACGTTTAGTTATTCCAACTTCTGAGCCAATCTTATTATGACCTGCTACTCATTCTATGTACAAGACCGGTCGTGCTTCACGCGACCGGTTTTCCTCTCTTGTCAATTAATTAAAGCGTTATTTCCCCACTATTCTTAAGCTTGGTTCGGTGAGTTTATGTTCAAGTACAAGGATTCGCTCATTCAAATGGGCAATCATACGAATTAATTGTTCCATATGTAATTCCATTCGAATAAGGTGATCAGGTATCGCTTTCATATTGGGTGAATTCCTTTCTCTTGGATTTGAGAATAGTTGTATACTAACCATCGGTGCGGTCTACCGAGAAATCGACACTACACAACAGGTAATTCTTTATGCTCTTCTTCAGTGAAAATGAAATCTTCTTTTGCTTGTGATTCTTTATTCACCTGTTTTTGCTCAGAGGATTCGTCAATTCTAGGTTTCGTTTGTAAAAACTGGACCTCTTCAACAATCACTTCTGTTACGAAAACGCGATTGCCATCTTCTTTTTGATAGGATCTGGAATGTATGTGTCCATTTATCCCAACCAGTGAGCCTTTGCCGCAATACTTTACCGTGTGTTCAGCAAGCTTTCCCCATACCGTACATAATACAAAATCTGCTTCGTCTGCCTTAGCATTTTTGTAGGTACGTTGTATAGCTAAAACAAAACTTGCTTGCACTCTGCCTTCTGACAAATGTCGAAGTACCGGATTCTTTGTCATTCTCCCAATCATCCCGACTTGATTCATTTATTCACCTCCTTCTTAAGTATTGAATTTATTGTACAAAGGACTTAAATTGTATGCAAAGAGACAAAAATTCATTTTGGTCACTTTTGTGCTAGGGAAAATTCAATTTTCTATGTGCTATATTTTGACAAAAACTGCACAATCTCATTGAGCTGTAAGGTGAAACTCTATACGTCAAAATGCCGTTTTGCCTTGTTTTCAAAGATTTTTCAACTCTGTGTTATACTAGATTCAAGTAAACTTTACGGAAAGGCTGTGAGCTTATTGAAAACGTTTAAAATGTTGTCCATGACAGTAGTTCAAGGTGACCAATCCATTTCCGTTCCCCTGATAGATGGCATCATTATTAATCAGGAAAACAGCCATCGATCGTGGATTTTGGAAATGTATGTAGATAAAACTGACAGCACATTTTTTGAGCAATATAATGGATCAGGTGAATTAATCGAAGTAAAAGTCATTATTTCCTATCCTGAAAATGAGCCCGCAAGTTTCGAAGTAGTCGTTAATGCTGTGAAATCTATCGGAGATTATGTTTCCGTGTTGTTTACTGGGACGTTAAAACGCGTCAGACGTAAATATGCAGAGCAACTTCTATCAGAACTCATATCAAATGGATTATCAGGTGATGAATTAATTACTCGCTTTGAAAGAGATATGCGTAATCGACCTGAATTGAAAAAAGACTCGGCTACTGTTTAATTTCAGCAACCGAGTCTTTTTTTATTTTTTCGTACTTCAACACTTGTAGAAGTAAGTGAAAGTTTTTAGTTCGAACCGTTCGTTTACTTCCGCTTCAGAAACTTATTCGTCTCAAAGAGAACCTTGTTACAAGCGCCGATGTCGAGCTACATGGCGCTTGCACTAGTCAAATTACTGGTCTTTGTCATCAGCGTCACGAGCATCCATGTCATCTTCTAATATTTCTTCTTCTTCCGTATTTGGGTCTTTCATCATGTCTTTATCTTCTTCTAAATTTTTGTCTTCTTCGGTTGGTTCAACATTGCCATCAGGTACTACATCTTGTGTATCTTCACGCACTTCGTTTGCATCATCTTCCATTGGTGTTTCATTTGTTGGAATATCATCGTCTCCCATATTACAACCAACTAATAATAAAGCACTCATACCAAATACAATCGTTGCTTTTTTCCACATAAAAAAGTTCCCTCCTTTCTCTAATCATTCACCACACTTCGTGTGATTCATGGTAGGTTGCCCGAGAAAGGAAGGAACTATTTATGCTTTTTTGATTTTCTTTTAAAAGGAATTAAACGTATGGTATTTGTGCTTTTTACGCATAATTACCTTGAGAATAAATTTTTTGGTGAACAAAATCATCACTGTGAAAGTTAGTATTCCCGATGCTTTAGTTTTTATTGTTGGTAATTAAATTGTTTTTTCAACGATTGGTCCTAGTGCAAATAAAATATCTGTTTCGCATGCGATTTCGCCGTCTACCGTCGCGATGGCATGTCCTTTGCCCATTGCTCCACGTATTTTAACAAACTCAACTTCTAACCGAAGTTGGTCACCCGGCACTACTTGACGCTTAAATCGACAGTTGTCAACACCCGTTAAGAAAGCAAGACGACCTTTGTTTTCGTCTTTATTTAATAAAGCCACTCCACCCACTTGCGCCAATGCTTCGATAATTAACACACCAGGCATTACTGGATAGCCAGGGAAATGTCCATTGAAATAATCCTCGTTAATGGAGACGTTTTTCAACCCAACTGCTCGTTTCCCATCTTCAATTTCAATAATTCGATCAACAAGTAAAAATGGGTAACGATGTGGTAAAATCTCTTGAATTTGCTGTGCTGATAATATCACGTTAATTTCCTCTTTTCATAAAAAATGCATTAAAATGCACTCAGATTTACGATTGTTTACCGTTTAAGATATCCAAAATATGTTGCCACGTCTCCCATTTTAGAGCGTCTTTTGGATTACCGTCACCGACGTATCCATAACCAATTGTTAAACCAGCTGCAATTGCGCCAACAACAAGAGTTGAAACTAGGATGATGCGAAGCCATATCGGGAAAAGACGGATTTGAACCCACCAAGTTTTCTTATTTTCCTTAGTCTCAGCTTTTTCAGCTTTATGCTGTTTTCGCTTTAAAGATGCTGTGGTATTCAGTTGTTCGTCTTTTACTTCGTTCGTCATGCGTCGCTCTCCTTATCTTGTATCAATTGTGCATAGTAGTTGTGCTGTCTTTTATTATCGATTTGATGCTTTTCCGATGTTATTAAGCATCATGCCTGTTCCAATGGCTACACAATCCATTGGATGCTCAGCAACTAATACTGGTACTTTAAGAGCATCTGCTAGCAACGAATCAATTCCATGCATCAAAGCGCCACCACCAGTTAAGATTACTCCGCGATCAATAATGTCAGCTGACAATTCAGGTGGTGTGCTTTCTAACACATTTCTAGCTGCCTGGATAATCAACGCAATAGACTCGCGTAAACATTTTTCAATTTCTTCAGAACGGATTGTAATGGTGCGTGGTAGACCTGTTAACATGTCACGACCACGAATGTCCATTTCTTCATTCCGTCCTCCTGCAAAAACGGTACCTATCTGTATTTTAATATTTTCAGATGTACGTTCACCAATTAAAAGTTTATATTCTTTTTTTATGTATTGTAAAATATCATTATCAAATACATCTCCAGCTACTTTAATTGACTCAGCTGTAACAATGTCACCCATCGAAAGAACCGCAATATCAGTTGTTCCTCCACCAATGTCTACGACCATATTACCGCTTGGTTGGAAAATATCCATGCCAGCGCCAATTGCAGCTACTTTTGGCTCTTCTTCTAAATAAACTTTCTTGCCTCCAGATTTTTCAGCAGCTTCACGTATCGCTTTTTGCTCTACACTCGTAATATTTGTTGGACAACAAATGAGAATTCGAGGCTTAGAGAAAAATCCTTTGACATCTATTTTATTAATAAAGTGTTTTAACATAGCTTCAGTCACATCAAAATCAGCGATGACTCCGTCTTTAAGTGGACGAATAGCCACAATATTTCCAGGAGTTCTCCCTACCATTTGTCTTGCTTCTTCTCCTACTGCTAAAACTCGTTTCGTTTTTCTATCCATTGCCACGACTGACGGCTCGTTTAATACAATTCCTTTGCCTTTAACATGTATTAAAACATTTGCCGTTCCAAGATCAATTCCAATATCCTTAGCAAACATGAACACCTTGTTTCCCCTTCCCGCATTTTCCCTAATATTTTGACGTTCTTTTTTTATCTCTACTAACTGACTATTCTATCATAGAGAACTAGCAATTACATCCTTTTTTCACAGACAAAAAAACGTTATGACGAGTCTTTCGTCATAACGTTTTTTCTGATTTTTCTTCCTTTTGTTTCCACATCTGTTTAGTTGCTTCCCCGCCTCGAATATGTCGAATCGACTTATGATAAGCAAGGATTTCACTAACTTCTTTGGCCAGTGCTTCATTCACTAGTTTTAGGCGTTCTGTTAAATCTTTGTGCACCGTACTTTTCGAGTAACCTGATTTCTTTGCAACGGCGCGTACTGTTAAACCCGTTTCATGGACCAATTCACCAAGCTCTAGGCAACGTTTCCGGATCTGTTCGTGCAAGACCGCATCCTTCCGTACAGAACGTTTCCTATACCGTATGCTTTAAACTTGGGACTTAGAACGCTAAATAGTTACGTGGGTTAACTGCTTCCCCATTTTCAAATACTTCAAACTGTAAATGAATACCCGCTGTAGGGTTAAAATCATTTTCTGTTGTAGACCCAAGTACTTGACCTTGTGGGACTTTATCTCCCACTTTAACTGAAATTTCTTTCACTGAGCGATAACGAGTTACAAGACCATCTTCATGTTCAAGAACTACTTCATCCCCAAGGAATGGATCGATATTTACTTCTTTTACTGTCCCAGTCATTGCAGCTAAGACTTCAAAAGGTTCACCATCAATTGCAATAGCTACTCCGTTATTCGTTTCATACGTTTGATTGAATACAAGAAGAGAATTTTCTTGTGACTCTTCCGTAGCATTCACATCATAGAAATCATTTAAAATTGCCATGTGATCTAGCATTGCTTCGTCGAACGGGAATTTCATGGTTTCCTTTTGAGCATTTACTGCAATTTCTTTTCCGCTACCGTCAGCTTCAGTTTTAGGACCTTTTGCGACGTCACTATCCGTGCCAATAAACGCGTTATAACCCCAAATCATGCCGACAAATAATAGCGAAAATCCTACGTAAATAGCCGGCCACAGCCACGTTTGTTTTTTTCTAGATTTTTTTGGTAGAGAAGGATTATTAGATTTTTCCTCTCGCATATTCATCACCTCTGTTGCTAGTGTTGTCAGCGATTTAAGGTTTTAAACATGCAGTTTGAATAGATTGGAAATTTTTTATTTCTGTTTTCGGATAATAGTGCTTTAAAATGTCTTCCGCTTTGCGCCCCTCCTGCGCCATCGCGTTTGCTCCGTATTGACTCATCCCTACCCCATGCCCGTATCCTTTCGTTGATACGGTGATTAAATTAGGATTAGATGCATCAATGTTAAAGTCCGTTGATGGGAGCCCCAAGATGTCCCGAATCTCACGGCCAGTCCATTCGTGTTTTACCGTACTCACTTCTTGAATTCGCTGTGATTCATTAGGTTTTAAGGACAATTTGTTGAAATGTTCGGCTGTCCAATTGAAACCAAATGCGTCATTCCATTCTTTAAGTGTAAATGTTTTTGTTTGGCTAAACTTAGGCGAAGTAATATCACCTATACTGTCGGTCGTCACTAAATAAGGAATTTTGTTTCCGCTATAGCCTTCTGCGCTTTCCGTCTTGCCATTACTCGTCGAGAAGAACATAGCTGTAATGAGCTCATCGTTATAGGTGAGAATTTGAGAGGCTGTTTCTGTGACTGCTTGGGCGATGTTTGCTGGAGGTATGCGTTCGCTTTCAGAAATGAACGCCTGGTGTGAGGTAGTTGGTTTAATAGAAGTTGCTCCAAAATTAGTGGTCTTCAGTGCAAATGTTCGAGCTGCAACTGCTTGTGCTTTTAAAGCCTCTAAATTGAACGTAGACGGCATTTCTGCTTGAACGACACCTTTGATGTATTCTTCTATCGGCAGTGGCTCAGCAAGCCCCTCGACGCGAATCATGATCGGTTCACAGGCGATTGCGACTTCAGGCGTAGACTCTTGCTCTTTTTGAGGTAATTTCTTGATTAACTGCAGTGGCAGGAGAAATAAAGAGAGACATATGATTATAGTGGCTAAGTATCTCATGAAGGAATATATGTATTAAGAGAGCAATATATGAAAAGTGTTTATCATGGTAATCTTTTTATAAAGATAGAATGCGTTATATGAAAGTAGGTTTTCAAACCATAATCTAATGATAAAAAATTGGACTTGTGACTGCGGTCAGCGCCAAACTTTGTTTCTTTACACATGGTATGCATCACTCGCGCCCTTGCAACCTGAAGCTCACAGTTACAATCCTTTGCTTTACTAGAGAATCGATTCTTTCTTTATGTAGATATTCGGCCGAAGATGACATTTCGACCTCTTCTTGCTTAATTTATTTAAACCACTTTTTAAAGTTAGTAGTGACACTTACTATAAAAAGTGGTTGATGTAGAAAATCCCGTTTTACATTCTTCCGATAAATCTCAGTCTGACTTTTTGAGGTTGACGTCTGAAAAAATAGCGTTGACGTCTGAAAAAAGCAGCTCCACGTCTGAAAAATTGGCTCTGACGTCTGAAAAACATTAGTAGCACAAAATTTTGGGTTATACGCAGACACAGCAAGTTTCCAGGTCGCTTCCGACACATCCTCTGCTAAAGCTTGGTCTAAGGAAAATCTCAAACAAATTTCAACAAAAAAAACCGACATCTGGGTATAAGATGTCGGTTTTTGCATAGTATAGGATAAGTGAATTAAACGGTTTGCATAGATTTTTCATCAGAAGATTCAGTGTTAACACGTTCAATATCTGCACCAAGTGATGCTAATTTCAAGTGGAAGTTCACGTAACCGCGATCTAAGTGATAAAGTTCAGTTACACGAGTTACTCCTTCAGAAGCTAAACCAGCTAAAATTAATGCCGCAGCTGCGCGTAAGTCAGTTGCTGCCACTTCTGCACCTTGTAAATCTGATGGACCTTCCATAATTACAGAACGACCTTCTATTTTAACATTACCGTTCATGCGGCGGAATTCTTCCACGTGCATAAAACGATTTTCAAATACAGTTTCAGTAAGCATACCATTGCCAGTTGCCGTTAACATTAATGCCATCATTTGAGATTGCATGTCAGTAGGGAAACCTGGGTGAGGCATTGTTTTAATATCAACGGATTTTAATGTTTCAGTTGCACGGATTCTCAGGCCGTCTTCTTCTTCATTAATTTGAACACCCATCTCTTCCATTTTAGCAATTAGTGCTGTCATATGTTCAGGGATAGCGTTCGTAATTGTAATGTCACCTTTTGTAATTGCAGCAGCTACCATGAATGTACCTGCTTCAATACGGTCAGGGATAATATGGTGAAGTGTACCTTCAAGTTCAAGTACACCTTCAATGCGCATCGTGTCAGTACCAGCTCCTGTTACACGTCCACCCATTTCATTAATGAAGTTAGCTAAGTCAACAATTTCAGGCTCTTTAGCTGCGTTTTCAATGATAGTTACACCATCAGCTAATGCTGCAGCCGTCATGATGTTTTCAGTAGCACCTACGCTTGGGAAATCCAAATAAATTTTAGCACCCTTAAGGCGACCTTGAGTTTTTGCCTCTACGAATCCATGACCAAATGAAATCTCAGCACCCATTGCTTCAAAACCTTTTAGATGCAACTCGATTGGACGGGAACCGATTGCACAACCACCAGGAAGCGCAACTCGAGCAAAACCATTACGAGCTAAAATTGGACCCATAACTAAGATCGACGCACGCATTTTACGTACATATTCAAATTGAGCTTCATTTAATAAAGTTTCAGATGAATCGATAATCACTTCATTGCGTTCCGGGTAATATTCTACTTTAGCACCTAAACTCTTTAACACTTCATTTATCGTATAAACATCAGCTAAATTCGCAACGTCGCGAATAATATTTTTTCCTTTTGAAGCTAAAAGAGCTCCTGCCAAAACTGGCAATACCGCGTTTTTAGCACCCTCTACTCTTACTTTACCTGTTAACTTGTGGCCGCCTTTTACAACTATCTTTTCCAATGATTGACCCTCCATGTTCTTTTAAATTAATTTTATATATTTATCTGTCGATTTAACTCGTATGATGTCATTATTTAGGAATGAAAACATTTCTCATATTACAGTCATTTTGTGATTAACACAAGTATCGATACATTCATTTTTTTAAATAAAAATCGACAAGAAACTGTCTTATATGATACGTAAGTCACGAGTTCTTTGTGTCGGTCATATTGAAACTCTTTTTTATTTTAAATGAATCTATTAATTTGTTCCCTATAATTATAGTTTGAAACATCCTTCGACAATATTATTTCCCGGGGAATACAAATTTCTCTCCATGGCCATAGTTATGAACTGGTTCATCTTTATGGACATAAAGAGAACATGCTACGTAAATAGGTATGGTAATTGTCTTGACCAGCTCGACATTGACAGGAAAAAGTCAGAAACAGTCGTACCTATGGCAATACTTAAAAGGATATATAAAAGTTGGACTTGAAAAACATGATGTTTTTTGACGATTTTTTCTATCATAACTGCTCGCAGTGCAAAGAATGTAATTCCGATAAAAAATGCATGCGACAAAACACCAAGAATTGCTTGTTGACCGATTTCATTATACATATCGATGAACTCCCTTTAATTAAGTTGGTTGAATTTCAATTCAATAGAGATATAACTACAGTTTTGATTTTGGTCATGTATTATGGTTTGTTTCCACTTTAATCTTGATAACCGCCCATATCTTTTACAAGGACTTCATCAATTTTCAGTTGCCATTCTTGAGCTCTCCGTAAGCCATAAAAAAACGAGTCGAAGAGAAGATTCTCCTCGACTCGTTTGTTTTTTTAGATGTTACCCTCATAAACGTTGATACGATTCATTGCGCGTTTCAATGATAGTTCCGCGCGGGTGAAATCGACGTCGTCTTTTTTTGATAAGTTCAGACGTTCTTCAGCACGTTTCACTGCTTCTTTTGCACGGTTTACATCGATGGTAGATGATACTTCAGCTGCTTGAGCTAAGATCGATACTTGGTCAGGTCGGATTTCAAGGAAACCGCCGCTTACAGCAACGATATCTGTTTGTCCGTCTTTTTTCAAACGAATGGCACCCACTTGTAGTGGAGCAACCATTGGAATATGTCCAGGTAACACACCGATTTCACCAGTTGCAGTATTAGCAATGATCATGTTGACTTCTGAATCGTATACCGGGCCGTCGGGAGTGACAATATTGACTTTGATGGTCTTCATTTTTTCCCCTCCTGGTCCCTGTAATTAAACTTCAACGCCCATGCTTTTCGCTTTTGCAATAACTTCTTCAATGCGTCCAACTAAACGGAAAGCATCTTCAGGTAAGTGGTCATACTTACCTTCAAGGATTTCTTTGAATCCTTTAACAGTTTCCTTAACAGGAACGTATGAACCTTTTTGACCTGTGAATTGCTCAGCTACGTGGAAGTTTTGAGATAAGTAGAACTGAATACGACGTGCACGGTTAACCGTTTGCTTGTCTTCATCAGATAACTCATCCATACCAAGAATCGCAATGATATCTTGAAGTTCTTTGTAACGTTGTAAAGTTGATTGTACTTGACGAGCTAACTGGTAGTGTTCTTCGCCAACAATTTCAGGTGTCAAAGCACGTGAAGTTGAAGCCAAAGGATCTACTGCTGGGTAAATACCCATTTCAGATAATTTACGCTCTAAGTTTGTTGTTGCGTCTAAGTGAGCAAATGTTGTTGCTGGAGCTGGATCCGTATAGTCATCGGCAGGTACATAAATCGCTTGGATAGATGTAACTGAACCGGCGTTTGTAGACGTGATACGCTCTTGCAATTGACCCATTTCAGTAGCAAGTGTTGGTTGGTAACCAACGGCTGAAGGCATACGACCTAGAAGGGCTGATACCTCAGAACCTGCTTGAGTGAAACGGAAGATATTATCGATGAACAATAGTACGTCTGCACCTTGATCATCACGGAAATACTCAGCCATTGTTAAACCAGTCAAGGCAACACGCATACGTGCACCAGGCGGCTCGTTCATTTGACCGAATACCATTGCTGTTTTCTTGATTACGCCAGAATCGCTCATCTCGTGGAATAAGTCATTTCCTTCACGCGTACGCTCTCCAACACCTGCGAATACTGAGATACCGCCGTGCTCTTGTGCAATGTTGTTGATTAATTCTTGAATTAGTACAGTTTTACCTACACCTGCACCACCGAAGAGACCGATTTTACCACCTTTGATGTAAGGAGCTAATAAATCTACTACTTTGATACCTGTTTCAAGAATTTCAACTTCTGTTGAAAGGTTTTCGAAAGTTGGTGCTAGACGGTGAATTGGGTCACGGCGTAATTCAGCCGGGATTGATTCGCCTAAGTCAATTACTTCACCAAGAACGTTAAATACACGACCTAGAGTGATGTCACCAACTGGAACTTTAATTGCTGAACCAGCGTCTGTAACTTCCGCACCACGCATTAAACCATCCGTAGATGACATTGCTACTGTGCGGACAGAGTCGTTACCAAGGTGTAATGCTACTTCAAGAGTTAACGTTGAAGGTGCTTGGTTTGGACGTTCGATCAAAACTGTCAATGCATTGTAGATTGCTGGTAAGTGACCATTGTCAAATTTAACGTCAACAACGGGACCCATTACTTGAAGAACTTGTCCTTTGTTCATACTGTTCCCTCCTGTCTTACTTACTACTTCTATTCTAGAGCCGCTACGCCGCCAACGATTTCTGTAATTTCTTGAGTAATCGCCGCTTGACGTGCACGGTTAAATTGTAATGTTAATGCGCCTATTAATTCACTTGCGTTATCGGTTGCACTCTTCATTGCTGTCATACGTGCAGCATGTTCACTTGCTTTGCCGTCTAGTAAAGCACCGTAGATCAAGCTTTCCGCATATTGTGGAAGTAACACTTCAAGAATGGCATCGGCTGAAGGCTCGAATTCATATGAAGCAGTTGAACTTGATGGGGCGATGTCCGTTAACGGTAGCACCTTTTTCTCTGTAACGTCTTGTTGAATGGCGCTAACAAAATGGTTGTAGTACATATAAAGTTCATCATACATACCTTCTGTGAACATACCAACAGCCTTGCGCGCAATTTCCTTAATATCAGCAAATGAAGGTTGGTCTGGTAAAGCAACCATGCTTTCAATCACTGTAAGGCCACGTTTCGTGAAGAAATCACGCCCAACACGTCCAACTGCAAAGATTACAAATTCGTCATTTGATGTGTGACGCTCACGAATAGCATTCGTTACAGCACGTAAAACGTTACTGTTGTATGCACCCGCAAGTCCACGATCAGAAGTGATGACTAAGTATGCAGTTTTAGCTACAGGACGAGAAGTTAACATTGGATGTCCACTGTCTTGAGTACCTGTTGCAATTGCAGTAACGACTTCTTGAATTTTACCCATATACGGAACGAATGACTTCGCATTCAATTCAGCACGGTTCAATTTAGAAGCTGAGACCATTTGCATCGCTCTTGTAATTTGGCTCGTTTTCTTTGTTGATGTAATTCTGGTTTTTATGTCGCGTAATGATGCCACTGGTATTTCACCACCTTATCGTTTTTTATTCATCCAAAAAGATTACTCTGATTTTGCAAATGTCTTTTTAAACGCAGAGATCGCGTTTACTAAGTCTTCGTCAGCAGGAAGATCTTTTGTAGTACGGATGTGATCCAAAACGTTTGTGTGGTTTGAGTCTAACCAGCTATGCAATTCGTTTTCGAAACGAGTGATATCTTGAACTGGAATATCATCTAAGTGACCACGTGTTAGAGCGTAAAGAATAACAACTTGTTTTTCAACCTTAATCGGTTTATTCAAGGCTTGTTTCAATACTTCTACGATACGTACGCCACGGTTAAGTTTTCCTTGTGTTGCTTTATCAAGGTCAGAACCGAATTGAGAGAATGCTTCAAGTTCACGGAATGCAGCTAAGTCTAAACGTAGTGTACCCGCAACTTTTTTCATTGCTTTAATTTGAGCTGAACCACCAACACGTGATACTGAAAGACCCGCGTTGATTGCTGGACGTACACCTGAGAAGAATAAGTCAGATTGTAAGAAGATCTGTCCATCAGTAATCGAAATTACGTTTGTTGGAATATAAGCAGCGATATCGCCAGCTTGTGTTTCAACGAATGGAAGAGCTGTAATCGAACCTGCTCCAAGTGTTTCATTCAACTTCGCAGCACGCTCAAGTAAGCGGCTATGTAAGTAGAATACATCCCCTGGATATGCTTCACGACCTGGAGGACGACGAAGTAATAATGAAAGTTCGCGGTAAGCAGCAGCTTGTTTAGATAAGTCATCATAAACAACCAATACGTGCTTGCCTTCGAACATGAATTCTTCAGCCATTGTGATACCAGCATAAGGAGCTAGGTATAATAATGGAGCTGGTTGTGATGCAGAAGCTGTAACAACGATTGTGTATTCTAAAGCGCCGTTTTTACGAAGCGTTTCAACTACGTTACGTACAGTCGATTCTTTTTGTCCGATTGCTACGTAAATACAAATCATGTTTTGGTCAGCTTGGTTTAAGATTGTGTCAATAGCAACAGATGTTTTACCTGTTTGACGGTCACCGATGATTAACTCACGTTGACCACGGCCGATTGGTACTAATGCATCAATCGCTTTGATACCCGTTTGCAAAGGTTCATGAACTGATTTACGAGCCATTACCCCTTGAGCTGGGCTTTCGATTGGACGAGTTCTTGTCGTGTGGATTGGTCCTAATCCGTCAACTGGTTGTCCTAGTGGATCGACAACACGACCGATTAATTCTGGTCCAACTGGTACTTCCATAATACGGCCTGTACGACGTACTTCATCGCCTTCTTTGATGTCTGTATATGGACCAAGGATAATGATACCAACATTGTTAGCTTCCAAGTTTTGTGCCATTCCAAGTACACCAGTTGAGAACTCAACAAGTTCTCCAGCCATGACGTTATCGAGACCATGAGCACGAGCGATACCATCACCAATTGTGATAACTGTACCTACATCGCTAACTTTCATTTCAGATTGATAATTTTCAATCTGCTGCTTAATTAGAACGCTGATTTCTTCAGCTTTGATGCTCATGTATGTCACCTCTTTCATTAATTATAGTTAACTAAGTAATTGTGTCTTTAAACGATCTAGCTTCGCGCTAACGCTGCTATCGAAAATACGGTTGCCGATTTGAAGACGAATGCCACCAAGTAATGATGGATCAATTTCATTTTCAATACGTAACGTTTGTTTTCCAACTTTGTGGGCAAATGCAGACGAAATCTCTGCACGCTCATCGTCAGTCAACGGACGTGTAGAATATACTTTCGCATCAGCGATACCTTGTGCGTCGTTTGAAAGTGCTTCAAATTCAGTTGCGATTTCTACTGTTTCGTTAATACGTTTGCGGTCAACCAACAATTGAAGAATGTTTACAACAAGTGGATTGGCTTTGCCAAACAGTTCACGAATTAATTCTTTTTTACGTTCTAAAGAAAGTTTTGGAGAAGCAAGCAATGCTTGCAAATCATTATTTTCTTTAAAAACAACTTTCACTTCACGTAAATCTTCCTCTACTGAAGTTAGTTGGTTATGTTGTTGTGCAAGTTGAAATAACGCTAAGGCGTAGCGTTGCGCTGCAGTTGATTGACTCACCCTACATCGCCTGCCTTCGCAATCGTTTGTTCGATTAACGCACGGTTATCTTCCTCAGAAATTTCTTTTCCAAGAACTTTAGATGCGGCAAGAACAGATAGAGATACAACTTCTTCGCGAACTGATGCGATCGCTTTATCTTTTTCTGTTTCGATTTCACGGACAGCTGATTCTTTCAAACGGTTCGCTTCAGCACGTGCAACTGTGATGATTTCCTCACGTTGTACATCGCCCTGTTTCTTCGCGTTCTCAACAATCGCTTGTGCTTCCGTTCTCGCTTCTTTTAATAAACTACGTTGTTGTTCTAATAATTGATGTGATTCTAGGCGGCTAGCTTCAGCTGCTTCGATTTCACTCGCAATCAAATCTTCACGTTGTTTCATAACTCCCATCAAAGGACCCCAAGCAAATTTCGCAAGCAAGAGCATCAAGATGATGAAAATAATTAAAGTAGCAAAGATGTCACCTGTGTTCAAAAATTCTGGTTCATGAGCTTCAGTGGCACCTAGTACGAGATAATCCAAAAACACGATTGTTTCACTCCCTTCAAGAGCTTCATTATATGTGTGATTAATATAAGATGTTTTTCAAATCGCAAGTAAAGCAAAATGATCGTTTTTCATAAGAGAATGGCGAAGAATCGTCAAAGATAAACTCCGCCATTTCGTATATTCGCTGTTGATTAACGGTTTAAAGTGATGAACGCGATAACTGCTGCGATGATTGGAAGTGCTTCAACTAGTGCAACACCGATGAACATTGTTGTTTGAAGAACGCCACGAGCTTCTGGTTGGCGAGCGATACCTTCAACTGTTTTTGAAACGATTAATCCGTTACCAATACCTGCACCAAGTGCACCTAATCCGATTGCTATAGCTGCTGCTAATAAACCTACTGAACCTACCATAATAATAATTTCCTCCTTGGAATATATGTTTTTTGTGTTAATTGTTCAAATAAATGAACATTATATTAATGGTCTTGACTCACTTTGTGGGCCATATAAACCATCGTTAACATTACGAAGATAAACGATTGGATTGCTCCAACGAAAATCGAGAAACCTTGCCAAGCCATTGTTGGTATTATTGCACCAGCAAAGTGTAGATAACTTGCAGAGCCTAAACTTGCGAGTAAACCAAGTAGGATTTCCCCTGCATAGATGTTTCCGTAAAGACGAAGACCGAGTGTCAACGTATTTGCAAACTCTTCAATTACTTTCAAAGGTGCTAAGAAAGGAAGCGGACGTAAGAAGTCTTTTCCGTATTCTTTGATACCCTTCATTTGAATTGCGTAGAAATGAGTCAAAATAACGACCATTGTAGCAAGTGTCATAGCAACTAGCGGATCAGCAGTTGGTGATTTCCACCAAAGTTCGCCGTTTATGATGATTGAAAACGGAAGTCCTAACATGTTTGCCACGAAGATAAACATGATCAGTGTAATTCCAAGTACATGGAATCGACCACCTGTACTCCAGTCCATGTTGCTTTTGATAATGCCTTTTACGAAGTCCATAACCCACTCCATAAAGTTTTGCATACCGGTTGGTTTCATACTTAATTTACGTGTGGAGATAAAAGCAATTAAGAAAACTATGAGTGCCGTAACCGATAGCATCAAAACGTTAGATAGATTGAACGTTAGTCCAAGCCATTCAACGGTTGGATTCTCATGATGCACGATGTATTCACCTCTCTTTCACAATTTGATTAATGGTATTTCACATGGTATACAATTCTGTCTACAAGTAAGTAAACATATGGAATCATCAACCCAATGACCGTGCTAATTAAATGAAATTGTTCAGGAATGGACATAGCAACTGCAACCGCGGCGATACCTGAGGCGAACCTGAGTGCCGTGCCGAGTGACGCTACTTTCTTCCCTTCACTTAAGGAGCGGTCAAATTTCTCCAATCTTCGTACGAGGAGCCAAAAATTATACAGACCGAAAAGGCCGCCTAATGCTAAGCCAGCAAACACGGTTGGATAAGGTGTAAAACCCCAGCCTAGTGCACAAAATGCGAGCAAAAAAAATATGAGTTTCTTTTGCCTAGCGTAAACTTGCTGTAAATCTAGCATAGATTATGTATCTCCTGAGTCGTATTTTCGAATGGTCAGAATTATGGCTGTAACACCGGTAACTAGACCAATGAACAGACACAGAACTAAAAATAACGGGGTGGTGCCTATTTTGCTGTCGAGCCACATACCTGTGAAGACACCGATTAAAATAGAACCAACAAGTTGTGAGAGAATAGCCGAGTACAGAGCCATTCCTTGTAAAGGACGTCTTGTTTGACGCATGATGATCCTCACGTTTTTGCATTTTTTGTAAAACCGTGAATCTGGTAGAAGTATATTTGATAAGGTCTCAAAGCATAGTTTCCCGTTGAAAGCCCTCTCATTTATACCTTTGTAAGCATACAATAGGGCTAAAATGATGTCAATTGATTCCCGTGAAAAACTTCACAAAGTCGTACAGCTCGACATATAGTCGACAAATTTATGAACACACGGATGAGTTGGTATTAAATAGACCTGTTAATACTCCAATCCTAAGTTACTAATTTCAAAAATTTCGAATGAGTTTTTAGTTAAAATTCACTTTAAAACGTGGTGAAAATCATATAGAAAAGGACTGCCAAAGCAGTCCTAATTTCTATCTATTTAAATAAACTTTCAATGCTTCCACGATACGTCTTGATGCTTCCCCATCGCCATAAGGGTTTGATGCTTGTGACATCGTAGCGTATGTTTCTTCATTTGTAAGTAATTCTTTCGCCAAGCCATAAATTGTTTCTTCATCTGTGCCAGCTAACTTTAATGTACCAGCTGCAATTCCTTCTGGACGTTCAGTCGTATCGCGCAAAACAAGAACTGGCTTCCCTAAAGAAGGTGCTTCTTCTTGAACGCCGCCTGAATCCGTCAATATAATGAAAGAACGTGATGCGAAGTTATGGAAATCGAGTACTTCTAATGGCTCGATCAAGTGAATACGTGGATCGTTTCCAAGTACTTCATTCGCTACTTCCCTAACAGCTGGATTCATGTGAACTGGATAAACAACTTGAACATCATCATGCTCTTCAATTAATCGCTTAATCGCACGGAACATATTGCGCATTGGTTGTCCTAAATTTTCACGTCGATGTGCCGTCAATAAAATCATGCGGTCTGTACCCATTTTTTCTAATACTGGGTGTGTGTACTCATCACGTACCGTTGTTTTTAACGCGTCAATCGCAGTATTACCCGTTACCACAATACGATCTTCTGGTTTATTTTCACGACGAAGGTTCTCAGCTGACACTTCAGTTGGTGAGAAGTGAAGGTCTGCCATCACACCTGTTAATTGACGGTTCATTTCTTCTGGATACGGAGAGTACTTATTGAATGTACGAAGTCCCGCTTCCACGTGACCAACTGCAATTTGATTATAAAAAGCCGCTAAGCTTGCAATGAAAGTCGTTGTCGTATCACCGTGAACTAACACGATATCCGGTTTCGCTTCTTTCATAACAGCGTCCAAACCTTCAAGTCCTCGTGTTGTCACGTCTATTAAAGTTTGACGGTCTTTCATAATATTCAAATCGAAATCTGGTTTGATGCCGAATGTATCCAATACTTGGTCAAGCATTTGGCGATGTTGCGCCGTTACCGTCACGATTGATTCGATATCATCCGTATGTTTTTCAAGTTCTAAAACAAGTGGTGCCATTTTAATTGCTTCTGGTCGTGTACCAAAAATCGTCATTACTTTCCATTTTTTCGTCAACGTCAAAGCACTTCCTTACTTATTTGGTTCCGAACAAACGGTCACCAGCGTCACCTAGTCCAGGAACGATGTAACCATGGTCGTCCAGTTTTTCATCAAGTGCCGCAATGTAGATGTCGACATCAGGATGAGCTTCTTTAAGAATTTCTACACCTTCTGGAGCAGCGATTAAGCACATAAACTTAATGTTTTTAGCACCACGGTTTTTCAATGCGTTAATGGCAACTAGTGCAGATCCACCTGTTGCTAGCATTGGGTCAACTAATATAAAATCACGCTCTTCAACATCCGCTGGGAGCTTCACATAATATTCAATAGGTTGTAATGTTTCTGGATCACGGTATAAACCAATATGACCAACTTTAGCAGCAGGCATCAATTTCAGAATGCCGTCTACCATGCCGATTCCAGCACGTAAAATTGGCACGATACCTATTTTTTTACCAGATAAAACTTTTGCTTTCGCAGTTGTCACTGGTGTTTCTACTTCAACATCATCAAGAGGCATATCGCGTGTAATTTCAAATGCCATTAATGTAGCCACTTCGTCTACTAATTCACGAAACTCTTTTGTACCCGTTTTCTTATCTCGAATAAAAGTCAATTTATGTTGAATCAATGGATGATCAAATACAAATACTTTTCCCATTATGCTCTCTCCTTTACGTACAAACTTTATCTATTATAGCAGAAAAATCACATAACGCTCGCCTTGATACGAAATCGCACTTTTTAGAAAGTTTATACTATGTGAATGATTGGGTGTTGCTCTCTAGAGAGTTGTTTTCCCATTCATTTTGATTTATTCCCACTCACTCGGTGTTTATTCTCCTTCGCGGTC
>NZ_JBATUX010000007.1:0-35459 GCF_049671445.1 Paenisporosarcina sp. | reverse complement strand
AAGAAAACGTTTATGCTTCCGGCACCGAAGTGCGTTCCGCTTGTTAGTTGACGTTTTGCTGTTCAGTTTTCAAGGTTCATTTGGTGTTTTATGTTGTCACTTGTTTTGGCGACTCACTTATAATAACAATTTCCCACACAAGTGTCAACAGTATTTCAGAGATTTATACAATTTCTTTTTGATATTTAAAGTATTTAATTTCAAGTCGAAACCCCTGTGCTACATATGGTATGAAAACAACGAAATCTCACTAAATAATCTCTACATTTAGAAACTTTCCGTTCTTCCTCATGCGGAACTTTTAATATTAATAGCGTATTTTCGACAGAGTTGATAATCGCACGTCATCCTCCCTTTCACCATTAGAGTATTCCATTCCCTGTTCTTTGCGGATGATGGTGACCACATAATCTTTAGGTAAGCTATTATTCTCTTGTGATTAGAAACAGTTTTATGTGTCCTACTTCTAATTATAGAGTAAACAAAAAGGATTAAGGCGCTTATGCACCTTAATCCTTTCCTTCTCTTATTCTTCAGATGTTTCAGGTTCAGTTGGTGGATTTTCACTTAAATCAGTGATTGATTCTTCCCCATTCACTTCAGAAGTTTCTTCTCCATTACCTACTATAGTAGTTCCTTCTTCACCATCTTCATCATATTCTTCTACATCTTCTGCTTTTTCTACTTTTGCGACAGTTGCCACGAGTTCTTCAGCGCCTAATCGAATTAAGCGAACTCCTTGTGTGCTTCGGCCTGTTACAGAAATACTGCTAACATCCATTCGAATTAACATACCGTTAATCGTAATCAACATTAAATCTTCTGACCCATCCACTGTTTTCACTGCGGATAATGGACCTGTTTTATCTGTGATTTGGCTTGTCTTAATACCAACACCACCACGAGACTGCAAACGATATTCTTCTTCAGGAGTACGTTTCCCGTACCCATTTTCTGTTACGACTAATACTTCTTGACCTGGTTCCAAGATTTCCATGCCGACAACATGATCGTCTTCACGTAAACGAATTCCTCGAACTCCAGATGCTGTTCGTCCCATTGAACGAATATCTGTTTCTTCAAAACGCACGAGCATCCCTTTACGCGTTCCAATGATGATGTGTTTTTTACCATCTGTTAATCGCACAGAAATCAATTCATCGTCTTCTCTTAAAGAGATTGAGATAAGACCATTCGCACGAATATTGGCAAAACCACTAACTGGGGTACGTTTCGTTACTCCTAAGCGTGTCGTGAAGATGAAGTACGCATCTTCTTCAAATGATGCCATTTGAATCATTGCGGTAACTTTCTCTTCTTTATCGACACCTAATAGATTTACGAGAGGTAATCCTTTAGCTGTACGACCATACTCAGGAATTTCATATCCTTTTGCACGATAAACTTTTCCGGTGTTCGTAAAGAATAAAATCGTGTCGTGTGTTGACGTGAATAATAAATGTTCTACGAAATCATTTTCATTCGTACCCATTCCTTGCACACCACGTCCGCCACGTTTTTGGCTACGGTACGTATTAACAGGCAACCGTTTGATGTAGCCATTGTGAGTTAATGTCAGTACCGAATTCTCACGTGGAATCAAGTCTTCGTCTTCCATCATTTCAGCTCCACCAGCTGTGATTTCAGTTCGACGTGTATCATTGAAACGCTCTTTAATTTCATTTAACTCTTCACGAATTATTTGAATGACTTTAAATTCATCAGCAAGAATAGCTTTTAATTCAGCAATCAGCTTTTGTAATTCTTGATACTCAGCTTCAATTTTGTCGCGTTCTAAACCTGTTAAGCGTTGTAGTCGCATATCAAGAATTGCTTGAGCTTGTCGATCAGATAAATGGAATTGTTCAATCAAACCATTTTTTGCTTCTTCACCAGTTTGCGATCTACGGATTAACGCAATAATTTCATCAATATTATCCAGAGCAATACGAAGCCCTTCTAAAATATGTGCGCGGTCTTCTGCTTTGTTTAATTCAAATTGAGTACGGCGTTTGATTACCACTTTTTGATGTTCTAAGTAATGATATAAAATCTCTTTTAATCCAAGTACTTTTGGTTGGCCATCCACTAGTGCAAGCATGTTCACACCGAAGCTAGATTGAAGAGATGTTTGTTTATAAAGGTTGTTAAGTAATACATTGGCATTTGCATCTTTACGTACTTCAATAACAATACGCATCCCATTACGGTCTGACTCATCACGAAGATCAGTAATACCATCTATCTTTTTATCACGCACTAGCTCAGCAATTTTTTCGATAAGACGAGCTTTATTCACTTGGAAAGGTAGTTCGTGAACCAAAATCACTTCTTTACCACTCGATTTTTGTTCAATTTCAACTTTTCCTCGAATGATAACAGAGCCTCTACCAGTTTCATAAGCACGACGAATCCCGCTTCTTCCTAAAATGATACCGCCTGTAGGGAAGTCTGGACCTGGAATAATTTCCATCAGTTCTTCAGTAGTTATTGATGCATTTTCAGCAAGTGCCAAAACAGCGTCAATCGTTTCTCCTAGTTGGTGAGGTGGAATGTTTGTTGCCATCCCAACCGCAATCCCTGAAGTACCGTTCACTAATAAGTTAGGGAAACGACTAGGTAGTACAACAGGTTCTTGTTCTTGACCATCATAATTGTCTTTGAAATCAATTGTATCTTTATTAATGTCTCGAAGTAATTCCATAGCGATTTTTGACATACGCGATTCGGTATAACGCATTGCTGCTGCAGCATCTCCATCTACCGATCCAAAGTTTCCGTGTCCATCAACTAGCATGTAACGGTAACTCCAGTGTTGAGCCATACGTACCATTGTGTCGTAAATTGAGCTATCACCATGCGGATGGTATTTACCCATTGCATCTCCAACAATACGTGCTGATTTCTTATGAGGCTTATCAGACGTGTTCCCCATACCTTGCATCGCATATAAAATTCTACGGTGAACAGGTTTCAATCCATCACGTACGTCTGGAAGTGCTCGTGAAACAATGACACTCATTGCATAATCAAGAAATGACGTTTTTATTTCAGTGCTGATATTAATTCCTTTTACTCCACTATTCGGAATATCTGACATACAGGCAACCTCCCTTCACTTGGCATTAAATATCTAAGTTTTTCACGTAAATTGCATTTTCTTCAATGAATAGACGACGAGGTTCTACTTCATCCCCCATTAATCGATTGAATGTATCATCAGCATCAATAGCATCTTCTAAATTCACTTGTAACAATGTGCGAACTGAAGGATCCATTGTCGTATCCCATAATTGAGTTGCATCCATTTCTCCTAAACCTTTGTAACGCTGAATACCTGGTTTCGGGTGTTTAGGAAGTCTTTCTAAAATTTCTTGAAGTTGTTTATCTGAGTAACAATATTCAACATTTTTACCTTGTTTAATTTGGAACAAAGGAGGTTGAGCAATATACACATAACCTGCTTCAATCAACGGACGCATGAAACGGAAAAAGAACGTTAAAAGTAACGTACGAATATGCGCACCATCAACATCGGCATCGGTCATAATCACTACTTTATGATAACGAGCTTTTTCAAGTGTGAATTCTTCACCGATTCCTGTTCCTAGTGCAGTAATCATGGCACGAATTTCTGTATTTCCTAAAATACGGTCCAGACGAGCTTTTTCTACGTTTAATATTTTTCCTCGAAGTGGAAGAATTGCCTGGAAGTGACGATCACGGCCAGATTTTGCAGAACCTCCAGCCGAGTCACCCTCAACAATGTACAATTCACTATCTGCAGGAACACGGGATGAGCAGTCCGCTAATTTACCAGGAAGACTTGATACTTCCAAAGCTGATTTACGACGTGTAAATTCACGTGCTTTTTTAGCAGCAACACGTGCGCGTGCAGCCATTAAACCTTTTTCAATAACTTGACGAGCAACTACTGGATTTTCAAGCATAAAACGCTCAAATCCTCCAGAAAATAAAGAGTTAGTAATCGTACTAACTTCTGAATTTCCTAATTTCGTTTTCGTTTGCCCTTCAAATTGTGGATCCGGATGTTTAATTGACACAATGGCAACCAAGCCTTCACGCACATCATCACCAGATAAATTAGTATCTGCGTCTTTCAGCAAGTTGTTTTTACGACCGTAATCATTGATTTCACGTGTTAACGCTGTTTTAAATCCAGATTCGTGCGTTCCACCTTCATAGGTATTAATGTTATTAGCAAACGAGAATATATTTGATGAGTAACCACTGTTATATTGCAAGGCAATCTCAATAGAAATCCCATCTTTTTCGCCTTCAATATAAATTGGATCATGTATTGGCTCTTTTGATTTATTTAAATGCTCGACATATGACTTAATACCACCTTCGTAGTAATAAGTGTTTGTACGAACTTCTTCTTCTCGTTCATCAGAAATTACGATACGTAAACCTCGGTTTAAGTAAGCTAATTCACGTAGACGGTTAGCTAAAATATCATATTCGTAAACAGTTGTTTCAGTAAATATCTCTGCATCTGCTTTAAAACGAATGGTTGAACCTGTCTTGTCCGTTTCGCCAATTACCGATAATTCTTGTGTTACGTCTCCACGTTCAAATTTGATGTAATGAAGCTTTTCATCACGATGAACATAAACTTCTGTAACTTCAGAAAGTGCGTTAACAACGGATGCACCTACACCATGAAGACCACCAGAAACTTTGTATCCGCCACCGCCAAATTTACCGCCAGCGTGCAAAACCGTCATAATAACTTCAACAGCAGGACGTCCCATTTTCTTTTCGATATCGACAGGAATACCACGGCCATTATCTTCAACTTTAATCCAATTGTCTTTTTCAATTGTGATGGCAATTTCATCACAATGACCCGCTAAAGCTTCATCAATCGCATTATCAACGATTTCCCATACAAGATGATGAAGACCTTTTGAACTCGTCGAACCAATGTACATCCCTGGACGTTTACGTACCGCTTCTAGACCTTCTAATACCTGTATTTGATCAGCATCATAAGATTTTTGCAGTTCTTTTTCTTCCATCGCCATTAAACTCACCTGCTCTTTCCTACTGTTTTCTCGCTATTATTCAGAAGGGGATTGCCCCTGGAATTAGATTAATTTTTTTCATAATGTTCTGCGGACTTAGTGGTGAAGCATACGTTAAAAAAGGAGTGACGATTAAAGACTTTACACGAGGTCTGTCTGTTAAGACTCGTGTGCGTGGATTTTGCAGCCACGCGTCCTTCTCTGTCTCTTCCTTTATCTCACGAAAATCTAAAATCGTGAGTATTTCGCTGTACTTGACGACAATTGAGTTGCCGATAACCACATACAAAAAACTCACGCTCCCTCATCCACATGTCCTTGCTTCACATTATATATTGCTGCTTGTGTAATCGTTTCGTGATTGATACCATCCACACTTGTAGTTGTAACAAATGTTTGAACTTCGCCTTGAATGGTATTTAATAAATGTGACTGTCTATAATCATCAAGTTCGGACAATACATCGTCTAATAGTAAAACAGGCGATTCACCGACTTCTTGTTTAATTAATTCAATTTCTGCAAGCTTCAGTGACAATGCTGTTGTGCGTTGCTGTCCCTGTGAGCCATATGTTTGAACATCATAGCCATTCACAAAAAATTGTAAATCATCGCGATGTGGACCTGTTAAAGTCACACCTCTCGCTAATTCTTGAGATTTACTGGCTTCTAATTTTTGACGTAAATAATCAGCCATTTGCTCGAACGTTTTATCTTGATCAAGACCGCTGACAGGATTATAGCGAACTTCTAATTTTTCAAGACCCCGGGAAATACCGAAATGAATCGGTTCTGCCCACTTTTGAAGAAGTTCCATAAATTGAAATCTTTTACGTATAACACTGACAGCTGCTTGAATATATTGATCTGTATATACATCAAACATCACATCATTTAAAGATGATTTACCTTGATGCATTTTTAATAAATGATTGCGTTGTTTTAATAATTTTTGAAAAGTTAGTAAATCGTGTAAATAAACAGGCGATATTTGCCCAATTTCCATATCCAAGAAACGTCTGCGTACTTGAGGACTGCCTTTAACTAAATGCAAATCTTCAGGTGCAAACATCACGACATTCAATTGGCCGATATAATCACTTAACCGACTTTGTTCTAAATGATTCACTTTTGCTTTTTTGCCTTTTTTTGACAAAGTTAATTCAAGCGGCAAGCGACCGTACTTTTTAAAAACATCACCTTTTATTTTACCATATTCTTCAGTCCAACGTATCAATTCTTTATCATTTGAAGTCCTGTGTGATTTTGCCATAGAAAGCACATAAATCGATTCCATAATGTTTGTTTTTCCTTGAGCATTTTCACCAATCAAGACATTAATCGTTTTTGAAAAACTTAACTCTAACGATTCATAGTTTCGATAGTTTGTTAATTCAAGACTTTCAATGAACATCTTATTGTCCGCTCGTTTGTTCCACTATACGGAATTGTCCAACTCCTGGGATGCTGACAAGATCTCCATCTCGAAGCTTACGTCCACGTCTTACCTCAACTTCGTTATTCACTAAAACTTCATTTTCTGATAAAAACCATTTCGACATTCCGCCTGAGCTGATTGCATCTGTCATTTTTAACATTTGGCCAAGTGTTACATATTCCGTTCCAATTTGAAGATTTTTCAAAGCAAATCCATCCTTCGTTTTTTAGTCTATCCCTTCATTTTACTTCATTTTCTCTAATAAGTAAAAAAGGATAGCCCAGTAGAGGGCTATCCTTCAAATAGTTGATTATTAATAAGTTCTAACCGGTAAAATTAATTGCAAAATTGCATCGTCATGAACTGATTTTAAGATGAACGGACGCATTGCACCTGTGAATTGAACCATTACATCTTGACCATCTACAGCTTTTAAAGCATCCATCATATATTTTGCACTAAAGGAAATCTTCAACTCTTCTCCTTCAATCGACGTAGCTTGAATTTCTTCTTCTACTTTCCCAACTTCAGGTGAGCTTGATGAAATTTCAACTACATTGCCTTCTAAAGAACTAAAACGAACAATGTTATTACGTTCTTCTCTAGCCAATAAAGAGGCACGGTCGATTGCTTGAAGTAAAGCTTTTCCGTTTACTGTAACGGTTGTTTTGTATTCGTTAGGAATTAAACGAGATGTATCAGGATAATTTCCTTCTAGTAAACGTGAATAGAATAATACATCAGAAGTTTTAAATAACACTTGTTGTTGTGTCATCACAATATGAACAGGTTCTGACGAGTCTCCAATAATTTTGCTTAATTCATTTAAGCTCTTTCCTGGAATAACTACGCTATATTCCCCTTCAGGCATTTGGTCTAAAGTTGTTTTACGACGAGCAAGACGGTGACTGTCTGTAGCAACACAAACTAGTTCTCCATTTTTCACTTCCCAATGAACTCCAGTTAAGACGGGACGACTTTCAGAAGTTGATACAGCAAAAACAGTTTCACGAACGATTGATTTTAATAAGTCTGCTGGAATTACAAACTGACGATCATCTTGAATTTCTGGAAGCAATGGATATTCAGAAGGATCTAGTCCAATTAAATGGAACTCTGACTTACCAGAACGAATATGCGTTTGATAGTTTTCATTAACTTCTATTTCTACATCGTTTGTTGGTAACTTACGGACGATTTCGTTAAACATACGTGCTTGGACAACAATCGTTCCTTCTTCGATTACTCGAATTACTTGTTCTCCATTTTCTTCTGCTTTTATAAATGTTTGAATCGTGATATCAGAATCACTACCAGTTAAGTGTAATCCCTCTTCTGTCACTTCAAGTTTTATTCCTGTCAAAATTGGAATTGTTGTCTTTGAACTAACTGCTTTCATTACATCATTTAATCCATCTAATAACCGATCTCTCATGATTTCAAATTTCATCAATTATACCTCGCTTATATATTTATTAATGTTTAAAAGAATAATAGATATAGTAATAGGGCCTGTGGATTTGTTGATAAGTCCACTTTTTTGAACACTATCAATCTATCCACATGTTGATAACCTGTCTATAAACTAAGCTGACTAACGTGGGGTTATCCACAGTTGTTAAGACTTGGTTAATAGACTCTTAATTTGTTTTAGGTCTTGTTGAAGAGCTTGATCCTCTTTTAATAGAGTAGAAATTTTTTCATGAGCATGGATAACCGTCGTATGATCACGGCCTCCAAATTCCTCTCCAATCTTAGGTAGAGAGAAACTTGTCAACTCTCGAGATAGATACATGGCAATTTGTCTTGGAAAAGCGATAGATTTCGTTCGTTTCTTTGCTGTAAAATCCTCTAAACGTATATGGAAGTGCTCTCCGACCGTTTTTTGAATATCTAAAATTGTAATTTTACGAGGTTTAGCATTCGGCATAATATCTTTTAATGCTTCTGCAGCTAAATCAGCATTCATATCCTTATTTACTAGAGAAGAATAGGCTACTACACGGATTAATGCCCCTTCTAACTCACGGATATTGGAATCTATTTGGTTGGCAATGTACATCATTACTTCATTAGGAATATCTAGGCCATCAGCTTTCGCTTTTTTCCTTAATATCGCAATACGCGTTTCTAGATCTGGTGGAGTAATGTCTGTGATTAGACCCCATTCAAATCGAGAACGTAAACGATCTTCTAAAGTAGGAATTTCTTTTGGTGGTCTATCACTAGAGATAACAATTTGTTTAGATTCCTCGTGCAAGGTATTAAATGTATGGAAAAATTCCTCTTGTGTTTGTTCTTTCCCAGCTAAAAATTGAATATCATCTATTAATAGAACATCTACGCTGCGGTATTTATTGCGAAAATCAACCGTTTTATTATCTCGAATTGAGTTAATAAATTCATTCGTAAATTTTTCTGAAGATAAATAAACTACTTTAGCATTTGGGTTATGTTCTTGTACATAATGGCCAATCGCATGCATTAAATGGGTTTTCCCCAAACCGACGCCACCATAAATAAACAGTGGATTATAGGCTTTTGCTGGTGCTTCAGCCACTGCAAGAGATGCTGCATGAGCGAAACGGTTCCCCGATCCAATAACAAATGTATCAAATGTGTATTTTGAATTTAACATACCAGGAGAAAACTCAGGTTGCTCGTGGTCTTTCATAGGAAGAATAGGTTTAGGAAGTGAAAAATCTTCTATATTTTGATCTTTCGGAACGACAAATCGAATAGATAAGCCTTCACCAGTTAATTCCGTTAAAATACCTGCAATTAAGTGAACATAATGTGTATCCAACCAATCGCGTGCAAATGAGTTTGGAGCAGCGATCGTCACAGTATCACCTTGATATGTCAGCATTTTTGTGGATTTGAGCCACGTTTCAAAGCTAGGTTTCGAGATTTTCTTCTCTACTTGAGCAAGAACACTCGACCATAGTTCTTCTAAATGTTCCAAAAACGTACCTCCTTTTTCAAAATATTTTTTATCGACAATCTTACACATCTATATGTATAGTCATACACAAAACCACAAGCTGTGGATAAAGGTTAATAAGAGTCTTGGGATAAGCTATCCACAGATTATCAACAGTTGTGGATAACATTGAATAGTCGTTTTGGTTTTTGAAGAGTAAAACACAAATATCGTATCAAAAAAAATGAGAAATTACAAGCGTTCTTGATGGTTATCCACAAAATGCATATTCATGCACAGCCCTGTTGTCCACAGCCAGTGAGTTTGTGAAAAACCTGTAGATAACGGTTGTGGATAGAAAAAATAGCTGAAAATGTTTATCCACAGGGCGTTGTCGAATAAGAATGAAGTTTGTGGACAACTATAAACCATGTGGAGAAACACTGAAGGACAAGCATATTTCGAATTGCTATTGACATTTAGGGCAGAAATTATATATAATATCCAAGACTGTCTGTAGTAGATAAATCGACTTTCAATTTTTCAGGAGGTGTCACATAAATGAAACGCACATACCAACCAAATAAACGTAAACATAGTAAAGTACACGGGTTCCGCTCACGTATGAGTTCAAAAAACGGCCGTCGCGTATTAGCAGCACGTCGTCGTAAAGGAAGAAAAGTATTATCAGCTTAAGTCCACTGATCCGCATCAGTGGTCTTTTTTTTCTTTTCCTATAAGAAACAACTGATCAGGTGGAGAAAATCGTTTTCGAAGAAAGTGATTAACATCGACGCAGGCGAATGCCGAGGAAGATGTGAAATCGCAGCTTTACTATAAGGGTGATTAACATCGACACTGGGCGCGAGTCGAAGCAGGTGTTTAATCTTTCTTTAAAGAATGCGTAAAGGTGAAGCAGGTGAATCATGAATAAACGTCAACGAGTAAAGAAAAATGCAGAGTTTCAAAAAATATTTAAGCGTGGTAAATCCTTTGCGAATCGACAATTTGTTTTATACTTTTTACCAGTAGAAGGACAAGAGGAGTTTCGCATCGGCCTATCCGTTAGTAAAAAAGTCGGAAATGCAGTCGTCCGCAATCGAATTAAACGCTATATTAGACAATCTTTCTTGGAACTGAAAGATGAAATCAACCCAAAGATGGATTATGTCATTATCGCCAGAAATCAGGCGGCCAGTTTAGATTTTCATGAATCAAAGAAAAGTTTGCAGCATGTACTTAAAGTTGCCAAAATGATTCAAAAGGTAAAGTAAAAAAAGACAAGAAATTTTAGATGTATGTATATATAGAAGAAATGGAATGTCGTTTTAGGGGGAAGAAGGGTGAATAAACGCTTAGCTTTAGTCCTCACGCTTGTTTCTGTCACTCTATTACTGAGTGGATGTACAGAATATAACCAACCAATTTATGAGGACAGTAAAGGATTTTGGAATGAATTCATTGTTTGGCCTCTTGTTGCATTAATAACTATGTTTAAAGAATTACTTGGAACATATGGTTTAGGAATTGTTTTTGTAACAATTATTATCCGATTAGCAATTCTTCCATTAATGATTAAACAAACAAAGAGTGCAAAAAAAATGCAAGAAATTCAACCTGATCTTGCTAAACTCAAGCAAAAATACAGTTCAAAAGATGCGGCAACTCAACAGAAGTATCAACAAGAAATGATGGCGATGTTTAAAGAGAGAGGCGTGAATCCAGCAGCAGGTTGTTTACCTGTAGTTATTCAAATGCCAATCTTAATTGGTTTCTACCACGCGATTAGTCGCATGAATTCAACGCCAGAAATTAACTTAGGTAGTTTCTTATGGTTCCCACTTGCAGAACCAAGTATTATACTTGCGATTTTAGCTGGGATTATGCAGTTCTTAGTACTACGTACAGGACCAGCAATGGATAACCCTCAAATGAAAATCATGATGTATTTCATGCCATTCATGATTGTAGGATTTGGTATTTTCTTACCTTCTGCATTAACACTTTACTGGGTAATCGGAAATATTATTTCATTAATTCAAAACATGGTTATTTACAAACCATGGGAAAAACGCACACTTCAACCTGCTAAAACTGGAGGGGCTAAAAGGTGAATCAGATTACGCAAACGGGTACAACAACTGAAAAAGCGATATCTACAGCATTAGTTAAACTTGGGACAACAATTGAACAAGTCACCGTAAATGTTTTAACTGAAGGCAAAAAAGGATTTTTAGGATTTGGCTCTAGACTTGCAGAAGTGCAAGTCACGGTAAAAAATGAAAAACCTGACGAACAAGTGGATGAAGTCGTATTGGCTGAACCTGAATCTGCACCTGAACCTACAGAAGAACAAGTAGAAGAAGTAGTAGCTCTTCCTCAACAAGAATCAATTGTTTTAGAAAACAACGAGTCCACTCGAGGACTTGCTGTCGAAGAGACGAAAACATATCTGAAACAAGTTGCGACAGATATGAAAATTGATGATTTAACTATTCACACAGTGCAAGACGGGAAATACGTCACACTGCGTCTTGAAAGTAAAAAAGCAGCGGTTCTGATTGGAAAAAGAGGTCAGACGCTAAATGCACTACAACAATTGTCTCAGTTAGTAGCAAATAAATACTCCAACCAATTCTTGATGATTCAACTCGATGTTGAAAATTACCGCGAGCGTCGTCAAGAATCATTGGAACAATTAGCTGAACGCATGGCTGATAAAGCAATTCGGACGGGTAAAAAAGTAGAGTTTGAACCAATGCCTTCTTATGAAAGAAAAGTGATACATCATGCATTATCTCGTCGTTTAGATATTGAAACTGTATCAGTTGGAACAGACCCTAATCGTTATCTCGTTATCGAACCTTTGAAGTAATTAACAACGGACCTTACGTCATTAGACGAAAAGGTCCGTTTTCTTGTGGCGATAACTGACGTTTCCTGCTTTCGATTTTAGTGATTTTATGCTATTGTTATACGTTAGAGAATCATGACCGTTTTTAGTTATCCACATGTGGATAAAGAAGGAAAAGGAGGTGGACGATCATGGAATTCGATACTATTGCTGCGATATCCACACCTATGGGTGAAGGAGCTATTGCGATTGTCCGATTAAGTGGATCAGATGCAATTTCAATAGCTGATCAAATTTTTCGTTCACCAGGTGCAAAAGCATTAAGCACTCAACTTACGCACACAATCCATTATGGACATTTAATAGAGCCTAATACAGGCGATGTAGTAGAAGAAGTCATGTTGTCTTTAATGAAAGGTCCAAAAACCTTTACAAGAGAAGACGTTGTTGAAATAAATTGTCATGGAGGCATCGTTACAGTCAATCAAGTGCTGCAACTTGTATTGAGACACGGTGCACGACTTGCCGAGCCAGGAGAGTTTACAAAACGAGCATTCTTAAATGGACGTATCGATTTGTCTCAAGCAGAGGCTGTTATGGATTTAATTCGAGCGAAGACGGATCGAGCTATGAATGTAGCACTCGGACAAATGGATGGAAAATTATCACGATTGATAGCAACACTGCGCCAAGCATTGCTAGAAACTTTAGCGCAAGTGGAAGTAAACATAGATTACCCTGAGTACGATGATGTTGAAGAAATGACCCTGCCGATGATCATTGAAAAATCAACGTGGGTTCAAAATGAAATCGAACGATTACTACAAACATCCGTGCAAGGGAAAATTTTAAGAGAAGGTTTGTCTACTGTCATTATTGGACGACCAAATGTAGGTAAATCATCTCTGTTGAATAGCTTAGTACAAGAAAATAAAGCGATTGTAACGGAAGTTGCCGGAACAACACGCGATATTATCGAAGAATATGTAAATGTTCGAGGTGTACCACTGAAACTTGTCGATACAGCGGGTATTCGTGAAACCGAAGACATAGTAGAACGTATCGGTGTAGAGCGCTCTAGACAAGTGCTAAAACAAGCTGACTTGATTCTTTTGGTACTAAACCATTCGGATGAGCTAACAATTGAAGACGAGCGTTTATTTGAAGCAATTCATGGGATGGATTTTATCGTCGTTATTAATAAAACTGATTTAGACAAGAAAATTGATACGCAACGCGTTCAAGAACTAGCAGGTAACCGAAAGATTGTTACGACTTCCTTATTGCAAGAAGAAGGAGTAGATCAATTAGAAGAAGCGATAGCCTCTTTATTCTTTGAAGGATCTTTAGATAGTGGTGACTTAACTTATGTATCAAATGCCCGTCATATTGCGTTGTTACATCAAGCGAAACATACAATTGAAGATGCGATCAATGCAGCACACGCTGCCGTGCCAATCGATATGATTCAAATTGATGTCACTCGAACATGGGAAATTTTAGGTGAAATAACAGGTGATACAGTTGAAGAAAGTCTAATCGATCAACTATTTTCACAATTTTGCTTAGGGAAATAAAAGGAACGATGCGAAAACTTGTTTCGCAGGAGAGTTTGAAGCTAGACCGTAAGAAAAGAAAATTAAAGAGCGCTAAAATGGTGCTTGCAAATATAAATAGGATAAACGAAAGGAATGAACGAAAATGCAGAATTTTGAAGCGGGCTCGTTCGATGTAATTGTTATTGGAGCAGGGCATGCCGGTGCTGAAGCAGCATTAGCTGCAGCAGGAATGGGTGCAAAAACTCTAGTTCTAACAATAAATTTAGATATGATTGCATTTATGCCGTGTAATCCATCCATCGGAGGCCCAGCCAAAGGAATTGTCGTCCGTGAAATTGACGCTTTAGGTGGCGCAATGGGGAAAGTAATAGATAAAACACATATTCAAATGAGAATGTTAAATACAGGTAAAGGACCAGCTGTACGTGCCTTACGTGCACAAGCAGACAAAGTCTTATATCAAGCAGAAATGAAACGCTTAATGGAAGAACAAGATAATTTGTCTATTCATCAAGCGATGGTAGAAGAATTAATTGTTGAAAACAATGAAATTCAAGGGGTAATTACACAAGTTGGTGCAATCTATCGCGCGAAAACAGTCATTGTTACGACAGGAACATTTTTAAGAGGAGAAATTATTATCGGAAACTTGAAATATTCAAGTGGCCCTAATAACCAACAACCTTCATTAAAATTAGCAGACAATATTAGAGATTTAGGTTTTGATTTAGTTCGATTTAAAACAGGAACGCCTCCACGCGTAAATAGTAAAACGATTGATTACAGCAAAACAGAAATTCAACCAGGAGACGATGTCCCAAGAGCATTTAGCTATGAGACTTCTGAATTTATCACGGATCAATTACCTTGTTGGTTAACATATACCAACGAACGTACACATCAAGTAATTGATGAAAATTTACATTTATCACCAATGTATTCAGGGATGATTAAAGGTACGGGTCCACGTTACTGTCCGTCTATTGAAGATAAAGTCGTACGGTTTAATGATAAACCACGTCACCAAATTTTCTTAGAGCCAGAAGGTCGTAATACACGTGAAGTATACGTTCAAGGTCTTTCTACAAGCTTACCTGAACATGTGCAACGTAAATTGCTTGAAAGCATTCCAGGTTTAGAAAAAGCTGAAATGATGCGTGCTGGATATGCGATTGAATACGATGCAATGGTACCTACTCAATTATGGCCAACATTAGAAACGAAAAAAATTCAAAATTTATATACAGCTGGTCAAATTAATGGAACATCTGGTTATGAAGAAGCGGCTGGTCAAGGGTTAATGGCTGGAATGAATGCCGCTGCTCGTGCTTTAAATAAAGAAGAAATTATATTAAGTCGTTCTGATGCATATATCGGAGTTTTAATTGATGACTTAGTTACTAAAGGAACGAACGAACCCTATCGTTTACTAACATCAAGAGCGGAATATCGTTTGTTACTACGTCATGATAATGCAGACTTAAGATTAACAAAAATAGGATTTACTGCTGGATTGATTTCTGAAGAGCGTTACGAACGTTTTGAAGCTAAAAAGAAATTAATCGAAGAAGAAATCATTAGACTACGTAAAACCATTATTAAACCGAACGAAGAAACGCAAAGCATTATTCGTTCGAAAGGCGGAACGGAGTTAAAAGATGGAATTAAAGGACAAGATTTACTAAAACGTCCTGAAATGACGTATGAAGATATTGCTATGTTATCACCATCAACTATTCAATTAACGGATGAGATGAAAGAACAAATCGAAATCCAAATTAAATATGAAGGTTATATTGAAAAATCTCTTCTACAAGTTGAAAAATTAAAAAAAATGGAAAACAAAAAAATTCCAGATCAAATTGACTACGATGCAATTTCTGGCATAGCTACTGAAGCGAAACAGAAATTGATAGAAGTTAGACCTTTATCAATTGCTCAAGCATCTCGTATATCAGGGGTAAATCCTGCTGACATTTCCATCCTATTGGTGTATATTGAACAAGGAAGAATAGCTAAAATATCCGGATAAGTATAAATGTGTCTATGTTGCGATTTTCAGCATATAGACACTCTTCATATACGGAAGGGGTCTCATATGAACGAAGAACAATTTGTTGAAGCACTCAAAGAAAAAGGGATAGATTTAAATCCTGAACAACTTCAACAATTTAATAGATATTTCGAGCTGCTTGTTGAGTGGAATGAAAAAATGAATTTAACAGCAATTACAGATCAATCATCCGTTTACTTAAAACATTTTTACGACTCAATCAGCATGGCTTTCTATGTGGATTTTTCAAAAGATCAGTCAATTTGTGATGTAGGGGCCGGAGCGGGTTTCCCAAGTATTCCATTGAAAATTTGTTTCCCTCAATTACAAGTAACAATTGTGGATTCATTGAATAAACGCATTCAGTTTCTTACTCACTTAAGCGAGGAATTGAAACTATCTAATGTTCAATTTGTTCATGCTAGAGCAGAAGAATTTGGACAAAATTCAAAGTACAGAGAACAGTATGATATGGTAACTGCACGAGCAGTAGCGAGATTAACTGTATTATCAGAACTTTGCATTCCATTAGCAAAAGTTGGAGGACAGTTTGTAGCAATGAAAGCTGCAGCTGCTCAAGACGAATTAAGCGACGCAAAAAAGGCATTATCCATTTTGGGTGCTGAAAAAATTCAGGAATATTCATTCACTTTGCCAGTTGAAAATAGTGAGCGTTCATTGTTTGTATTTAATAAAGTGAAAAGCACTCCTAAAAAGTATCCAAGAAAACCTGGAGTTCCTAATAAATCTCCATTGTAACTTTGTGTTTCACGTGGAACATTAATAAAGGATTGGCGAGATTTGTCGCGAATAAGTACAAGTAGTGAGTTTCTTAAAGGTGGTGCCTCGGGGATGAAAAGTCCTTTTTCACGTTTTTTTGGAAGTGGCGAGAAAGAAATGGCTGCTACAAAGCAAACAGCCGAACAATATGAAGAAGTTTTAAAAATCCCTTTACATCTAATTGTCCCGAATCGTTTCCAACCTCGGACAGTTTTTGATGAGTCTAAAATTGAAGAATTAGCTCGTACAATTCACACTCATGGTGTAATTCAACCTATCGTTGTGCGCAAAATGGATGACGACGATCGATATGAAATTATTGCTGGAGAACGTCGATTCCGAGCAATGACGAAATTGGAGTGGGAGTTAGTTCCTGCAATTGTACGGAATTTAAGTGATAAAGAAACTGCATCAATAGCACTTATTGAAAATCTACAACGTGAAGAGTTAACGGCAATCGAAGAAGCTTTAGCATATCAAAAGTTATTAGAACTACATGAATTAACTCAAGAAGCTTTAGCACAACGTTTAGGTAAGGGACAGTCTACAGTTGCAAATAAATTGCGACTGCTTAAACTACCGCAATTAATTCAAGATGGTATTTTAAGACGTGAGATATCTGAGCGCCATGCACGTGCGTTAATGCCGATTAAAGAAGAAGAAAAGCAAATTGAGTTATTCCATGAAATTATAGCTCAACAGTACAATGTTAAGCAGCTCGAAAAGAAAGTGGATGAATGGTTGAATCCACCAGTAGTTGAAGGAAAGAAAGAAAAACCAAAGAGAAAAACGATTAGTCGAGATGTGAGAATTGCGTTGAATACTCTTAGACAGTCATTTGCAATGGTAGCAAAAACAGGAATAAAGATGGAAACAGAAGAAGAAGAGCTTGAAGATTTCTATCAAATTACTGTGAGAATACCTAAAAAGAAATAATCATATTGCGAAGTTGTGAACTCTTGCTATGTATTTAGCAAGAGTTTTTTGATTTGTAATAATAATATAATCCTTTTTTTATAAAAATTTTGTTAGAATGAAATGATAAGAGAAAATGAACCACTCTCAATTAATAAGTCAGAACACTCTAATTATTTAGTTTGGATTACAAGATTGAAGAGGGAATGCAACCAAGTTTAAAGATAGGTATGATCAGGAGAAAGCAGGTGCAAGCGTGGGGAGAATTATTGCGATCGCCAACCAAAAAGGCGGCGTAGGTAAAACGACAACATCTGTAAGTTTAAGCGCATGTCTTGCTTACTTAGGGAAAAAAGTCTTGCTTATGGATACTGATCCACAAGGAAATGCAACAAGTGGAGTTGGTGTCAATAAAGGTGATGTACACCAATGTATTTACGACGTATTAATAGATGATATAGATATAAAAGATGTGATTTTAGAAACCAAAGTAGAAAATCTGCATGTAGTACCTGCAACAATTTCTTTAGCAGGAGCTGAAATTGAACTCGTTACCACCATATCTCGAGAAGTTCGCTTAAAACGTGCACTCCAAGAAATAAAAGAAGACTATGATTATATTATTATTGACTGCCCGCCGTCACTTGGGTTGTTAACAATTAATGCATTAACGGCTTCAGACGCTATTTTAATTCCTGTTCAATGTGAATATTATGCTTTAGAAGGATTGAGCCAGTTATTAAGCACAATTCGTTTAGTGCAAAAACACTTAAATAACCAACTTACCATTGACGGTGTGTTATTAACCATGTTTGATGCTCGAACAAACTTAGGTATTCAAGTAATTGAAGAAGTGAAAAAGTACTTCCAAGATAAAGTATATAAAACGATTATTCCTCGTAACGTACGACTAAGTGAGGCGCCAAGTCATGGTGAACCTATTATTATTTATGACCCAAAATCTCGCGGTGCAGAAGTATATCTAGAGTTGGCTAAGGAAGTGATTCGTAATGTCTAAGGGTTTAGGTAAAGGTTTAGGTAAGGGAATTAATGCGATTTTCCCTGGAGAATCAATTAATCAAATGGAAACAGTTGAAAAAATTTCTGTAAATCTTATTAAGGTTAATCCATTTCAGCCACGTAAAATTTTTGATGAAGTAGCACTAGCTGAACTATCTGAATCAATTAAAGAACACGGCGTTCTTCAACCAATCATTTTGAGAAAAAAAAGTAAATTATTTGAAATTGTAGTAGGAGAAAGACGTTTTCGAGCATCTAAAGCTGCTGGTTTAAGTGAAATTCCTGCTGTTATTCGAGGGTTTACCGATCAACAAATGATGGAAATCGCGATACTTGAGAATTTGCAACGTGAAGACTTAACACCGATTGAAGAAGCGGATGCATATCAAAACTTGATGGAAAACCTAAGTCTTACCCAAGAACAATTGGCATTCCGTTTAGGGAAGAGTCGTCCTCATATCGCCAATCATATTCGATTATTATCTTTGCCAGAAGTGGTTAGAGAGAAGATTTCTGCAAATAAGCTCTCGATGGGACATGGACGAGCATTACTTGGATTAAAACAAAAAAAATTAATCCCTACTATTTCTGATAAAGTAACGAAAGAGAACCTGAATGTTAGACAACTTGAATCACTTGTCCAACGTATGAATGAAAATGTTTCACGTGAAACATCTAAAACAGTAAATAAAGATATTTTCATAGAAGAAAAAGAATCTCAACTACGTGAAATTTTCGGTACTACAGTTTCAATTAAAAAAACTAAGAATAAAGGGAAAATCGAAATCGAATTTTTCTCAGAAGATGATTTAGAACGAATATTAGAATTATTAGAGGATTAAATTGCCTATTCCCTTGAAGAGTTTTTTCTTTAAGGGAATAGGTTCTATTTTTAAATGTAAGGCTAAGTTAAAGAACAAACGAAAAAGTACATTTGCGGCTAGCACAAATGTACGATAAACAACGATATAGTATGAATGAGTCGAATGTAGAAGTAGAAAAAACAAAGGTGAGATGAGGAAAAAAGATGGTGTTATTAGGGACATTGATTAATGCTCTTCTCATAATTGTTGGTACCATTATAGGAAGATTATTAAAAAACATTCCAGAAAATATGAAGCAAACAGTAATGTACGCGATAGGGCTTGCTGTAACTGTAATAGGGCTTCAAATGGGATTTGAAAGCGGGCAATTTTTAATTGTTATTATCAGTTTAGTATTGGGTGCGGTCATCGGTGAATGGATTGATTTAGATTTACAACTTAATCGATTTGGTCAGTGGCTTGAATCAAAAGTGGGCAAGAACAAAAAAGGAGAAAACATTAGTATTGCACAAGGATTTGTTTCTGCAACTCTGATTTTTGTTATTGGCTCAATGGCAATAATAGGTTCATTAGATAGTGGATTACGTAATGACCATGATTTACTTATTGTTAAAGGGTTAATCGATGGATTTACCTCGATTATTTTAGCTACTACTTTAGGTATAGGTGTTCTTTTATCTGCCGTACCTGTAATTCTGTATCAAGGAACAATTGCACTTTTTGCTACTCAAATTAGTCGCCTTATTCCAGAGGAAGCTCTTGCATTGTTTATTCGTGAAATGACGGCAACTGGTGGGATTATGATTGTTGCGATTGGTTTAAATATGATTGGTTTGACTAAAATAAGAGTAGCCAACTTATTGCCAGGCATTTTGGTGGTGGCTATCGTCGTTACGATTGCTTATCAATTTCATTTGGTGCCGCTGCCAAGCAAGTAGAAGTCCACGAGATAAAATTTTACCCATATCATATGGTAATTGAAGTCGTGTGTTTTGTAAGACGGTATACTCTTGATAGCCTCCAATATTTACAATTCCTTTGATTGAAAGATCTCCAATCGAAGGTAAATTCTTTTTTACTGCTTTTCCTGGGAAAAGAGGGCCTTTTTCAATAATGATATGGCCAATTTTCTCAACTTTTCCTAAGCAAGCATCAATTGCAATTACATAAGGTTTAACGGTTCTTGCTTGAAGTGTCTCTATATTTTGTTGTAAATTCAAAGCATGAAGAGGGTGCTGTAATGTCCCAATAACCTCATATGGAAATGAAGGATATTCGCTAAGCCAAGTACCCACTAAAGGGCCTAGCGCGTCTCCAGTGGAACGATCGGTGCCTATACAGCAAAAAGTGAGATTTGATTTTTCGAAAGGAATAATTTGAAGAAAAAGCGAGCTTAAGCGCCAAGCAACGCCGGAATCTTGATAGAAATATTGTTCTGGTTGTAGCTGAGATGAATATGCAAACATAGGGTAAGCTCACTCTCTTTTTTTTCATAGTATACGTATTAGAAATGGGCTTTATTCAAAAAGGTGGTAGACAAATTGAAAGACAAATTGACCGTTGAAAAAATGATTGAAAACATCAAAAGTTCACTGCTAGACGAACAATTATGGATTGACTCTGGTGTGATCATATTAAAAGTCATCTTTATTATGTTTTTGGCTGGAATCGTAGTAAAAGTAGGTAAAATTGTCATTCGCAAAGTGTTTGAAGTACGCATGAAAGCACCTTTACGTTATACAGAACGAAGACAAAACACATTGCTTAAATTACTTCAGAACGGACTTGCCTATGTAGTATATTTCGCTGCTATTTTAGCCGTTTTATCTGCTTTAACTATAAATGTAACGGGATTGCTAGCGGGTGCTGGAGTACTTGGCTTAGCAATCGGTTTTGGCGCACAAAACTTAGTTCGTGATGTTATTACTGGGTTCTTTATTATTTTTGAAGATCAATTTTCAGTAGGGGACTATGTGCGGATCGGTGCAGCTGAAGGAACCGTTGAGGAAATTGGTTTGCGTACGACTAAACTTAAAGGATTAAATGGAGAAATTCATATTTTCCCGAACGGTACGATTGTCGAAGTCGTTAACTACTCCTTAAACAATTCCATTGCCATTGTAGATGTGAGCGTAGCGTATGAAGTGGACATTCCAAAAGCAGAAGAACTTATTCGTGAGTTTTTATTGGGACTTCCGGAAAAATATGAACAGTTAGTAAAGCTTCCAGAATTACTTGGTGTTCAAAATTTAGCAGCTTCTGAAGTTGTTATGCGTATTACAGCGGAAACAATGCCTATGCAACATTTCGCGGTTGCACGTATTATTCGCCGAGATTTGAAAATTTTTATGGATGAACATGGTATCGAGATTCCATATCCGAAAATGGTGATGTATCAGAAGAAAACAGGATCCGTGGATTCAGGAATAGGTGATTCTGTAAAGAATGATGATAAGGGGAAAATATAATGGACATAAAAACCTTTGATCTTGGTGACGTTGTTGAAATGAAAAAACAACACCCTTGTGGAACAAACGAGTGGAAGATCATTCGAATGGGGGCTGATGTACGGATAAAGTGTGAAGGATGTCAACATAGCGTAATGATTCCTCGGAGAGAGTTTGAAAAGAAAATGAAAAAGGTAGTGAAGAAAGCAGAACTCTCTTCAGAAGAATAGACAATACCCCAACAAAAACCTATAATATATAAGTTACATGATTATAGTAGAACGTCACACGAACTCAATTATACGTTCGAAGTGAGATTATGATAAAAGTGAAAAGCTAGTGTTTATATATAGAAGAGCTAGTAATTATGAAAGGTTGGGAAACCACATGGCGTTAACAGCAGGGATTGTAGGATTACCAAATGTTGGTAAATCAACTTTATTTAATGCAATTACAAAAGCAGGGGCTGAAGCAGCAAACTACCCATTCTGTACAATCGATCCGAATGTTGGAATTGTAGAAGTGCCAGATGAGCGTCTTGATAAATTAACGGAGCTTGTTGTTCCAAAGAAAACAGTTCCAACAGCTTTTGAGTTTACTGATATTGCCGGTATTGTAAAAGGCGCTAGCAAAGGCGAAGGGCTAGGAAATAAATTCTTGGCACACATTCGTGAAGTCGATGCAATTTGCCAAGTTGTACGTTGTTTTGTTGATGAAAATGTAACGCATGTTGCCGGGAAAGTAGATCCGATTTCTGATATAGAAGTAATTAATTTAGAATTAGTTTTGGCTGACTTAGAAAGTGTTGAAAAACGCTCACAACGTGTAGGCAAAATGGCAAAACAGAAAGACAAAGATGCAATGGTGGAAGAGCCAATATTAGCAAAACTTTTGGAAGCCTTTGAACAAGGAAAACCAGCACGTTCTATAGGATTTGCAGAAGAAGAATTGCGAGTAGTTAAAGGGCTGAACTTGTTAACATCTAAACCAATGCTATATGTAGCTAACGTTGCTGAAGACGAAATCGCAAACGCTGAAGAAAATGAATACGTTCAAAAAGTTCGCGAATTCGCTACATCAGAAAATGCGCAAGTTATTGTTATTTGCGCGAAGATAGAAGAAGAAATGGCTGAACTTGATGATGAAGAGAAAGCCATGTTTATTGAAGAATTAGGTATTAAAGAAGCAGGATTAGATCAGTTAGTAAAAGCTTCATATAAATTATTGGGTCTTGCTACGTACTTTACTGCGGGTGTACAAGAAGTGCGTGCTTGGACATTCCGTAAAGGAATGAAAGCTCCTCAATGTGCTGGTGTTATCCATACTGACTTTGAACGTGGATTTATTCGCGCAGAGACAGTATCTTATGATGACTTAGTCGCTAACGGTTCTATGGCTTCAGCAAAAGAAGCAGGAAAAGTGAGATTAGAAGGTAAAGAATATATCGTGCAAGATGGAGACGTTATGTTGTTCCGCTTCAACGTATAATACAAACGGGTTAGTCGAAATTCGGCTAATCCGTTTTTTGAATACCAGGTAAAAGGTGGATTAAACATGAATTTATTTGTATACGGAACATTATTACATGGAGAGACCAATCATCATGTGCTGAACGGTGCAACACTTTTATATACTGGTGGGGTGCTTCAAGCGAAAATGTATGACACAGGGAATGGATATCCCACGATTGAACTTGCGGAGGGTTCCACTATTGTCGGAGACATTTACGAGATTCCAGACCATATGTGGTTAAACCTTGATGATTTAGAGGGGCATACGGGCAATCCAACAACCGATTTGTATTCGAAAGAAATCGTGAAAGTACGAACTTTAGACGGTTTAATAGAAGCGGTAGTCTACACCATATGCGACGAATCGATGAAAATGGTTGCAATTCCTTCAGGTGATTGGAAGAATTATCGTCAATCTCAACATAGATAGAGCTGCTCCCTTTAAAACGGGAAGCAGCTTTATTTATGTTCGAAAATATATAGTTTAGGTAGTTCTGGATCATCTTTAATCCATGCATCATCATCGACTGTTCGAAGCTCTCTTATCATTGAAAAATCTCCAACTGCACCAGCTATTAACCAAGCTGATAATAAAGCAAGAAGCGGGCTATTAATCGAAATAGCAATTATTGCAGGGAGAACTCCAGTTGTCCAAAACGGAAGGATTAACACTTTTCTCATGGCTTTGTTTTGAACTGCTTCAGTTGTTGTCGCGTAGGCAACGCCTAATTGCATATTAATCCCGTAGTCAAGTGAGCGCCAAGGAACTTTGGCAAATAGGACGAAACCGATTAAATGGCTTGCTTCATGTAAGACAATTAAGAAGATGTATCCAACCAAGAAGAGGAACAGACCTAACCAAGAAAAATTAAATGAAAAATCTCGATGCACAACACTATTCAGTAATAAAAGACCAATGCTTAAGATAATGGTCAAAATCAAACCTGTCTTACCAATTTGTTGAATGTTTAAGTCTATTATTTTTGTTGGATTGGTCCATTGTTGCATGACTTTCACCTCTATATAGTTAGTATACCGAAATGCTGTATCGCATGACTATATAAATAGTTGGTTGCGTGTGCATTGGGATTGTGATACAATCAATTGATGTGAGTAATAAACGTTACTTGCTCCTTGCCTACTGTTACAGTCAGGCCCAAGTCCATAAGGAGGTGCAAAAAAGATGAAAAAATACGAATTAATGTACATTATCCGCCCAACAATCGAAGATGACGCGAAAAAAGCTCTAGTAGCTCGTTTCGACGAAATCTTGACTTCGAATGGTGCTGAAATCATCGAGTCAAAAGAATGGGGCAAACGCCGCTTAGCTTATGAAATCAATGACTTCCGCGAAGGTTTCTACCAAATCGTGAAAGCAAACGCTGATTCAAGAGCAATCGACGAGTACATCCGTCTTGCTAACATTAACGAAGATATTATTCGTTTTGTAGCTGTCAAAGCACACGTTAAAAAATAAGAATATAAAATCGAGTTTACTCGAAACAACTTGCAGACGAGGGAGGTTGTATTCTGATGATTAACCGAGTGGTTTTAGTCGGAAGACTGACAAAAGATCCTGAGCTTCGTTATACACCAAGTGGAGTTGCAGTTGCACGTTTTACACTAGCTGTAAATCGTTCATTCTCTAACCAACAAGGTGAAAAAGAAGCGGATTTTATCAACTGTACTGTTTGGAGAAAACCAGCTGAAAACACAGCAAACTTTTTGAAAAAGGGAAGTTTAGCAGGTGTCGAAGGGCGTATTCAAACTGGGAGCTATGAAGGCACAGATGGAAAGCGTGTTTACACGACTGAAGTTGTAGCTGATAGTGTTCAATTCCTTGAACCACGTAATAGTTCTGGTGGAGATCGTCCTCAACAAGGACAACCTTATGGCGGCGGTTCAAACCAAAACAATCAATATTCATCTAATCAACAGAATCAATCACCAAATCAGCAAAACTATACACGTGTTGATCAAGATCCATTCTCTAGCGGAAGTGGCCCAATCGAAGTTTCAGACGACGATTTACCATTCTGAGTCGAAAAGCGAAACGTGCTACTCAAGCTCGACTTTGACGGTGGAAAGACTGAATCGAAAATGCGAGCTTGACTTACCGTGATGATGAAACATCTTTTCAAACACACTTAAATACAAACAAACACTAAGGAGGCGAAACAATATGGCACCACGTCGCGGAGGCAAAAGACGTAAAAAGGTTTGTTATTTCAACTCAAACAATATTACGCACATTGACTATAAAGATGTTGATTTGCTTAAAAAATTCGTATCAGAACGCGGAAAAATTCTTCCACGTCGAGTTACGGGAACAAGCGCTAAATATCAACGTAAATTAACTTCAGCAATCAAATTATCACGTATCATGGCATTACTTCCTTTCTCTACTGAAGAGAGATAAGAATTGAACATGTACGCTTAAAAGACCGGGAAACCGGTCTTTTTTTGATGTCTGCATTTTAACTTGTTTTGAACTTTTGTTGCATCTTGTTCAACATGTTACAATAGGAAGGTAAAGTTGCCTTCCTAAGGGTTGAATAAATGTCCAACAAGGTGATTCTCTTATTGAACTACAGAGAAATACGGTAACTTATAAATGATTACATGATTTTTAAGTTAGGAAGGATTTTGAATGCCGAATGAACAAAAAAGGCAGCTAACTTTAGGTACAATGGTAATTGTACTATTTTCAATTTTGTTGGCTGTTTCTTTATATGTGCCTATCGTAAACTTGGTTACCTCATTTTTTATCGCTGTGCCAATAGCTTGGTATAGTGCAAAATTTAATCGCAAAGCGTCTATTCTCGTTACTATAGTTAGTATCGGGATATCTTATTTTATTGGAGGATTGCTGGCAGTCCCATTTAGCATGATTCATGCACTGTTGGGCCTGGTTATTGGCGATGCAATTAGGATGAAGAAAAGTAAGTTATTTATGTTACTGTCGACAGCCATTGTATTACTTGTAACTCTTGTCATTCAGTATGTGATCGTTATACTAACTTTTGAGTTTAATCCGGTGACATCATTATTAACAATCGCATCAAATCAATATGAGCAAATGGGTGCTTTTTTAGAACGTTATAATGCTTTGCCGAATAACTATGATAATACGGTAGCAGAAGTCTTATTCATGTTTGAAACAGTAATGCCATCCATTTTAATAATTTCCATTTTTCTTTTGGTCATTGTGTTCATCAATATTTTAGTACCTGTTTTAAAAATATTGGGATTAGTCGTACCGAAGTTCCCTGCATTTAGAAATTTAAAATTCCCTAAATCAATACTATGGTATTACATGGTAGTGCTAATAGTTACTTTATTTGTGGAATTAGAGAAGGGCACTTTTGCGTTTATGGTTATTGCAAATGCCGCCTTAATACTTCGAGTATTACTTATTTTACAAGGTATTTCGTTCATTCACTTCTACATACATCAACAGAGATGGCCAAAATGGCTTGCTATTGTTGCAACTATTTTAGCGTTCCCTTTACAGTCGATTACATTAATAATTGGGATTTTTGATTTGGGATTCAACGCTCGATCGTATGTCAAAGAGAAGAACAGAAAATAAGGAGCTGGAAAAATGTCAGCATTTTTTAGAAAAAGACCCATTCGTATTCCTTTATTTTTTCTATCATTGCTCGGCCTAATAAGCGCTCTTTTACTCCTGTTCTGGCATATGTGGATAGGTATAATTGTTGCTGTTCTGTTTGCCACAGTATTGTTAATAGGTTGGCGATTAGAGAAGCGTTTATATGAAGAGACGGAAAAACATATCGAGACTTTGTCTTACCGGATGAAACGTGTAGGAGAAGAAGCGTTACTCGAAATGCCGATTGGTATTTTATTGGTAAATGAGCATTGGACAATCGAATGGGCAAATCCATATATGGCAAGAGAACTCGAATTTGATTCCATTATTGGAGAAAATTTATTCACATTGTCGGAAGAATTTCATTCACTTGTAAAGCAAGAAGATAATAAAGAGCAAACGATTAGTTTGTCTGGGAAAAAATTCAAAATATTTTATAAACAAGAAGAAAAGCTTTTGTATTTCTTTGATATTACCGAACAAACAGAGATTGAAACATTGTATTATGCTGATCGTAGTGTCATTGGCGTGTTGTTTATTGATAACTATGATGAATTAGCACAAGGAATGGGAGATCAAACACGTAGTGAGTTAAACAGCTTAGTGACGTCTTTAGTCAATAATTGGGGAGCAGGCTATGGGATTTATGTTAAACGTGTTTCATCAGACCGCTTCATTGCTGTATTGAACGAATCCATTTTACTTGAGTTAGAAAAAACGAAGTTTGCGATTTTAGATGATATACGAGAAACTACGTCTAAATTAAACCTAGCTTTAACCCTTAGTATCGGAGTAGGTGCAGGATCATCATCATTAGTTGAACTTGGTCATCTTGCACAGTCTAGTTTGGATTTAGTATTAGGGCGTGGTGGAGATCAAGTAGCCATTAAACAGCCAAGTGGAAAAGTGAAGTTTTATGGCGGAAAAACGAACCCAGCTGAGAAACGCACACGAGTTAGGGCACGCGTCATTTCACATGCCTTACGCGATTTAATTCAAGATAGTGACCAAGTGTTCGTAATGGGGCATCAATTGCCTGATATGGACGCCATAGGTGCATCTGTAGGTGTTCGTAAGATGGCAGAGATGAATCAAATTAATGGTTATGTTGTAATAGATTTTGATGAACTTGACCAAAGCGTAACTCGTTTAATGGAAGAAGTGAAGAGCAAGCCAGAGCTGTTCGAACGCTTTATCACACCTGAAGAAGCTTTAGCGAAATTAACAGATCGCACATTACTTGTAGTGGTTGATACGCATAAACCGAGTATGGTTATTGACGAAAAACTTTTAAATCGAGCGGAAAAAGTAGTGGTTATTGACCATCACCGTCGTGGTGAAGAGTTTATATCAAATACAATGCTTGTTTATATGGAGCCGTATGCATCATCAACAGCCGAACTTGTAACAGAATTACTTGAGTATCAACCAAAACATGATAAAATATCGATGCTTGAGGCAACTGCAATGCTTGCAGGAATTATTGTTGATACAAAGAGCTTTACTCTTCGTACAGGAGCAAGAACCTTTGAAGCAGCTTCCTATTTACGAACAAACGGGGCAGATACAGTGTTAGTGCAACGTTTATTGAAAGAAGACATAGAAACATATGTTGAACGTTCAAAAATTGTTCAAACCGTTGAATTTTTCCGCGAAGGAATTGCTATTGCTCACGGGGAAGAAACGAAACCTTATAGTCAAGTGCTTATTGCTCAAACTGCCGATATTCTACTGACAATGAAAGGTGTTTCAGCCTCATTTGTAGTAGCAAAAAAAGATAACGGGGATGTGGGCATTAGTGCGCGTTCTATGGGTGAAATTAATGTTCAAATCATTATGGAAAAACTTGGTGGCGGTGGTCATTTAACTAATGCCGCATGTCAGATTAAAAATGGCATGATTGATATAGCGATTGAACAACTAAAATTAGCAATTATTGAAATTGAAGGAGGCCAATCAACATGAAAGTAATTTTCTTAAAAGATGTTAAAGGCAAAGGAAAAAAAGGCGAAATTAAAAATGTAGCAGATGGATATGCACATAACTTTTTATTGAAAAACAATTTAGCAACAGAAGCTAACCAAGCAACTATTAGCGCATTAGATGGTCAAAAACGCAAACAAGATCTACAAGCAGAACAAGTGCATGAAGATGCGAAAAAGTTAAAAGAGAAGTTAGAAGAAGTAACAGTAGAATTAAAAGCTAAATCTGGTGAAGGTGGCCGATTATTTGGTTCGATAACAACGAAACAAGTAGCTGAACAACTTCATAAATCAACAGGAATTAAAATCGATAAACGTAAAATGGAATTAGATGATGCCATTCGCGGATTAGGTTATACCAACATTCCTGTTAAATTACATCAAGAAGTAACAGCTACCTTGAAGGTACACGTAACAGAAGAAGCATAAGGAGAGACTGCAATGAGCGAGCCCATGATGGATCGGATTCCCCCTCACAACCAAGAAGCTGAACAGTCCGTTATTGGGGCTATCTTTTTAGAGCCTCAAGCGCTCATTACGGCTGCAGAAATATTACAATATGAAGATTTTTATAGAGTAGCGCACCAAAAGATTTTCCAGACGATGAATCGTTTAAGCGATCAAGGAAAACCAATTGACGTCGTGACGGTGACCGAAGAATTATCGTCTAAAAAAGAACTTGAAGACGTTGGTGGACTTTCGTATTTAACAGAAATAGCGAATTCAGTTCCTACCGCTGCCAATATCGCACATTATGCGCGTATAGTGGAAGAAAAGGCTTTGCTACGCCGTTTAATTCGTGTAGCAACCAATATCGTCGAAGATGGCTTCACACGTGAAGATGAAGTAGAAGCCTTATTATCTGAAGCTGAAAAGAAAATGATGGAAGTATCCAATCGGAAAAATGCGGGTGATTTCAGGCACATTAAAGACGTGTTGGTACAAACGTATGACAACATTGAGCTTCTTCATGCTCGTAAAGGCGATATAACAGGAGTTCCTACGGGATTCCGTGATTTAGACAAAATTACAGCTGGTTTCCAACGCAATGACTTGATTATAGTTGCAGCCCGACCTTCAGTAGGTAAAACCGCTTTTGCGTTGAATGTGGCGCAAAACGTGGCAACCAAGACGGAAGAAAATGTTGCCATCTTTAGTCTTGAGATGGGTGCAGAACAACTTGTCATGCGTATGCTTTGTGCGGAAGGCAATATCGATGCACAAGTATTACGAACGGGTGCATTAACTGCAGAAGATTGGCGCAAACTAACAATGGCAATGGGTAGTTTGTCTAACGCTGGAATTTTCATCGATGATACACCAGGCATTCGTATTAATGAAATTCGTTCAAAATGTCGTCGACTTAAACAAGAGTTTGGTCTTGGGATGATTATGATTGATTACTTGCAACTGATTGTTGGAAGCTCGAACGGTCAAGAAAATCGTCAACAAGAAGTATCGGAAATTTCAAGGTCATTAAAATCACTTGCACGTGAGCTACAAGTGCCTGTTATTGCATTGTCTCAGCTTTCCCGTGGAGTAGAGCAACGTCAGGACAAGCGTCCAATGATGTCCGATTTACGTGAATCAGGAAGTATTGAGCAAGATGCCGATATCGTTTCTTTCTTATATCGTGAGGATTACTACGATAAGGAAACTGAAAATCAAAACATGATTGAAATTATTATAGCGAAACAACGTAACGGTCCTACAGGGACTGTAACCCTTGCTTTCGTTAAAGAATTTAATAAGTTTGTAAATATTGATTGGAGTCAACATACACAACCCACACCTGACTACTAGCAAATATGTTCCGTCACCATGCAATGGTAACGAACTGATTTACTAGCTTGATAGAAAAAACACGAACGATAAATGTCTGACAACATTATACGTTCGTGTTTTTTCTAGTTTTTGGTTGACTCTGAGCGTTTACGTTGGTACAATTACACTGTTTGATTCAGGACGCGTGAAAGCGTCTGACGGAGGTGCTGATTATGACATCGGTGGTAGTAGTAGGAACACAATGGGGAGACGAAGGTAAAGGGAAAATTACAGACTTTCTATCTGAGAATTCTGAAGTAATTGCTCGTTATCAAGGTGGTAATAATGCGGGACATACCATTATTTTTGGTGGAGAAACATACAAGCTTCATTTAATCCCATCTGGTATTTTCTATAAAGACAAGATTTCAGTAATCGGCAACGGAATGGTTGTCGATCCAAAAGCATTAGTGAAAGAGTTAAAAGGATTACATGACCGTGGGGTAACGACTGAGAACTTACGTATTTCAAATCGTGCACACGTCATTTTACCTTACCACTTGAAGCAAGACGAAGTGGAAGAAACTCGTCGTGGTGTAAATAAAATTGGAACGACAGGTAAAGGCATTGGACCAGCTTACATGGACAAAGCAGCACGTGTAGGTATTCGTATGGCCGACTTACTTGATAAAGAAGTATTTGAAGAAAAACTTGAGCGCGCTTTAGAAGAGAAAAATCGTTTATTCGATAAGTTCTATGAAACAGAAGGTTTTACAAAAGAAGAAATTCTTGAAGAATACTACGGCTATGGTCAAGAAATTGCCAAGTATGTAACTGATACATCTAAAGTATTAAACGATGCCTTAGATGACGGTCGACGTGTGCTATTTGAAGGTGCACAAGGTGTTATGTTAGATATTGACCAAGGTACTTATCCATTTGTGACATCTTCTAACCCAGTAGCAGGTGGCGTGACAATTGGAGCGGGTGTTGGACCAACGAAAATTAACCATGTTGTGGGTGTATGTAAAGCATATACATCTCGCGTAGGTGACGGTCCGTTCCCAACTGAATTATTTGACGAAGTCGGCAATCAAATTCGTGAAGTTGGGAAAGAGTATGGAACAACAACAGGTCGTCCAAGACGTATCGGTTGGTTTGATAGCGTAGTTATTCGCCATGCACGTCGTGTGAGTGGTTTAACAGATCTTACAGTTAACTCGATTGACGTGTTGACTGGTTTGGATACTGTGAAGATTTGTACAGCTTACAGCTATAAGGGTGAACTGATTACAGAATATCCAGCGAACTTACGTATGTTAGCAGACTGCGAACCAGTTTATGAAGAACTACCAGGTTGGAGCGAAGACGTAACATCTTGCAAATCACTTGATGAACTTCCAGAAACTGCGCGACACTACTTAGAACGTATTTCACAATTAAGTGGTGTACCAATTTCGATTTTCTCAGTAGGACCAGATCGAAATCAAACAAATATTATTACTAGCGTTTGGCGCTAAATATTAATTCAGGAAAAAGCGAGGAAAGGAAACTTTCTTCGCTTTTTTTCGTATGTAAAAGAAATGAAAGTTTTCTGACGATTGAGGGGGATGAAAATGAAGAGATGGTGGTTTTGGGGAGCACTCATGCTAATAGCGGTGGCATGGGCGATCAATATAGCAATTTACGAGACAGAGCAGTTAGAAGAACCAATTGTATTGAAACACTATATTGAACTTCCAATGGAACAGACCCATTTCTTCAAAATTTACTACTTAACCAACAAAAACAATCCAGCGATACTTCAATCGTTGGAGGTGAACGGTTTGTCGATTCCAAACATATCATCTAGTAATGATATGTGGTTATATGGAAATGAAAATTCGATATACAATACGCCAAATATCGTGCAGGAGTTCACCCATCATCTCTTGTTAGAAGGCCACTTTGACCATTCAATGCTTTCTCCTGAAGGAGTTGAGGATAAACCCTTTACTTGGAACAATGTTATTCTATCGTTCGGCGACAGCACGATAAAGGAATATAATATTGGGGAAATTCACTTCAACTCTTCAAGGGTTAAAGAAGAACATAAATTATCTAGTATGTCGTCTGGGGGAACGTCGAACGGTCTCCATTCAACTATTTATGTTGCAGAAGAACAGCTGAAAATGGATGAAGTCATTGTGCCTATATACATTACGCAGGATGTACAAGTGAAAGTGCATTACGAAGGAGAAAAAGCCCGAGTTCCTGATGCCGTTTATCAAGCTGGGAATATGCCTGACTGGGATGACGTGTCTCAACCACTTGCTAAAGACATAGATTGGCCCATTTCCTTAGAACCACAAGGGACTGTCGGTTTATACGTACAGATTGACCCGACTTTGACCACGGCAATCGATGCACGAATTGACTGGGAGGGAAAAACGGTCGACGGACAAAAGGTTATCGCTCCAGTGTCATTGCAGCACATTCCACAACTGACAACTGAAAGTTTACATCAAATGATTAAGAAAGCGGGAGAAACGCAATGAAAAGGCATGGATTTAAGAATATAATCATTGGTTTTTTGCTGATTCTTCTCGACATCCACATCTTTATTGATGTTTTACCTGATCCTGTTGGCTATCTACTCATAGGGGTTGGCATTGTCAAACTTGGAACAGGGGGATTACGAGCTAAAAAAGCAGAAATGACTGCGTATATCCTGATGGTGTTGTCCCTTCCAACTCTCTTTTTGTCAGGAGAAGTCTTGCAGCAAATGCAATTAGCAAGTTTGGAATGGGTTTTATACGGGTTTGTCATGTCCATTGGTGATTTGATTCTTGTTTATTTTATATTTCTCATGTTATTACATGAAGTCGAGTATCCAATTAATCAAGAAGAATATCATAATCGGGTCAGAAAAATGATGATGATCTATATGAGTATTGCACTAAGTATCACATTTCTACAGCCATTTTTATTAAATATGGAACAAAATACTGCAATGGTGTTAGGAATTATGTCCATCGTGCTCTTTCTCATTGTTCACATTGCTTTTCTGGTTCTTCTTCGAGCCCTTCAAAAAACTTTTCCAACAGCTAGTTAGCGAGAAAAACCAATCTAAGGGACTAATAACATAAAAAATGCGCTTTCCAAAATAGGAAAGCGCATTTTTTCTTTGATATGAAATTAATGAATATTTCTTTTCTTGAAACGGCCACCGCGTACTTCTGCTATGTTACCAATTGCAACAAACGCTTGGAGATCGATATCTTCTACTATGGTTTTTAATTTTGCTTCTTCTAAACGGGTGATTACAGTGAATATAATTTTCTTTTTATCGCCGGTATAGGCACCCTCACCGTGTAAGTAAGTAACACCACGTCCAAGCCGATCAATTATTGCTTCACCGACTTCATCTACTTTTTCACTGATGATATAAACTGACTTCGATTCATCTAATCCTTGAATGACAATATCAATGGTTTTATAAGCGATAAAATAAGCCAAGACGGAATACATCGCTTGTTCCCAAGTAAATACAAACCCTGCAATCGTGAAAATCATTATGTTGAAGAACATAATGATTTCCCCTACAGAAAAAGCTGTCTTGCTACTAAAAAGAATAGCTAAGATTTCAGTACCATCTAAAGAACCACCATAACGAATAACAAGTCCAACACCTATACCGAGTACTATTCCGCCAAAAACGGTTGCGAGAAGTAAGTCATCTGTGAAACGTGCCACTGGATGTAAAAAATATGTGCAAATTGAAAGGACAGTAATACCTAATACTGTAGACAAAGCGAAGGTTTTACCGATCTGTTTATATCCAATAAAAAAGAAAGGAATGTTTAGAAGGAAGATAAAGAGTCCTATTTGAAGACCTGTTAAATGAGATAGGATAATGGATATTCCAACAATCCCACCATCTAATAATTGATTTGGCACTAAAAACAATTCAATACCCATTGCCATAAAAACAGCACCAATGATAATCATCACAATACGCTTTGCTACGACAGCTTTAGATGCTTTTCTATGAGCATAGGGTATTTTTTTGATAGCATTTCGTTGTTCTTGTTCATCTGTCAAATGAATTTCCCCTTCTCAAACTAGTATACTAATTTTACCGTATTTCAGGTGAATAGCATAGGAAGTTACCTTGAAATATGACAAACATAACAAAACAGGTTTGTTGAAAGTGAGTTTTTAGGTAAAAAGATAGAATTCTTTGAGAAAATTAGTTCGAATTAATAGAAAATAGGCATGATTTAAATACAAATTATACTAATTAAATGAAATACATGGATTGAATGAGTCATTTTCTTTACAATGTGGACAATCTTAAGCACTGAGGAAATAGGATATGTTAAATTAATATATGTGTGAAATGTTTCACATAAAAAGAACCGTTCGTTTTTCGGATGAGATTTTGAGAGGGGCTTTATCATGAATTTGAAATGGAATACTGGTGACAGGGAGAAGATTTCATCCGACCGCAAACCAACCCGCACATCAAATATAATGAAAAAAGCAGCCGTAATCGTAATGCTTGCTTCAAGTCTTACATTTAATATCGGATTTGCAAAAGACAATGAAAGCAGTCAATTGCAGAAGATTTTTCATATATATGCTAGTGGTGAATATGTAGGGGTAGTATCAGATGAAAAAGTTGTAAAAGATCTAGTAGAAGAAAAAATTGCACAGACAAGCTCCCAATACGATGATTTAAGAC
>NZ_JBATUX010000006.1:0-4021 GCF_049671445.1 Paenisporosarcina sp. | reverse complement strand
TATGGGTTGCTGTATCTCAGACAATTCAGCACTCTCCATCATAACCTCTTCATATTTTACTAAATTAATTTTTTGAACGGGTTTTTCTGTATCGACCATGTTGGCGATTTCTAGTAGCTGTTCCTCTTCAGCTCCATGTAAAATAAAGTATTTCTCTTTCGTGAAAAGATGCATCTCCTTTTGATCAACCGAATAATAAGCATCATGACCTTTAATGACTAGAGTTTCTTCGTCGGTCCATATTTTGTTCCTAGTTCTTTTATACTCTTCGATATTTTTAGGAAGATCAACATTTTCAATCATGTTCACTGCAAATTTATCTCCATAATACGTCAATGATATTTGGTAGCCGTCACTTACCGTCCGTGCATAAATTTGAGGTTTAGATGAAATTTTAGGAATCACATTTTGTATATCAATGGGCAAGCTTAGATTTTCAAGTAAGTCCTCATTGACTATTAATGGTAAGTCCTCAGGTAAATCTCCATTCAAATCTATAGGTTCAATAATAGTTGGCTCATTGTTTTTGTTTTCTACAGAGGCTTGCAAGGATTCTTTTTCAAATAAACCCAATTCCTGAGTAACAAAGAAAAAACCAAATCCTACAAATCCTAAAGCAACTGCTACTGTTAAGAAGTTGGGAAACCAATTATTGTTTTTTCCCTTAATACTATTTCGAACTTTTCGTTTACTCTCTTCTGTAAACTTATGTCCCTTATAAACACCATCTTCCAAAATAGTTCGTACATCATCTAATTTATCTTTCATATGTCTCACTCCCTTCTAGTATATTTCCTAACATTGTTCTACTTCTTTTTAGCCTGCTTTTTAAGGTGTTTTGATTAACGTTTAACATCTGACTAATTTCTAATATCGAAAGGTTTTCATAATAAAACAAGTGAATTGTTTCTCGGTATTTGAGAGGTAAAGATAAAATACTTGCTGCTATTAAAGCACTTTCATCACTTTTTAAAACCACATTTTCTGGAGATAGTTCTGATGATTTATGAGAGGCAAAAATATCTGTTCCAACGAACACCTTTTTCACAAAAGAACTCCTTAAGACATCTTTGCTACGGTTAATCGTTATTTTATATATCAACGCCTTGAAGTTTTCTACTTTAGAGTATTGACTGTAGTTTTTATAACATGTAATAAAGACTTCTTGAACAATTTCCTGTGAAATGCCCCAATCTTTTATGTAACTGTAAGCTACCCTAATCATTTTATCGCCGTATTCAGTCATTATTTCTTCTAACCATATCTCTTGCGAATCTGAATAAACTTCATTTTTCATTTCAGTTAACTCCATTTTCCCACCTCATTTATGTATCACTATAACGAGTGAGTTGCTATTTGGGTTTCAAAATTATTGAATTATTTCTTATTTATACTAATTTAATAGAGCTAGAAAAGATCTCTTGGTTCCGTCTTCTACCAACCACAGGAAGATTATGAATAAGCTTCAAAGATCGAAAAAAAGAGAACCTCGATAAACGAAGTTCTCTTTTCTGCTGTTTACAATCCGTGGAATCCAGCTAGCCCTAATAAGTAGATATTACATCAAAGCTTTCGGCACTTTGCCATAGCGTAAATAAACAGCGAAAAATACAGCAGCACTAAGTAAACGTAATGCGGAACTAATATACATAGCCATTTCAACACCCCATGCATTCAATAACCAAATGCCGATTTGTGGGGCAAGGAAAGCCATAAAGGCAAGTAGGACATTGTATGTCGTAATGCAGTAAGTTCGAGATGCTTCAGGTGATTGTTCAAGCAGTAAATTGAATAAAAGCAACACGACACCTGATAAGAAAAAGCCGGATATCGTTTGGACGAAGGTTAAATAATACAAGTTCGTCGACAAGACGGTTAAAAATGGCGTACTAGCCATACCGATCGCAGCCCATACAAATACGCGGACATTGGATCTTTGCTCCGCCCATTTTTTCCAAAGTGGGAACGTTAATATTTGCATTAACATATTTCCAACCGAAAACATGCTAATCCAGAAAACCGTTGCTCCGACAACTCGTACGTGGTAAATATTAAAAATCCCCCACGCCATTTGCCACGCGAAATTGAAAAATAGTGCAGCTATTAAAAACGATACAAAGCCTGAATGTTTGAAGATAGACCAGTCCATCAATTTCTTTTTCATAACAGGTCCATCGATATGAGCGGGCGTCTCGTCATGCTTCATCAATAAAAAAACTTCCAAGAGGCCAAAACCAAATGCGATGGCAAATAAAATTTGATACGCTGCGACACTTTCAGAAGCATCCTTCATCACAATTCCGATGATTAATGTGGACACCAATCCAACCATTGTTAACAAACGGTTACGGTCACTAAAAAATGCTCCACGCCTGGATTCGCTAATCATGCTACTAATGAGTGTCTGCCAACCAATGGTCGCAACCGTGTTAGGCACACTCATCAAGGCGATGATGACCAGGAAAGCCCAAGCTTGCATGGATTCTGACGGAAGATAAACCAGTACGACTATGGGCAAAAACATGACACGAGCTAATAAAATCGACGTCGCCACTAGCTTTTTGTGTTCAGCTGCTCGATTTAACATGATGGCAGCTGGAATCGTCATCAGCAACGCCATTAATGGAGGTAGGGAACTAATTAATCCCACTTGGTAATTGCTGGCGCTTAATATGGTAATCGCAAAAATAGGAAAGAAGTTATTCGAAAAGTTCATGGCAATAGTCGAAGCCATGCCATTGTAAATACTGATTTTTTCATTATATGGTCGCATATTATTCTCCACGTATATTCATAATTTGGTACGCTTTGAATTATATACTTGTGGCAAAAGAAAACAAGTCCTTTGTGACACGAAATTTTTGGGACACTTCTCATTTGCAACAATTAACAATTAGGATTCCTTCGGCTTGCCTTCTTGAACTGAATTATACTGTGCACTCATTCGCCATTCCAAGAATCGTGGAATGAAAAAATAAAGTGCAGCGTAGATCAAAACAAACAACAGAATATCCAAAAAATAGATAAAGAGAGAACTTGGAACAAACTGACCTTCACTATAAAATTTGTATTGGAAGAAGTCCACTTGTAAATAAGTAACTTTACTAATAATCCCTGCTAACACGACTGAGAACAAAGCCCGCCAAATATTCATCGATTTTTACCGTCCTTTATAAGAATATAGTGTTTTAATGACTTGATGAGGGATGTCTTTGAGTACATATTGGGAGAAAGGGTCCGTTGAATCATTCTCTTTTTCTATGAAGTGAATACCATGTCTTTGGCCAATACGAATTTGATGTTCTAGCATTTCCTTAAGAATGAACGGAGGTTCTTTACTCCTAACACCGTTCCAACCGAGTTCCCATGAGTCAGTTCGATCTCCTTTATATATAAGAGAAAACGCGCGAACTTCATCTTCAACAACTAATACTGAACTGATTTCTTCTAGAACATCAGCCGTAATCATGTTTGTCCATGCAGTTATGGGCAAGTCTGCTACAGGATTATTGAGATGAGTGTTTGTATAAACGTCCTTACATAATGATATGAATTGGTCATGTAGGTGAGGAGTTTTCATTAAATCATGTAAGGTTAAAACGTTATCAGGTAGCATCATTCCTTCTACATGAACTGTTCGTACATCTATGGAGCAAATGTCTGTTTGACGAATCATTGTGTAATTTGATTCAATTAATACACTACTTAGTTGAGTGAATCTTCCGTCAATTTTAAACAGAAGTGGACGTTCAACATGCGTTTGTAAATAGGTAAGGAGTTCGTGTAAAGCGGCTTTGTTGGAACTGGTGAAGTCGTAGGCTACCTGTATGTAGGTGCACACTGGATGCCAGATTGATTCGAAAGCACAAGCAACCATTTGGATTTCACCAGTTGTCTGTAGTGAAAAGATACCTTTGTTCAGATGTGACATTAACGTACGCTTAATGTCTGATTGCAAATCTGTATGGCCAGAAAAAACTGTATCGATAAATTCGATAATGTCACTGTGCTGGTTTTCCAC
>NZ_JBATUX010000005.1:0-4892 GCF_049671445.1 Paenisporosarcina sp. | reverse complement strand
TAGTGAAAAACCAGACTGGACAATGGGAAGATGTAGGCATAATCGCTAGGAAGGGTAGCAAAGGGAGTATAGTTACCAACCTATCTAATGGAGGAAGAGTGGATAACGTAATTAAGCTAATGTCTGCGTCGTTTAAAATTTCTGAAGAACAAGTGTTATGCATCCTTGAGGAAATGTCAATAATTTCAATTAAAGCAGCTAGAGTGATAGATAAATATGAAAATATATTTAGACTCGGGGTAGACATTGCTATTGATTGTCAGCAGCACATTTACTTACTTGAACTAAATCACAGATGCCCTGCGTATAAGAATTCTTTTCCTAAGGTTGCAGTTACTAAAATCAATAATTCCAGACTGGACTATGCAAAATACCTGGCTGGATTCCCTATTAATATATAGAAATATAGTTCGTAAAATAGTAGAAAACGACGTGAGTGGTCAACTAATAGGAGCAAATACCGCGTATGTAACTATATTTCTATGGTTTAAAATTACCTTTCTTGGCCTATGCAAACATAGTTATGAGTGCATATTATTATAGAACTGAGAAAATTGTTAAAATTTGAGAGTAAGGAGTTAGTAGACTTTAACTATTTTAATAATAAGTAAAGCTTTATTTCTTTACTTGTATGGAGGATGACATGTACACAATTGTATTTATAGACACTAAGAAATCCGGATCGAGTAGAGAAGCTATTAAAGCTGCGGTTCGTTTAGGATATTTTACTGTATTGTTAACTGAAAATAGTAATTATATGATGCAACGAAAAGAATTTTCGGATGTTTCACAAATGATTTATTTAGAAAAAATGTCAGAAGATAATATTCGGACAGAATATAAAAGACTTCTACATCAAGGAAGAATTATTAAGGCGATTATTAGCTTTGTGGATCCTTATGTATCTTTAGCTGCACAACTTATGAATGAATTATGTAATTCGGATATCTCTGTAGAAGCTTTTAAAAAAATGGAAGATAAAATACTTACAAGAAATACGTTACAAAATAATGCAACCACTCCCAAATATGACGTATTTCTTCCAAATGACGAATTGGGAAATTTTATTAATAAGGGTCATAGTTATCCGCAAATTGTAAAATCACCTGTTTCTGGAGGGTCGAAGGATGTCTATTTAGTCCAAAATAAATTTGAAATGAAAAAGAAGATAGAAAAAATTTCAAAGCTCTATCCAAATCAAGACATTTTAATCGAAGAATATTTAGATGGACCACAATATATAGTGGAGGTTCTCGTGCATAAAGGTAATTTAAATATTGTTGCTATTGTAAAACAGGATATCACCAAAATAAAAAAATTTATAGTAACCGGTTATGAAATACAACTTAATCCTGAAGAAAGTTTATACAGAAGCTTGTTTGATGCCGTAGAATCGATCATTAAAGATTTAGGAGTAGTAAATGCAGCGTGTCATCTTGAAATTAGACATGTACATGGTAATTGGAAGTTGATTGAAATCAATCCAAGAATATCTGGTGGAGCAATGAATCGAATGATCGAAGAAGCATTTGGAATTAACTTAGTGGAAGAAACGATTAAGGCTTATCTCGATCAAGAACCCAACCTAGAAAGAAAACATGAGAACTATATATATACCCATTATCTTACAATTAATTCGTTTGGAAAACTATTAAAAGTTACAGGTAAAAACATTGCTACAAACCTACCTGGAGTGATAGAAGTTTATATAAAGCCACGTAAGGGAGCAATTATGATTCCTCCAGTTTCAATGGGGCAACGTTATGCTTATGTTATTGCCTCAGGCGAAACACAGGAAGAAGCAAAGAAAAACGCAGTAAATGCAACTAGTCATATTAAATTTTATTTGGAGCCTTTATAGGAGATGAGAGAAATAGTTACAGTCGGAATGCTTCATTTTAGAAAACATCCACAAAAAGTTAAAAAAGCTTATGCTTGTGCAGCGGTTTCTAAAATGGAAGGTATTGAATTCTTTTACTTTTCACCAGGGAACGTTAGATTTGAAGATAAAAGTATCAATGGATTTATATATGAGAAAGGGGAGTGGATTCAAAAAAAGATGATGTTTCCTGATGTAATATATAATCCTTCCATTATGAAAACAAAAAAAGGTAAAAAAGTATATAGCAAGCTGAAGAAGATTATTCCCTTTACAAGTCATCCTATCGGAAACAAAATAAAGGTCTATAGAAAAATAAAGGATATACCAGAATTTTGCAGTTACTTAATTCCATCCGAGGAAATTATCGAACCCCAAATAGTTTTTGATGCATTAGATCAATATAATAAAATCGTGATAAAGCCTTTGTCTGGAAATAAAGGAAAAAATGTTATTTTTATTGAGAGAAATGAGGATAAATTTAAGCTTATTTCTGGTGTTAAACACAGTACAGTTAATGAGGAAGAACTTGTTTCGCTAATAGAATCTCATATAAAAGAAAAGATGTTTTTAGTTCAACCATTTATATTGTGTAAAACGAAAGAAGGACTCCCTTTTGATTTTCGGATTCATGTTCAAAAGAATGGTTCAGGTGAATGGGAGACTACGTTGATATATCCCCGAATAGGTGCTAAAGCAGGAATTGTCAGCAATATTAATAGTGGGGGCTATACTGGGAAACTCGATAATTTTTTAGAAAGAGAATTTGGTCTAGATGATTATGATATCAAAATGACTTTAGAACATTTTGCATTACAATTTCCAAAAAAGTTTGATGATATGTATAGAAGTTCACTTGATGAACTCGGAATTGATATAGGGATTGATAAAAATAAAAAGCTTTGGATTTATGAAGTAAATTGGAGACCAGGATACAGTAATAGAGGGTTTGATGCAGCAAGGAATACAATTCCTTATGCTGCCTATGTGGCATTACAAAAAATGAAAGAAGAATAGATCAATTTCATTCTCTGCCCTAACCTTTATATACCTAGCACTAAAGATTCTAAATTGAAATATGCTATTATATCTTCCACAAAGGAAGGGGGCGAATAAGAGATGAATAATAAATTAGGTTGCATTTGTCTTGCGATGAAAATTTTAGAGACAGAACAAAAATTAATAACTGAAAGGGACTTGGGTCTTAAATTCGTAAGTAAATCTAGAAAAATTGATACAATTCCTTTTATGCTAATTAACATTGAAACTCAAAAACCATTCACAGTTTATTACAAAGGAATACCAACTCCATACTTCCGTTTAGAAAAGATGAATGAGGAAACATGCTGTGCAGTATTATCACCACTTGAAGCAATTGATATGGATGGAAATGCTGTTGAATTGTGTGAGACTGTATACTCCCTTAAGAAAACCGATAAATGTATAATCGTTGTGTTAAGTTGTTTTTGTGCTATAAATCCTCTTCCTCCAGAGCTTGTAAACAAACCACTCCCCTCTATAGAACCAAAATGTTAAGAATTCTAAAGTGTGAAAATAAAAACGACAATCCATTCCTCAAAAAGAAAGAACTCCCTTCTAGAATAGCTAAATAAATATACTGAATTGTTGTAGAGATGTTTTAATTAACTGACTAATAAACAAACAGTTTGTCGGATTAGGGAAGTGATTTTAGCGAAGAAAAAATAAAAACGTCTTCATGCAAGACGCTTTTTTTTTTGAACTAAATACATAAATATTCACTTGCATTAATAACTATACATATTTATAATAAGGAATACATAATAATAAATGGGAGTGGATTTTTATGAAATTATTAGAATACGTTAATCTTGAAGTAGTTGAAACGGTAAAAGGCAAAGATTTATTAACTTGGTTTGATTTTACCTCTACTGAAGTGAAGAAATTACTAGAATTAGCGAGCGCACTAAAGAGCTTAGCTAAGAATGATGTGCATCCTCCATTGTTAGTAGGAAAAACGGTTGGTCTAATATTTGAAAAGCATTCAACCCGAACACGTATTTCGTTCGAAGTAGGTGTGAATCAATTAGGCGGTCATGCAATGTATATGCATGCAAGAGATTTGCAAATCGGACGAGGTGAACCTGTTTCTGATACAGGAAAAGTGTTATCAGGCTATTTAGACGGCATTATGATTCGTGCCAATTCTCATAAAATGGTTGAAGAATTAGCTCACGCTGCATCGATTCCTGTAATTAATGGCTTAACAGATCTGTTTCATCCATGCCAAGCACTAGCTGATGTGTTAACAATTCATGAAATCAAAGGCTATTTACCAGGACAAAAGCTAGCATATGTTGGCGATGGCAACAATGTTGCACATTCACTCATAATTGCTTGTGCTCATCTTGGAGTAAATGTATCGATTGCCTCACCGGTTGGATTTGAAATAGACAGTAGCATATTAGCAAAGGCACAAAAAATTGCAGCATTAAATGGATCGACCATTGAAACAACAACTAATCCGATTGAAGCTGTGGAGAATGCAGATGTAATTTACACAGATGTATGGACCAGTATGGGGCAAGAAGACGAAACAGTGGCTCGACTTCAAGCATTTGAAGGGTACCAAATAAATGAAAATCTCGTTCAACATGCAAAGTCTGATTATTTATTTCTCCATTGCTTACCAGCACATCGTGAAGAAGAAGTTGCAAGTTCGATTATTGATGGCTCGCATTCAGCGGTATTCCAGCAAGCAGAGAATCGTTTACACGCACAAAAAGCGATATTGGCATCTATACTCTCTTAATACACAAGAGTTCCTGAGTAAGAGGCCACTGAAATAGTACACTTTGATTATAAAAACTACCTAAACTCGGTTTATCGAATTTAGGTAGTTTTTCTTTTTAATCGCACGGTTAAAAAGACTGAGTGATTTTCGTTACAGTCGGACGCTTTCCGCGGGCGGTCCGTGAGCCTCCTCGACGCAAGCGTCTGTGGGGTCTCACCTGGACACGCTTTTCCCGCTGGA
>NZ_JBATUX010000004.1:0-3632 GCF_049671445.1 Paenisporosarcina sp. | reverse complement strand
GATGATGAAGAGACAAAAAATCGTTATCAAATGGTTACAGTTGAAGTGACACCAAAAGAGGGACTTATCTTGGGTTTTTCTACAAGATATGAACTGTATCTAATGCTTAGACAAGATGGTGATGACTTGATTGAACCAGATCATACACATATTCACGAAGACGAATTACACGAAGGGGTGTTCAGATAGTTATGAAAATAATATCCATAGCTGAAAATTATGAATGGATTTCACTTATGAATAAAGTCGTAATAACCCCTAACCATTCAATCCATTGGGTTACAAACGAATCTGATCTATATGATCAACTACAGGTAGATAAACCGAGTATGGTTTTCTTACCGGATTCTGCATCCTATGATGTCTATAGCGTATGTAATAAAATATCAACTTCGTTTCCGCTAACTACAACCTTGTTACTATTTCGCTCAGAAGAAGAGGTAGATATGAGGAGTGCTCTTAAGGCAGGAGCAGGAGACGTGATTTTTCTTTCCTCCCCAGCAGCTATGATAAACCAGGATATCAATCTAGCAATTGAAGATTGTGAACTCAAGTCATTTCAACAGCAGGATTTAATGCCAAAGAAAAATGCTAGGGTAATAACGGTTTGTAGCACAAAGGGCGGAGTAGGCAAAACAACAGTTGCTGTCAATCTAGCAGCTACTTATAGGAAGAAATTTAAAGTAGTAGTTGTAGATTTAGATCTTCAATTCGGTGATGTTGCCATGTTTTTTGATGTGAAGCCAAAGAAAACAATCTATGACTGGGCGAAAGAAGATAAGGAAGGAAAACTGATTGAGAATTATTTGTCTTATGATAAACATGCCATTGCAATTCTCGCAGCTCCACAACGTCCTGAATTTGCTGAAGTAATCACAGGCGATGATATAAGGAAAGCACTAAATAATCTCAGACAATTATTCGACGTGGTCATTATTGATGCATCCAGTTATATGAATGAAATTGGACTTGTCGCATTAGAGAGTTCGGACGATATTTTGTTAATGACATACCTCGATTTACCCACATTAAAAAACAGCAAAATTCTTTACGATACGTTAGTCTCCTTGCAACTAGAAGACCGAGTAAGGATTGTATTAAATCGACAAACAAAAGTGCTAGGAATCACAACAAGTACAGTTGAAAAGGTCGTTGGTAAGAGGATTTTTTCATCCCTACCAGTTATGGAAAAAGCAATGGTAACGGCAGTGAATGAAGGAAAGCCTTTAAGCTATTCACATCCGAGATCACAAGTGGCAAAAAGGATTTTCCAAATGGCTGAAAAACTGTATCATCCCAAAAAGCAGTCTACTATTGAAATTCAAAAGGACATACATTTGGATCCTGTAGGGGGACGTAACTAATGTCCTTATTATCACGTTTAGGTGGAGACCAAGTAAGTCCTGATAACAGAAAAGATAGGATGAGTACACCAATAGCTACTAGTAAGAAATCTACAGCTTTGGAGGTGCTTCTTCACAGCTATCTCGTTGATGAACTGAAAAAACCTGTAAATCAAAATCAGGAAATAGAACCACTAATCGAACAGCTAATGAATGATTTTTTGAGTAAGGAAGGAAATCATCTTACTTTCGAGGAAAAGAAGAAATTGAAGCACGATATTTCACATGAGCTTACAGGATACGGGCCCATTTCACCGCTTCTAGCCAATCCTTCAGTGACTGAAATAATGGTGAATGGGCCGAACGACATTTATATTGAAGTAAACGGAAGAATTGAGAAAACAACCATTCATTTTCGTGACAATTTACATGTGTTACGTGTCATCGAAAAAATTGTAGCACCACTAGGTCGGAGAATCGATGAAAGTGTTCCGATGGTTGATGCCCGGTTACCAGATGGTTCTCGAGTCAATGCAATTATCCCACCATTAGCACTCAACGGTCCGACAATGACCATTCGTAAATTTTCAGAAGTCCCATTTACAATAAACGATTTACTACGAATGGGTTCGTTGAATGAAAATATGGCTTTATTTATAAAAGCAGCTGTTGAATCGAAACTTAATATTTTTATAAGTGGTGGTACGGGTTCAGGTAAAACGAGTACATTAAACGTCATTTCATCATTTATTCCTAACGATGAAAGAATATTAACGATAGAGGATGCTGCCGAATTACGACTTTCGCAAGAACATGTCGTTGCATTAGAATCTCGCTCATCAAACATTGAAGGGCAAGGCGAAATTACCATTCGAGATCTTGTCCGAAATGCCCTCCGTATGCGACCTGATCGAATTATTATTGGGGAAGTACGCGGTGGAGAAACACTGGACATGCTTCAAGCGATGAACACAGGTCATGATGGAAGTCTAGGGACAGGACATGCAAACTCTCCTCGGGATTTATTAGCAAGACTTGAAACGATGGTATTAATGGCGGGATTCGATTTACCTGTGAGGGCCATCCGCCAACAAATTTCAGCTGCCCTGGATCTTATCGTTCAACAAGCACGAATGAAGGATGGCTCAAGAAAAATAACGAAAATTACTGAAGTATTAGGATTAGAAGGAGATACCATTGTTCTTCAAGATATCTTTGTTTACAATGAGCGCAAAAACCCAACAACAGGTAGAAGGGAACATCAATTTACGACTACCGGTATTCGCCCCACCTGTATCGAAAAATTCACGATGGCTGGGCATAACATCCAAGCGATGTTTAGGGATGAGTGGGCATGACAAATTCAATTATCTATCTGATATTACTTACATTTTTTAGCACGACAATCCTCTGCAAATTTGTCCTATCCGAAGTATTTGAGAAAAAGAAATACGAAAAACGATTAACAAAGTATATCGACATCAATAATGTTAGGCAATCGGAAAAAAACAAGAAAGTTCAGCAGAAACTAGAAAACTCTTCCCTAAAGAAAATGAGTAAATGGATGGAAAGCGTATTTAATCTCACTAAGTACGAACAACCTCTCAAACAATCCGGGGTAAAGCTATCACCTGGAGAATTATTTATTGGTCGAGTTATGCTCGCAATTATTGGTATAGCTGTTGCGTACACTCTACATCTCAACTTTATATTTTCGATTATTTGTGGCGTAATTGGATTCAGTTTACCAATTATGTATGTAAAGAAAAAACGAAAAAAACGTCTGCAAATGGCTTCGAATCAACTTGGAGAAGCACTAGGTACGATGGCAAACTCTCTTAGAGCAGGTTTTAGCTTCATGCAAACTTTGAATATGGTAGCAAAAGAGGTTGGAGAACCACTGGGACCCGAATTCTTGAAAGCATTACAAGAAATAAACTATGGACTTACGGTGGAAGAGGCTTTTCAAAATATGCTGGATAGATTACCGGATAAAGAACTCGAAATTGTCTTAAATACACTAATTATCCAACGTTCAACTGGTGGTAATTTAGCTGTTTTATTAGAGACCATGCAGGAAACAATTTTTGATCGATCACGAGTTCAAGATGAAGTGAAAACATTAACAGCTCAAGGGAAAATGTCTGCGGTGATTATTACGATTTTACCAATAGCTCTCGCTATCTATATTAAGCTCGTTAACCCAGATTACTTTCAACTATTATTTTCGCATCCATTAGGTTGGGCGATGGTCATTATTGGGTCGGTCAGCGTAATACTCGGATGGAT
>NZ_JBATUX010000003.1:0-11720 GCF_049671445.1 Paenisporosarcina sp. | reverse complement strand
AAAAATTAGCTTCGACTGTCGAACAAGAGGATATTGAATTCTCTGGCGATCCTCTTGATGTGAAGAACCCTTCTATTGAAAATGTGTTGGTCCTTGGTGTAGATACTAGAGGAGAAGAGCAATCACGAACTGATACGATGATGCTTGTTTCTTGGAATAAGGAAACAGACGAAGTAAACGTTGTATCGTTTATGAGAGATATCTATGCTGAAATTCCTGGATATAAAAGTTATAAGTTGAACACGGCGTATTATTTAAATGGCGTTCAATTAGTTAAAGACACTATTTCTGGCATGTTTGGAGTGCCGATTCATCATTACGCACTTATCGATTTTAAAAGCTTTGAATCTTTAGTTGATATTGTTGCACCGAATGGCGTTGAAGTTGATGTCGAAAAAGCCATGTCCGAAAAAATTGGTGTTTCTCTTGAACCTGGTGTTCAGCAATTAAATGGACAAGAACTCTTAGGGTATGCACGGTTCCGAGCTGATTCTGAAGGAGATTTTGGACGGGTTGCCAGACAACAAAAAGTAATTGAAGCACTAAAAGACGAAGTGCTAAGCCCGACAAATGCAATTCATTATCCTAAATTTGCTGGCGCAATCCAAGGGTATGTACAATCTGATTACTCTACAACTGATGAAGTGAGGAAAGTACTTAGTCTAGCGTTTAGCGGTGGAGTGGAAATTAACAAATTAACCATACCTGTTGAAAAAAGTTATGATTATGCTTCTTATCCTGGAGTCGGATCAGTTATAGAAATTAATCTTGAAAAAAACAAAGCTGCATTAAGTGAATTTATAGGAATGCCTTTGCGTTGATTTATTGATAATCAACGCATTTTTCCTGTATGATAAAGTTCTACCATATCTTTATTAGATTAGAAGAATTCGAAAGTGAGGACAAAGTATGCAGCCAGAAAAAGCCTCCTTTTTCTCCACTAGATTTATTCAGTTTCTAGGTGGGAAAAACACGCTCTTTTTATTGTTTTTAATCTTTTTAGTTGGATTAATTATTTGGATTTTTGATGTCGTTTCATTTGTGTTTTATCCACTTCAAGTATTATTAGCAAATGTAGTGCTGCCTGTGATTTTGGCTACCATTGGCTATTACTTATTGAGACCGTTATTACGAAAATTAGTGAAATGGAGAATCCCGAAAATTTGGGGAATTTTAATTATTTTTCTTGCTTTAATCGGCTTAATTACAGGATTGATTTTACTTGTATTTCCATTTTTGAAATTTGAATTAACCAATTTGATTCAAGAATTCCCTGAATATTTCAAGCAGCTCGTTATATCTTTTGATGCTTTTCTTCGTACTTCGATTTTTTCGAGTTACTATGCAAACTTAGAATTTGATGTTGATACTCTTATGGAGCAAATTCCCGAAGATATTGGAAACATTCTTCAGGATACTGTAGGTGGAGTCGCTAGTGGGATTGGGAAAGTGATTTCTACTTTAACAGGCTTAGTGTTAGCTATCGTAACAGTTCCATTTATCTTGTTTTATTTACTAAAAGACGGGGAAAAGTTACCGCAATATATTCTAGATTTATTACCACCTCGTATGCGAGAAGATACACATCAAGTAATGAAAGATGCTGATAAACAAATCAGTGCTTATATCCAAGGCCAAATTTTAGTAGCGATATGTATTGGCTTTATGGTGTTCATTGGATTCTTAATTATTGGAATGAAATACGCATTACTACTAGGTGTTTTAGCCATGATTACTAGCGTAGTACCTTATTTAGGTCCAATCATCGCTATTGCCCCTGCGGCAGTTATTGCCTTGGTGACATCTCCATTTATGTTAGCTAAGCTAGCTATCGTATGGACGGTTGTTCAACTGGTGGAAGGTAAGTTTATTTCTCCTCAAATTATGGGTAAATCATTACATATACATCCAATTACGATTATTTTTGTGTTATTAACTGCTGGCTCGTTATTTGGGGTTCCTGGAGTAATTTTAGGTATTCCGGGATATGCTTTACTTAAAGTGTTGGTAACGCATATGTACATGTTATTTAAGAGACGTTATAACCGACATGAAACATTAGTTGAAAATCACTTTGAACCCGCGCGTTTAGAAAGTGAAAAGTAAGTAGAGAACGGTTTAGTTTTATAGGGGAGGAAAGTCGAAATGCTAAAGAAATTTTTGTCCACAATTGGTATTGGGTCGATGAAAGTTGATACAGTTGTAGACCAACCTGAAATTGCTTATGGTGAGACACTATCTGGAACAATTTATATTGATGGGGGTCAAAGCGATCAGGAAATTGAATTTATTAAACTAGAAGTATTAAAGAGAACTGAAGGACATCGTGAAGATAGTGATTTTGATATCACAAATGAATGTGTAGCCAAACATACGATTGAAATGGTTGGATCGGTTAAATCTAAAGAGACACGAATGGTTCCGTTTCAATTAGTGCCAGACGAACGTTGGGAATCTGAGGGAGAAAATGTGAAGCTTTTCTTAAGAACTTCAATTAATATTTCAAATGCAGTGGACGTTCAAGATGAAGATGAAATCGTGTTCAACAAAGATTTAGATTAAGAAAAAAAGAAGTCATTTCCTTTAGTTAGGGAATGACTTTTAATTTATTCTAAAGTTGCATAATGCAACTAAAGGAAGTGTTAATTAAATGCAAAATGCAATTAGTTTAGAATACATGCAATGTGCAAATATGTTATTGCGGTTATATATGCAATTTGCAACTATGGTACTGAGGTTGATTTAACAACGTTTTCATAATAAATAAAATCAACTCGAGTCTTTTCAATTGAACTGCATTGTCATTAAAGAGAAAATAGACAAGCATAACAAAATTACCTAAATGGAGGATTGATCCTATGATTAAGAACTTACAATCAACAACAACTTTACATAATGGAGTTAAAATGCCTTGGTTTGGACTGGGTGTATTCAAAGTAGAAGAAGGACCAGAATTAGTAGAAGCTGTGAAAACTGCTATTAAAGAGGGCTACCGTAGCATCGATACCGCTGCCATTTATAAAAATGAGCAAGGCGTAGGCGAAGGTATTCGTGAAGGGTTAAAAGAAGCGGGTATTTCACGTGAGGATTTATTTATCACATCAAAAGTGTGGAATGCGGATTTTGGCTATGACTCTACATTAGAAGCTTACCAAACTAGTTTAGACAAATTGGGGTTAGAATATTTAGATTTATACTTGATCCATTGGCCGGTTAAAGGTAAATATTTAGACACTTGGAAAGCATTAGAAACACTTTACTCAGAAGGGCGAGTAAAATCAATTGGCGTTAGTAATTTTCAAATTCACCATTTAGAAGATGTTATGAAAGACGCTAAATTCATCCCAATGGTAAACCAAGTTGAATATCATCCAAGGTTATCCCAAATAGAATTGCTTTCCTTCTGTCAGCAACATAATATCCAACTTGAAGCTTGGTCACCACTTATGCAAGGTCAGCTACTGGAGGATTCTACACTGAAAGAAATTGCTGATGTCCATGGAAAATCGGTAGCACAAATCATATTACGATGGGACTTACAAAATGGGGTTGTAACGATTCCTAAGTCAACAAAAGAACATCGCATCATTGAAAACTCATCTATTTTTGATTTTGAACTATCTGCTACAGAAATGGAGAAAATTGCTGCACTAAATGAAAATAAACGTATTGGTCCAGATCCTGACACATTCGACTTTTAAATAGAAACTATTAAGTATCATCTTTAAAAATATGTTAGCCGTTCAGTTTTGTACATTTCAGTTAATTGTACAAAATGAACGGCTTTTATAATTTAAATATTATTTATACTTGTACAGTGAATCGCAGTGCATTTTCATTGTCAATACCGAATAAACCCATCTTTTCTTATTGACAGAAAATTGCATTTCTGAATAACTTAAATGGATATTATTGGTATAGTATTAAAAAGAAACATTTGAGTTCAATTTAAAAAGGAAAAGAATTAGATATGTGGTCAAATTATAAAATTGGCTACCACATCATGGAGAGCTTTCTGAAGGGAATTAACCATATATCTGTTGAAGAATGGACCAATTTAGCAGCAGTAAATATCAGAAGCAAAAGTGGACTAAGCTACATACTAACTATGTTTGGGGAGTGATATTAATTGCAATTTTTCATTGGAATTGTACCTTCAGATGAATACAAAATGAAAATATTAGATTTTCAGCATAAATGGGAAAATAATCAGATTACAGATGTTGTCGAACCACATATTACTCTAAAGGCACAAGGCGGATTATCCCCAGATAAGAAATGGCTAAGTAAAGTTATAGAAGTATGTAATAACTTTCAAGTCTTTCAGATAACACTAGGTAAACCAATGTTTTTTGGTAATGAAATTCTTTATCTAAGTGCAACTTCAAAGGAATTGGTTAAACTACATAAAATTATAGTTCGAGAAATTTCTCCTTCTAAGGAATTAATTAAAAAGTATTTTGAGTTTGACGACTTTGTGCCACATATGACTTTAGGAAAAACAAGTTATGGTTTAACAACAGAGGAACTTTGTGATATGGGGAGATTGACAGAAGAAGAAATCAGTCCTTTTCCAACTTTTGATGTTAGATTTGTGAGGGTTTATCAAGAAATTGAAACAAATAAATATATAAAGTATATAGATATTCCTTTAAAAGAACAAAGGAATGTTTATTAAATGATTATTTAAAAGGAAGATTACGATGATGTTCTAACAATGTTGTTTGAAAATATACCCATACTAAGATTTAGTATGGGGGTTTTTCCATTTCTCTTATAATAATTCATATGAAATATTCGTTCTCGCATTTTCATACTCTGTGATGGAGTGCTGATTTTGCGCTTCATGGAAGGTTAACGGATGCTTAAGTTAAACATCTAAATTATTGATCAAACAAGATTGTTCAGTTCAGAAACATGTCAATTAAAGAACGCACATTTTTTAAGATGAATATAAAATGTGCATTTCTCTAGTTATATATATCAATTCTCTTTACTTACCTAAATAAAATGCTCCAAAAATAATCACATCGTGATGATAACTTTACCTTGAGAGTGGCCTTCTTCGAAATACCTGAGTGCTTCGTGCGCTTCACTTAAGTTATAAGTTCTATCAATGACCGGTTTTACTTTACCGTTTTCGAGAAGTTCTTTCATAAAAATTAAATCTTTTTGGTTCGCCCTTTGCAACATGTTGCCCATTTTCTTATTCCCAGTCAATGAAATAAAAGGTCCTTGAACCAAGGCTTCAGTAAATTGGGCTCCGCCACCTCCGACCATGACATATCTTCCATGGGAATTTAGTGCGCGCTTATAAGCTGAAATAGGGTGGTATCCGTTAACAGCAAGAATCAGGTCATAACTCTGAGTTTTTTTTGTGAAATCTTCCTTTGTATAGTCTATGACGTGGTCTGCTCCAATCGATCGTAGAATGTCTAAATTTCTTGTACTGCATACACCTGTTACTTCAGCGCCTAATGATTTAGCGATCTGCACTGCGAATGTTCCCACACCACCCGATGCACCATTTATCAAAACTTTTTGTCTCGACTTAATTTGACCTTTATCCCTAAGAGCCTGTAGCGCTGTAACTGCAGCCATAGGTACCGCAGCGGCTTCCACAAAGGAAATGTTAACTGGTTTTAACACTAACACATCTTCAGGAACTGCTACATATTCAGCAAAACCACCCCAACCACAACCTGATAGGTCTCCGAACACTTCATCACCTGGTTGAAGTTGCTTAATATCTTTTCCAACTGCTTCAACCCGACCTGCTATGTCACCTCCAGGTATGGTGTATTTTGGTTTCAAAAGTCCGAAAGCCAAGCGGGATAAGTAGGGTACCCCTTTCAAGAGAACCAGATTGCCATAATTCACAGAGGATGCTTGAATTTTCACTAGCACTTGATTGTCCTTTGGAATTGGTTTTTCCATTTCTATTAATTTAAGAACTTCAGGCGGTCCGTATTTGTCATAAAACATTGCTTTCATCTATGTTCCTCCTAATTTTCTCGGAATAATCAATTCCCTAATTCAAAGTATTCTAGTTAACAGATATTCAAGACCGTTCACTAAAATAAATGCGATCATTAGTGAGAGTAAATATTGCTGAATATTATCAGTTGGGTATTAACATTTCTTTATTGTGATTTTTTTCATCTACTCTTTCTTGAATCTGTTGTATATATTTTACTTACATATCTTTCTTTTTTTATTTATACTCACAGAATCTCCCGGCATGTATCTTAACTGTCCATCGTAATTTTGAATATTCCTCAGGCTCCTTGTGTTTCTCCACATATCCTATAGTACATCTTGAATTGGGGGAAACACCCATTTCAAGCAAACGTATAAGATAGGAGAGGAATCAAATGGGTATTGAACTGACAGCAATACATTGGATTTATGTATTATTCATCTGTTTAATTATTGGCTTTATGGTAATGAGACGTGATACGACACTTGTTAGTATTGTTGGTATTTTCTTGATTGCGGTAATTGCAACTGGATCATTAAGTGCTTCAATAAGTAGTATTTTTAACAGTTTTATATATGCCATAACGGAATTGCTACCAACCATTTTAGTTATCTCAATTATTGTAGCAATGAGTAAAGTATTAACAACGACTGGCGTCAACGATGTGATGATTTCCCCATTCTCTAAACTGATTAGAACTCCAGCGCTTGCTTATTGGACAATTGGGATTCTCATGATGATTATTTCTTGGTTTTTTTGGCCATCTCCAGCTGTCGCGTTAATGGGAGCTGTTTTACTTCCTATTGCAATACGAGTTGGATTGCCAGCACTTGGAGTCGCTATGGCAATGAACCTCTTTGGACACGGGATTGCGTTATCCGGAGATTTCATCATCCAAGGTGCACCTAAATTAACAGCAGATGCTGCAGGTCTCCCAGTTAGCGATGTAATTAGTGCAAGTATACCGCTCGTATTTGTGATGGGGCTTGTTACGACAATTACCGCTTTTTACTTCTTAAAACGTGATATGAAATCTGGTAAATTAACCGCCACTACAGGATTATCTACAACACCTTCAATTGAGCCATCCCCGCAACAATTAAAACTATTATCAGTAAATCAAAAGCGCTTTTTTGCTATCTTAATCCCTGTGCTATTTGCTCTAGATGTAATCGTGATGTCGATGCTGAAACTGCAGGGTGGAGATGCGACTGCTTTAATTGGTGGAACATCAGTTTTCATTCTTTTGCTCATTACAATGGTAAGTCATAAAAACAAAGGGTTAGAACAAGCTACTAGCTATTTTATTGAAGGCTTCCAATTCGGTTTTAAAGTATTTGGAGCAGTCATTCCAATAGCGGCATTTTTCTATTTAGGCGACGCAGGATTCACAAAAATTATAGGTGAACTATTACCTAAAAATTCACACGGAATTGTCAATGATCTTGGTGTGGCATTAGCGTCAATTGTTCCGTTAAGTAAAGAGGTGGGAGCTATCACGTTAACAGTAGTCGGGGCCATAACCGGCCTCGATGGATCTGGTTTCTCTGGAATTTCACTCGTTGGATCAGTCGCTACCATTTTCTCTACAGCCATTGGAGCGGGGGCAGCTACACTTACTGCGTTGGGTCAAATAGCGGCCATTTGGGTTGGTGGTGGGACACTAGTTCCGTGGGCACTAATTCCAGCAGCGGCAATTTGCGGTGTCGATCCATTTGAACTCGCAAGAAGAAATCTTGCCCCAGTGACAATCGGTTTAATTATCACAACAATAGTGGCGATGTTTTTAATTTAATAGGAATAGATTAAGACTCTCGACTTATGGAGAGTCTTTTATCTTTTTACATGCTAGACTAGTGTAAATAGAACTCGATGACTCGGAGGAATTGAATGTTAAAAAGATTAGTCATAACAGGTTATAAACAACATGAGATTGGTGTATTCGACGACAAACACCCAGGAGTTGGCTACATTAAGAAAGCATTAGAAAACCATCTTCTTCAGTTGTTGGATGAAGGACTCGAATGGGTAATTTTCAGCGGTCAATTAGGTGTTGAGACATGGGCTGCAGAGTTAGTCATAAACTTGAAAGCTGATTACCCAAAATTAAAATATGCCCTAATCACACCTTTTTTAGATCAAGAAAAGAATTGGAATGACCCTAAAAAAGAGAAGTATCAAGAGATATGTGCAAAAGCTGATTTTCAAACGAGCGTAACCAAAAAACCATATGAGGGACCATGGCAATTTATCGAAAAAAACAAATTCATCATTCGTAATTCTGATGGGATGTTGATTATCTATGATGAAGAAAACGAAGGTTCTCCAAAGTTTATGAAAGAACTTGCATTAAAGTATGCTGAGAACCATGACTATCACATCATCTCAATATCAGCAGATGATTTACAACTCATTGCTGAAGAAGAGATACAAAACAATTGGGCTGAATAAGTATGGGAAAATAGGTAACAATAGTTAGCAAGACAAATCAAACACGATATGACAAAGTATTTAAAATAAAAGTATTTACTCCAATTAAATAAGGAGTGAATACTTTTTTGGTTTGTATAAGAATTTTTAATTTACTTAAAACTTCTAATTAAGTTGACGCTTAATTAAGTCTGCGCTAAATTATGTTTATGATAGAAAAAGTGATACAGGCCTTAACTGAGCCCAAACGTAGAGTTATTTTACAACTTGTATACGAAAATGAATTAACCTCGAGTGCTATTGCTTCGCATTTTGATATTTCCGCACCAGCAATCTCACAGCATCTCAAAGTGCTCGAAGGAGCCGGACTTGTAATTGTTCGGAAAGAAGGTACGAAAAGATATTATGGAATTAAAAAGGACGGCTTTTCGGAGCTAAAACAGTTCATCGAACACTTTTGGGATGATCATTTACTTCTCTTGAAAGAAGTCGCCGAAGAAGAAGAAAGGAAAATTCATGAATCAGAATCTGAATGAGTCCATCCGGAAAGAAATCTTTATCAATTGCAGGCCACAAATATTATTTGGCTTTTTTACGGACCCTGAGAAAATGGTGCGTTGGATGGGAAGGCATATCGTATTAGAACCTCGTATCGGTGGGAGCTATCGAATTGACGTCAATGGTCAAGACATCGCTAAAGGCGAGTACTTAGAAATCGTCCCATATGAGAAAATTGTAATGAGCTGGGGTTGGGAAAATTTAAAAATTCTTCCTCCGGGATCGAGTACTTTAGAATTCCGACTGATTCCAAAAGACGGTGGGACACTACTTGTGTTGACTCATTATAATCTTCCGCAAGAAAAAGTTCAGTCTCACCTAGATGGTTGGATTCATTACATGATTAGACTGCAAACATTAACAGAAGGACAAAATCCTGGAATTGATCCATGGTCCATTATTAAAACTGAATCGTAAAATTGGAGGAAATTATTATGACACAAACAATTCACCAAGAAATAAATTTCAATGTAAACTCACAACGTCTTTATGATACGCTTACAAATTCTGTGCAATTTGGTGAAGCGACAGGTGGCGCACCAACAGAAATCAGTACTGAAGAAGGAGGTTCCTTTTCTTGTTTTGGAGGGATGATTGTTGGAAGAAATATTGAATTAGTTCCGAATAAGAGAATTGTTCAAGCATGGCGTGCAGGTAATTGGGACGCAGGAGTGTATTCAATCGTAAAGTTTGAATTCAATGAGAAAGGTCAAGAAACTCAACTTGTTTTTGACCACATTGGTTTCCCAAATGGTCAAGGTGAGCACCTTGAAGCAGGATGGCATGAGAATTATTGGAAACCACTCGAACGATATTTTGCTTGATTTTGTTGGGCCATATAAAAAACTCTCCAATTTATGTTTTTCATAAATTGGAGAGTTTTTTAAATATATTCAAGAAGTTAAATAAAACGCTTACCAAGTTAATTACCAATTTTCCCTGTGGACTTATCAAATAATTCCTAATATAAAAATTTTTCCTTGTTGAAACATTTGAAATAATAGTAAACTAAGGAATAGTTAGTATAAATGAATACTAAGATATTCATGTATGACGATTATTAAAAAGTAGGGGTTGGATATTAAATGGTAACGAAATTTGAGGAGTTTACTTACACAAGACCAGAATTTAAGGAAATTGAAAAAAAGTTTGAAGAAGCATTAATTCTTTTTAAAAACGCTACTAGTGTTGAAGAGCAAAGTAAAGCAATGAAGTCCATTAATGAAATTAGGAACCATTTTGGAACAATGATGAATCTTGTCTATGTTCGAAATTCGATTGATACAAATGATGAATTCTATAAAGCTGAAAGAGACTACTTGGACGAATTAAGTCCAAAAGTAGACGATTTAATTACTAACTATTACAGAGCATTAGTGGGTTCTTCATTCCGAAGTGAATTAGAAGAAAAGTGGGGCACTCAGTTATTTGCCATTGCTGAGGCTCAGATTAAGTCATTTTCTTCAGAAGTTATTCCATTGATGGAAAAAGAAAATAAATTAACATCTGAATATCAACAATTGATAGCGTCAGCAAAAATTGATTTTGAGAACGAAGAACGAACACTTGCTCAAATGCAGCCGTTTACTGAATCGACTGATCGTGACATGCGTAAGAAAGCAAAAGAGGCTTACTTTAGTTTCTTTGCTGAAAATGAAGAACAACTCGATCGTATTTATGATGATTTAGTTAAAGTCCGAACGGAGATTGCTCGCACATTAGGCTATCAAAACTTTGTAGAGCTTGGCTATTATCGAATGATTCGGACGGATTATGATGCAGCGATGGTCAAGAAATTCCGTGATCAAGTGAAAGAATTTATCGTTCCGCTTGCAACTAAATTAAAACAACGCCAACAACAACGAATTGGTGTAGAAGACTTTAAGTACTATGATGAATCATTTAATTACACAACTGGGAATGCGACACCTAAAGGAACGCCTGAGTGGATTATTGATGGCGGCAAAAGGATGTATGATGAATTATCAGTTGAAACAAGTGAATTCTTTGATTTCATGATTAATAACAACTTAATGGACCTTGTCGCTAAAAAAGGGAAGGCAAGTGGAGGGTATTGTACGTATATCGATGATTACAAAGCACCTTACATTTTTTCTAACTTTAACGGAACTTCCGGAGATATAGATGTTTTAACACATGAAGCGGGACATGCATTCCAAGTGTATTCAAGTCGTCATTACGAAATTCCGGAGTATATTTGGCCTTCATTTGAAGCATGTGAAATTCATTCGATGAGTATGGAGTTTTTAACATGGCCATGGATGGAGAACTTTTTCAAAGAAGACACGGATAAGTATAAGTTTTCTCATTTGAGTAATTCTCTTGAATTCTTACCATACGGTGTAGCTGTCGATGAATTCCAACACTTTATTTATGAAAATCCTGAAGCTACTCCTGCTGAACGGAAATTGGCATGGAAAGAGTTAGAAGAAAAATATCTGCCGAATCGGGACTACGACGGAAACGACTATCTTAACAGAGGTGGATTCTGGCAGCGTCAAGGTCATATTTATCAAAGCCCATTTTATTACATCGATTATACATTGGCCCAAATATGTGCATTCCAGTTCTTTAAACGCACTCAAGAAAACCGCGAGGAGGCTTGGGCAGATTATGTTCACTTGTGCAAATTGGGTGGAAGCTTATCCTTTACAGGACTTGTCAAAGAAGCAAACTTGATCTCACCTTTCGAAGAAGGTTGTGTTGAGTCAGTAATCGGCCCAATTGAACA
>NZ_JBATUX010000002.1:0-5938 GCF_049671445.1 Paenisporosarcina sp. | reverse complement strand
GAATCGAATCAAATGACACTCCACTTGGAATCTGAAATTCACATTGAAAATCCTTTAACTCTTTTTCAATTTGAGCTTGATGTCCTTGAGAATATCCATTGCGAATGACTAAGTTCCAATATAGTTTTGCAAAGGATTCCGCTAGTTGCTGGAAATTCATTTCTTGCTCTTCATTCGTTTTATAAAGATTCTCTAAAATTCCTCGCAATAAGGCAAACTTATAAGAAGTTGTTTTCACTGATTGAGATGAAAGAGTTTTCATGATGACTGACCACAACTGATCTTCGGAAACGTAATGATAACTAGCAGTTCCTTCGTTTAGTTTCCATCCTTCGGTCATTATCATCATCTCTCTTCATCCTAGTTTCGTTACATTTGCACAATCTACTAATTGCACTAATGGTAACATATCACATAAACTAGATGCTCTTTTCTCGAAAGATGGGATAATTATTATAGTACTCTCTGTGCCCACATGAAGTGTTTTTGTGTCCATGGTCCCCAGATAGAGAAAGTTTGTACACTCTTTGCCGTGTTAAGATTACTAATCCATTGCCCGTTACCCATATAGATCCCAACATGTGAAATAGTTTTGCCGTTGCTCGCAAAGAACATTAAATCTCCTTTTTTCATATTGTTAAATGAAATTGAAGTTCCAGTATGCGACTGCTCACGGCTTGTTCTAGGTAATTTCACGCCAAATTTAGCATAAATATGTTTGGTCCAGCTACTACAATCTGCCTTGTATGGTGCAAGGCTATAATCTGCCCCGTACACATATTTCGTTTGCGTTTTAAGAACCTTTGCATAGTCAATAAGATCTGATGCTTTGTTCGGAGTTCTAACAACAATAGATTGTCCGATATATAATTGATTAGGATATTTGATTTGCGGGTTTAAAGATCGTAAATCTTGATAGCCCATCCTGTATTTATTGGCAATTCCGTATAATGTATCACCTTTATGTACTGGATATGTTGCTCCTGCGACTCCTGAAAAAGAAAGCGCGAAAATAAATGATAGAACCAAAATTTTTGTAAGCTTTTTAATGGTAGTTCATCTCCTCGGGTTTAATTGATTAGTATATTTTTCATTCACTTGGTGCTGAATCCAAATTTCTTTTTGGCAAGGACTTCTATGTAAAATATGTATGTAAGCGTTTTCGATTTGAGGTTCTTTTCATATAAGATAACTGTTATGCATTCTCAAACAATTCTAAATCATATGATTGGCTTAACATTTGTCGAGTATAGCATGCATATTGAGCATGTAATGTTGGTAATTATTACCGAGAGCTTTTCCATCTTAAATTTTTCTAAATCCCAATTATTACTAGTCAATCAACTTCAATTTAACGTGCGAAATATTGCCTAGAAATCGAATTATCATTAATTTATTTAGTAAAAATGCATGCAAAAAAACCAGTATCAATTAGAGATACTGGTTCTAAATTTGTCGTAACTTCCAAGCTTATTATTCTGCTAATAATCGAAAAATCACCATGCGAAATACCTGGTTATTCAGGTCTCCTTCTTCATCAATTCTACTCACCTCAACGAATTCACAAGACTCCAATAGTTTGATAGATTTTTCATTGTGCTCTTCGGTATAAGCTTCCATTACTTTTAATCCCATCAGCTTAAAGCCATATTCGATAACACTGACTAGTGACTCTTTCATTAACCCCTTACCTTGATAATCGGGGATAATCCCATAGCCTAATTCTCCACTTGACTCTTTCTTGTTAATATTCCAAATACAAATAGTTCCAATCACTTTGCATGATTGTTTATGTTCAATTGCCCAGATAATCCATTTATTCTCATCAATACCTTGGTTCATTTTATTGATATAAGATTTTGTTTCTTCGGCATTTTCATCTACCTTCGTATCTAAAAATTCATACATCCTAGGATCTCTTCGCATCTCAAACATATCATTCGTATCGCCACGAGTTATTCTTCTTAGTAGCAAATGCTTAGTTTCAATAATAGGGAATGGGGTGAAATTCATAAGTTAACCTCTTTCTTGTATGCACAATATTGAGACAAAAGTAACACTATAGTATGCTAATACTATAATAGAATTAAAGCGAGAATTTAATATAGAAGGTATTCTTTACATCACAAAAACAGGAGTGGATGATGTGCAGTATAAAGGTCGAATTTATGCACTAGCAATTGTCATTTTGTTTAATATCCTTCGCTATTATTATGAAAAATATTTCGATGTACCTACTGATTTTAATTATTTGATTTTAGGACCCATCTTTTTACTCATCCCATGGTGGGCCGGAAGACAATATGATTTGGCAAAATTTTATTCTGAGATTGACCCATTGACCAATACTTACAATCGACGAATAGTTAAAGAACATTTTCAAAGGCTAGAAAATAAAGTTAAGAAGGAAAATGGTCAAATTGGTATTGTGATGATTGATATTAACAACTTCAAGGGATATAACGATACCTATGGGCATGACATTGGAGATCAATTATTAATTGAATTTGCCTCACTTCTAAAACAACATGCTTCAAAGCATGATTTGGTAGCACGTTGGGGTGGAGATGAATTCCTACTGATAGTTCCTAACATTACAGAACATTTTAAATCTACCTATATAGCAGGACTTCACGACGAATTCAAGAAAGTTCAATTTTCTGAATTCACAACCATTAAAGCTTCTGTTGGCATTGCCACTTATCCAAATGACGGTGAAACACTTGAAACGTTAATCAATATGGCAGACACTGAGATGTATAATTCTAAACGAACTATGAAAAATAATTTATTAGAAAACGCACTTACATATTAAATATCAGTAAGCCCTCCGTAAAGGAGTTAGCTTACTGATATTTTTTTCAAACAATAGGTAATCATTTAATAACAAATCGAGTCTCACTGTAGCCTTCTTTTGACTTCCTTACTTCTAAAATCGCTGGAATGGCTGTTTTTAATTCTTGAACGTGAGAAATGACACCAATCATACGGCCTGATTTTTGAAGATCAATTAGTGTGTCAATGGATTTATTCAAGGATTCTTCATCCAACGAACCAAAGCCTTCATCAATAAACATGGTATCGATGGAAACATTGCCTTGGAAACTTTGAATGACATCAGCCATTCCTAGAGCCAGGCACAACGAAGCGTTAAATTTCTCTCCACCAGAAAGCGTTTTGACATCACGTGTTTGACCGGTATAAGCATCGTAGACGTCAAGTCCTAGTCCACTTTGTTTCCCTCTTGATTCTTGGCGTTCACTTCGAATTAAATGGAACTGGCCATTCGATAAGTTCTTTAATCGTGCATTTGCCGATACAATTATTTGCTCGAGATATTCAATCTGCAAGTAGCGCTCAAATGAAATCTTCAAGCTATTCTGCCCTCTAATCACATCATACAGATCGGTGATTTGATTGAACTGTTGTTCTTTCAAAATGGCTTTTTTACTAGAGACCATTATGTTAGTGACTAAATTACTAGCAGCTTTTTTGTAGTCATTTGATTGATTGACTTCCTGTAAAGCCTTCTCATATATAAGCTTTAAAGTAGCCAATTCGTTGTGCAAATCGTTTAAATCGACTTTCGTTTTGTTTGCAAGGCTTACTGCTAAGTCAGCTACTTGTTCAATCAGTGTATGTCGTGCTTGCTTGAACTCCATAATTTGCTCTTTTAATGAATCTTTCTCTGAATCTCTTAACTTCGCTTGTTGGTACATTTCTTCAGTCTCAAAAGACGAGGACTGGAGTGCAGTATTAAAAGCGACCTCCGCTTTATCTTGTTTAGCCTTTGTTTCTTGAAAAGCATGCTCAGTGTGCGCGATGGTCAAAACCGAAGAAGAATGTTGTTCTCTAGCTTCTTGTCGTTGCTGTTGCACAGCTTTCCAAGTATTTTCAAGATTGATTTTATGTTCAGTTGTCTCGCGGATTTGTTGTTGTAATTGCGATAAAACACGTACTTCGTTAGGAATTGATTGTAGCTTGTCTTCATAAATAGCTTTGCTTTTTTCATAAGTAGATTGTGCTTCTAGGTAAGTTTTCTCTATCTCAACTTTTTTAATATCGAGCTCTTGCACCATTAGAGATTGTTCTTGATGTTGTTGTTTTATATTACGAAGCGCTTCTTTATCTTTTCGCATTTGACTAACTTCAGCATCTAATTTCAATCGAGACCCGTCCAATGTTCTATAAACCTCATCGACCTGCTCTTCACTAACACCGAATCTAGATACTTCTTCACTTTTACTAGAGAGTTGCTCCATCACAGCGTTTTGTTTGGCTAATGCATTTCGATAATCATTGTCCACTCGATCTAAAGTCGATTTTGCTTGTTCTAACTGTTCTTTCGAAGGAGCAACTGTCTGATCTTGCTCGTTCTTATTTGGATGCTCCACACTGCCACATACAGGACAAGCTTCTCCGTCATGTAAATGAGCGGCCAATACGCGTGCTTGATTCGCAAACCACTCATTTTCAAGTGTCATGTATTCTGTTTTTATCACATTATATTGTTGTTCTTTTTCATGTGTCTCAACTTCAAGTACGTGCATCGACTGTTGAATTGTAAGAAACTCTTTCAACACACGGTATTGTTCGTTTATCTCGCTTAATTGTTGCAACTTCTCATCAAACGGAATCAGCTGATATTCGAGCCTTTCCATTTCCAGCTTTAACACAGTAACACTTTCATTTTTAGCGATTACTTGTTGCTTAATTGCTTGGAGGTTTGCGGTTAATTTAGATAGTCCACTTTCTAATACTTTCAGCTCAGACTCTTTCAAAGTCATGTCCTTCACAATTGGCAAGAAATCATTCAAACGAACGAGTGACGCGCTAAGTTTTTCACGAATCTCCTGCTTGTTCTCTTCTTCACTATATTGAAGATTAACCTGCTCTAACTTTACCTTTGCTTTTGCCTCTGAAGAAATAGCACCATTCCAAAGCTGCTGCTTCTCAAGTACTTCTTTTTGAAGCTCTCTAAATTGTCTTTCGATTTCTTCGATTACGCTTGCACGATCTGCTTTTTCGAGTTGCTTCTCTTTGCCTTCAAATAAAGGCAACTGCTCCGTCAAAGTAGCCAGTTTCAATTCCTTTGCTTCCCATTCATCAAATTGTTCATTTAAGCTCTTGGCTTGATGAAATTCAGCTGACTTGCTTGTGTGTTTCTGGTAAGCCTCTTCGTATTTAGAGTGATCTTGACGGATTTTCTCTTCATAAAAAGAAGCTTCTTCTTCCAATCCCGAAATAACTTGGTGAATATTGTAGTGATCTTGAGCAAGCACCTCAAATATGGTGGATTCTCGTTGTGGAAACGATGCAGCGATATGTTGAATGTAACTATTAGTCGTGCGTTGTTCAATTTTTAGTTCTTCTTCAGCGAGTACTTTCTTTTTCTTAAGACGCTCACTAATCATTTTATAAGGTTCGGTTTTAAAGATTTTTCGTAATATATCTTCTTTATTTTCTGTCTCAGAAGTTAGTAGTTTTCGAAATTCACCTTGTGGAAGCATGACAATTTGGATGAATTGATTTTGCGTTAGGCCAATAATCTCTTCGACTTTCACATTAATTTCTGAGACGATTTGTCGTTCAACACACGGAACTTCACGGTCAATTAGTTTTTCATAAAACTCATACTTTTCACCTGTCGCTCCTTTATTGCCTTTTTTCACATGCCCCATTTGACGCAAGATTCGATACGTACGATGATGAATTTCGAATTCTAGTTCGACAGCTGTATGGACATGATCCTCTGCAAAGTCACTGCGCATAATTCGTGATTCACTACGATCCGAACCACTTGCTGATCCGTATAAGGCAAAGCAGATTCCATCAAAAATGGTTGTTTTCCCCGCCCCGGTACTACCTGATATAACAAATAACTGATTTCCCTGTAGCTCGTTAAAATCAATTACTTCTGTATGTTTATAAGGACCAA
>NZ_JBATUX010000001.1:0-9383 GCF_049671445.1 Paenisporosarcina sp. | reverse complement strand
TTGTTACGGATAGACTACTGCAAAAACAAAGGAAAAACTATCAGTGGTTGCAAGCATTTAAGAGTTTGGTAATTCCCTTAACAATTTGGATTATCTCTTTGGGAATTGTTTGGATAGAGCATTTTATGAACATCAGGTAAACAAGAGATGGGAAACCTTTGTTATTAGGGTTTCCCATAATTTATATCCCTTTTCAACAACTAAGATATTGAATGATGTACCTATACTTAGTGTCATATAGGTGTTCTTTAACTCATTAAAGTATTTAGCAGAATAAATATAAAAAAAGCAGAAAGAGGCCAAAATTGCATCTTCGGCCGAATATTTATATGAAGAGAGTGTCAATTCTCTAATAAACAAAAAGATTGTAACGGTTTGCACTCAGGTTTTCAGGGAGCGAAGGATGAATCTCCGCCGCAGAATAATCGAAAAAAATAGAGTGGGGCGAGTGACGCAGTCACAAGCCCCACTCTTTGTTCTCTAGATGATAGTGCAGCAGAGGAGACAGCCGAAGCGCACTGGAAACCTAGCTGTGTCAGGGGAGCGTCCCAAATTTTGTGCAATTCATGTTTTCAGACGTCGATGCGCATTTTTCAGACCTGGAGGCGTTTTTTTCAGACGTCAACGCTAATTTTCCAGACGTCAACCTCGAAAAGTCAGACTGAGATTTATCGGAAGAATGAAAAATGGGATTTTCAACATCAAAAACTGTCTTTTTTAACTCTAAAGTGAGTGTCACTACTAACTTTAAAGAAAGGTCTGAAATAAAGTAAGTAGCAAGAGGCCAAAATTGTATCTTTGGCCGACCTTCTATATAAAAGAACAATAAATTCTTTCATTACCCAAACTAAAATCACTAAGATTGTTTAGACAGTTCTGATTTGTCAAAATGTCACTTTGCGCTTTTCCTATTAAAAATGGTAAGATGAAATCGAGTAAGAAAAGAAATGAGGGACTATTATGAACATCGCGATTTCTTCCGATCATGGCGGCAATAATTTGCGCAAAGAAATTACCTCTTTACTTGATGAACTAGGTCACACGTATCAAGATTTTGGACCACAAACAAGTGATTCTGTCGATTACCCAGACTATGCGCAACCAGTAGCACAAGGTGTAGCAGCAGGGGAATTTGACCGTGGTATCTTAATTTGCGGTACAGGAATTGGCATGTCGATTGCGGCAAACAAAGTAAAAGGCATCCGTTGTGCTCTAGTGCACGATGTATTTAGCGCAAAAGCGACACGAGGTCATAATGATTCCAATATTTTAGCAATGGGCGAACGCGTAGTTGGCGGTGGCTTAGCGCGCGAAATCGTGAAAACATGGTTAGAAGGCGAGTTCGAAGGCGGTCGTCACGAACGTCGCATCTCAAAACTTTCTGAACTGGAAAACAAATAGAGGAGTTTGGTCATATGGATGCTTACACATTGTGGCAATCTCAACTCGAAGAATTGTTGGATGGATTTGCTGAACAAGTTACGTTTACACCTGGACAACTACTTGTCATTGGTTGCTCGACTTCTGAAATTGTCGGCAAGCGAATTGGTTCTGCAGGTGGAATGGAAGTAGCGGAAGTACTATATAAGCCGCTTCATACATTTGCCCACAAGCACGGCATTCATTTAGCGTTCCAAGGTTGTGAGCATATCAACCGTGCACTTACGGTTGAACGACAAACGGCAGAAGTCTTCGGACTAGAACCGGTATCGGTCATTCCTGTTCAAAAAGCAGGTGGGTCTATGTCAGCTTATGCTTATACGCATTTCAGCGATCCTGTTGTGGTCGAGCATGTGGTAGCCCACGGCGGCATCGATATTGGACAAACACTCATCGGCATGCACATCAAATCAGTCGCGGTGCCGATTCGAACATCTGTAAAACAAATTGGTGAAGCAATAGTCACCCTCTCTACCACTCGACCGAAACTAATCGGCGGTGAACGAGCAGTATATAAAAACAAATAGACTCAAAGGGGATATGGACACATGAAAAAGATTGCTGCGCAAGACAAAGTGGTTTATGAAGCAATGAATGCTGAAAAAATACGTCAACAAGGTAACATTGAATTAATAGCCTCTGAAAACTTTGTGTCAGAAGCAGTAATGGAAGCTCAAGGGTCTGTATTAACAAATAAATATGCTGAAGGCTATCCTGGCAAACGCTATTATGGTGGCTGTGAACATGTGGACGTTGTTGAAAATATCGCACGTGACCGCTTGAAAGAAATTTTCGGAGCAGAGCATGCAAACGTGCAACCTCACTCAGGTTCACAAGCTAACATGGCTGTTTACATGACAGTACTTGAGCAAGGCGATACTGTTTTAGGAATGAACTTATCTCACGGTGGTCACTTAACTCACGGATCTTCAGTCAACTTCAGTGGAATTCAATACAACTTTGTTGAATACGGTGTAGATGAAGTAACCGAAACAATTGATTACTCAGAAGTTCGTGAAAAAGCGATCGAACATCAACCAAAAATGATTGTTGCTGGAGCAAGTGCTTATTCTCGTACACTTGATTTCGCGAAATTCCGTGAGATTGCAGATGAAGTAGGAGCGTACTTGATGGTCGATATGGCACACATCGCTGGTCTAGTTGCAGCGGGTGAACATCCAAATCCTGTACCACATGCTCATTTTGTAACGTCAACAACACACAAAACGCTTCGTGGTCCACGTGGTGGATTAATTTTGACAACTGAAGAATTTGCGAAGAAAATTGATAAAACGATTTTCCCTGGAATTCAAGGTGGCCCATTAATGCACGTAATTGCTTCTAAAGCTGTTGCTTTCGGTGAAGCTCAACAACCAGAATTCAAAACATATATTCAACAAGTCGTGAAAAATGCTAAAGCATTAGCAAACTGCTTGATTGATGAAGGAATTGACGTCGTTTCTGGTGGTACGGACAATCACTTATTGCTAGTTAACCTACGTTCTTTAGAGCTAACAGGTAAAGTGGCGGAAAAAGTGTTGGACGAAGTTGGCATTACGGTAAACAAAAATACGATTCCATTCGATACAACAAGCCCGTTTGTAACTTCAGGTATTCGAATTGGTACACCTGCCGTTACATCTCGTGGATTTAAAGAACCAGAAATGAAAGAAATTGCCTCAATCATCGCGAAATTACTGAAAAATATTGAAGACGAAGCGGTTCACAAAGAATCGGCAGAACGTGTAGCAGCCTTAACTGCTAAGTTCCCTTTGTATCAATAAACAGTAAATAGATAATAAATAAAGGATTTTTCTAAGGACAATGTTGTCCTAGAAAAATCCTTTTTTATTTTACTATATTCAAGAGTGCTATTAACACTGAAGAAATGTGGTAATTCCCAATTTTGATTTATTCCCACTGGCGAGTGATTTATTCCCCTTCAGACTCCGTTTATTCCCATTCGCCCATTTTTCCCCATAACTGAAAGGAGTGAGTGGTGGCAAATTAGTTTTGTTTTCGTTTGGCTAATAATGATAAGGTTTCACACAAAGTTGTGTGGTTATTCCCATTCATTTTCCCGGCTGTTTTAGTGATTCAGCCATTTCCACACACATTTTTCATGCATTGTATCGAATGCGATCAGTGTAATTGTTCCGTTTGAAAAAGCTGTTATGATAATAACCTTTTAATTGATAGAACCTTTAAAATATTTTGGTAATATAATTTAAAAAGAATAACTATTACTATAATATTTTTATAATTCCTAACATATATTTTATTTTATGGGGTATAAGAATCAATAGTAGAGAAGGCTTTGTAACTAGAACTTATGTAACTAGTCAAACTATTATAAATGATTTATATTAGGGTAATGCTAAATAATGAAAGAATAAAACTATAGCACAATTATTTAAATCATTTTATAAAGCTAGCTCGCGAACAAAAGGGGGACACAAGTATGAAGAAAAATTCACATTCAACTGGACTGCAACGTGGATTGGAAGAGAGACATATCACACTTATGTCTTTAGGAGCTGCTATCGGAGTAGGTCTATTTTTGGGTTCTGCTACAGCAATTAAATTAGCAGGTCCAAGTATCTTATTAGGTTATGCATTCAGCGGACTTATGATGTTTTTTATTATGAGAGCACTTGGCGAAATGGCGATTCACAAACCAGTAGCGGGTTCGTTCAGTAAATATGCACGGGATTATTTAGGACCACTTGCAGGATACATAACGGGTTGGAATTATTGGTTCCTATGGGTTGTTACTTGTATGGCAGAGATAACGGCTGTCGGAATTTATATGGAATTTTGGTATCCAGATACACCACGATGGATCTGGGCATTAATTGCTTTAGTTGCAATGGCTTCTATTAATTTCCTTGCAGTTAAAGCGTATGGTGAACTTGAGTTTTGGTTTGCTTTGATTAAAATAGTAACAATTATTGGGATGATTTTCGTCGGATTCGGTATGATTACATTTGGTATTGGTAACGGTGGTATTGCTACTGGTATTAGTAATCTGTGGGAAAATGGTGGATTTTTCCCGAACGGAATAAAAGGTCTTATATTATCACTTCAAATGGTCATGTTTGCGTATCTTGGCATCGAAATGATTGGTGTAACAGCTGGAGAAGTAAAAAATCCAGAAAAATCAATTGCCCGAGCAATTGATACCGTATTCTGGCGTATCCTAATTTTTTATGTAGGAGCACTGTTTGTTATTATGTCAATTTATCCGTGGCAAGAAATCGGTTCAAAAGGCAGTCCATTTGTTCTGGCATTTGAACAAATTGGGATACCAGGTGCAGCGGGTATTATTAACTTTGTTATTTTAACGGCAGCGCTTTCTTCATGTAATAGTGGACTATTTAGTACGGGAAGAATGTTATTCAACCTTGCAGAGCATGGGCAAGCGCCAAAGAATTTTGGGAACTTAACTAACAACGGAGTTCCTGGAACAGCTATTATTGCCACGTCAGCTGTATTATTAGTTGGAGTTCTTTTAAATTATATTGTTCCAGCTAAAGTATTCACTTGGGTAACGAGTATTGCTACTTTCGGAGCTATTTGGACATGGGGAATTATCTTGTTATCACAAATTAGTTTCCGTAGAGGATTAAAAACGAGAGAAAAAGAAAAATTGAAATATAAAGTACCTTTATTTCCGTTCACTTCATATATTGCACTTGCCTTCTTGGCTTTTGTAATTATTGTGATGGCTTATAATCCAGATACGAGAATTGCTCTTATCGTTGGACCGTTGTGGCTAGTTTTCTTAACGTTCTCTTATTATGGAAAAGGATTTCATAAAAAAACGAGCAAACACTCTTTTAGATAAATAGGGTTAACTTTAATAGGATGGCACCACAGACTCTTGTCTGTGGTGTTTTTGTATTTAAAATGCATGTGTATTTGTTCAGTAAATTTCTATGCTTAAATAAGCCAGCAGTAAACAAAGTTAATGTCAAAAATTACAATTGGTAAAAAATTTAGAATTTTGGATATATTTAGCTAGTAAATTCTAGCTTTTTTTTTTCAAATCCTCTACTATAGGACTACATAGACATTAAGGTGGTGTAAGGCTTGAAAACGAATTATCCAAAAGGATTAAGCAAAGACCTTTTATTTGATTGGTTATGTCGTTTGGGCGATCAATATCAAACCAGTTTTGTAGTGTCCGACCCAGATAGTCTAAACAACCCACTTGTTTATGTTAACGACCCTTTTTTACGATTGTCAGGCTTTTCTCGTGAAGAAGTTCTCGGTCAGAATTGTCGTTTCTTACAAGGTCCTGAAACGCTTGAAGATTCAATTCAGAGCTTACGAAAACAAATTGCTTCTGGAGATTCCATACATACTGAACTATTAAACTACCGAAAAGATGGAACCCCATTTTGGAATGAACTAGTTATACAACCTCTGCGTGATGAAAACGGAATACTGTTATTTTACATAGGGTTACAATTAGATGTAACTAACCGCAAACAAACGGAAGCAATATTTGTGGTGCAACAAGAAATTTACGAAGGTATTGAAAAAGGCTATGCATTAAGTGTCCTTCTTCAAAAGATATGTAATGTGGCTGAAAGTTTCTTTCAACAAGATACGAAAAGCTCCATTCTTTTGCTCGACTCCCAAGATCGAATGATTGTAGCAGCAGCTAAATCCTTACCTGACATATATAACCAAGCTATTCAAGGTTCTAAAATTGGTCTCAATTCAGGTTCCTGTGGTACGGCAGCATATACTAAAAAACCAGTAATCGTGACGGATATAGAAACAGATCCTTTATGGGTTGATTACAAAGATCTTGCACTTAGCCATAATTTACGTGCTTGCTGGTCCATTCCAATAATGACGCAAGAAAATAAAGTAATAGGAACTATTGCTACCTATTTTAATAAACCCAATAAACCACGGGCTGTCGATTTAGAATTTATGCAACGGTTAGCTCCACTTATTTCACTTGCCGTGAAATATTCTAATCATCAAGAAGAAGTGCTGCGTCTTGCATATATAGATGCAGACACGGGTATTCCGAATCGTCATTATTTTGTAAATGAACTTAAAGATTTACTAAATGAAAATAAAACTGGTTTCGTTGCAATTATAGAGCCTTCAGAATTTGCGCATATAGTCGATGTCTATGGTCGAGTAACTGGAGATGAATTGATTAAGCAAATGTGTAAACGAATAGAGCGCGTTTTTAAACGAAGCGATGATATCATCGCTCTCTTCTCAAGTCCGGCCTTAATTATTGCTAGTTTACTTCCAATAGCTGAAATTGAACGATACGCATCCTTGATTTTGAGTAGTGTGAATGATCCTTTTTTAATAGGGGATGAAGAAATGTATGTAACCATGAAAATTGGTGTAACACCCTTCAAAGGAAATAAAATCGTTTGTGACGAACTTATTCGCTATGCAGATACAGCAATTTCTGAAGCAAAGAAACGAGCAGGAAGTGCGTTATCATTTTTCACTTTAGACCAAGATGAAAAGGCAAAGCGCAAACTTACAATTATTAATCACTTATCACATGCTTTACAACGAGGTGAATTTGACGTTCATATTCAACCGAAAATTGATTTAAATTCAGGTGAAATTTTTTCTTTTGAAGCTTTAGCGAGATGGAATTCGCCAGAACTAGGACAAGTGCCACCTGATGTCTTTATCCCAGCTGCTGAAAATTCAGGAAAAATCAGAGCCATTGAACAAATCATTCTGACAAAAGTATTAACTTGGTTACAAAAACGCAAACGAGAGGGCAAATTTTTGTTGCCGGTTGCGGTCAACATTTCTACAGATCACTTTTTCCACCCCTACTTTGTAGCAGATTTGCGTAATACCGTAAAAAAATTCGACATTCCTTCAAAATATTTACGTATTGAAATAACAGAGAGTATCGGCTTAGTTGATTTTGACTTTGCTAAAAATATTTTTGAGCAATTGAAGTTAGCAGGATTTGAAAGTTCCGTAGATGATTTCGGAATGGGCTTCTCGTCACTCAGCTATTTGCAACAACTACCTGTCAGTGAAATTAAGATTGATCGAAGTTTTATATCGAAGATTGAAAATGAAGGCACTCTAGCCATTGTGCGAACCATTGTACAGCTCGCGGCCAACTTAAATATGCAATCTGTTGCTGAAGGCATTGAAACAGTAGAACAACTAACCATACTTCGTACAATCGGATGCAATTGCGGTCAAGGTTACTACTTTTACAAACCCATGACCTTTGAACAGATGGACATCATTTTAGAAAAACAATCACATTAAAGACTGCCTAGGCAGTCTTTTTTGGATGAGAAGAAACTTAGAATTATATCAAGTGACACTTGTACCAATAAGAGCGAAGCGAAAATCAAACTAATTAGCCCCCACGCACTTCGTTTGGGGGTATTTTTGTGGAAATAATTGGGTGAAGGGGAATAAACAGTAGTTGAAGGGAATTAAACAGATAATGAAGGGGAATATATCGACCGCGAAGGAGAATAAACACCGAGTGAAAGGGAATAAACCGAAATGAAAGGGAATAACCAATATAGTTAATTATTAAACTGGACTTATACTAATAGTCATAATTTAATAATGCCTCATTATTTCAAGGGGAATATAAATTTTGTATCGTCAATACAGAGCCAAAATACAACTTTGTCCCATTTTGATGTAAAAAATATTAGTTCGATATAAAATTCAGGCTAAGAACTGTTATGGGTAGGTGCTATGTTGATGATTATGAAATATCGAACGGATTCATTAAAATTAATGGGAGTAGAGGCTGCGATTCGAAGATTATCTCCATCTCATCCCAAATACGTTTTTTTAGAAGGACTACAAAGGCAAATAATTGCTGGTATAAAAGGAGAGGAACTCTTAAATATTTTTTTTGAACGTGTGAAATTCAGATTTGACTATTATGTTTTACATGATTTGCATCTATACTCTACTGCTTGGTTCCAAATTGATTCATTAATTGTAACCCCATACTATGCCATTATTTTGGAAATGAAGAATATAGGCGGACATATAAAAATTCGTAAAAATCATCCTCAGCTCGAACGAACTTTAGCTTCTGGCCAAATTGATTATTATAAAAACCCATTAGCTCAAGTAGTTGAAATAACAGATCTGTTGCAAGATTTTTTAGAAATGAAGAATATAGAATTACCCATATATCAAATTGTGATATTTAAAGATGCTAATCGATCTATTCAATTTGATGAAACAGAGATTCCCATAATTGGACTGCAGGAACTTGCTCATTATATTCGTACACGCCCTAGAGATAAAATGAAATTGGATTATGATCAGATGGAGGCACTCTTAACTGAATTTTTAAATGCACATCAAGATTACAATCCATTTCCGATTACCTCTAAATACTTTATTGAATCCAAAGATATTGTTCCCGGTGTTACTTGCGAAAAATGCCATTCATTTGCTGTGAAAAAGTTTTACAGAGAGTGGCGCTGCCGAAAATGTGGTGAGTCCACTAAAGTAGGACATCTTAATGCCCTTAGTGATTTTGCAATGTTGATTGATAGAAAGATAACCAATAAAGAATGCAGGCGATTTCTGCAAATTGACACATGTAAACAGGCATCTAAAATTTTGGGGAAATTAAATGAAAGGGAATAACCACCATATATCAAATTTGCTTAATTCTCTTCAACAGTAGCGAAGCGAAAACAAAACAAATTAGCCCCCACTCACTTTGTTCAGGGTATTTTTGTGGGGAAAATTGGGTGGAGGGGAATAAAGAGTAGTTGAAGGGGACTAAATAGAGAATGAAGGGGAATATATCGACCGCGAAGGAGAATAAACACCGAGTGAGTGGGAATAAATCAAAATGAATGGGAAAACAACTCTCTAGAGAGCAACACCCAATCATTCACATAGTATAAACTTTCTAAAAAGTGCGATTTCGTATC